>JAGXRN010000001.1 GCA_018335875.1 Dethiobacter sp.
CGTGCTGCTGTTAAGCCGGCAATGGTGATGTCGACGTGGCCGCCCAACATAGCTGTCATTGAAGGGCCTTCCCCATCAAAGGGAACCATGTTAAACTCCACACCGCTCACAGTCTTAAGCAGCGAAGCAACAACAAAGGGCAGTCCACCGGGTCCGGTTGAACCCATTTGGATGTCGCCGGGGCGCTGTTTTGCGTCGGCAATTACTTCCTGAATTGTGTTCCATTTTGAGTCAGCAGGGACTACTACGATGGCAACGCCCCTGGCAATAATATTAATCGGCTCAAAATCCTTGTAATCCAGTTTGGAGATATCAAGTACACCATACAGCTGGGGGTTCTCCGCACCATAAAGAAGCGTGTAACCATCAGCTTTCTGGTCAAACACATGCTGAGTAGCCACGGCGCCGGTTGCACCTGTCATGTTCTGCAGGACAATTGTCTTGCCAAGATGCTTCTCAACATAAGGAGTCAGGCTCCTTGCCACATTATCAGTGGCGCCGCCGGCTCCCCACATGATATAACCGCTTAAATCTTTTGTCGGGAAAGTCGGAGCTGGGGCTTTTGGGTCTTCTTTTTTAGTCGAGCATCCGGAGATTAAACCGACAACCAAAACCATTGCCAACAGGGTGCTTACCAATTTAAATGCCTTTTTACCTTTCACTTTATTACCTCCATTTTTTTGTAGACTTGAGAAAACAAAATGGCAAAATGCTATTTCGTTTTAACCCCCCCTGTGAATTGCCGCCTGCGAAAAAACCCGCTAATGCTAGTTTTTGGGGAGTTCCCCCTGCGGAGAGTAAATCCAAATCAGCCACAGCGGTTCATTGCCGGTGTTTTTGTGCTGGTGAAAGAGCCCATCTGGCACAAACATGAAGTCATGCTCCTCAAATGGCCTTTCTTCCCCGTCGGCCACCAGAATGCCGCTGCCTTTGACAATAAAGTCGATCTCTTCCGAACCGGGATGGTTATGCATGGAACTGGCTTCGCCCGGCTCAAAAATGGTCAGTCCGGCACAAAAATGCGTTGAGTTCACAAGATCCTTGGTAACTAACCGAAATACTTTGCGCACCATTTTTTTCTCAGGTTCTTCAAGCCCAAGCCAAATCTCTTCTGCATCTTTGAACGGCTTTAAAATCAGCGTCTTCATAACTTTCTCTCCTTCTTTCTTAACTTTGGTTTTTCTCCTGCTTTATCAATCTCCCTTCGCAAACGTTATCCTTTGGCGTATAAATGTCATTGATATTCCAGATTCCATCGGTGGGAACAGGAATATTCTCCATGGGGACATCGAGTAGGTAAGGTTCACCGGACTCCAGCGCTTCCCTGAAAGCTTCCTTAAATTCAGCAGCACTGCCAATCTTTTTGGCCTTTATGCCGTAAGCTTTGGCCACGTCAGCCCATTCAGGGTTATAGGGCTTCCCGTCCCGCTTAAAAAGGGTGCCAAAGTGGGTGCTGTAGTGGCTGTATTCAAGTCCGGCGATGGTGCCGAAAGCATAATTATTCATCACCACCCAGACCACAGGGATATTATTTTCTGCGGCAGTGGCCATCACCGACGGCTGCGTCCCAAAACCGCCGTCGCCTACCAGGGTGATCACTTTCTTGTCGGGCGCGGCCAGTTTTGCCCCCAGCACCGCTGAGGGGCCAAAACCCATTGTTGCCAGGCCGCCGGGATGAATGATTGTTTTGGGCATTGTTACCGGAAACTGCTGGCCAACCCCGTTTTTATTCCAGCCCACATCTGTGAGGATAATGCCGTCCTGCGGCAGGACTTCCCGCACATCTGCCAGAATCCTTTGCGGCGTCATGGGGAACTGCCCGCTTGTCTCCACCTCGGAGTTTGACTCTTTAAAAGCCTTTTTAAAATCGGCAATTCTTTTTCGCAGCTCCACCCTGTCCATGCCTTCGGGCTTTAACCTTTTGGCTGCCGCCAGGAGAGCTCCAAGAGCAGCCCTGGCATCAGCTACAGCGCCAATTTCCACAGGAAAGTTGCGGCCGATTTCCGCCGGGTCGATATCGATATGAATCAGCTTTGTGGGCGGGATGTTAAAAGTTACTCCCTCATACCAGGAACTGCAATCCGCTTCTGAAAAACGGGTGCCCACTCCCAAAATAGCATCAGCGTCTTTTGTAATCTGATTGGTCAGTTCAGTGCCCCAAAAACCTGTCATGCCCACAGCAAGTGGATGCAAATCAGAAATGGCGCCCTGCCCCATCAGAGTCCTGGTAACCGGGATATCGAGAAAGTCGGCCAGCTGTGTGAGCTCTGCCGTGGCATCAGCTGTTATAATGCCTCCTCCTACATAGAAAAGGGGATTCTCGGCAGCGATCAGCATCCTGACGATGTTTTCTGCAACCTCACTGTCAAGCGACGGTTTATGCACTAACCGGCTGCCGGCTTTTCTTTTCTCAAAATGGCATGTATCCATTTCCCGTGAGAACATATCCATGGGCACGGAAATCAGCACCGGCCCGGGCCGCCCTGATACCGCCAGGCTGAATGCCTTATCGAGTATCTCCGGTATCAGCTCCGGACGTTCCACCCTCCACGCCCTTTTGACAAACGGCTTGTAAATCTCAAACTGTGAAGCATCAGCATGCATGTTGACTTCCTGATGAGGGTGCTTGCCATAATAGAAACTCGGTACATCACCGGCAATGACAACAAGGGGGACTGAGTCCAGTGAGGCATTGGCCACACCGGTGGTGGCATTGGTTAATCCCGGCCCCAGGTGAGTCATAAGCACTCCGGGTTTCCCGCTCACCCTGGCATAGCCGTCAGCGGCATGGGCCGCGATCTGCTCATGCCTGACCGAAATAAATTTCAGGTTGCTCTTTTCAAGAGCATCAAGCATGGCAATCACCGTATGCCCGCACAACCCGAAGACATACTCAACCTGGTTATCCTCAAGATAAGCAACTATCTGATGTGAGACAAGCTTTTTCACATTTTAGCCCCTTTCATAAGAAGGTGGATCAGCTACATGGAATCCAGCAGTACTTCAATGGCGCCTCTCAGCTTCGCAACAGGAATCTGGCCCGGAGCCGACGCTGCTTTGCCCGCGGCAAAAGTAATTGCTGAACCAAATATTGAGCCCGCTATCCTGCTGATTACCCCCAAGCCGGACATGGACATGGATACAACAGGTATTCTGGCGTGATTTTCACTGAAAAACAGGGTGGCCTCCAGCAAATTCAGCACATCCTGCGGCTGGTTAGGCATTACAGCCACCTTTGCTATATCGGCGCCTGCTTCCTGCTGCCTCAGCAAAGTCCCGATTATCTGCTCCTTTTCGGGAGTTTTCTTAAAATCGTGATTTGATAGAATAACATATACCCCGTTGCGCCTGGCTTCTGTTATTACCTCGTTTGTCACTCTCCAGCCGGAGTCAAGCTCCACGTCGACAATATCAACCTTCTTTGTCCTGACCACTTCCCCCAGCAATGCAATCCTGGCCATACTCTCAATCTCTGCGAAGCCGCCCTCTGTATGGTCCCTGCAGGTAAAAATAACAGGGTAATCCGGGATAATTCCTCTCAGCTTTTCAAGAGCCTCTGTAACTTTACCGGCATTTTTGACTTCATCGAAAAAATCTGCACGCCATTCAATAATATCCGGCTTCAACCCGGCCACTGCCTCTGCTTCCGCCAGTAAATCAGCCAGGTTCCTCCCGACCAGCGGAACACAGATATTTGGCTTTGCGCCCCCGATTATGCGCCCTTTAACCTCTATTTTTTTTACGCTCAAACTAAATCACCTCTGCTATTTATTTCAGCGTTAAGCTTATGTTCTATGAAGAAGGGAATTCCCTCTCCCCAACTCCGGTGTACTTGACCAGGGTTTCATCGTTTTTAGGACAGGGGCCTTTTAAGCGTGAGCCCTGCATATATTCCTCCAGGGCGTGGGCCACTAAACCCATCCCCCGTGAAAGCGAAAAAACGCCCTTAAAAACTTTGGCAGGCAGCCCCAGCTCGCAAAGCGCCGCTGCAGAAATACCGTCAATATTTATAGCCAGCTCAATGCCCAACACGCGGCGCAGTGCTTTATGTAGGGCATGGGCAATCCTGAAATATTTCCCCTCTATCTCGCCTTTTTCTTTTGCCTCCTGTGCCAGGCGGTCAAGTGCGGCAGCCCTGGGGTCGATTTTGTGAAAGCGGTGGCCAAAACCAGGCAGCTTTTTACCCTCTGCTTTAAATTCCCGGCAGAGAGCATCCGCCAGCTCGGGCAAATTGCTTTCATCGTCTGCCAGCTGCCCGGAGAGCTGATAAAAAATTTCCATGGACTGTTCGCCGGCGCCGCCGTGAATATCCCCCAATACATTAATGCCTGTGGCAATGCAGGAATTAAAGGAAATCCCGCAGGTAGCCGCCATACGCGCCGCCGCCACAGAAGGAGCATTTGGCCCGTGGTCGCAGCCCGCCACCAAAACGCCTTCCAGCAGCCTCGCCTGGTATTTTCCGGGCAGCTCGCCTTTTAACAGCAGCAAAAGCATCTCAGGATAAGTCACACTGCCGATGAGGTCCTGGATTTTATAGCCTCTAAACTCAATGGAGTCCGGCCTGACATTAATTATCTCGGTCTCCCACCACGCCTTATTGTCGTCCAAACAAAAAACGCCCCTCTCAAAACACACTTATCCAGTAGTTCCAGTCTGTGGAACCTGTTTTCACTAGTTGGCCCATAATTCAAATTCTGCTTTTTTATCAAAACTCCTTCTAATAGAAAAAATATTTTTTCAATTAAAAGACAGGGGGACGGTTCCTCTGTCTTATTTTTTTCTCCCAAAGAAAAAAGCGGCCTGCTTCTGATACAGCAGGCCGCTTATTTCGTTGTTTAGCATTCGTGTGCGGGAGACAGTGCAAAGTATTTATCTGTCGTTTGCTATTTCCCGCTCATTCATTTCACGCTGTGCCTCGTCTGAACTGTAATAGATCAGGCTGTGGACTTCTACCGTCAGGTCAGCATTATGCAGGTGTACAGATTCCGGCACTTTAAGCCTTATTGGCGCCATGTTGAGGATAGCTTTTACGCCTCCTTCTACCAACTCATCAGCCACTTCCTGGGCATTGTCCGCGGGCACTGTAATAATGGCGACTTTAACAGCATTTTCACGCACAAACTCTGCCATCACATTGATATGACTCACTGTAATGTCTGCAATTTTTTTGCCGATAACTGCAGAATCGCTGTCAAACAGGCCCACAATTTTAATATAAGGGTTCTTGTCAATATTATAGCGGCTAATTGCTTGCCCCAAGTGCCCAATCCCTGCAATTATTATTTTTGTCTGCTCGTTGAGTCCGATAATTTTTAAAATCCGGTTGCGCAAGAATTCTGTGTTGTAACCGCATCCTCTTGTGCCAAATGCACCAAAGTACGCTAAATCCTTACGGATTTGTTCTGCGCTAAAACCGGTTATCTCACTCAATCCGCCTGAAGAAACAACCTCCACATCAAACTTAATTAAGTTGTCAAGAACACGCAGGTACAAAGGAAGCCGCTTAACCACCATTTTCGGGACGTCCTGATAAGGCACTTCATTTCCCCCTTTAAAGTTTTAAAAAGTTTAGCATAAATGAGCTTTGAATAGAAGCGCGACGCAGTTTAGTGGGGCGGGTCTCTGTCTTTACTTGAGTGTGGCGCCCGGCACATCTTTGCCGGTAAGCGCCTTATATGACTGTTGCAGGAGCTGTACAACATAATGTGGGTTATGAATCCCGTAGCTGCCGTCGTACTTGACCAATACGTGGTTGTAGCCGGCCTGGTAGATTTCGTTGGAGATGTCGGCAGGAGCGATTAGCTCGCCTTTAGCATCTTTAAACTGAACCTGTCCGCCGCCGGTAGCGAATGAGCCCCCCTCCAGCGCTTCCACAATAGCTGCTTCCAGGATCTTCAGCAGGCCCTTCACTTCGTCCTGGAACCCCTTGGCCGTACCATCTCCGTCGTAGTCTCCAAGTGCTTTCCTATTCACGTCTGTGAGGCCCGAGTGACACTTGCTGCAGGAGTCTTCGGCACTATCAACGCGGAAAGTATGCGAAGGCAGCCCCTCGGGGGTTTTAGTCATATGGCAGGCAATGCAGGTATCGCCAATGCCTGTATGTGGCGAGCTTATGTAGCTGAAGCCATCAGTGCGAATACCGCCGCTGCCGCTGAAGATGCCTCCCTGGCTGCCACCGTGCGGTGAAGCGCGCCGTGCGTCGTTAATATTTGGAACCCCTCGCTCATTATGGCAGGACAGGCACAGTGCGCCTTTGCCCGCCTTGAAGTTTTGCTGGTTGGGAAGGTTGACCACACCCGATTTCTGAATCTCCAGGCCATAGCCAGAGTGGCAGGCCCGGCAGTCAAGAGCAACGTTGAACTCCCGGTGTAATTGATCCTGCTGCGTAAGCTTGCCTGCAAAGGCTCCACCGTCATGGCACGTCACACAGGTATCGCGGCCCGCAGGGTACAGCTGGATGTTGCTGTGGTCGGAAGCGAGCCATTCCGCAATCAGAGGCTCGATGTTTATGCTCGGATTTGTCACCGGTGCCGTAATAGGTTGTGCAACAGGTGGTTGTTCTGCTTTTTTACCGCAGCCTGCTGCCAGCAAGAGTGCAGTCAAAACTACCGCTGCCAGTAATATCTTTCTAAGTTTCACTCTATATCCTCCTTTTTACAAACCTTGCCTCAATTAATACACTTGACTCGAAGTTGTGACTCTCCCTCCCCTTTCTCATCCCCCCTTAACTGTCATTTTTATAGTGCTGTATTTCACTATAAAGGCTTTGTAAATTCCAGCCGGAATCAGACCGATATCCGGCTGGAAAACCTACCTTATTTTCCTGCACAGCATTCTGCTGTACAGCGTTGACAAGCCGCCAGTTTGCCGCGCTTACCTGCGTCAGTGTTTCTGTTTAGCTGCCCGTGTTATCACCTGGCAGAAACCATTTTAACTACCGAGTAGAACAGCTGTGATACCAATGCCGCTGAAATAACCACGAACACGTAGGACAGCATTGACGCAGGAACTAATAATAGTGCAATTTTCAGACTCCTTTTCATCTTTTTCTCACCACCAGGTTATTTTTGGGCTATTTCTATCGTCAGCATAACTTTGACTAACCTGTGAAGAAGAAGAATTAGAACTTGTCAAACAGTACCCGTTCCTGGCTGATTCCCTTCATCATTAATACTTTTACTGCCGCATCCAGCATAGGCGGCGGGCCGCACAGGTATGCTTCAGCATCCACCAGTGAGTCCTCATACTTTCTGACAGTGTCTGTAATAAACCCTGTTTCCCCATGCCAGTTATCTTCCGGCGCCGGTTCAGAGAGGGCGGCGTAAAACTTAAAGTTCGGATAGTTTTCTTCAATCGACCGCAACTCGTCTTCAAAAAACAGGTCCCTTTTTGATCTGGCGCCAAAGTAATAGCTTACTTTGCGCGGCATATTTTTTTCCTTCAGATGAGAAACGATTGACCTGATGGGCGCCATGCCGGCGCCACCGGCGATACACACGATTGGCCGGTCTGAGTCTTCTTTCAGATAGAAATGTCCGTATGGGCCTGTAAACTTAAGCTTATCGCCGACTCTTAAAGCCTTATGGATATATGTTGTGCACAATCCTTTCGGTATGTGCCGTATGGTAAACTCAATGGTATCCATTTGACTTGGCGGCGAAGCCACAGAGTAGGCGCGAAACGCTTCAAACCCGGGCACCAGTGTCTGTACATACTGTCCCGGCCTGAAATGAATGGTTTTCGGGGATAGCAATCTTACTTTAACATGCTTGATATCTCGGGTAAGGTCATGCAGCGCCACTACCTCGGCCGTATATTCCTTAACTTCAAGCAGGTCGTCAGGAAGATGGATCTTCATATCTTCTCTGGACTTGACCTGACAGGCAAGCCTTACTCCTTCTTTCATCTCCTGCTTGGTAAGCAGGCCTTTTTCTGTAGGCAGCAAGTCGCCGCCGCCGGACTCAACCACAACCTTGCAGTGGCCGCAGGTGGCTTTGCCGCCGCAGGCAGAAGGAATAAAGATTTTATGATTCGCCAAAGTAGTGAGCAGAGTGTCTTGACCGGAACCCTTAAGCTTTAGCTTATCATTGATATTAATTTCCTTCTCCTCGTGGCTGCCAAGAGTAATATCCGCCACTGCCAAGACCCCTGTAACAACTACCAGTATAGAAATCATCACTAAAATAGATTGTATACTCATAGCTGTTGCTATTTGGGCTACTGAGGAGAACACCTGTGATAGCATAGCTGCAGAAACTACTACGAATACGTAGGATAATATTGATGCCGTAAGTAATAACGCAATCTTCCAACTTCTTTTCAATTGTCTCACCTCCAGGTTATATTTTGTTTGACTTGGCGGCGGCGTCGCCGGACTCAATCACCCTTGCAGCGGCCACAGCTGGCCTTGCCGCCGCAGTTCGACTTTTTCTTTTCCTTGTGACTGCCAAGAGTAATATCGAATGCTGCCAGGATACCCGTAGTCACAACCAAGATAGAAACCATCACCAAAGCTGGTTGTATAATCAATTATAGATCCACCATCCCCGAGAACCCCATAAAGCCAAGGGCCAGGATACCCAGGATAACCATTACAATACCTGCTCCATCAAGACCTTTTGGTATGTCACCGATCAGATCCAGCTTCTCTCTGATACCGGCAACCAAAGTGATGGCCAATAACCAGCCAATTGATGAACCCAGAGCAAATACCAGGGTGTGGAATAAATTATAGTCTCTAAGTACCATAAAGAGCGACACTGCAAGCACGGTGCAATTTACTGTAATAAGGGGCAGAAAAATCCCGAAAGCTGAATGCAGGGCCGGAGCAAACTTTTCCAACAGCATCTCCAGAAGCTGAACTGTGGCGGCAATAGTCACTATAAAGACAAGTAAAGATAAAACCTTGCTTCCCGTCGGCACCAGAATCAGGTTGTATATGGGCCAGTTAACAAGCGATGTCAGCGTTATCACAAAAACCACAGAGATACCCATTCCCATTGCCGTTTTGGTGTTTTTTGAAAGGCCAATTGTCGGACACATACCCAGAATATAAGTTAGTGCAATATTATGAGTGAGAATTGTGGCAAA
The DNA here is from genome assembly GCA_018335875.1 of Dethiobacter sp. Taxonomy (GTDB): domain Bacteria; phylum Bacillota; class Dethiobacteria; order Dethiobacterales; family Dethiobacteraceae; genus JAGXRN01. The sequence goes on from JAGXRN010000001.1 coordinate 9,091, forward strand.
AAAGATGGAAAGTGAACTTGTCATTACCATTCTCCTTTCAAACTGTATTAGTCTCCGATAACAGTAACAGGAATCTCTCTAAACCGCCCCCGGCGCGGCAGCTGCTATGGTGGTGGCGGTAGCGATGGCACCGGCCATTTGCGGGTCTGCCACTTCAACTTCCCTCTGCAGGGAGCGGGCTACCCAGACTATGATGGCTAAGAAGAAAAACCCTCCGGGAGCCATAGACATGACCACCCAATTTGTCCAACCGGCCCAGACTACCCTCACGTTCAGGAGAGTGCCGAAAGCAAGCACCTCTCTGAAGGCAGACAGTACTAACAGTGTAAATGTATAGCCTAAGCCGTGAGATAACGCATCCAGCGTGGAAAATGAAACACGGTTTCTTGATGCAAAGGCCTCTGACCTTCCCATGATTATACAGTTTGTGATAATCAGTGCCACATAGGGCCCCAGAGCTTTACTGACATCAGGGAAAAAGCCCCTAAAGAACAGATCCACCCCAATCACGAATGTGGAAATAATAATCATATAGGTAACCATTCTGATCCTCTGCGGAATAAAGTTTCTGATAGCAGAGGTGATCATGGATGCTGCCATAACGACAAAGGTAACTGCCAGGCCCATGGCGATTCCGTTGGAAACCCTGTTGGTCACCGCCAGGGCGGAACATACACCAAGGGGCGCGGCTGTGAGTATGGGGTTGCTTCTCCAGATCCCTTCTCTTGCCAGTGCATATGGTTTAGTATAAATTAACCTGAATAACGTCCTTGACACTCTACTTCACCCCCAAAAGTTGCCGCACATTGGTGATATGGTTATTTAGCATATTCTCCAGGGCCTTGCTGGTCATCGTAGCGCCGGTAATACCATCAACTTCATTTCCCTTACCCGCTGCTTCGCCTCCCTTTTTAATAACTAACTGCGGCTCAACCTCTACTCCTTTAAATTGACTCAGAAACTCTGTCTCAACAATCCGCCCTCCCAAACCGGGAGTCTCCTGCTGCTCCAGAATTATAACTCCGTCGATAGTCTTCATGTCGGAACTTAGAGCGACAATTCCGGCAATCGGCCCCCACAGGCCCTCCCCGTTGAATCTGGAAGCGATACTGCCGTTAGCGGCCCGGTATAAGATTACCTCACCAACCGGTTCAACAGTGATGTTGTCCGCAAATACCCGGTCAGAGGTTTCCGCTGTGTATTCAAGGGCAAAGACATCAAGGACACCGCTTTGCAGCTCAGCGCCGACATTTGCCAGCACCATCTTCATTGTGTAGGACTCCAGTGTCACCAGTAAAGTTGCTGAAAGAGTACCAAGGATAACAATAAAGACCAGCATTTTCAATTTTTCAACTACTACTGCTTTCGGGTTAAGCTTCTTTTTGCTCTCTAAAGCGATAGTGCTGCTCATTTTAAACCACCCCATAATCCTTTATTGGTTTAAATTTAAACTTCAGGACTAAACTATCGATTACCGGAGTAAGCGCATTCATTAAGATAATGCTGAACATAACGCCTTCCACAGCACCGGCAAACCCCCGGATGAGAACGGTAAACATTCCGAGCATCAGTCCGAAAATCCACTTTCCCTGCTTTGTAAACGGGGATGTTACCGGATCCGTGGCCATAAAGAAGGCGGCAAACAGGAGCCCGCCGGTGAGAAGCTGAAACAACGGAGGCGCGACCCGGCCGGGGTAAAACATGCTGCCAAACTGAGAGAAGACAGCTACTGAACCGAGATAAGCTACCGGGATTCTCCAGTTGCTTATCTTAACAATAATCAGGAAAACGCCGGCAAGAATTATTAACAGGCGGAAAGTCTCTCCCATGGAACCGGGCGCCCTGCCCAGCAAAAGATCGGAATAGGAATATAGCGCCGCCTCTCCTCCGCTGAAAATTCCCAGGGGCGTTGCCGAGGTGATGGCATCAGGCCTGCTGAAGTTTAAAAATCCGCCCAATCCTTCTGTAAAAGGCAGCTGCCACAAAGTAGTCATTAATAACGGAAAAGCGATGGTAACAAAAACACGCCCCACAATGGCCGGGTTAAAAATGTTGCGCCCTGTTCCCCCAAATACTTCTTTCCCAAAAAAGACACCAACAACTGTCCCCACTGCAACTATCCACAGCGGTATTGTGGGGGGCAGTATTAACGGAAAAATCAGCCCCGTCACAAAAAACCCTTCTGTTATCTCTTTCTTTCTGAAAAAGGCAAACAGGAGCTCTGTTATTCCTGCAAATATATAGGAAACTAAAATCATGGCAACTGCGCGCCAGCCATAAAAATAGACAGATGCAAGGCTAAGGGGCATGAGTGCCAAAACTGCCATTGACATATAACGCTTAGAATCTAAAGTATCCACAATATGCGGTGCTGAAGCTGTAACATCCCCTGGCCCGAACACTAAAAATTCAATATGCCTGAAAGCAGGACTTAAAGGCTTTAACGATTTTTTATTCTGCAAATTCGCTAATTGCTGGCGAAACCGGTTCATTTGCATCCTCCTCTTCCTTCCAAGCTTAAGTAATTTCGCTGCTGCACTGCCTGATTCAGATAAGCATCATTCCCCTGCAAAAATTATTCAATTATCCGGCAAAGTGAAAGGCAAAAGCATCCTTCCCGCATTGTGCAGGTTGGGGCTGCTTAAATTCATTTTCAATGAGCATCTGCTGTCCTGCTTTGATATTCCAGGCAAGATGTATCTTGCTGGGACAGACATAACTGCACAAATTACACTCGACACAGCTGAAAATTCCATATCTGATCAACTGCTCGTCAATAATATTGCTTTTTACATACTTGTCAAGAAGATGCGGGATAATCTCCACCGGGCATACCTCTTCACAATAACCACAGAAAATACAGGCCCTGGCTTCCCCATGGACATTGGTATCACAGGTTTTTTCCAACATGGGCAGCGCTGCGGAAAGAAAAGCTTTGGAATACGAGCTCTTCTTCGCGCCCAGGCGTAAAAAGGAGAAAAGCGCGCGGTTGGTATTTTCAGGGATGGCATTAAGATTATCAAAAGTGCGGTCAACCGGTAAGAGGTCACTGATAGCCACATTGGTCAGCAGGTTATTGGGGACAAGCCTCTGCAGCCCTGTTTTTTTAAGATACTTAGCTGTAATGGACTGGATGGGGGTTCCCACGCGCACCTTAAGATGAAGATTATGCTCCCACCCCGGCCCTGACAGCGCCACCATGCGCTCAATTAACGGCTTGCCATCCACCACCGCATCACGGGCCTGCAAAACTGTCTGTACTGTCAATACAACCGAAGCAGCACTGGCATTTGCATAGTTCCCGCCGAGAATAGCTTTCATTAATACTTCATCATTGCCTTGCGGGTATTTGGGAGACAATGGATATAATTCCAACAATTGATTTTCACGGGTGAGTTCATCGAATTGTGCAAGCAGTTCCTTCCTGTTGCTGTTAACAGCCAGGTGGATCTTTGCGCCCGGCATCATTTTCTGCAGAATCATTAAGCCTTCAAGAAACTGGACCAATCTTTCTTCTGCCAGCAAGACCGTCAGTGATAAATTATAGGGATCAGCTTCAACCGCGTTGACAATCAGGTGTTTCACATCCCGGGCAGACAGAGGTGAACCCTCGCGATTTGTCGGTATGCCCTGGCTGTCAAGGGAAGTAACCCCTGAAGTATAAAGCAATTCTTCGATCTGGGGGACTGACAGCTTTGTCCAGTCTGCCTGGCGCCCCGCCAATGGTTCCCATCTTTTCGTTCCGTCTGATTCAATAACAATGGAGTTGACAACGCCCCTGGGGTATTTGATCTGATCGAGGCTTACTACCTCTCCGCTAACACTGGCATGAACCGGTGCTGCTATGCCTTCTGCATCTTTCCCGATAATCTGGCCCGCCTCCACTTTATCTCCCTGTTTTACAACCGGCTTTACTTCATTTCCACAACCCTGCTTCAGCGGAATAATTACGGTTGAAGGAATCTCCATTTCGACTACTTCTGCGCGAGGATAACCTTCAAATTTAAAATGATAACCTCCTGAAAATGTTTTGTTAGCTCTCATCCTTCTACCACCTTTATTGAGTACTCGTGATTAGATTCTTTTGCTTCTAGAAAAATAATAGCACCTTCTGTAGTACCCTGCCAATTATGCCAAGGTATATTATTAATAACCTAAAGGCTACTATGGCATGTCTTAAAGTAGTACTATAATTTTTATTTTTCTGAAGAGTTAATTCTTTCTGTCTATTTTCTTCTATATTTCTTCAAGGAAGGCGCGCTTATTCGGTTCCCTTAACGCGCGCCTTTCAGTGCCGGTTTCCGCTGCAGCTTTGCTGACTGCAAAGCGTTATAATTTCCTACCGGCCGGGAAAAAACCAGGCAGCCTGCCAAGGCGGGCTGCCTGATGCAGTTAAGTATAATAAATGTAAAAAACTGTGATCACAAATACCCATGAAATAATAATGGCAGCATAGAAAAATCTTACGAACGGCAAGGAGAAACTCGCGAAAACAAGAACAAGAAAGAACATGACATTCAGGATTAATGCTTTGGTTGCCTTTTCTTCCAGTTGCCTAACCTCATTGCTTTCAACAACTTCGGTTCTGCTGACCATAATGCCCAACACTCCTCTTTTTAAAATGATTCGATATTTAATTATCAGGCGCTAGTGACAAATTTCTTTTGCTCCTATAAAAAAATAATAGCACCAATTACGGTGCCTGCCAATTATTCCAATGTATATAAATTATAACCAAAGGGACTCCTCTCCTTGGCTTATAGTAGTAGGTCGTTTTGCTGCTTTGTAGCGTAAACAGCAATCTCAATTCTGTTTTTTAATTCAAGCTTCTCCATTATATGGCGCAGATGAACTTTAACTGTACTTTCCGAGATGCAAAGCTTCTCGGCAATATTTTTATTCGTTAAGCCCTTTCCCAGCAGCTTTACAATCATATTTTCACGCGGGGTGAGCTCGTTTCCATCAGAATTCAGTCCTTTTTCGGAATCATTATAGTTATCATTAAAGAAGAGTTCTTTTGCGATTTTACCTGAGACAGGGCTTTCACCCCTGATTACAGCCTTTAAAAAGGCATAGAGTTCCTCGGGTTCAATGTTTTTAAGGATATAACCATCGGCGCCTGACTGGATTGCTGATAAAAAATACTTCTTCTCTTCCAAGACAGTAAGAATAATAATTTTAACTAAGGGCTGAGTTTCCTTGATTTTCTTAGTGGCCTCCAGCCCATCCATGTTTTTCATTTTTAAATCCATCAGAATTATGTCCGGTTTAGCTTCTGCCGAAATAGCCTGGGCATCCTCTCCGTCGCCGCATTCGCCTACTACATCAAGTTCTTCGTTGGCCCGCAAGACTCTTACCAGGCCACTGCGAAACAGAGCGTGGTCATCAACTACCATTACTTTGATTTTGCTCATTCCACCACCCCTTCAATGACTTTTAGCGCTGATGCCCTCTTAGAGTATTGCTCTTTCTTTTCCAGGGGAACCATTATTACTACTTTTGTTCCTTCCCCCGCCTTTGAGGTCACTTTCCATTTTCCCGAAATAAGATTCAGGCGTTCCTCGATAAATTTCAAGCCAAACTTATCAGGAGCATTGCGGACCAACCTGCGTTTAAAGCCAACACCGTCATCCTCAACTGAAATTTTAAGCATGCTCTTGCTCCTTTCCAGAGTTACTGATACTGACCGCGCCTGAGAATGCCTGCGCACGTTGGAGAGAAGCTCTTTGAGGATACGGATTAATTGTATCTCACTAAAAACAGAAAGCTTTAAATCATCCCAATTTAAATTTACTATATATTCTGAGGAAATTTTATTGTCTTCGCCGAATTTATATACTATTTTTTGGGCGGTAACCAAAAATCCATCCTTTTCAATTTCACGCTGAAGTTCGTTAATAACCTGCCTGATATCCTGGTATATATTATCAAGACACTCTTCCATCTGTTTTAATTTATCATCTATATCTTTGTGGCCGCCCTTGGGCAGTTCCTGCCGGATTAGCTTGGTTTCCAGGCGCAGATAACAAATATTTTGTGCAATGTTATCATGAATCTCCCGCGCCAATCTCCCTCTTTCCTGCAGCGTAGCTACGCGGCGGATCTGGTCCCATTTCTCATCCTCAAGCTCAACGTATGCTGACCAGCTTTTCTTCTCCCAGCTCACAAGCCCTCCTACCAGCCATGCTATGAGAAACATCAGCATCATTAAGTTAAGTTCCATCAGCATGTGGGTGCCCCCCCACACCTCTATATGGTCTAAATGATAATACAATATAAGAAATGAGGCTATTGCGGCAGTGATCAGGCCGCCTTTTTGCCCAACCCTTAAAGATGTGAGTGTTACAGGCAGGATATACATGGCCTGAAAGGGGCTCATATGCCCATGGGTCAGCAGTATGAGCATTGTTATGACTACAAATTCTCCGTATGTTTCTGAGTAATAAAAAAATAATGTCCTTTCTTTTCTATAAAGCTGAAGCAATCCGAATGTTATCAGGTATACAGCCCAGAGAATTAAAAAAAACCTGAATAAAGGCTCTACAAAAAAGAGAGGAACAACTATAATGCTTGTTAGCAGTACAACCAGAAATGTGACGATCTGTAACATATAAATTAATATTCCTAATTTACGCTGTCTGTATATGAAAAAGTCCATTTTCCTTTCCCTCAAGCTTTCTCCTGATGATAGTTGCTATATTTATAATAATATCACATTTTAGAGCAGTGCCAATAATGCAGATAGTTATCTTAATAAGCCTATTGGACTAACCATTTGCCCTAAAGTACTATCTGTTTGTCCTTTGGTAAATCATAATTTCTGAAGTTAATATTTTCCTTACAAACAAATATTGCTTGAAAATTGAGAAAACATTTATTGCCTCTATCAAATCAACAGCATTTTATATAAATTATTATACCATATTACGACCCTAAGTAGTATAACCCGCAGAATTTACCTGCACCGCAAGTCATCCTGCCAGTTTGTTGAGAAACCCAAGGCTGTTCAAAAACGAGCAGGACGCGAAGCAAGAAGCCCCGGCACCGCAGGCGTATATATAATACGTTGAGGATGCCGGGGCTTCGCAGCGACAAAGTAATGCGAAGTTTTTCAACAGCCTGCTGTCTTATTTTGTATGACACTAACAAAAAATCCGCCTGCAGCATCAATATATTGCAGGCGGATCTTACTTTTTTGGTTAGCCGGCGCACTCGCATCCGCAGTCTTGTGAGGCGTCAGTGTGAGAGAGTTTGGCTGCCGGCGCCTGATGTTTTTCCGGGAGGCCTACTGCTTCCAGGTAGGCGGTAAACCAGTTTTCAGCGCTCTGGCACAGTGGCTTGCACAGGAAGGCGGGGCCGTCTGCCGAGGGCAGCGCCAGCCTGAATTTGCCGCTTAGTGCGGCAATATAGTCGATGCCAAGCACAGGCGCCTCAGGCCAGTACGGGCTTTGTGCCGGGTCAAGGCCTGCGAATGCAGGCGCCACAGACCCTATTTCAGCCCAGATCTCGTCTGCCGCAGTTGCCTTCTGGTAATAGCCCATCAGTTCCATCAGCTCAATCATAACCTGCCTGTTGTCCTTACCTGACAGGGTCCGAATGGCGGGACGGAGCTTTTGCACACGGCGTTCGCTGTTGGTGAAGCTGCCGCCTGTCTCGGCAAAGCTTGCCGCCGGCAGGACCACATCGGCCTCTTTGGCCAGGTCAGTGAGGAAGAGGTCCTGGACCACCAAAAGCTTTGCATCGGCAAGCCTGGCTGCTGTTTCCCTGTCCGGGTCTTCTCCGAATACAAACACTGCTTTTACTTTTCCTGCAGCAAGCCCTTGCAGGACCTGTGCACCGTCAAGGCCAGCCCCTGTTGAAAGCTTTGCTTTCCACTTGCGGCCTGTTTCAGCCACTGCCGCACTGTCTTCAAGGCAGCTGTAGCCGGGCAGCGTGTATGGCGAGATGCCCATATCGGTGAGCCCCTGGCTGTTGCAGTGGCCGCGCAGGTAGATAATGCCGCGGCGCGGCAGGCCTGCCTTGCCCATCACCACAGCGAAGCTGACAAGAAGCCTTACCGCCTCGGCGCTCAGGTTTTTGCCGCCAAGCACCAGGAGCGGGTTTTTAGCTTTGGCATAAGCGTCCACCAGTGAGCTGACATCGCTCTCCAAGAGGCCGCTGCCGGCAAGCAGTTCCGCCAGGTCTTTATCCTTGAGCGCGGCTTCCACTTCGGCAAAGTTGCCTGCGTATTTTTCAGCAAAGCCCTTGTTGACTAGGCCTTTCTTTAAGGCATAAGCAATCATGGCTGCAAACAGCCCTGCTCCGGCGTCGCTGTCAACCTTGACAAAGCGCCTGGCGTAAGCGGCAAGCTTTGATTCTCCACCGTCCACCACCCACAGCTCTTTGCCTTTTTGAGCCGCCAGCTTAAGTTTAAGGCCGGCGATGGGATAGTTAAAGTCCACGCCCACAGCCAGCATGAAGTCAGCTGCGTTAATCTCACTCAAAGAGTTGGTGGAGACTTCCATTCCCAGCACGTCGCCCACAGGTGTCTGGGGCTCGGACAGGCTGTTGATGTTATTGGTGCCAAGAACTGCCCTGGCAAATTTCTGCACCAGGTAAAGCTCTTCATTGCTGTAGCGCGGGCCGGCAAATACGGCCATGCTCTCGCCGCCAAAGCGCGCTTTTACGGCTTTGGCTTTTTTGGCGATATAGAGAAGTGCGTCTTCCCAGCTGGTTTCCTTAAGCTCTCCGCCTTCACGGATAAGCGGCTTGGTCAGCCTCTCTTTGTCGTTGACATAACCAAAACCGAATCTGCCCCTCTTGCACAGCAGCCCTTCATTGACCGGGCCATCAAAGGGCACGATCCGGGCTATTTTTTCACCCACTGTCTCAATCTGCACACTGCAGCCCACGCCACAGTAACCGCAGACCGACTGTGTCTGCTCCAGTTCCCACGCCGCCGGCTTCTCAAAGGGCATATTCTCAACCAGCGCACCGGTGGGGCATACTGCCACACACTGGCCGCAGGCTACACAGGTGGTATCTTCCAGCGGCAAATCAAGCGACGGACTGACATAGACGTCAAAGCCGCGGTTGACAAGGCCCAGCGCCTCGGCGCCTATAATTTCACTGCATGTGCGCACGCAGAGTCCGCACAGTATGCACTTGCTCTGGTCGCGCACTATAAACGGGTGTTCCACCACTTCAAAATCATGCTTCTCGCCGATAATCCTCTCAGGCTTAGCACTATAGTCGGTGGCAAATTTGCGCAGCTTGCACTCAAAAGCGTCAAAGCAGCCGCACTCCAGGCATCTCATGGCATCAGCGGAGGCTTCCTGCGGCGTGATGCCGTGCTCGATTTCACGGAAGTTTGTCACACGGACCTCTGCCGGCGCCACAGGCATGGCCACCTTGGGAGTCTTCTCCAGATGGTCAAAGTCAGCCTCGTTGAGTCCGTCTTTTTTAATATTGTAGTGCGTCTTGTAGGGCTCCATTCTCCCGCCCAGGTAACTATCCACAACATCTGCCGCTTTCCTGCCGGCAGCCACTGCCTCAATGGCGATGCCAGGCCCTGTTACGGCGTCTCCGCCGGCAAAAACACCGGCGACATTGGTGTCAAAAGTGCCTTCTTTTATTTGGATTGTATTGTACTTGTTGACGCCCACTTCGTCCCTGATGTCATCAACACCCACATCCTGGCCGATGGCGGCGATAATGGTGTCCACTTCCAGGGTGTAAAAATCGTCGGGGATTGGTTTTGGGCTGCGCCTGCCGGAGGAGTCGGGTTCACCGAGCATCATCCTCTGGCAGGTCATCCTTTGCACTTTGCCGTCGCCCTCAATTTGGACCGGGGCGGTAAGCAGGTGAAACTCCACGCCTTCCTCTTCCGCCTCTTCCACTTCAATATGCTGGGCAGGCATCTGTTCACGCGCCCGGCGGTAAACAATCATTACTCTCCCGGCGCCAAGCCTCTTGGCGGTCCTGGCCGCATCCATGGCCGTATTGCCGCCGCCGATGACAGCAACGCTGTCGCCCACAGCCACTTCCTCGTTTAGCATCACAGCGCGCAGGAACTCGGTACCGCCCATTACACCGGGCAAATCTTCCCCGGGCACTCCCATCCTGCGGCTGTTCTGGGCGCCTATGGCCAGGTATACTGCGTCATAGCCGCTCTTAAACAGGTACTCTATGGTAAAATCTTCCCCCAGTTGTACATTGGTGTGCGCTTCGACCCCAAGGTCGAGCACCTGCTGAATTTCGGCCTGGAGTACGCTCTTTGGCAGGCGGTACTCAGGAATGCCGTAGCGCAGCATGCCGCCCATTTCGGGCAGTGATTCAAAGACTGTGACACTGTGGCCGCGCCGCCGCAGGAAATAAGCTGCGGTGATGCCTGCGGGCCCTGAGCCGATTACAGCCACCCGCTTGCCTGTATCAGGCGCCACTGACGGCACATAGGGGTCGTCGCTGGCCAAATCAAGGTCGCCCACCAGGCGCTTGATATAGCGGATTGACACCGCGCCTTCCACCAGCTGGCGCCGACAGTTTTCCTCGCAGGGCGCGGGACAGACACGGCCGATGGAAGCCGGGATGGGCATAAATTCTTTTACCAGCTGCAGCGATTCCCTGTACTGGCCGTTGGCGGCCAGGGCCACATAACCTTGGGCGTCGCAGTTGGCGGGACAGGCATTGACGCAGGGTGCGCGGCAGTCGCCGCGGTGGTCGGACAGTATGAGCTCAAGGGCCACTTTACGCGCCGTCTTAATCTTGTCGGTTTCAGTCTGCACAACCATGCCGTCGGCAATCTTGGTGGCGCAGGCCCTCAGCAGCTTGGGCATCCCCTCCACATCCACCAGGCAGAGGCCGCAGGAAGCGTAGACTTCCAGGTCGCCGCTGAAGCAGAGTGTGGGGATATGAATGTTATTCTCTTTAGCCAGGTCAAGGATGGTCTGCTCAGCACTGCCTGTCAGTTCCCGGCCGTTTATATTAACTCGCAATTTACTCATGCCTTATACTCAACTCCTTTACTGTTGACATATTTACTCCACCAACACCGCGTCAAACCTGCAGGCATCCAGGCAGTTGCCGCACTTGATGCATTTTGACTGATCGATGACCTGGGGTTGCTTCTTTTCGCCCGAAATTGCCTCCACCGAGCAGCGCTTGACACAGCGCCTGCAGGCGTTGCACAGTTCGGGGTCAATGGTGTAGGTGAGCAGTTCACGGCATACTTTGGCCGGGCATTTACGGTTATAAATATGAGCTTCATATTCTTCACGGAAATACTTGAGGGTAGTCAGCACCGGGTTGGGGGCGGTGTTGCCAAGGCCGCACAGCGCGCCTTCCCTGACGTTGTAGGCCAGCTCCTCAAGCAGATCCAATTCTTCCGGCTTTGCTTTGCCTTCAGTGATTCTCTCCAATATCTCAAGCATCCTCTTGGTGCCAAGACGGCAGTGGATGCACTTGCCGCAGGACTCGTTCTGGGCAAAATTAAGGAAGAAGCGGGCCATATCAACCATACAGGTGGTCTCGTCCATGACGATCATGCCGCCTGAGCCCATGATGGCACCTGTCCTGGTGATTGACTCGTAGTCCACGGTGGTGTCAAGCAGGCTCTCCGGGATGCAGCCGCCCGAGGGGCCGCCCATCTGCACGCCTTTAAACCGCTTGCCGCCGGGGATGCCTCCGCCCACTTCATAAATTACATCCCGCAGGGGGATGCCGATGGGCACTTCAATCAGGCCGCCCCTGTTTATCTTGCCGGCCAGGGCAAAAACCTTGGTGCCCTTGCTCTTCTCAGTACCGTAAGCGGCATACTTTGACGCGCCGTTATAGACAATCCATGGCACATTGGCCAGAGTCTCCACGTTGTTGATGCAGGTGGGCTTTTTCCACAAGCCGGCTTCGGCCGGGAAAGGCGGCTTCAGCCTCGGCATGCCCCTCTCGCCTTCAAGTGATGCTATGAGGGCGGTCTCCTCGCCGCAGACAAAGGCGCCGGCGCCCTTCTTGATTTTCAAACTAAATTTAAAATCTTTGCCGAAAATATTTTCTCCCAGCAGGCCCGCCTCTTTGGCTGCCATGATGGCTTTTTCCAGCCTGATAATGGCCAGCGGGTATTCGGCCCTGGCGTAGACATGGCCCTCGGAGGCGCCGATGGCATAACCTGCCAGCATCATGCCCTCAATCACAGAATGGGGGTCGCCTTCGATGATGCTGCGGTCCATGAATGCACCGGGGTCGCCTTCGTCGGCATTGCAGACAATATACTTCTGGTCGCTCTTGTACTGCCTGGTAAAGCGCCATTTGAGCCCTGTGGGGAACCCGGCCCCGCCACGGCCGCGCAGTCCGGAGTTTAGCACCTCGTCTATCACCTGCTCCGGGGTCATCTCGGTAAGCGCTTTTTCAATGGCCTTGTAGCCGCCCTTTTCCCTGTAGTCGGCAAGGGACTCCGGGTCGATTACACCGCAGTTGCGCAGGGCTATTCTCACCTGCTTGCCGGTGACATTGTCCTTTTCAGCGTCAAGCAGGAATTCTTCAGCCAGCTGCCCTCCCCTGATGTGTTCGTCCACAATCTTCACCGCGGCCTCCGGCGTCACCCCGCCGTAATAATGAGATTCGCCGCCGGGTGAAATTACTTCGATAATCGGCTCTTTATAGCACATGCCGATGCAACCTGTCCTTTGCAGTGCCACATCCAGGTTGTGAGTGTCAATTTCCTGCTTAAGCGCCTCAAAAGTTCTGTTGCCGCCGGCAGCTATGCCGCAGGTGCTTAAGCCAACTTTAATTACAGTCTTAACTTGTTCCTGCACTACAGGCACCTCCCCGCATCGTTAATTTTGCTTCTGTGCTTCCTTGTCCTTGTACTGCTTTAATACTTTGCGAATCTTATCCGGCGTCAGCCCGGGATAGGTTTCACCCTCAATCACCACTACCGGGGAAAGGCTGCAGCAGCCCACACAGGCTACTTTCTCAAAGGTGAAGAGGCCGTCTTCAGTGGTTTCTCCTCCTCCGATACCAAGATCATCGGTAATGGCGTTTCCAATCTGCTTAGCGCCGTTAACATGACAGGCTGTCCCTTCACAGACCATGATGTTGTATTTGCCAATGGGGTTAAGCCTGAATTGAGCGTAGAAAGTGACTATGCCATAGATTTTGGCCGGTGGAACTTCAAGCTGTTTGGCCATAAAACTTATGCTCTCCTTGGGAATGTAGCCCAGGAGATCCTGTGTGTCCTGGAGAATGGGGATTATTGCACTTGAATCTCCCTTATACTTTTGAATAATCTTAGCTATTTCGTCATAGGGGATCGTTTTGGGCTCCGGGCTCTTGCACGCGCATCCTGCCATTTACATACAACTCCTTTTCACAAAGTCCACCTAATTTTATTCGCCAAGATTTCCAACATTCCTTTTAATTGTATATTGTAATTGTTGTTTTAAAACAAAAACTTAGAATAATTATAACATGAAAATGCCACCCCTGAGGGTGGCAAATGTTTCTACACTTCGTCGTCTCCGGCGTCATCGAAGACATCTTCGATTTCAGAAAAGTCCTCGTCGTCGTTGATAAACACTACCCTCTCGCAGTTGGGGCAGAGAATCTCAAGGACATCCTCGTCCTCCAGCATGTCCTCGTCAATATAGACGATTTCATGGCAGTCCGGACATTCAACAGAGAACATATCCTCATCGTCCCCGTCGTCGTCATCTTCGTCATCTTCCTCGTAAAAGTCGTCTTCAATCTCACTTAAGTCTTCATCTATGGCCTCAGTATAATCCACCAGGTCATCATAGTCGTCCTGCAATTCGGCCACAGCATCAGCCAGCGCTTCAATCACATCAATAATCTGGTTAAACATTTTCCCCTCGCGGGAGTCGCCATCCAGGCTCAAGCCGGCAGCCAGCCCCTTTAAATATGCAACGCGGGATTTTAAGTCATCCATGAAATTCCCTCCTAGCCTTTCGTTTTGGTTACACCCTTTCAATATACGCCCCATTGCGTGTGTCTATACGCAGCACATCGCCGCCATTGATAAAAAACGGCACCTGCACCACAAGCCCTGTCTCCATGGTTGCCGGTTTTGAGCCCCCGGACGCGGTGTCACCCTTGATTCCGGGTTCTGTCTCCGCCACTGCGAGTTCCACAGAAGTCGGCAGGTCGGTGCCGAATACTTTCTCTTCGTACAGCAGCACACCGATATTCATGTTTTCTTTGAGAAACTTCACATCATTGCCAAGCTGCTCTTTGTCAATGGTCATCTGCTCGTAAGTCTCGTTGTCCATAAAAAAGTAATCATCGCCGGAGCTGTAGAGAAACTGCATTTCACGGCGGTCCATCACAGCCCTGTCCACTTTTTCCCCGGCACGGAATGTACGCTCGGTTACAGCTCCGTTCTTGACGTTCTTTAGCTTTGTACGGACAAAAGCCGCGCCCTTACCCGGCTTGACGTGCTGAAAATCCACAATTAGATAAACAACATTGTCAAGCAGGATGGTCAGGCCGGTGCGAAAATCACTGGTTGAAATCATCAGCATCCCTCCGTTATAGGCAGATAAGTTCCTTAGTACTTCCGGTGAGGTTGCGGCAGCCGCCCTCACCGATTACTACCACATCTTCAATGCGCACCCCAAACTTCCCGGGCAAATAAACACCGGGCTCCACGGTTACCACCATGCCCTCAGCCAATACCTCTTCAGATGCCGGCGAAAGCCTTGGCGACTCGTGTATCTCTCTGCCCAGGCCGTGTCCCAGCCCATGGCCGAAATTCTTCTCAAAACCGCGCCCATTCAACAGTTCCCGCGCCAGGGCATCGGCTTCTTTCCCTGTCAATCCAGCCCGCAACCCCAGAAGCGCCCTCTGCTGCGCAGCCAGCACATCATTATACACCTGTCTGGCTTCTTCTCCCACATCCCCCATGAAAACAGTACGCGACAAATCAGAACAGTAACCACCAAGCACACAGCCCAGATCAAGGACAACTGCATCGCCCCGCTCCAGGCGCTTATCTCCCGCCACGCCGTGCGGCAGCGCCGACCTGGCGCCCGAGGCCACAATTATACTAAAGGAAGTCCCCGACGCTCCCCTGCTCCGCATAAAGAACTCCAGCTCCAAAGCCACTTCCCGTTCAACCATGCCCTCTTCCATAAAGCCCAGTATATGCTCAAAAGCTGCATCGCCAAGAGCAATGGCCGCCTCAATAGCCGCCACCTCTTTTTCACTTTTAACCCTGCGCATCACGGCAACCGGCGAAGCCACAGGCACAAGCTCCACACCTGCCAGCTCTTTTTCCATCTTCCTGTAAGCATCCACAGTTAGGTGCTCAGACTCAAAAGCAAGCTTGTCCGCACCAAGCAATTCAGCAACCCTTGCCCACACCGAAGTGCCCACATCAACAATCTCAAAACCCTTTGCCTGCTCTGCCGCCTGCTCCAGGTAGCGAAAATCGGTGAGCAAAAAAGCGCCATCCCCGGTCACCAGCACAAAACCGGCCGTTCCTGTAAACCCGGTCAGATAAGAAATATTGACCGGGTTGCTGACGAGAAGCGCCGGCGACTCAGCCAAGAGCCCCCGCAGAGTGTCCATACATGCTCCCAATTTCAGCCCCCCGTTTGGCACATAGCCGGTATTTACACAAATCTGCCGGTTTCATCCCTAGTATTTCTCTTACGCGGTAAAAAAATCCTGCACAAAAAAACTGATTTGAGTTCAATTCGACACTTATTCGCCCATAACCTTCCTCCCCCGGATATTTTTACTAAGGCGGCGCCGTATCAATCCTCACCCTCCCCGTCACCGGCGTCACAATCACATATAACTTATTCCCCTTTCTATCCTTCAGCGCCACATGCCCTCCCCTGTTTGGCGCCCCGGTATACCTGAAATACAAAGTGGGCCTGCCATCAAGGGAAAGAGGAAAATTATTGGCAGCATAGTTGATGCCCTCGGGCAGGCTCACCCAACTGCTGCCCCCGGGATACTCCAGCTTATACCTGTTGTTAAACTCATGAAAAATAATATGGCAGGTGCTGCCCTCAACTATGGCCATGTGCCTTGTCGCCCTGATCCTCACCGCCAGTTCGTTCGCCGCCGCCCGCAGCGGCCATAACGAACTCTGCCTTGCCACCGGCACAGCCACTCCCGCCAGTATACCAACAATCATTATCACCACCAACATCTCAATCAGGGTTACCCCTCGCCTGTTCATCGGTCACCTTCTCGGGGAAACACTCAGCCATTCCAGTAAAAAACAAGAAAACTGTGTAAAATCCACCTGTGCAAATATCTCTTCATGCTCAAACAGCAGTTCCTCGTTGCATGCCAGTGCAAAATTTCCAAGCTCAATGTCGCCGCGTGCCATTATAATTCCATTCATCATCAACTGCGGCTTGATACCAACTCTCCTGTCGAGGATATCACCGCCGCTGTACAGCACAGTGTTTCCGTTATACTGCTGCACCAATCCTCCGCCACCCCGAAATTTGATGTCCCCCTCCGCCAGAATAACAACCCTGCTTTCAGTGCCGGCACAGCTCAAATCAACATTACCTCTCACAACAATTATCCCGTCAAACTTCAGAAAATCACTTATGGTCAGGTCTCCCGGCACAAAAACCTTCCCGCACCCATCCCTGTCAAGCTCCCCCCACTCATACTGCTTTTCTCCCTCCGCCACGCACCACCCCTCATCCACCATTTCCTCCAGCAGATCAAAATCAAACATCACATCGCCAGTGTCATCAATTGCACACGATCTGCCAAGCAGACGATACCTGCCTCCTCCCTCGGTCTTTACCTCACCTGCATGCAAGATCCTTCCCCTTACCGTACTTTCCCCATACCTGAATACCACGTCATTTCCCCGCACATTGCCTGTTACCTCCACACTGTCGAGCCTGATATCCCCGCAAGAAAATAAAACCTGCCCCCCAAACAAACTCATCCTGGCCACCACTTCGATCATCCTTGATTTTCCTTTAGCCATCCCCACCGACCTGATCAACTTGCCATTCTCAAAAGGCAGCATTTCCACCCTGAAACTTGGCTCCTCTAAACGCTCAATCACACCTGAAAACGACAAAAAAGGCTGCCACTCGCGCGGGAGCTCCGCCACCACAGCCTCCACCCCCGACTCGGCATAATAGTAAAGCTGGTCATATAAAGCAACGTGCCGGCCAATCTTTTTGTCCAGTAAAGTCATGTTGAGCAGAGTTACCCCCAGCACGGAAAAAACAGCGACAACCATCAGCACAATAACCAGTGCAATACCTTTATCCTTCAAATTAATCATCCTATCGCAGGTTTCTGGGAGCCACTCCGCTCCTCATGGAAAAAGTACTTTCCTGCTCAGACGCGGTTACAGTAAAAGTAAGCATATCTCCTGCTTTCATCACCCCGTCCGGCTCAAATTCGATGTTATCGATGAAGCCGGCCACCGGCACCGCCGTCCCTCCCGGCAGTCCGTGCATAAGCTGTCTGCCCAACAAATAAAACCTGTAACCTCGCTCCACTCCTTCCACCTTTTTCCTGTACTCAACAATCCGCTTCTCTCCGTCAACCTTCACCCACGTTGCCACATTAAGCTCATTAACTACCTCATCCACGGCAATCCGTACATGCTGCTGCAAATCCACCTGCACAGACCCGCTTTTCCACCCCTGTATACCTGAAGCATAAAACGCCGTCACAGCCGAAAATATAATTCCCATCACAGCCATCACTACCAAAAGCTCTACCAGCGTCAGGCCCTCTTCTTTCACTTCCTCACCTTCTTGCAAGATATGACACCAGGCGGTATTCCCGCGTCTCATTCTTAAAAGGCCAGCTCACAACTACTGTTACCAACTTCAGGTCATCACTAACCAAATCAACATCCACAGCGCGGGTAAAAGCCGCAAACCGCTCCACCTCCGGCTCAAACTCCCCGCTCGCATTACAAAAACCCCGGTTTTTCACCTCCTCCATCTTCTCCCTGGCCAAACCCACAGCCACACTATACATCCTCTCCTGGGCGTTGCTTTGCGCTCCCGCTGAAAACATCAGGAAAAAGGGGATTACCATCATCCCCAGCACCACAATCACCACAAGCTGCTCCACCAGGTAAAACCCCTGCTCAGATCTGACAGCCTTCATCTTCTCACACCCGCTTTTGTATAATAAAAAAGCACCAGAAATACAAATCCGGTGCTGGAGAGAAGGATAAAAATAATTGTTAATTGCAAATCTTATAAGTATTCATCCCACGACAAAATAATCTTCAGAAAAATCAACCCATCAATCTGGTTTCCCGTGAACGAGTAATTAACGGCATTCAACTGTAAAATGTTCAGCGAATCTTCCAGGTCTTTAATCAGTGCCATGTATTCCTCCGGTGTTGTACTCACCTTAAAGTGGAGCGGAACTACTGCCAGGCCCCTTTCATTATCATAGGCCACCTTCTCAATTTGCAGTATTTCAAGGCCTGACCCTGGAAAACGCAAGCGCTCTTCTACCCTCTCCAGTAGCAACGGCAGTTCGCTCAGAGGAGGCAAAATAAT
The DNA here is from genome assembly GCA_018335875.1 of Dethiobacter sp. GTDB lineage: Bacteria > Bacillota > Dethiobacteria > Dethiobacterales > Dethiobacteraceae > JAGXRN01. The sequence goes on from JAGXRN010000001.1 coordinate 27,600, forward strand.
CCTGATCAGTTCTCCGGCTACTTTCCAGGCAGACAGTTCTTCACGTTCCTCTTCCAGCCGTGCTGCAAGCATACCATCCCGTTCCACCTGCCCCGCCAGAATGCTGTTTTCTCTCCGCAGCGCCGCAATCCTTCCCCTGCTCGGCCCAAGTTCAAACCAATAAGTTAAACATCCAAGCAGCACCAGCAGCACCAGCAGGAAAACAGCCAGGTTTTTTTTCTTTTTAACCTTCATATTTTACCTCCCGGCCAGCGTTGCCCTGATCCTGGTTTCAAATTCATTATTATTAAGCACAATTATTTCATAATCAACATTTTGAAATGACACCATTTCACGCATCCTAAACACAAATGCAGTTGCAACTTTAAGCGACTTGGTCCGGGCGCGGATATTTATTCCGCCGCCAATATCACTTAAAAATTCTTCAATAATCACATCTTCTTCCGTACCATTATGGAGCTCAGTAATGTAATCAGACCATATCAGCATTTCCGCATTCAGCAGATCTATAACCTTTTGCTTTTCAGTATAGGCCTTAGTCTTTTCCTGCAGCATCCTGACCTCTGTGACTGCAGGATTTAGCCGCTCTATTTCATTCCTCAGCATCAGTTGCTCAGTTATAAGTTGTTGTTCATCAAGCCGCAGTGTAATCACGGCAAAAATCAGCGCCAGCAAATAAATACAGGCAATAACTGCTTTAAGCAGGCGCGGCCAGTAAAACTGCTTCCTCCTGGTGTATTCCGCGGGCTTTAGGTTAACCTGCATTTAATACCACCCCCGCAGGGCTGCACCGCCAGCTATGTTTATAAAAGGAACATACTCATTCATTTCAGACAGGATATATCGCTTGTCCAACCCAATTTTGTGAAACAGATTAATAATCTTTGGCTCCAACTTCAAGTCATGCCCCAGGAAGGAGAGCAGGCCGTTTTGCCTGATCCCTCCTCCGGTCACCCAAAGCTCATCAATGTTTTTGTGGCTGTTATTATCCTTGTAAAGCAGGTAATAGTCAATAGAACGCCGGATTTCACGCAGCAGATCGTCCACGAGTTCCTGTACCCCACCAAGGCCCAAAAACCCGGGCGTACCTTTGAGACTTTCAGCCTCTTCCCTGGAAACCTTCTCTCTCTCCATAATGGACTGTGTAAAATTGTTGCCTCCAATTGCAATGTTTCGTGAAAAAGCAAACTGCCCGTTTTCGATTACAATCAGGTTGCTTGAATCAGCTCCAAGATCCAGCAGCAAAAAAATTTTATCATCATACCCCTCACTCATGGACGACCCTTCAATGTGCCTAATAACCCTCAGCAGGGAAAATGCCTCTATATCAATAGCTACAGGAAATAATTTTATACTTTCCAGCACTTCTATGTAGCTGTTTACCACGTTCCTCGCTGAAGCTACCAGCAGTATTTTCATTTCTTCCTTATTCTCACTCTGAATGTCCTGCAGTTTAACATAATCAACCACAGCATCCTGAATGGGAAGAGTAATGTATTTCTCAGCTTCCCAGCGCATTGCCTCCTTCAATTCCTTTGCCGTCATTTTTGGCATTACAATAGAACGTGTTATCACATTCTGGTCACTGAGAGAAAGAAACACTCTCTTTTCCTTTATCCGCAGCTTCTTTATCAGCAGCTTAATCCGCTGGGCAACGGCCTCGGGATTTGTAATCTTGCCGCCATCAAACGCATTGTAAGGTGTTTCCATCTGCCCTAACTTAGCGACTGTAATCTCATTTCCTTTACGCTTTAACTGGACCAACTTAATCGAGTGTGCCCCGATATCCAGGCCAGGCAGCGACATTTCTCCGAATAATCTTTTAGAAATTCCCAAAGGTCTCACCTTCTCGGATTAGGGTTAATCCATTGATATTTCACTGGCGCAAGTCCCGGTAAAAGATGCGAATGGAGCAGAAGCATGTCGGTGTTGTACTCAAGCTCTACGCCCCTTAACCTTAAATTAGCCCTGGCAATGAAAATTCCCTTTGCTTTAATGCGTGTACCGTCGTTAGAAGATCTTACAAAAATATCGGCGTTGCTGTAGAACAGGTTTCTTCCACCCATTTGTACTGGCTGTCCCGGAATAAAGTCAACATTTTTATCAACCACAAAAATGGCCCGGGCTTCCACGTCCTTGTTTATCTGTCCCTTAACCTGTAACTGGCCTGTAACAACGATAAGCCCCTCGAATATAAAGTTTTCATCATAAGATCCACCGATTTCAAGCTTATTGCCGTTGATAAAAATCTTCTTTCCTTCCCATTCAGGAGGCGCTCCTCCTTCAACTTTATACACTCCCCCGCCTTCAATTACAACCCATTCATGAGGATTATTTGCAATATCGTTGGTATAGACACTAAAATCAATGGGCGGTATGACAGGCAGTTCAAGGTCGGGATCATACATGCCGTCCTCGATCATCTCGCCTCTGTTGCTGTGATAATAAGTCTTTGGCGATGGTTTTCCGATAAATACATTGCTGGATTGACCAGAAAAACTGACAGGATTATTTCCATCTGACTTAAAGCTCAGCCAATCACTTACAGAGTTATTACCGGAAAATGCAAACGTAATGGCATGTACACTACCGTTTATCCCATTACTATCATTGCGGCTTATTTCAGAATCATTCATGCTGACGCTGCCACTGGCCCTCACAGTACCGATAACATTAGAATTGTGCATCGTTATGTTAGAGGTGGATAAAAGAGCATTGGAATAAAGCGGCTGTATCTCCACCAGTACATTTATCGTTCTGGTCTTACCCTCGGCAGTTCCCGTGGAAGTAATAAACCTGCTGTTTCCCGAGGGTTTTAATACCTCAACAAAAAAATCAGTCTCGTTTTCGTTTAATTCATTATCAAACTGATAATTAAATTCCTTGCTCAGATAAGCTATTGCCTTTTCAATGCCTGCCTCAGCAGCGTAATAAGCCTTGTCACCATTGGCAAAATGCCTGGAAACGTGAATGCCCGCCATGGAAACATTCAGCAACGACACACCAAGGAAGGAAAAAACAGCTACCGCAACTAAAACTATTATCAATGCAGACCCTTTATCGTTTCTCATGGCACACCACCAATCACAGGTTTCTGGGACTGACTTTAGCTCTTAAAACAACCTGTCTGCCCTGTTTTTCCGCAGCAACCGTCAATTCTATAATTTTACCGGTACTTACAGCCTGCACACTCAGAATATTATTGGCTACAGTGGTCACTGTCCCATCAGGCAGTTCAATCTTTAAATTGCCGTCTTGCAGCAGGAATTTATATGTCCGGCTATTTTTTTTGTAAGTGATTGCAGTATTTGAGTGAGAACCGTTGGCGGTAATAGCTACATCAGAAGCCCAGATTAGTTCATTTGACAGTTCATCCATGGCAACCCGGGCGCTCTGCTGCAGTTCAGCTCTTGTATTGCCGTCGGCCCACCCCCGTGCTCCGGAAGAATAAAATGCATTAGTGGCTGCCATAATCATACCCAGTATAGTCACTGAAATCAGTAATTCAATGAGCGTTACACCCTTCTCATCCCGCACTCTTATCACCTTCTTGTCATATAAGAAGACAGGCTGTAATTCCTTTCTTCCCAGTAAACAGTCACTGTAACGTTCTTTAATTCCACTTGATCATTGTCAGCTGCTTCATGTACCGCCACATCCACAGAATGGCTGAACTGCGGGTAGCCATCCACCGGCTCTTGCTCCAGCGTCTCAACACTGTCATAATTTATATTTTTTATACTTTCCATCTTCTCCCTGGCAAGGTTGAAAGCAATAGTATACTTACTTGCCTGCGCATTATTAACAGCACTGGTCGAAAACATACCCAAAAGGGGCGCTACAACCATTCCTAAAATCGCAACGGCCAAAAGCAGTTCCACCAATGAAAATCCTCTTTCTTCTTTTAACCATTTACTCATTATTCTCACCAACCGCTTAGCCTTAAGTACCAAAACAGAATATTTTCACCCCAAGCACTAACTATAAACGAAGCCAGTACCAGAAACGGGCCGAAAGGAATCCCATCCTTCCTCTTCTTTATCCCCGCCGCCAGCAGCAAAGCACCTGTTACCCCACCCAAAATAAAAGACAGAAACATTAGAATCAGGATGTAGCGCCACCCAAACAACAGGCCAAGCACTGCCACAAGCTTTATATCACCGCCGCCCATACCGCCTTTACTGATCAAAGCCAGTATAAGAAAGACACATCCACCAAGTATTCCCCCAAGCAGGGCCTCCCCCCAGGGTACAACAGGACGGGTTATTTGCCACACCAAAACATAACTAAGTAAAATCAGTATCAATCGGTTCGGTATAATCTGGTGATCGAAATCAATGAAGAAAACGATAACCATTAAAGAAAAGAAAATCGCATACAGCAAAAAATCAATGCCGGCATACCTTGTATACAGTACTATAAAAATAACTCCCGTCAAAAGCTCCACCAGCGGGTAACGCCAGGCTATCTTTCCTCCGCACCCTCTGCATTTCCCCCTCTGAACCAGGAAGCTGAGAACAGGCACAAGTTCCGCAGCTTTCAGATTCCTCCCGCAGCCGGGACAATGAGAATGAGGGAAAACGATTGACTCTCTTTTAGGAATCCGCGAAATGCAGACATTAAGGAAGGAACCTATCAAAAGGCCGAGCGCGAAGACAAGTATTGTAATCACTGTTTCTCCTTTGCAAAATCAATTTAACAGCCGCTGCATAAGACCTTAACTGCCGCCGTTGTTGTCAGGTAGTGACACCGTAAATGCTCCCGTAGGCGGCCCCTGGTATCCCCAGGCCTCATCACTCTTTGCCGCTTCCCCGCTCCACCCGTCCGTCAGCCTGACGGGCACTCCCCTCAGATACGGCTCGCTGTCATTTACCAGGTCCGCCAGGTTTTCCGGATAAGCAAACGGTGTCTGGTTGGCATAATAAGCCTCCATCGCATTTTTAAGTATCTGCAGGTTGGCATGGTCCGTTCACCCTGGAAGCATTAACCACCCCGAAAATGGTAGGTACAGCAATGGTAGCCAAAGCGCTAATCAGAGCAATTACAACCAGCATCTCGATTAAAGTAAAGCCGCGCCTGCTCCGCCTTTTCTTCTCAGCAGATTTTAACAGTTTCATCTTCTGTATCCTTTCAAAGTTAAGGAGATTCTTTAACTAATTTGGTGGCGTGGTTGCCCACGCCACCAGTAATAGAGCAATTTGTGCCATAATTCAGCAGTAATTAATTTAAGGTCTATAGGGCTCAAGATGATAGTTCCGTGCTCCTATTAATATACTTATTACGTTTACGATTCAGGCACAGGTGTATCTTTTACGATGTCTATAAATACACCGGTTGCTGTGTCTCCAGAATATCCCCAAGCAAGATTACCCGTTAAGCCATCCGTACCCGTATGTGTCCCCCATTTACGAGCAGGAACTTCTTTGATGTAGGTAGTAACTAAATCAGCCAAGGTTTCAGGATAAGCGCTGTTATCAATGTAGTACCTCTCCACAGCATTTTTTAGTACTTGCTGGTTTGCCCTATCCGTGTTCTCCCGGGCAGTATCTACTGCACCAACAACCCTCGGCACCGCCAGCGCCATTAAGACGCCAAGAATAGCAATAACCACCAGAAGTTCGATCAGGGTGAAACCACGTTCATTTCGCTTGCTGCGACGAATAAAATCTGCAATCTTCAAAACCATTAAACACACTTCCTTTCAATTTTTTTAAAGAAGACTCACATCACATGCTGGAACATTTCAAACATCGGAGTCACAATTGCGGCTGCGATAAGTCCCACTACCAGAGCAACACATAAAATCATTACAGGTTCGATTACTGAACTTATGCGGGCAACCGTGTAACTCACATCTGATTCGTAAAAATCAGCCAGTTTTGACATCATCTCGTCTATAGACCCCGTCTCCTCTCCTATTTGCATCATTTCTGTCAACATGGTGGGAAAGAGGCCGCTTGTCCGCAAGGGAGTGGACATGCTCTGTCCCTGCCGTATACTTTCCGCCGATTTATTGATAGCACTCTGCATGATGCGGTTATTTACCACCCGGCCAAGCAACAGAAGTGTTGAGATTATATCCACTCCGCTTGCTAAAAGAGTGGAAAGTGTCCGACTGAAGCGCGCCAGGATGATTTTCTTATATATCGGCCCAAAAATTGGCAACTTTAGCTTTAAGCGGTCAAAATTTTCAGCGCCCTTCTCATTGTGCAAACTTTGCCTTATTATGAACAAAATCAGTAATACAGCCAGCAGCATAACATACCAGGTTTTTTGCAAAAAATCCGAAAACCCGAGCAGCGTGAGGGTAATCCAGGGCAGATCGGCATCCAGTGAGTCGAAGATACCGCCGAAAGTAGGCAGCACCTTGACAATGAGGAAAATTAACACCAATGTGGCAATAGATAAAATCACAACCGGATATGTGGACGCCGACTTGATTTTTTCCCGCAGATCGTGTTCCTTCTCGAAGTGATCGGCCAGGCGGATCATCACCACATCGAGCACACCACCCAACTCTCCTGCCTCAATCATACTAACCATGATAGGTGGGAAATAGCTGTCATGTTCAACCAGGGCATCCGTGAGGGTGCGGCCTCTCTCCAAAGAGAGGATCACCTGTGTGATTTTTGCGCCCAGGGAAGGTGAACTCTGCCTGGCCAGGATGCGTAAAGCGTCGCTGACGTTCATGCCGGCTTCAATGGCTGTGGCGAACTGGCGGCAGAAGACCATAAAGTCGCGGGACGATGGTTTCTTTTCAAAAAGGGTACCCTTTTTTACCTTTTCTTTGTGTTCTTCAATTCGGATGATGAAGAAGCCCTCGTTACGCAGCTCGGAGGCAACAGAGCGCGGGTTCCCTGCCGTCCTAATGCCTTCTATGGTCTGCCCGCTGTCATCTTTTACTGTGTATTTAAATGCCGGCATATAGATCCTCTCTCTTAGTTAAGATTTGCGGCAAAGCCGAGATGGCGCAGCATTGCTTCACTGTCGACAGCGTAGGCCAGAGCGTCATCGTAGCTGATTTGGCCGTCCTGGTAGAGCTTGCGCAGCTGGTCGTCCATGGTCTGCATCCCCAGTTTGCCTCCGGTTTGGATAACTGAATATAGTTGGTGAGTCTTCCCCTCACGAATCAGGTTGCGGACAGCTGGGTTTACCACCATTAATTCCGTGGCAGGGACACGTCCCTCACCGGAACGGTGCTTAACTAGCTGTTGTGAGAGGACCCCAATCAGTGAGTTTGAGAGCTGCATTTTGATCTGCTGCTGCTGGTAGGGAGGAAAGACATCGATGATACGGTCAACAGTCTGGGGAGCATTGATAGTATGAAGTGTGGCAAAAACAAGATGGCCTGTTTCCGCCGCAGTGATGGTGATGCCGATAGTCTCCAGGTCGCGCATCTCTCCGACGAGGATAACGTCCGGGTCCTGGCGGAGGGCGGCACGCAGGGCATTGCCAAACGATTGTGTATCCTGCCCCACTTCTCGCTGGTTGACGATGCATTTTTTGTGAGAGTGCATAAACTCGATGGGATCCTCCAGTGTAATGATGTGGCAGGCGCGTTCTGAGTTGATAATATCGAGCATGGAAGCCAGGGTGGTGGATTTGCCGCTGCCTGTGGGTCCTGTGACAAGGAAGAGGCCTTTTGTTTTTTTGGTGAAATTTAAAAGGGCAGCCGGCAGGTTAAGCTCGTCCGGGGACGGGACTGAGTCAGTGATGGAACGCAACACAATGCTTGTAGTACCGCAGCGGCGGAACGCGTTAATACGAAAACGCCCCCTGCCGGGAAGGCTGTATGAAAAGTCCATCTCCCCAAGTTCACTGAAAATATTATACTGTTTTTCATTCATTAACTCCCGGCTCATTGACTCGGTTTCTCCGGGAGTAAGGTCAGCGTAGTCCTGCCTGACAAGTTCGCCAAAAATACGCAATATCGGCGGCATATTCACCGTGATATGCAGATCTGATGCTTTTTTCTCTATGGCCAGGTTCATCATTTCAAAGATAGATATCATGACTTTATTCCTCCTCGTCAGTTTCCCTCGAAAGTCACACGAATAACTTCCCTGATTGTGGTCACACCTTCCTGCACCAGCCGAAAAGCGTCCTGCTGCAGGGTAATCATACCATTATCAACCGCCAGTTTTTTTAGTTGTTCCATGTTACCCCCGGACAGCATCAGTTCGCGGATTTCACTGTTTAGAGTCATTATTTCATGGATGGCCAGACGTCCTTTATAACCGGTGTTGTTGCACAGGGCGCAACCCCGGCCGGAGTAAAACACAGGGGGCATACCTTCAGGGCAGTAATATGAGTAGAGATCCAGTTCCTCGCGGCTCGGTTGGGATTCTATTTTACATTGAGGGCAGATTTTACGTATCAGCCGCTGGGCTATTATGCCCACTATGGACGAAGTCAAAAGAAAAGGCTCCACGCCCATGTCAACCAAACGGGAAAGTGCGCGCGGCGCATCGTTGGTGTGTAGAGTGCTAAAGACCAGATGGCCGGTAAGGGCTGCCTTGACGGCGATATCCGCTGTTTCTGCGTCACGTATCTCGCCAAGCATGATCACGTCTGGGTCCTGTCGCAAAATAGAACGCAAAGCGTAGGAAAATGTCAGGCCGATTTTTGGAAACACCTGGACCTGATTGATATCGTCAAGCCGGTATTCCACCGGATCTTCCACTGTAATAATATTCTTTTCAGGAGAATTGATGGCCTTAAGTGATGAATAGAGGGTGGTTGTCTTACCGCTGCCGGTCGGGCCCGTAACTACTATCATCCCATAGGAAGATTTGAGAATCCGTGAGAAATTATCTAAATTATATTTTGACAAACCCAGTTCTTCTATAGGCAGGAGCATTTTATCTTTATCAAGGAGCCGCATGACGATTTTTTCGCCGTATACGGTTGGCAGGGAAGAAACACGGACGTCTACGACTCTGTTCTTGTATCGTATAGAAAAGCTGCCATCCTGGGGCAGACGCCTTTCCGCAATATTCATTCCGGAAATGATTTTAATGCGTGAAACTATCAGTGGCTGCACATCGTGCATAGGAGTCATCACGTCCTGGAGGATGCCGTCAACACGAATCCTGATACGAAGGCTTTTTTCTTTGGGCTCCACATGTATATCGCTTGCGCCTTCGCTGGCCGCCTGGTTAAGAAGTGAGTTGACAAATCTGACAACAGGAGCATTTTCCACCAGCTTGGCAATGCGGACGGGGTCCAGTTCGTCTTCCTTTTTTTCCGCGAATTTGAGCGCATTCTCAACAGATTCCTTAATACCGTAAAACTGGTCGATGGCCTGCTCAATAGCCTTTTCACTGGCCAGCACAGGTTCCACTTCACAGCCGGTAATCATGGCAACATCATCAATGGCAGGCACATTAAGCGGGTCGGACATGGCCAGCTTGAGGCGGTTTTTCTCCTTTTCAATGGGAATAACCAAATAGTGCCGGGCAAGATGAAAAGGTATGGAAGTAGCAACTTCCGGGTCCATCATGCTGGTTGTCAGCTGCACAAAGGGTATGCCAAGCTGCTGTTCCAGCATCTCCAATACCCGGTTTTCTGTCACGAAACCTTTATTTATCAAGATCTTGCCAAGGCTGCCAGGCTTGTTGACGCGCTGTTCACTCAGTGCTTCAGTCAACTGTTCATTGGTTATCAGCCCTGATTCAATCAGCATATCACCGAGACGTTTGCGGTAAAACTTTACCACTTAAAGTCCTCCCTCTATTTTGCAATACTGTCTTGCCTTGCTATCATGAGCATTCCATCAAACCGCTCCGGGCAACAAAAAATCTGCCCTTTGGCAACCATGCTGTCATAGGTTTTATACCTTTAGACCATGGTTTTGCGTCCTTGCCTTTCGACAAGTTTGCTATTATCGGAGAAAGAGATGGTATAATATTTTACATTTTCTACTATATTTTTCATTTTCCTGTTAATATTTCCAATATTGGCCTACTTTTTTATATATTTACAATATAGTTTTCAGGAGAATTATCAAGCACATTATTTCCTTTTAATGCTTTTTGAACCTGGGAATTGATTACCCAGTCATTTAACATAATACCACCGCCACTAGTGGCGCTGTTTCCTAAAATACGATTTTTCAGCATCACAGCCTGGGATTGATGCCGGATATTAATACCCCCACCGTCCTGTTCCGCCCGGTTGTCTGATATTTCGTTTTCTTTCAGCTTTGGTGAGGAGCCAAAGGTAACAAATATCCCGCCTCCGCACTTGGCATAGTTGTGGTTGATATTATTTTTAAAAACAAAACCTTTAGAACAATCCCCCATATAGACCCCGCCGCCCTGATGAGAAGTATTTCTGCAAATAGTATTATGCAGAACTCTGGGTGAGGAGAAAAGCCCGATGTAAATACCGCCGCCTTCCTGTGTCCCTTTGTTATCCGAGATTATATTATAGGCCAGAGTAGGACTTGCATGCCTGTAAATATAAACACCCCCGCCCTGAGCAGCAGCCCCATTTGTGATTGTAAACCCTTCCAGGATAGCCCTTGATCTTTCACCGAACTTTATTACACTATCCCGCCCCCCCCCGTTTATGACAGTCTGCGCAGCCAGGTCTCGGTTTGTCGGCTCCTTGCTGCGCACAGTGATGTTTTTACCATTAAAATCAAGATTTTCCTGGTATATGCCAGGCGAAACAACAATCACATCACCGGACAAAGCCATATCGATAGCTTCCTGGATGAACAGGTACTGGTCCGGAACACTGAGCAACCTGTGTTTCCGCCGCAGCACAAGTGTTAAAAAGAATATCAGCAAAATACCAAGAAAAACGCCAAACACTATCTGCAGAGGCTGCAGCAGTAAAGCCGGCCTTGCAGCAGGCATCTCCGCAGCTGACGGAAGCTGCTGCACCGGCAAAGCAGCAGGCAGGGGAGCCTGGTAAAACTCTTCGGCAAAGAGCAAACGGTCCGCCGCCACCGTCAAAGAAATGGCCACTTCTTCGCCTGCCGCCGCCCTGCTGCGATAAACCACAGAATAGAAACGCCTGAGCATCCCGGCCACATTGTTGTAGACCTCTCCCAGCTGATGGCGTGTGGGAGCGATAACCGCCCTTGCTCCAGTCTCTGTCGAAATATATTTCAGCAGCTCAGAATCCAGGTCCGCTGTAGATAAACCGATATTGAAAATGCGCACATTCTCTTTTTGTGCAAGCCCAATAACTTCCTCCAGAGTCGTCACACTGCTGTTTTCCTCACCATCGGTAAGCGCCACAATTGTCCGGTAAGGATTATCTCTGCCGCTTAATAAAACAATAGCCTCTTTCAGCGAGTCATAAAAAACTGTGGTAGGTTCAAGCTTCGGCTCATTTTGCAAAACTTCAGCCAGTAAACTTTTATCAGTCGTAAAGTCTTGCAGCAGGTAAACTCCCCGCCCAAAAGCGATTAAGGCAACCTCATCGTTTTCCCCAAGGTGCTGCAGAAAACCGGTTGCAGCCTCAAGTGCCTCAGTAATCCCGGTACGCATGCTGCCGCTGATATCAAGGGACAACACCAAGGCCAGCCCCACATTATCTTCCACCCTGTCGGAGAAATCAAGGATAGCTACAGGGCTGCCGTTTTCACGTACTGTCACCTGTCCCTGCCGCAGTTCATAATGTCCGTCCTGGTTGCTCAGATCGAAAGCGACCCCTATCATAGGAAAAGTCTGCGTCTTCAATTCAAGGATATTAAGAGTCATATCACTTGCATATACATTCACAGGAACAAAGATATATACCAGCAGCATGATCAGCCAAACCCTTCTCAGGTCTGCTCCCCAACTGCTACCGCTCAATTTTTCACCACGATTAGCCTTAATCATATTAAGCACCGCCAATATACTTGTCAACCCCATCCAAAAGCCCTTCATTGCTTCTCTTCATATATCGTCACTTCCTGTGATTAATTAACCCTTACTCCACTATTCGACAAAATAAAATTTCTTTATAAGCTCTGTCGAACTTATCTATTTCTTTGGTGATTTCATTTATTCTTACTTATACTACTTAAGATTTTGCAATTACTATTATATTACAGCAAAAAAAACAGCACCTGTCATATCAACGGGGCTGTTTTTTATGTATCTGCCCATGTATGAGTTCTCCCGGTTTGCGAGTAGGGTATCGACGTATAACACATCGATGGGATGTCAACACCTCCGTCCCTCCGACACTGCCTACACTGAAAGAGCATCCTCCAGGCTTTTGCGCATCACCTCAACAGGCGCCTCCCTCCCGCAGAAAAGATAAAATGCACGGACTCCCTGATAAAGAAGCATGCCCAGTCCATCACGTGCCGGACTCCCCAGTTCTTTGGCCAGATCAAGAAAATCAGAAGGCATGGCGCCATAGCGAAGGTCATAAAACAGTGCACCAGCCGCTCCTGACAAATCGGCTAGCCACCTCCCCTCCCGCCGGAAAGGGACAGACAGTGAGTTAACCACCAACCCTACCCCGCTGACAGCACGACTGTAACCGTCTTCAAGGGAAAAAACACTTATGATGTTAGACCCAAGCGACGCCGCCAAGGCAACCGCCTTCTCCTTGGTCCTGTTTATCAGGACAACCTCCGCAACCCCCCCGTCCAACAGCCCGGCAATGACAGCCCGGGCAGCGCCTCCGGCCCCCATCACTACCGCTTTTATCCCCCGTAAATCCAGCCCCTCATCGCCTACCGAGTCAATAAAGCCGGCCCCGTCAGTATTATACCCCACCAGCACCCCACCGTCGTTTACCACAGTATTGACCGCCCCGCAACGCAGAGCCGACCCGTCAATCCTGTCCAAAAGCGGGATCACCTTTTCTTTGTGCGGCACCGTCACATTTACCCCCACCAGTTTAAGTGCCCTTATCGCCATGACAGCATCCCCCAAATCCCCCTCCTCCACATGAAAGGGTACATAAACATACGGCAGTCCAAGCGCCTCAAAAGCCGTATTGTGCATAACCGGCGAAAGTGAATGCCTGACAGGGTCACCGAAAAGCCCAACAACTTTCTGTTCCCTTCTCTTCATATATCGTCACCTCCGCACTAAATTCTCCAATTTCGCTCAGATTTGATTTCCAGCACCAAGTCACAGTTACCGTCAATCCTCTCCTCTAGCATAATTCCAATCAACAATACCGCCCGAAACACAAAGCAAGATAGTACTTTATACCAGGCGTTGAGCAGGGCAGTAGTCAGGAGAATGCCTCCTGACTGTGTTATGAGAGAAATTGCATTTTGATTGCCCTGGAAAAACCACGCAGGTCTGATATACCGTTTTCCAGAATGCCGTAGACAATTTCGGGGTCAAGTCGTACATAATCATGCACTATTATATTTCGGAACCCGGCCATTTTCCGGTAGTCATTCTTTCTTTCCCCGGGCAGGAAACCACTCTCAACCAATACAGTAAAAATGTCTTTATTATCTGCGGGCTCCCTGAGTTTCAGGTCGGCAATCAGGTGGCTGCCGATATCCAAGCAGGCTTCAATCGCCAGTTGTAGAGTTCTTTCTATGTAACGCCTTGTCACTTTGTCCTTTAGAAAGTCATCGAGCGATATGGCAGCAGCTTGGTCCAAGTCGTCAATATATTCGCACAGCAATGACAGCCTCTGCTTTAAGACATCTCGGTCGACCATTTTACACCTCCTATTACTGGCGGTTGAGTATAGCATCCGAACGCCTGTCCAGGTGTCGTTTCAGATCAAAATATTCCCGGCGTGAAGATACTTCGAAACCAATCCGCTGCAGCCTTTGTTTCTCTATGATAAGAATTCCGTCACGCATAATGTAATGCCTAAGAGAGAGAGGAGCAGCCGCCAGGTCTACAACATCCACGTCCTTGACCAAGTGGGCAGCCAATTTATCAGTAAGCCTGAGGCGCAAGTCAAAACGACCTAATTTATCCAGTTCCGGGTCCAAATAAACAGCAATATCAACGTCACTTTTCGCGTGAGCCCGTCCGCGCGCCATTGAACCAAACAGGTAAGCAAAGCTGACCGGTTCGTCATCCAGCAGCATCTTTACGTTTTTAATAATCTGCTCCTTATCCATGCACATTGCCCCTACCAAATTCTCCTCTATATTATACGCTTATTTACCAGATATTACAAGGCGTCAAAGAGCCGGATCGGCTGGGTATCCAGCCTGGGGTCCAGCCTGTCCGGCTTATTTTAAGAGGGTGGTGATGGTGTCGAGGACCTGTTTGCTGACGGCGGAGGGGCCGCCGAGGATGTAGACGTTTTGGAGCGAGGAGCTGCCGAGGTGGTTCTTGAGAGATTGGGGTAGGGTTTCTTTTGCTGTTAAGAGGACCGGGGCGCCTTTTTTGGCGGCGAGGACGCCGCCGGTTAAGGCGTCGGGGAAGTTCAGGCCGGTGCCGATGACCACGGTGCCTCCGGCGGTGAAGAAGTGGCGGGTAACTTCCAGGGTTGTGCCGTAGCGGTCAGCTGCCGCCAGGCGTAACGTGCCGCCCGCGGCGGTGTAGACGTGGGCTGAGATGGCGGCGGTGCCGCCTACTACGTAGACTTCACTGAGCTGGTGTTGGTTGAGGTATTGAGCAACAACGCCAGGCACTGCATCTTTTCTGCAGAGGAGTACCGGGATGCCTTTGATGGCGGCGGCTGAAGAGGCGGCCAATGCGTCGGGGAAGTTTTCCCCGGTGGCCAGGAAGACTTCAGTGTGGCTGCTGCCCAGCGCTTCGGCGATTTTTATGGCTGTTTCATAGCGGTCGTTGCCGGCCAGGCGTACTGTCTGGTAGCCCATCTGGACCAGGGCAGCGTTGATTTCCGCCGACAGTGCGCCTGTGCCGCCGAGCAGGTAGACTGTGCCCTCTTTGTCGAGGACGCGCTGTATTTCCACGGCTACCCTGCTGTCCAGCGCCTTTGGTGCAGTTAGCAGCAACGGCGCATTCTTAGCATAGGCCAGCGGTACACCGGCCAGGGCATCGGGGAAATTATCGCTCCTGGCGAGGACTACGGCGCCTGCGCTGCCGCCTGCTTTGAAAGCTTCACGGCTGACGGCTATGCCTGTTTCGATGCGGTCCTGGCCGCTTAAGCGTGCGAGGAAGTTGTCGTACTCCACTACGCGGTAATAGCTGAGTCCCGGCAGTGATGCTTCCACATTGCCGGTCTGGGGGTTATAGAAGCTGGGGACATAGGCCCATTGAGCGGCGACCGGGTCGTACCTTTCCAGGTACAGGTTGTTGGGGTCAGCAATCCCGGAAAGGCCTACTGCGCTGATGCTTAGATTAAGGTATTTTTGCAGATTGGCGGCGGACTGGTTGCCGGCACTGTCTTCAATAACAGCGGACAGCCAGTAAGCGCGGCCGGCTAAGCGGATCAGGGCGCTGCCCGCAGAGAATGAGGCGTCTTCAGACAGGTCTGCCTCCCGCGCGCTGAGGATTAACGAGCTGCCCGCCGGTACATTTGCGGCGCCTGGGGCAAGCCCGAAGGATAGGTCTCCGAAATCCAGCGACAAAGTTGTGTTGTAAGCCTGCGCGCTGTTTAAAATATCTCTTTTCAGGCTGATGCTCCGTTCCTGGCTGTCCGGTTCTTCCGGGTGGGTGAATTTATAAACACCGCCTGCCGAGTTTTGTATTTCCGTGATGGCATCCTCCGGCAATACAGCAGGCTCTTCACCGTCGCCGTCCGAAGGGGTACCCGGGGCCGGAGCGGTGCCGGTTACGGTGATGCTGCCGTTGACCGGTGTGGATGGGATATTTTTGGTTATGGCATCGATCAGGGACAGTTCTGTAATTTCCAGGGCGGTTGCACCCGGGCTCTTTAGGGAGAAGGTGATGATTGTAATAACCCCGTCGGTGATTTTCCCCGACGTGCCGGCCCAGGCCACTTTAATGCTGTCACTGGTGAAGGCAGTATTGGCTACGTGCAAAAAGCCGCCGATCAGGCTCCCCGCCCGTGCGCTTACCGGTTCCACGATACTCGGGTCATATTTAACGACAATGCTCCCTCCGGCCATACCGGAGGGATTTGTTACTTCTACCGGCACTTCTATTATTGTCCCGACGCCGCCTTCCATGCTTTTTACGGAGACTAGAACCTGCCCGCTTTGAGCGAGACCGGTCGGTACGGCTAATATAAAAACAAAACTGATTAGCAGCAAAGCAACAAAAAGTCCCCTGTTCATGTTTATCCCCCTTGTAACAATAGATTAATTAAGGCAGAGCTGGCAGCTTAACTCCCGCTTCCGTCTCATTTACCAACTGCTTCTTTTATATTAATTCAACAATTTACTCGCATTTCCTTTTTATAATAATTTTTTAAAATAAAAGGAAATTTAGGGTTTAAGTAGAAGTAAAATAACAATATGTAAGAACAATATTAATTTACTACGTATGTAAAGTTAACGTGAATAAAAGAACTTCTCGGTTATTGACAATTGATCTGAGATTTGTTCCTTTTTTTTTCATTGTAAGAGCAGGGCTCCCTGCTTTAACATAGATTAACTAAACCTTAATCCAGGGAGGAAGCTATGTTAAACTTTTTAACCAAGCCGCTTAGATTAAAGAAAATGATTTCCGACCTAAATATAATTGTACTGACTTTGATGATCTTTTTTGCCGGTATTCCGGCACCGATGGGAGTTGTACTGGCAAAAGAAGGCCCACCCCCGCCGGTGCTTGGTGCCATGATCGCCCACGACTGGATACAGGGGCATAATTTTCCCGCTGACGTGACGCTCTCCGTTAAGGTAAACGGCGGTGGTAAAGGCACGAAACAGGTTACAACCGATGAGCACGGCAACTTCTTTTTAAATGAATGGAGCGACGGCGACCCGGCCAGACGCCTGATGCCGGGTGATGTGATAACCGCATCTTTTGATGACCAGACTGCTGCAATGACAGTGCAGAATTTCCAGGTAACCGATATCGACCATGCCGGCGATACAATATCCGGCTTCGCTTTAGCCCCGGACGGGACTCCCCTTGAGGGGTGGCAGGTTCAGGCGGAGATTCACAACAGGGACAACTGGGACCATCTTGCCACGGCAACGGGTACAACAGGAAGCGACGGCAGTTTTACGCTTGATCTTTCGCCCTTTGATTTGCTGCCTGGCCATGCTATTTTCATGATCCTTAACCATCCCGACGGCAACCGCACCATGATTGAGCCGTATAATGTACTCCCCCACTTCAACGTCAATCCGCAGGGCAACCATATCTGGGGCCATCAATGGCCGGCTGGTGTTCAGCTTAACATCAGCATAGACGACCCGGATATTCCGGGCAGCCCTAACTACAGTACGACAGCTGTAACTACTGCCTGGGGCGATTTCGACCTGCATAACCTGGGCTTTGATATCCAAGCCGGGGCGGTGGTGACGGTTGAAACCGGACAGCTGGTCAAATCACATGAAGTGAGCCCACTGCAAGTTATGGTAGTTGATGCGGCTGCCGACACCGTTTCCGGGGAGGCCGAGCCCGGCACCCAGGTTCGTGTGGGCATCCATGACGCTGAACAGTTCCGCTTTGCCCAGGCTGATGGCTCCGGCCACTGGACCGCCGACTTCTCGGTGTCTGTAGGCCCCGAACCCTGGCAGCAGGCTTACAACATCGAACCGGGCATCGACGGCTACGCCAGGCAGCGGGACAATGACGGCGATGCCACACACATCCACTGGCAGGCCATTAATCCGGTATTCAGGGTTGACCCGCAGGAAGGAAATATCTGGGGCCATCAGTGGCCGTCCGGAGTTGAGCTTACCGTGACGGTCAGGGACAGTGGCGTCACTGTTTTTGAGGAGACCACATATGCCGACCCCTGGGGTGATTTTAATGCGCACACAGGCGGCGGGGTAATCCAGACAGGGTACCTGGTTACCGTTTCCGACGGAGAGACGGTAAAATCGCACTACGTGACGGCGGTACGTATAACTGATGTCAATGCTGCAGACAGCACCGTTTACGGCACTGCCGCGCCAAACAGCGAGGTCCGTGTCGATATCTACGCGCCTGACGGAACCAGCCGCAGTGTGCAGGCAGACGGGTCCGGCAACTGGATCGCCGATTTCTCTTTACCGGGATCTGAGCCCTGGGAGGTTATTTACCCCTTTGTGCCCGGCACCGAGGGTGCCGTCTGGCAGGGAGACGATGACGGTGATGAGACTCGTATCCACTGGCGTGTCATTAACCCTGTTTTCAACGTAAATCCGTGGGACAACGGCATCTGGGGCCACGAATGGCCGGCCGAAGCTCCGCTTACCATCACTGTTAAAGCAGGAGAAAACGAGATCTTAAGCGGTACCACGCAGGCAGACCAGTACGGCGACTTTCATTTCTGGGATTTTACCGACACTAATATCCTGGCCGGGCACGTGGTGACCGTTTACGACGGGATAACGACCAAGGAGCACACGGTCACACCGTTGAGCTTTACCCATGCAAACCCTGAAAATAATACAGTATCGGGTATCGCTGCTCCTTTCAGCTGGGTGCGTGTGGGAATTCATAACAACGATATTTCTCGCTACGTTCAGACAGATATATTCGGCAACTGGACTGCTGACTTCTCAAGCGGAGAACAGACCTATGACATCGTGAATGACAGCGAAGGTTACGCCAGGCAGGATGATGCCGACGGCGATGCCACACATATCAACTGGCGTGTGATAATTCCTCAATTCTGGGTTCGTCCGGATACCAATACGATCAGAGGTTTCAATTGGAATGCCGGAACTACCGTTACCATCACGATTAACGGCGGTACCGCATATTCCGGCACAGCCGAAGTTGGTGCCGAAGGCAATTTCATGCATGTAGCCAGCCATGACATCCAGGCCGGGGACATGGTAGAGGTTTCCGACGGTGTCACGACCAAGGAGCACATTGTCACATCGCTTGTAGTGACTGACGTGGACAGGGAAGGCCATACCGTGTCAGGCACCGCAGAGGCTGGCTCCTGGGTGGTGGTTTGGCTGTTTGGGCGAACACCCGAGCAAGGCAATTTCATTATCGAAAAGCTGGACGTGGAGGCCGTTGGCGGCAACTGGTTTGCCGATTTTGGAGCGCTAGGACACGAAATCGACAACCGGGAGATTCACGTCGCCCAGATAGATGATGACGGGGATGCAACAGCGTTTGTCAGCTTTGTCCCACCGCATCCTTTCTTTAGCGTCAACCCGCAGGACAACAGCATCTGGGGTCAGGAATGGTTGCCCGGGGCATCACTGGACATCAATGTATTCATTCCGGCTGACCCGGATAACCCGGTCTTTAGCGACAATACATCAACAGATAACTGGGGCAACTTCCACCTCGATAACATTAGTTTTGAAATCACAGCAGGCATGAACGTTACAGTTACCGATGGGGTGACCACCAAGGAGCATACCGTAACACCGCTCCAGGTGACCGGAACGAATTCCGTGAACAATACAGTTTCCGGCTCCGCTGCCGCCGGCAGCAAGGTTATCGCGGCAATAATGGATTTCGGGCCCTTTGGGCCGCAGTTCATCCATGTTATGGATGTTTTCGCCAACGTCGCCGGTGAGTGGACGGCCGATTTCGGCGCCGCAGGACACAGCATCAACACGGGAGGTATTGTCTGGCAGGAAGACCATGATGGGGATGCGACTACCATCGGTTGGAAAGTATTCAACCCCGCCATCAGTGTCAACCCGCAGGACAACAACATCTGGGGCGATGATTGGCCGGCCGGCAAGACACTGAATATTACCATCTTTGACCCGTCGACTCCGGACAACCCCGACTTTACCGGCAGTACTATAACCGACGAGTGGGGCAACTTCCACCTGATGGGAATAGCTTTCGATATTGCTGCAGGACACGTGGTCACAGTTACGGACGGTGAATTTACAAGGGTTCACATTGTCAGACCGTTGACGGTCACAGTGGTGGATCCGGATAACGATACCGTATCCGGTACGGCAGAGCCTCACAGCACGGTAAACGTGGCGCTGATGCAGTTTGGCCCGGATGGACCGCAGTTCATTCATATACTGGAAGATATTCCGGTCAATGCAGCCGGCGAGTGGACAGCGGATTTTGGAGCAGCGGGCTACAGTATTGATTCAGGCGGTATCGCCTGGCAGCATGACGATGAAGGAGACTCGACCACCATCGGCTGGAGCGTACAGTCTGAAGGAGTTTTACCTGGTGATGTCAACGGTGACGGCGTAGTAAATGTCGGTGATGCCATCCTGGTTCTCAGGCACGTTGTAAATTTGATCACTTTGAATGAAACTCAGCTGGCAGCAGCAGACGTTAATAATGACGGTGTGGTCGATATCGCCGATGTTATACTGATTCTGAGGCAGATTGCCGGCTTGGATGGTCCTCAATAAACAGTAAACAGCACCATACAATAGAACTAAATAACTACTTAAGGCCGCCATATAGGCGGCCTTTTATATTTGTTTAAATGCTAAATGCCCTCTTTTTTTTAAGAAAAAGCTAATAGGCAAAAGAACTTTTCGTTTAACTACTTAAACCTGCGATTAGTTCCTTTTTAATTGTTGAAGCAGGTTACGGCCTGTTTGAACATAGATAAATATTAAAATAAGGGAGGAAGCTTATGTTATCTAACTTTTTACTCAAGCCGCCTAGATTGAAGAAAATAATTTCTGTGCTAAATATCATGCACTTTCTATGATGATGTTTTTTGCCGATTCCGGCGCCGTAAACTCAATAACTAGTCTAATCTTCTTGTCCCGTGCTCCTTCGAAGCAACTTTGTTCGTGCTCCCAGTCTAAGATACGGCGTTATCGCTGTGCACAAAGGTCCGCCCGGATAACGGGCGGACCTTTGTTTAGGCAATTGTAGTCATTTGTAGATTTAACTTTTAACTACGGTTCTACGGGAAATTTGGTTACCAGGCCGACGATACGGCGCAGAATAAGGATGGCGTCACCTACGTCTACCACTCCGTCGCCATTGACGTCTGCCGCTTTAATTTGCCTTGCATTCAGTGTTGTCAATCCAACGATAGACCTCAGCACCAGGATGGCATCACCCACATCCACTACTCCGTCTTCATTCACATCGCCAAATACTACGTCAATGGCAGTAAAGGTACCGTTTTCTGCTGTTGAAGGGATAAGTGCTCCTTCTTCATCAAACAGCTCCAATCCGCTCACCACCAGGGCCGTATCTCCTTCGGCTTTGACCAAAAATTCTAAAGTACAAAAAATGCCTTCGGTTTCAATGACCTGTGTGGCGCCAGCCCATGCGATGAAGATTCCCTGAGGGTGGTTCAGGTTGATAATAAATCCTTCCCCAATGTCACCAAGAAGACCGCCTGGAGCAACGCTGACAGGCTCAATAATATTTGAATCATAGGACAGAATGAACTGCCCTCCTGTTAAATAAGTGGCGTCTGCGATACTGATTGTAGCAGTTTTATTAAAGGTGACTATGCCTTGCTCGTTGCTGACTGTAAGTACTATTGGACTTACGGTTTGTAATACTGAAGCTTCCGATAATTCTCCTTCGAGATACAGCCCTGTCCCTACCGCCCTGACTTTGACATTATAATCTCCTATGCCAGCATCTCTCATCTCTCCGTAGAAGCTAACTCCTGCTATACCACTGGTTGCAGACTTCATGGCTACCAGGTCTACACCGTCCTTGTAGAGTTGCGCTTCATACGATGAAGCATTAATGACGTCGGTCCAAGTTACAAACCTTGTCTGGGAAAATTCGGGCTGACCGACTGTAGCAAGGGCAACGACTGTCCGGGGATCGGATGAATCTGATACAGGCCCATCGGAATATAGGACGGTTCCCAATGCTTTGACAGTTACTGAATATTCGCCTACTCCTGCGGTACGCATGGAGGGCAGCATATTGTATTGTTCTATATTCCCGACAACACTTTGCGTGTCTACAACCGAGTCGCCTTTATACAGTGTAATCTCATAGAAGCTGGCATTATTCACAGTTACCCAACTAACTACACCAAGGTCAGACAAGAGAGGTTTTGCAACCTGCTCAAGGGGAATTGTTGCGGTGGTACTACCGTCTACAACGTTAATTGCCTCACTCGGTATGCTTAATGGTGAAGGCATACTGTCATCTTTTAAAATAAGGTTATTTAACTGAAGGTTAGCAGTACCGGCCTGAAGTAATTTAAATTTAAAAGTTACAATTCTCGCATCCTGGTGAAATTGTTGAGAAGAAATCCAAGCATACGCTAAGCTATTATCGGTTAAAGCAGGGTTAAATTCTACTGTCCACTGCCAGGTGTGAAAATCACCAGGAATCATGTCCACCAGTTGTACTAAATTACTGTCATAGCTCAACTGGAACTGACCGCCTGATATGCCCCCTATGCCAAGGTTTGTAAAATCATTGAGATTTATTGACACGTCTACAGTCTCATTTACTAACCCAGTAACATTCTCAACGGTGACTGTCGCCTGATTCTGAGCTGAGTCAATTATAGCAAACGTACCAAATACTATGCACAAGGTCACCAGTATCGAAATTAGGCGCTTCTTCTTACAAAACGGAATAAACAATTTCTCACACTCCTTATATACTTAGGTCGAAATATCAATCTAAACCTAAGACCATATTATTATTCTACGGTGATTTGGCCGTTTACAATTCTAATCAGTTCACTTGGAATGCTCAGTGGACTAGGCATTGAGTCATCTTTTAAAACCAGGTTTCTTAATTCAAGGTTTACTGTGCCCGTCTGAAGTAATTTAACTTTAAAAGTTACAATTCTGGCATTCTGATGGAATTGTTGAGAAGAAATCCAAGCATAAGCTAGACTATCTGCGGTTAAAGTTGGATTAAACTCTAATGTCCATTGCCAGGTATGGAAATCACCGGGTACCAAGTCTTGTATTTGAACCAAACTGCTATCATAAATTAGTTCAAATTGACCACCAGATATACCTGCTATATTGATGTTTTCAAAGTTACTAAGAACTATTTCAACATCCACAACCTGATCTATAGTTCCTGTTAAACTGGAAACGTTAACAACAGTTTTATTTGCGTTATCAAATGCATCCTGTGCAGTATCTATCGTCGCCTGTACTGCAGCCAACCTCGTCTGCAGGCCGTCTTTGACAGTACCATCAGCGAGAGCGGTTACCAGTGCTAGCGCAGTACCGTGGGAAGCCTGGGCTGCATCGATTAACGCCTGGGTGCTGAGGTCGCCCGCTGCCAGAGCTTCTGCTGCTGTTACAGCTGTGTTGGCAGCGTTGATGGCATCCAACTGCGACTGCGCTGCAGTGATAGCTGTCTGGACTGCGGTGAGCCTTATTTGCATACCGTCTTTGGCGGCACCATCAGGGAGGGCGGTTACCAGCCCTGCAGCCGTGTCGTGGGAAGCCTGTGCAGCATCGATCAACGCCTGAGTGCTGAGGTCGCCTGCTGCCAGGGCTTCTACTGCTGTTACAGCTGTGTTGGCAGCGTTAATGGCATCCAACTGCGACTGCGCTGCAGTGATAGCTGTTTGGACTGCGGTGAGCCTGGCCTGCAGGCCGTCCTTGGCAGCACCATCAGGAAGGGTGGTTACCAGCCCTGCAGCCGTGTCGTGGGAAGCCTGCGCAGCATCGATTAGCACCTGGGTATTTAGGTCTCCTACCACCAGGGTTTCTGCTGCTGTTACAGCGGTATCTGCATTCAGCAGTGACTGCGCTGCAGTGATAGCTGCCTGGACTGCGGTGAGCCTCGTCTGCAGGCCGTCTTTTGCTGTACCGGCGGGTAGCGCGTTTACCGATGCGGCCGCAGTATTATATGCTGCCTGTGATGCATCTATTAGCACCTCGGTGCTGAGGTCACCCGCAGCCAAGTCTTCTGCAGCAACTACGTCGGCTGTTGCCACAGCTATGGCCGCATCCAGTGTTGATTGTGCCGCAGTAATAGCTGTCTGGACAGCTGTAAGTCTATTCAGCAGCCCGGTCTTTGGTGCTTCGTCGGGCAGTGCATTTACCAGTGTTGCCGCTGTTCCATGAGCAGCTTGCGCTGCATCTATCAATGCCTGGGTGCTGAGGTCGCCGCCAGCCAAGTCTTCTGCATCTTCTACGGCCGTTGTTGCCGCAGCTATGGCTGCATTCAGTGTTGTTTGGGCTGTTGTGATAGCTGTCTGGACAGCTGTAAGCCTATTCTGAAGCCCGGTCTTTGGTGCTTCGTCGGGCAGTGCATTTACCAGTGTTGCCGCCGTTCCGTGGGCGGACTGCGCTGCGTCTATCAATGCCTGGGTGCTGAGGTCGCCCTCAGCAAGGGCTTCCGCATTTTCTACAGAGGTGGTTGCAGCAGCTATAGCTCCATCCAGTGTTGATTGTGCAGTATTAATAGCTGTCTGGACAGTTGTAAGTCTGTTTTGTAAATCGTCCTTTGTAGCACCTGCAGGGAATGCGTTTACTAACGGTACCGCGCTGTCATGAGCAGCTTGCGCTGCATCTATCAACGCCTGGGTGCCGAGGCCTCCCGTTACCAGGTCTTCTGCTGCTGTAACTGCATCCTCCGCCGCGTTAATGTTATTCAACAGGGTTTGTGCTGCAGTA
Source organism: Dethiobacter sp. (assembly GCA_018335875.1). Classification (GTDB taxonomy): domain Bacteria; phylum Bacillota; class Dethiobacteria; order Dethiobacterales; family Dethiobacteraceae; genus JAGXRN01. The sequence continues at coordinate 52,102 of JAGXRN010000001.1, forward strand.
ATGGCTGTCTGGACTGCGGTGAGCCTCGTCTGCAGGCCGTCTTTTGCTGTACCGGCGGGTAGTGCGGTTACCGATGCGGCCGCAGTATTATATGCTGCCTGTGCTGCATCGATTAATACCTGGGTACTGAGGTCTCCTGCAGCCAAGTCTTCTGCAGCCACTACGTCGGCCATTGCCGCAGCTATTGCCGCATCCAGTGTTGATTGTGCCGCAGTGATAGCTGTCTGGGCAGCTGTAAGCCTGTTTTGAAGCCCGGACTTTGGCGCTTCGTCGGGCAGTGCATTTACCAGTGTTGCCGCTGTTCCACGAGCAGCTTGCGCTGCATCTATCAATGCCTGGGTGCTAAGGTCGCCCCCAGCCAGGTCTTCTGCATCTTCTACAGCCGTTGTTGCCGCTGCTATGGCGGCATCCAGCGTGGATTGTGCCGCTGTGATAGCTGTCTGAACAGCTGTAAGTCTATTCTGAAGCCCCGTCTTTGGTGCTTCGTCAGGCAGAGCATTTACCAGTGCTGCCGCCGTTCCATGGGCGGCTTGCGCTGCATCTATCATTGCCTGGGTGCTGAGGTCGCCCGCTGCCAAGCCTTCTGCTGCCATTACTTCGGCTGTTGCCGCAGCTATGGCGGCATCCAGCGTGGATTGTGCCGCAGTGATAGCTGTCTGGACAGCTGTAAGTCTATTCTGAAGCCCTGTCTTTGGTGCTTCGTCGGGCAATGCATTTACCAGTGTTGCCGCTGTCCCGTGGGCGGCTTGCGCTGCGTCTATCAACGCCTGGGTGCTGAGGTCACCCGCTGCCAAATCTTCTGCTGCCACTACTTCGGCTGTTGCCGCAGCTATGGCCGCATCGAGCGTGGATTGTGCCACAGTGATAGCTGTCTGGACAGCTGTAAGCCTATTCTGAAGCCCGGTCTTTGGTGCTTCGTTGGGTAGTGCATTTACAAGTGCTGCCGCTGTTCCGTGGGCGGATTGCGCTGCATCTATCAACGCCTGGGTGCTGAGGCCGCCCGCTGCCAAGCCTTCTGCTGCCACTACTTCGGCTGTTGCCGCAGCTATGGCGGCATCCATCGTGGATTGTGCCGCAGTGATAGCTGTCTGGACAGGTGTGAGACGTGCTTGCAGACCATCTTTGGCAGTGCTCGCAGGCAGGGCATTTACCAATATTGCAGCTGAGTTGTGGGATGTCTGGGCTGCATCAATCAGTGCCTGTGTGCTGAGACCTGCCGCTACAAGAGCTTCTGCATCTTCTACTGCTGTAGTTGCGTTTTGCAGTTGAATCGGGTCGATAATCGTCTGCAGTGTTAAAGTATCTGTCTTGCCATCCACACCAATGGTTAAGGTATGGTCGCCAACAATGGTCAAGGTTATATTTATACTAGCAGCACCGTCAGTAAATGCAATATTTTCGGCAGTGACTCCGGTGGAATCCCCTTTGTCACTGGTGATGGTTACTGCATAGTCACCTGAAACTAAATTATTGAATTCGTCAGTCAGGGTTACGATGACTGCAAACTCTACTCCTACGATCTTGGAACCGTCTACCGCCAAAGCCGCACTGGCAGCATCAAGGGCGGCTGCCGAAACAGTAATGGCCCGTGTTTGTGTTGTATCTACTCCATTAACCGTAGCGCCGATTACATTATCAGCGGAGATGCTGGTCACAGTAACGGGAGCGGTGTAGGTGCCGTCACCTGCGTCAGTCACGGTAATGTTTGTATCATCGTCGTCCAGCAGGACAACAACTGTCTCGCCGGCGCCAAGGATGTTGTTGTAGGCGTCTTTGGGTGTGACTGTGACGGTTACAACTTCACCGGCAATTCTTGCTGTGTGGTCAACTGTAACTGTGGTGTTGCCGGCGTGGACTGCACCGGGGATGACATTCACAGGAGCCGTGGCCGGCAGCCTGACACCGGCGACGGTAACGGTCAACGTGTGGGCAGCAGCTTTCTTTACCTGCCCGGCGGGGATGGTAACAGTTGCACTGCCGTTTGCAAAGGCGCCGGTACCGCTGAACACCTGCCCGTCTTTGTCGCTAGTGACGGTGACGGTCCTGTTTTCGTCCATGGGGTCGCCTTCATAATTTAAAGCGTCAATATTTATGTCAAAAGCTGCACCTGCTGTTTTGTCCTCTGCAACAGCAAGAACGGCGGTTGCCGTGGATTTGTCGATAAAGTAGCGTAATACGGAGACGTTACTTGGGATTATATTTGGATCAAGAGCGTCTATGGCAATGGCCCTGATAACCGTGTCGCCGGTAACATCAATTGGGGCGACGTAAAGGATGGAGTTTTCATCAGGCGTGCTGCCATCTGTTGTATAGTAAATGGATGCTGTCGCTGTCAGGGTGGAAAGAGTAACCTGCTGGTCTGCGAAGTAAGTGCCGGCTGCAGGATTGGCTGTGGGGCGGCTGGCTCTTTCCACAACTGTAACGGTAACTCCCGGGGGAGCTGTTACTGTTACGTTGGCATCGCCGGACACGTATATTGTTATGTCGGAATTTGTATTGACATTAACATTGGCAGGAGTACCTGAAAAGTTTTCAATTTCCGAACCTTCGGCATCCTCGTTAACTGTAATGTCAGGTGGGGTCGAACCTGGAGCAATATCTATCTTTGAGGGCTTGGCTACTCCAACTGGTACTCCCGTGAAGTTACCGCCCAGAACGATGGGATTCTGGGAGGTGGGCGGGGCAATGATGATACCGCCGGGAATGTTACCTGCGGTATAATTAAACGTGCCCCCGTCCTCGTCAATGATTTCAATATCATCAGCGTCACCGTCCTGGTTAAAGGTGCCGCTGCTCACATCTTTAATTGTAATACTTCCGTTTATATTAATATTATTGTTGACGGTAGCATTTCCGGCGTTAACGGTGAGGTTGCCGACAATACTGTTCGCTGCCGTCCCGTTTAAGTTGATTGTGCCGGCGGTTGCTGTGTTGATTGTCAGGTTGCCGGTCAGGGTATATGTGTCGAAATCGATGCTTACCAGGCGTGTTATGGTAAGATCGGTTGCAAAGTCGGCGCCGAAAATCACTGTCGGTTCGGCTGTTTGCTGGAGGATATAGGTCAAGCGGCTTAAATCAAGCGCTTCACCGGCAGTATGATTGCTGATGGTAATTGTTTCCTGGCCGGTTACGCCTGAGCCGTCCTGGGCTGTGGCTGTTACTGTTACAGTTCCGTTGCCAAGTGCCCGCAGCAGCCCTGTGGAGCTGATTTCCGCTGAGCCGGTGACATTTGCTACAGACCAGGTCACGTTTTGGTTGGTGGCGCTAGCCGGTGATACTGCTGCACTCATCTGCAGCGTACCGTAGGATGAGGTAACAGTAGTGGCTCCGGCTGTACCTGTCACGGCTATGCCGGTTACGTTGATGGTCGGGGCAGGGCCGGGGCCGGGGCCGGGGCCTGGAGGAGGTGTTACAGGGGGTATAAGTTCGCTGATTCTGGCTGCAACGTTGGTGCCGATGGTTGCAGCTACCGCATTAACACCGCCGATGATGGCAATCCGGGAGTCGGCGGTGGCCACAGAATCTATGTAGTCGCTGACAACACCGGGGATCATGGTCTGCAGCACGTACAGTACAGGCTCACCGAAGATGGAGGCGCCGATGGCGTCGGCCAAATTGTTGTCGGCACCGCGTACCAGGCGTAGGTCGGGTACGTCGGCAAACATTACTTTGGCAAACTCGACGCTGGTGGCAAAACGGTCGGCACCGGCGATGCGGGATACATCGGGTACCAGGCCCTTCAGCGATGATTCAACCGCTGGGCCGACTACGGCGGTTCCGCCGATAATATATATTTTCTTAATGCCGAGTTCGTTTAAAACAGCTTGCGTGGTGGCAGGGATTGAGTCCCTGGTTACCTGGAGAATGGGGGCGCCGTTTTGGAAAGCTGCAGGGCCTGCGACCAGTGAGTCGGCGGGAGCGAAGCCGTTGACGATAAACGCGTAGTCGGCAACATTGCCACTCTGCTTGGCTTTCCTGGCTATTTCCACGGCAGTCTCGAAGCGGGAAGCACCGCCGATACGTTCCACGGTGAGCCCGAGCTGGGAGAGAGCGGCGGCAACATTGGGTGAAATTGCAACTTCACCGCCAAGGATAATGACGTTCTTCGCTCCCAGGTCGGCAATCGCTTTACTAATCGCTGGCGGGAGTGAGTCAGGCCTGGTTAACAGGATCGGAGCATCCAGGACGCCGGCCAAAACACTGGCGGCCAGGCCATCGGCGTAAGCTCCGGCAGCATCACCGCGGGCGATGATTACTGTGTCTGCCGAGGTGTATTTTGCCAAAGCAACCTGGGCGGAAGTATCATAGCGGTCTGCTCCTGCAATCCTTGTAACAGAATCGTCAGCAGCAATTGCTACTGCTGGAAAAATAATTAGTACGGTAAGAAGTACGGTGAGAGAAAACTTAACAAACTTGCCTTTTGAGAATTTTTTTCTCACGAATTTAGACCTCCTTTTTATTATAAAAATATTGTCAATATTATACATCTTTATAATTCCAGGATATATAACACTTTATATATTCACCATCACTAGCGTTGCATTAAAATTATTAAAAAAATGAAAGTGCTTTGCCTGCAACGAACATATGTAAGTTTACTCTATTTATAGTAAAATATGTAAGGGACATTTCTCGCCTGTAGTTAAAAGGACTAGAGCCGGTAAAGGGTAGTCCTCATCCACATTTTGCCAGTATGTTTACTTACAGAATTACGGGATCATAGGTCAGATCGTCCAAATGATCCGCTTCGCCAGCCATCACCTGCCTATAAGTTTCTTGAAATATCGCCTCGTAGT
>JAGXRN010000002.1 GCA_018335875.1 Dethiobacter sp.
GTTGTTTTCCAGCGCATATTTGATGAGATATTGATAAATGGCGTTCTTGCTTCCTTGGTATCCTTGCGCTCTGATTACAGGATAGATGTTTCTGTGGTTTTTCCCTTCTTTAAACATCGCCAGTACAGTCTCTTTGTAAGGTTCTACGATGGACTCGGACGACGGCTTCGCCTTCTTGGCAATTGTTTTTTGATGATACTCCCACTGGCCTTGGGTATGTAATTGGTAGTACTCGTCGATTTTCATTTCAACGTTTTTCACTGTTTCAGGAGCACTCTTACGATAATTACAGACGTCCTGTTTTGTCATCGACATCTGCTTGGAGATTTCTGACGTCCGTAAACCACTCTCTGTAAGTTCAAGGATTTTTATCGTCTTTCTATACCTGTTTGCTTGTCTGGTTGCCAAGCCCGCCAGGTGGACCCTTTGTTCCATATCGTCTTCCGAAAGGGTCGCAGGTCCACAGACAACCAAGCATTCGTTGTCATCCGATGCAGGGACTTCTTCAGCCCCTTCGCGTGCGCTATTGACCAGTCGGACCCAACCATCCCCTTCACGGAGAAATAAGTCGTGAGGGATTTCTTGATAGAGCACGTCTTTTACAACTTGATGGATATTCTGTACCAAATGAAACCCGTCCGCTACCTGTATTTTGCCCAAATCGGCGGCGGCCCCTGCGTAAGCAGTACTCCGGTCCCTGCTTACTGTAGTGACTGACGGAAACTGTCCCATAACTCTTCCAGTTATTTCTTTTGTTGCCCCCTGGACAATTACAAGTACCCTATGGGTTTCTCCGTCAATAAATACAGAACACGCTGTAGAAGAATTCCCTTTTCTTAGGTTTATGTCATCGACTGACAAAACTTTGACATCGTCCCGCTGCAAGTTTTGCCTTATGACAGCCGAGCCCTTTTTCTTAATTAAGTTCAATATTGTGTCTCGGCTTGCTATGATCCCGCCCTGCTTCAATGCGGCAGAAGCAGCATTTGCTGATGACTCGATTGCATGGCGTATGATAAAATCTTTTAACCGGTCAGACATCAAAGCATCCTTTTCCACTATTTCACTAAATTGTTCGTAAAAATTTTTAACACTACAGTCGGGGTTGTCGCAAAAAAATCTATTCCCACGCACACTATGGTAGACTGTCATTCCTGCCATTGGCAGGTCCTGTATTGGTCTTGTAAAATACATCTTACTCCTGCGGCAGCTAATCGTCCCGCAATTAGAACATACGGCCTCTTCGCTATGTGAGGCCCAGATGAACACAAGCGAATCTTCATTGCGCTTAATATCCGAGAGACTCCAGGTATCAGGGACACAAAACCCATAGATAAAATCGCCAATAATTCTCATTGCGCCTGTTGCTAACCCCCAGGTTTTCTTTACCGGCAGACTGCTGGAACTCTTCAAATAGGGTCCCATCTTTGCTGAAGTGGTCTGCCTACGCGTCATCGAGTGCCGAAATGGCATGCCGGGACCTGAGTGTTGGTTGTTCCTGCGCAAGCAAGCAGACGGGAAAATCAAGTTTGCCTTCAGCAATGCGTCGGCGGATACCCCCAAAGAAGAGCTGCTCCGTGCTTCTACCATGCGCTGGTCTATCGAGCAGTTGTTCCAGGAAGGTAAAGGATACTTGGGCATGGATCATTATGAAACCCGTTCGTATCCAGGCTGGTATCGGCATATGACCCTGGTCATTTTGATCATGCACTTCTGCTGGAGGTCCGCCTGGAGTTCGGGGAAAAAAAACTATATTACGCTGCCTCTAGCCCGCCAATTGCTGTTTGCCTCCCTGACCGGTGATCCTCAATGTGTCATGGACACGATCAAGACGGTTTGCTACCTGTTCCGTAGGGCAGAAATTGCCCGCATTTCACATCGGAAAAAGGTTTTGGAGGCCATGCGGCTTTGAATATCTAAACTTACCGAAAATAAACCGCCCTTTTTATTTCATATATTTGGTTTGATATGAGGTTTAGTTAAGCGTACCCATTTTTTACGTCCCTCCTGCGATATCTTCAATAATGACTTCAAACACTACCTATGTTCGTCTTGGCAGGTGATTGCTATCTGAAAGCGTCTAGAATTTACAAGTATTGAGATTATAAATGTGAGCCCCTTTTTCTCTAGGATTGCGCTGTAGTGTTAGGTTCAAATCTGAACATCTACCCTTTATAGCGATTGTTACGGAAGAACCGAAATTGTGTCATTTTCTCCCAACATAATGGTGTGGTAAAGTTCCTGCTTTAACGCTACAAAACATGTTTCCTGGGAAGTCCTTCCCTTTCTAGGAATGTTCAGGCTCAAAGCCTTAATTATCCTTACAGGAGGTTTACTGAAGAGGTATATTTGATCCGCCGCTAAAAGAGCTTCTTCAATATCATGGGTGACAAAAACAACCGTTCGCAAGTCGTTCAACCACAACTGCACAAAATCATTGATTAAGGTCATTTTCAATAGAAGGTCTAAAGCCTTAAAGGGCTCATCCATAAGCAAAATATTCGACGGATACGCAAAGGCTCGGGCGATAGCAAGCCTTTGTTTCATCCCTCCGCTAAGGCTTTTTGGGTAATAATCCCTAAATTTTAAAAGACCAACCATTTTAAGGTAATAGTTAATCTTTTTTGCTCTCTCTTCGTCAGGATATATATCTTTTAAAACAAAATCCAAATTACCGGACACTGTCTTCCAGTCTAGCAGCCGAAGGTCCTGAAAAAGATAAGAAATAGTTTTGTTTTCGAAATCAATCAAATGACCGTGATTAGGTTGGAGAATCCTGCCGATTATACTCAATAAAGTAGTCTTTCCGCATCCTGAAGGTCCAAGAATACAAGTGACTTTTTGCTCTGGAATCTCCAAACTGAAATTTTCGAATATGGTTAAGTCGCCATATTTTATTGTGATTTTCTCTAGGCGGAGTACCATCTCGGTCTCACCTCCAGCTTAAAACCTTTTTTTCCACAACCCGGATGAAATTTTCGAACGCAAAGCTGATAATTAGGGCTACAATTGTCCATGCAAATACACTGGCTGTTTCCAGGTTGATCTTCTCATATTGAAGTCTTGTGCCAATTCCAAACCTGGGGTGGCTTAAGACTTCTGCTGCAATAACCACCTTCCAGCCGATCCCCATTGCATTGGAAATCCCGGCCAGCAAGTAAGGAACAAGGGAAGGAAGATATACTTCATTTAAAACTCGGATCTTCTTAACTTTATAGGTAAAGGCCATTTCCACCAGCTTACTGTCAACATTTTTTATGCCCTCGGTCACATTGCCGCAGATGATGGGAAATGAAATGAGGAAGCTGACAAAAATAGGCACATGCTCAGTTTTAAGCCAGATCAGGGTAATTAAAATAATGGACATTAGCGGAGTAGAACGGCACAAGATAATTAACGGCTGCAACAAAATGTTCGCTGTTTTATTCAATCCTATCACCAGCCCCACCACCAGCCCCACCGCTAAAGATAGCAGGAAGCCTGCCAAACCCCTGGTGATGGTAACTGTTATGTTTGACCAAAACCCCCTTGTTTGCAGAAGTGCGCATAAACTGGCCAGAGTTTTTTCAGGCGTCGGCAGAATAATTTCCGAACTTACAAGTACAGCTGCCAGCTTCCAGACAAATATAAAAAATACGAAGGGAGCCAGCTTTATCAGCAGGTTTTTAATAGTAGAATCCTGCATCAGGTAATTTGCCTCCTACTGATTCTGGCGCGAAATCCAGCAGTACCTGTAGGTAGCTCTCAACCGCCTTTCTGGCATCTCCTGCTGATGAAAACCGGATATTGCTTCTGGGGATAGCCTTCTCAGCAATTTTAGCACTCATGCCCAGTCCATATTTCTCCACCAAGATACTGGCCTCAAGTAAATTGTGGTTAACCCATTCGATGGATGCTGCGTACTGCTGCAAAAATTCTTTTACCACCTCTGGATGTTTTTGGGCAAATTCTTTTTTGACCACCATTCCCCCCTGAGCGATGGGTATCTCACTGCCTTTTGCTTTATACCATTCTTCCTGCAGATCCATAACAATGACAATGCCACTGTTCTTACTGATGACCATGGTAACAAAAGGTTCCGGCAAGACTGCCAATTCAATCTTTTCTGCTGCCATTGCATTAGCTAACTCTACCTGCTCCAGGCTGTAGTTCAAAAAAACATCTTTATCTGCCTCTAACCCATTGGCGTTCAGCAGGGATCTGAACACTATATCAGGAGTTGCGCCCATGCCAATAGAGTGAATGGTTTTTCCCTTCAGATCAGCCCAAGAATTAATGTCCGAACCGAGGTTAAGCAAATACATGTTTCCCCATGTATTAACGGCAACCAGCTGATAATCCACACCTTTGTTATATAGTTTGGCGGCCAGGTTAATTGGCAGGGCCGCCAAGTCTACCTCTTGGGATAAAATTCTGGCGGTCAAAACATCAGGTGTCTGAGCAATATCGTACTCAAACTGCACTTTTGGACCGAAGCCTGTTTTTTCATCCATCATCTTTACCATCCCAACAGCTGTGGGGCCCCTTAAAGCGGCAATCTTAACCACAACCTCATCCTTTTGCTCTAACTCCCCGGTATTGCCCTTTCTTAGAACCCCGCAGCCCGTAAGGACAGACCACAGAAAAACAGAGAAAAGGGCTAGCGCAATAATAGATCGCTTCATGGATAATCCTCCTTCTCTTTTTGCTCATCATCGCTTAAGAGTCGACCAGCATAAAGCTACCGCTAGTAGTAATCTACGGTCACGATCTTCCCGCCTTGTTCCAGCATCCGTACTAGGTCCTCTACGACCTTGTTCTTGACGCCCAAGGTCAGCGGCACGTCAGGGTTCTGGTGGGCCAGGTTGAGGGCCCTTCCTACAATAATCTCGATGCGGTCGCCCCTGAGCAGCAACGCAGCTAGGCGGCTGGCACCGTCACGCTTGTACTCCAAGTCGTGAGGACGGGTGCCGGACCTAATCTTGTCTATGGCATAAGTCACTGTAAGCACGCCTTCGCTGACTAGGTCGATGCCGTCAATAAACGCCGTGGGCGGCACCTTGGCATCCATTGATGACAGATCTACCTGGAGATCCTTCCCAAGTTCCCGGGCGACGATGTTGGCTGTGGTGCCGCCACAAACAACCCGTTTGCCCGTACTCCCCATGAGCCGGGCCACCACCTCTTTGTCCGACGCGCGATCCTGGGGCGGACCAAACAGCATACTCAGACGATTGGGCTGGCGGGTGCGCATGAAAACCACGCTTACGTCATCCCCGGGGCTGCCATCGTAGAGCTTATTGATCAGGGCCATGACTTCGTCCACGGTGGAAACGGCGTCCTCGTTTTTCCCAGCCACGTTCATGAGGAAGCTGCCAACGCGCTCCTCTCCCCACCCCAGATTCCAGATGCCACCAATGCCGGCATGCAGAACACCGTCGCTGACAAAACAGACCCAGTCACCCGCCGTGAGCTTCAGGTAGGCTTCGCGGATCACACGCTCTCCGATGACCCGTTCCCGCCAGGGAATGCAGAGCAGCCGTCTGCTATTGCCGTAATATGCTGCCGGGCTATCATATTCGGCCAAGTAGGCCCGGCCGTCACGCATGATCTGCAAAATACTGAAGGTGCTGTAGGCCAACCCCCGGACTTCGCATACCGGCAGGGTATGCGCTAATGTCTCGATCACTTCCTCTAGGGTACACCCTTGCTGCAGCATAGTAGACGCCATCTTGGAGGTGAGCGAAGCCAGAATGCTGGCTTTGACCCCACTACCCAGCCCATCGGAACAGACTACGATCAAGGAGTCCTCGGACTCGGCCACCACGATACTATCGCCGCACAGCTCCTCGTTTTTCTTGTTAAGCTGGCTGTATCCGACATCAAAAAATAGCTCTTCCTCGGGCGGAGTTTCGTTAGCCATGGCGCTCACTTGGTCTCACCGCTTTCGTCGCGCATTATCTTCATCAACTGCGTGAGTATGACCTTGGTCTCTGCCGTAGTCTCTCCCAGAAGGCCGGCGATCTTTTGAGCCACTGCCATCTGCTTGTTGATAACGTCCTGAGCCCTGTTGAGGGTCTGGCTGCGCAGCTGCTGGACGGTTTCCAGATGGCGCTTCTCTGCGGTGCAGTCAGCCAGCACAGCGATAGTCAACCGCTGGCTGTCTTCCCAGTACACAGTCCGGCGCGCCGAGTAGTCCAAGAGGGGGAATGAAACTTCATCCCGCAAAAGCTCGCCAGTTTCCGCCACCCTTTCGAATATCTCAGACGACATGAACTGGCTGATATGGTGATCCAGCGCATCGGCTTTGACAATCCGGAACACCCGCTCGGCGGCAGGGTTGATGTCGATGATGATTCCTTCCGGATTGACCACGAAAACCGCATTGGGCGTAGAGAAGCCAATGGTGTTGTACATGGACTCGGCACGCTCGCGCATATAGGGTATGCACATCTCCGGCGCAGCCCAGCCCCGGAAAACAGCCACAGCTTTTTCCCGACAGGTATCATAGCCGCAAGAACCGCAGTTGATTTCGTGCTCAGGCTTATGCCTACCGGCCTTGGCCAGGATGGCCCGTACCGTATCCTCATCAGGCTCGGGCAGATCAATGGACTGATCCTCATATGATCGGGACAGCTCCACCGCGTTGAGCTGGGCACGGGCTGCGGATTCGGAAATAGATAAGGTCATTTGCTGATTTCGGGCCTCGGCGTATCTCAGCACACGCTGGCGCCGGCGGAACGCATGGTCCTCGGCGGGGTTGGTGGGACCGGCAATGCAGCCGCCTTCACACGCTACCATCTCGATGAGCCTGGGCAGCTCATCCGGCTTCACAAGGACGTGTTCAATCAGGGCTTTGCACCTTTCTAGGCCGGACACGGTCTGGGTATGTTGGCTGAGCACGTCGGTGTCCAGCGCCGCCGTACGCAAAGCACCGCCATCGACTGCAAACAGCTTAGCCAAGTTGGGCGTGATCCCATCGAATCCGCCGGGCTCCAGCCGGTCCAAGTCTATCTTCTCTTGTTCAAACCAATCCAGCAATTCCTCGAAGGTCAGCACTGCGTCGATGGCCCCGGACAGAGCACTGGTTTCGGCCTCGTGTTTCTTAGCGATGCACGGTCCGATGAACACTACTTTGTGATCGGGGAGAATTCCCTTGAGATAGCGCCCATGAGCGATCATCGGCGACACGATGGGAGCCAAAAAGTGCATGGCCGCCGGGAAGTGGCACTGAAACAGGTTGACAACAGCCGGACAGGAGCTAGTGATGAGCGTGTGGCCTGATTCCCGCGCCAGCCTCTGGTGCTCTCTGGCCACCATTTCCGCACCAACGGCGGTTTCCTGGACGTAGGCAAAACCCAGCTTACGCAGGATGGCCGGCACCAGGAGCGTGTCGGCAGAGAGCAGGGATGGAAAAGATGGCGCTATGCTGGCGGCTAGCGGCACGCCGGCGGCCAGCATGGCCCTTACCCGGTCGGTGTCCAAGCGGGGTCGCTTGGCCTTTTGCGGGCAGACCTTGACACAACGCCCGTCTAGGATGCACCGCTGGTCGATAACGCTGGCGTGCAACTCATGCCTACCCTTCCCCGGCTCAAGCCGGATGGCTTTTACCGGGCAAGAGCGCAGACAAAGGTAGCAGTCACGGCACTTGGCCTGAATTGACTGGATGTACTCAGTGGAGCGGTTCGCCATAGCATCATCTCCTCACCATAGGAAGTATCTTGGCCTCGAATAGCTCTGGCAGGTCTTCGCACTTTACCCCGGTCAGCAAGTCATCACCGATACGGATGCTGACGCCGCCCTTACTACATTGCTCCAGGCAGAACGAACCCTTGAGCGTTAAATGGTTGGATATCTCGTGGAAAGCCACGAGCTTTAGCAACTTGTCGATGATCATAGGTGCTCCCCGTAGAAAGCAGGAACTGCCCACACAAATCTGTACTATGACCATATCGGATTCTCCCTTCCGGCAACTTACTCCGTGACCTAGGATATGTATGCGCTATTTGCCTGTTTTTGTCAAAGCAATTTTGGCGGTTACTCCCGGCAAACTGCCTAATTTCCCTGATAAGGCGCCAAGCTCATCGGTATTGCCGTCAACAATCAGGGCTATTACCGATACCCCCCTTTCCCGGTAAGGAATGCCCATCCTACCCACGATCATGTGCCCATAATCACTTAGCACGGCGTTTAGGCAATCACAGATTTTTTCTCTCGCCTCAACAACGAGCCCGATAACACCAAGTCGCTGCTCCATTTATATCCACCTCCCTTTGTAAATTGCTGATAACTTTCTATCGTAGAATAAACCCACCTTGAGAAGAAAGGTGGGTTTATTCACTAAAAATAATTACCCCCTTACGCTCAGGAACAACCCTTGCCCTCAGGAACTGGTATTTGATTGATTTTGTCTGTTTAGATCAGCTACTAATACTTACCCCTGGCGTGGTAATGGGTATGTAGCAGTTCATGGGACTTGTGGCCTAGAGGCTCGCCCAGGAAGTCTTCATACAGCTCCCGTACCGCCGGGTTCAGGTGGGACTTCCGCATTACCATCAATTCATCGGCTGTATAGGTGCCATTAATCCGTTTAATCCTGATTTCCGTGTTGGTGGGAATTGGTTGGCCGCCACCGCCAATACAGCCGCCGGGGCAGGTCATAATCTCGATAAAGTGATAGTCTGCCGTACCATTTTTAACGGCTTCCATCAGTTTGCGGGCATTCCCCAGGCTGTGAGCGACAGCTACCTTTACCGTTAAGCCGGCTAAATCAACAGCCGCTTCCTTGACCCCCTGCAGGCCCCTGACTTCCTTAAATTCCACAGCCTGCAATTCCTGATTGGTAACCACTTCATAGACAGTGCGCAGGGCAGCTTCCATAACCCCGCCGGTAGCACCGAAAATAAGCCCAGCGCCGGTTGAGAGCCCAAGGGGACTGTCATAGTCCGTGAGAGGCAGTACGCTAAAGTTAATCCCCACCTCGCGCATCATGCGGCCGACTTCTCTGGTAGTTAACACCACATCAATATCAAAATAACCGCTGCTCTGCATTTCCGGCCGCCGGGCTTCATATTTTTTGGCAGTGCAGGGCATGTAGGAAACTACAAAGATGTCTGCCGGGTCAATCCCCATTTTTTCGGCATAATAGGTCTTGGCCAAGGCTCCAAACATCTGTTGGGGAGACTTGCAGGTTGACAGGTGCGGCAAGAGTTCAGGATAGAAGTGTTCCATGAACTTAATCCAACCAGGGCTGCAGGAAGTGATTAATGGCAGGGTTCCTCCCGTCTTAACTCGGTGGAGCAGTTCATTACCTTCTTCTAAAATAGTTAGGTCAGCAGTAAAATCTGTATCAAAAACTTTGTCGAAACCAAGCATCCTGAGGGCTGTAATCATCTGGCCCGTAACGATACTGCCGGGTTCCATACCAAACTCCTCGCCTAGGGATACCCTAGTAGCAGGAGCAGTCTGGACAATTACATGTTTTTTGGGGTCTGCCAAGGCAGCCCATACCAGATCTACTTCTTCTTTTTCATGCAGGGCAGCCGTTGGGCAGACCAAAGTACACTGGCCGCAGCAAATGCACACACTTTCGGCCATGGAACAGTGAAAAGCCGGAGCGACAGTGGTGTTAAAACCGCGTTCTTGGAGCGCAATAGCATGAACGGTCTGCACATTGCCGCATACTGACACACAGCGGCGGCACAGGATGCATTTTTCAGGTTCCCTCACAACTGAAGGTGAGGAAAAATCCGCATCATAACCCGGGTTTTCCCCCACAAACCTGACTTCTCTGATACCAAAGTTTTCGGCCAGTTTCTGCAATTCACAGTTCTGATTCCGAATACAGGTAAGGCATTCGAAGGGGTGGTTAGATAAAATCAACTCCAGAGTTAAACGTCGAGCCTTGCGAACAGCCGAAGTATTGGTGCAAACATCCATGTCCTGGCTTACAGGTGCTACACAAGCGGCCTGCAAGGCTTTTGCCCCCTTTACTTCCACAACACATACACGGCAGGCTCCTATTACGTTGATTTCTTTCAGATAACAAAGTGTGGGAATTTCCACACCTACCCTTTCCGCTGCCTCTAGGATAGTAGCCCCCGCTTCAACTTCAATTGGTTGGTTATCGATCTTTAAGGTTACCAGTTCCATTGCCTGTGTTCCTCCTTTGACCTTTTAATCAACTACGTCACAGCGGAAGCAGCGCATTGCTTCGGCCACCGCCTGTTCCAGGGTGTAGCCCAATTCAACCTCCAGAAAGCCCTCAGCGTGACGGACGGGCATTTCCTGCCGCGGAGTTTCTTCTTCAAGTATTTGCCCGTGAATCTTCCGCTCTACGGCCAGTGGTTCAACAACAACCCCATCGCCTCCCAGGTATTTATCGATGGATTGAGCTGCCTTTTTGCCTGCTGCTACAGCGGCAATCAGGGTGTCCGGACCAGTGACACAGTCACCGCCAGAGAAGACACCTAAAATGCTGGTTGCCAGGGTTTCGGGATCTACAACGATAGTTCCACCTTTGGTCAGTTCCAACCCTGCCCCCAGACCTCCGATTTCCGGGGTCTGCCCAATAGCAGCTATGACCACATCCGCAGCATCGGTGAACTCAGAACCTGTTACCGGCAGCGGACGACGGCGCCCGCTCCGATCGAACTCTCCCAGTTCCATCTTCGTTAAGATAAGACCCCTTACCCTACCGCCTTCACCAACTATAGCCGTCGGCGCAACAAGAAGGTTTAATTTGACACCTTCTTTTTCCAGTTCAACGATTTCCTCAGGCATGGCCGGCATCTCCTCTTTTCTTCTCCGGTAGTAGAGGGAGACAGCCTTGGCGCCTAAGCGCAATGCACTGCGGGCAGCGTCGGCCGCAACATTCCCGCCCCCGATTACAGCTACCTCTTTGCCAGAAAGGTCAGCGGCACGGCCCAAGTTAACATCCTGTAAGAAAGAGACGCCAGACAACACGCCCTCTAATTCATCCCCAGCCAAGCCGAGGGTCTGGTTCTTATGAGCGCCCACTCCTAGGAAGACTGCCTGGTATTCATCCATTATTTGGGCCAGGGAAATGTCAGTGCCTACTTTAGCGTCTGTTCTGACTTCTACCCCCATCCGCTTTATTACATCGATTTCCTGATTAAGTACCCCTTTCGGTAGCCTATATTCAGGAATGCCCACCGCCATCATGCCGCCGAGTACAGGCAAGGCCTCAAAAACAGTGACCTTGTAACCCTTTTTAGCCAGAAAGAAAGCGGTTGACAATCCTGCTGGTCCTGAGCCAACCACCGCCACTTTGCTGTCCTTGTCTGACGCAATGGCAGGAACCGGCACTCCACCGTTTTGCAGAAGATGGTCTCCGGCAAAACGCTTTAATGCCCTAATCGCTAGGGGAGCATCTAACTGGTCGCGCCGACACTTGCTTTCACAGGGGTGATGGCAAACTCGACCGCAGATAACCGGGAAGGGGTTTTCCGCCTGAACAGCCATATAAGCTTCAGCAAACTGTTGATTCTTAATCAGGTCAATATAAACGGGCACATCAACATCTGCCGGACAGGTATTCTGGCAAGGAGAAGTGAACAGTGTAGCGCAGACGGAAGCCGGACAGTGTTTATCCTTGATATGGGCTTCGTACTCATGGCGGAAATACCGTAATGTACTGAGCACTGGGTTGGGAGCTGTCTGCCCAAGGCCGCAGAGGGCTGAGGTCTTAATGCCTTCGGCCAGTTCCATCAAAAGATCCAGGTCAGCCATGGTCCCCTCACCATGAGTGATTCGCTTCAATATCCCCAGCATCCGCTTGGTGCCAATCCGGCAGGGAGCGCACTTACCGCAGGATTCCTCTTGGACAAACTCCAGGAAAAATTTGGCCAAATCCACCATACAGGTATCTTCGTCCATCACGATTAGCCCGCCTGAACCCATAATCGTTCCGAGTTCCTGCAAAGAGTCATAATCTATGGCTGTATTCAGGTATTCTTGCGGGATGCAGCCGCCAGAAGGGCCGCCGGTTTGAGCCGCCTTGAATCTCTTTCCTTTTGGAACGCCTCCGCCGATGTCATAAATGATCCGGCCTAAAGACATTCCCATGGGGACTTCCACTAGGCCCATATTGTTAACTTTACCGGCCAGGGCAAACACTTTGGTCCCCTTGCTGTTTTGCGTGCCGATAGAAGCAAACCACTCCCAGCCTTTACGGATGATCTGGGCAATGTTACCGAATGTTTCCACATTGTTAATGACTGTCGGTTTGCCCCACAAACCGGAATTGGCCGGGAAAGGCGGTCTTGATCTTGGTTCCCCACGGCACCCTTCAATGGAAGTGAGTAAGGCTGTTTCTTCACCGCAAACAAAGGCTCCGGCTCCCAAACGCATTTCAATATCAAAGCTAAAATCTGTACCGAATATGCTCTGACCCAACAACCCGTAACTCCTGGACTGGTCTAAAGCAATTAACAGGCGATGAACGGCAATAGGGTACTCAGCTCTGACATAGACATAGCCCCTACTTGCACCAATGGCATAGCCCGCCAGGGCCATCCCTTCAATCACTGAGTGAGGATCCCCTTCCAACAGGCTCCGGTCCATAAATGCACCAGGGTCGCCCTCGTCGCCATTACAGACAATATATTTCTGCTCTCCGGGAGTTTTGGCCGCAAACTCCCATTTCAGTCCTGTCAAAAAGCCGCCACCGCCCCTGCCCCGAAGTCCGGATTTTTTAATACTGTCCACTACCTCAAGGGGGGTCATCTCAGTGACAGCTTTGGCTAAGGCCTGGTAACCATCGCGGGCGATATATTCCTCGATGGATTCCGGGTCGATTACCCCGCAATTGTGGAGTACCAAGCGCTGCTGGTATTTGAAAAAGTCGATGTCTTCCTGGTCCACGATAGCGACCTGCTGCTCAGGTTCCCTATATAAGAGCCTTTCCAGCACCCGGCCTTTAATAAAATGCTCCTCAACCAAGTCTTTAACATCTTTTGGCTCGACCTGGCAGTAGAAAGTCCCTTCCGGGTAAACTACCATATTGGGACCAAACTGGCAAAAGCCAAAACAGCCGGTATCAATAACTTTTATCTCTTTGCCCAGTCCCCGGTTTCTCAGTTCGTCGAGTAAGGCATCCCTAGTGGGATGGCTGCCCGATGCAACGCACCCGGTGCCGGTACAAATAAGAACATGGGAACGGTAGAACTCCATTCGGTTTCTCCCCCTTTGCCTAGAGCTTATTAACAACCCACTCGCCCACAACCAATCCGTTAACCACATGTTGGGCAACGATACGGCGAGCCTTGACAGCGTCCACATTACCATATGTAACCTTGGACTGACCCGGCGCCATTACATCCACCAAGGGTTCTTTAACACACAAGCCGATACAGCCGGTCTGGGTAACCATTACATCACTAATCTTACGCTTAGCCAGCTCTTCAAGGATTGCCCCAACCGTCTCTCTGGCCCCGGCGGCAATCCCGCATGTACTCATACCAACGATGATCCGGATACTCTCCTTGCTCTCCCGGAGCTTCAATTCTTCCATAGCCTTTTGTTTTAAAGCGTTTAAATCTTCCAGTGATTTCACCTGTCCCACCTCCGTTTTGAGGTTTTTTAACCCCAGTTCAATGGTCTCTTTAATTTTAAGCAATAATTCCGGGTGTCCCAATAGATCTCCACCTTCTTTAGAAGAGAACTTATACTGCCGACTGTCGCGGAAGTGATGGTAGGAAAAAATCATCTCCCTGCTCCCGGTAATAAAAACCATCACTGTTCCGGCAATATCCCCCAAGGGCGGCCGATTGATATGATCTAACCGGAAAGAAGCCAATACCCTAGTTCCCACGCCTACCCGGGAGCTGATTTCCAGTTTTCCCCCACAGCTCTCAGCTGTTGCCTTTAAAAGGGCTAAACCCAAACCAACTTTGCGGGTAGTCCGGGTGGTGCTAAAAGGGTCAGAAACTTTTTCAAGCATCTCAGGCTGGATTCCCTTTCCGTTGTCCTCAACAACAATACTAAACAGGTTCTGCCGAGTATCCTCTGAAATTTGCAGACTTACTCGGTTCGCCCCCGCCTCTGCCGAATTCTGCAAGAGATCCAGCACATGGAGTGACAGTTCCTGCATATCAGGAACTGTATTCAGTCAGAATTTCAGGGATTCGCTCCTGCTTCAAGCGGGCGTGGACATTTTTGTTTACCGTCATAACTGGGGACAATCCGCAGGCACCCAGGCAATAAACCACTTCCAGTGAGAAATTCCCGTCATCAGTGGTGTCTCCAGGCTTAATACCCAGCGCTTTTTCCAAACGTGCCAGAACCTTGTTGGCTCCACGCACATAACAAGCAGTCCCCTTGCAGACAGAAACGTTGTACTTTCCCTTGGGCTTTAGGGAGAAGAATGCATAAAAAGTGATTACCCCGTAGACCTCACTTATAGGTACTCCCAAGGTTTCCGCAACCATGATCTGCAGATCATGGGGCACAAAACCCAGGGTTTCTTGAATTTTGTGCAAAACAGTGATTAGGGCGGCTGGCTGACCAGCATATTGGGCGATAAATAGCTCTACTTCCTGATAACGCTCCACTATACAACGGCATCCGCTCGATTCCATGAATCAGATCCCTCCTTTTATTCTGTGAATAGTGTGCTGTTACTTAAACCCTTATCATCTATAACCACCACCTCTCTACCCTCATCGCCGGCCAGTGCCAGCTGAATTTCCTGCCATGTCATCTCTTGAAGCCTGAAGCAGGTCTGGGGAGGCCTCATTGCTTCCAGCCAATGGGCATCCGAAGAAATCACCACCTTTAACCTGCCCACATCCGGGTGCAACTTCCTAAAAGTGACCGGATGGCATTTAGGGGATAATTCCAAGGCCGCAACCTGTAGGTTTTGCGGAATGAAGCCCAAGTTGCTGATTAAGCTGAAGCTGGGCCGGTCAATATGGGCTGGAATACAAAGGCCGCCAATATTATTTACCCCTTCTACCACCTCTTCTACCGATAGCGAAGTGGAAGTTAACAGCAATCTATCTAGGCGTCCCACCCGCCGGTCACCGCTATCAAGTAGCCACTGGGATCCAAATAGTCTTTCGTTGTTGTGAGCTTGCGGCAGGTGGGCATAAACTTTTTCTTGCCATGCCAGCACAAGGTCTACATTTTCAAAAAGACAGATCAGGTGAACTTCTTCCCTTGTTTGCACCTCCATCCCTGGCAAAACCCGCACCTTGCTGCCAGTAGAAGCCTTAACTAGGCTTGGTACATTTTCAGCTGAATTATGATCTGTCACAGCAATCAGCTTGATTCCAAGATCCTCAGCCTTTTGAATGATGCCCAGTGGAGTCATATCCTCCCCGGCACAAGGTGACAGGGCTGTATGGATATGCAGGTCAGCCCAAAAGTTCTGCATTACCCTATTTCCTTTCATTCAGGTAGCCATAAATCTTGCCAGCTGCTTCAAAGGATCTGACCACGGTTACCAGTACAGCAACCTTTTCCTGTTTTGCCTTGGCCAAGGTCTCCGGTTCCGGTTCTCTTCCTCCAGTAATCACCACCGCAGCTAGGCTTAGCAGGCTGGCTACCGCCACCACGTTGGGATGGGTTTGAATAGTAAACCACAGGTTCCCCTCCTTAGCATTGGCCATGGCGTCACTCAAGAGGTCTGAACAATAAGCACCAGTAACCTGCCGCTCCAGAACAAAGGGCTCCCCATGAACGGTGGCATCAAGGATTTCAACTACTTCACCCAAATGCAATCTTTCTCTCCCCTCCTCCCGCCCAACCGACTGCAGCCTGCCCATGGCCGGGGGCATTTTTTGGGCCAGTTCCACCATCTCCTCGGCCAATGATCTGACCCGTTCTCTCAACTTAAAGATACAGTCGGATTCGAAAGCAAGCCCCCTGACAATATCCTCGGCCAAGGCCCGGCAGTTTGGAGAGCCGCAAGAACCACAATCGAGATCCGGCAGGTGCTGTAAGGTTTGTTCCAGCAAGGCCATTTTTGAGAGAGCCTGAGCCACATCTTCATCCAACTGCATTGCGGCGCGAGGTCGAATGCTTTTACTAGTGGCGAAATGACCCCCGGCAACCATCTTTACCGTTTGCTCCGCTGAGACCAACTGGGTCTTTTGACTATATTTCTCGGCCATCTTTCTGATCAAAACCCTAGACATAAAGGGGTTTTGCACTACCAATGGGCCGCCGATGCAGCCTCCTACGCAGGCCTGGGCCTCAACATAGTCGATTTCTCCCATGCCGCCTTTTTCCAATTCATCCAAAACCGCAACCACATTGCGAATTCCGTCGACCGAGAGAAGAGAGCTGGCTCCAATCGCTGCATTCTCGCCTCCTGCTCTACCCCATCCCATACCTGCACCGGTTGCCTGGTGCAGGCCTACATCAGCATTCTGAGGTCTGGCATGCTGCAGCAACTCCCCATAAAGGGCAGACATGCTGAAAACCCCGTCAACCCAACTATAATCATCGCCTACAGGCTGTTTTACGGCAGTTACTTTAGCAGGGCAAGGGGTGATAAAAAAGGCGCCTATCTTGGAAAGCGGCAGGCCCAGTTCCCGCATAACCGCTTCCTTGGCCATTTTAGCAGATACTTCCATTGGCGCTTTGATCGGAATAATGTGAGAAAGCAAGCCTGGGAACCTGACCTGCATTAAGCGGACCACTGCCGGGCAAGCTGAAGAAATCAGAGGTTTTTTTTCTCTGCTCAGAATAATTTCACTACAGATAGCCTGGGTGATTAATTCGGCACCTACCGCAACCTCAAAAACCCTGCTAAAGCCAATTCGAAGCAGCGCTCCCAAAATCATCGCAGGCTCTATCTCAGGTTTAAATTGGCCAAATAAAGAGGGGGCCGGCATAGCAACGGTATATTTAAACTCCTGCAGTTTTTCTAGACCGTCAGTGACCACAATTTTGGCGTGATTGGGACAAATACGGATGCACTCGCCGCAATCTATACAGCGCTCTTCAATAATCCGAGCCTTACCATCCCGCACCCTGATGGCTTCAGTAGGGCATTGTTTGATACAATTTGTGCACCCCCTGCATTTTTCGCTGTCCAAAGTAACCGAATGGAAATAGCGGTCCACAACCAATCCCCCTTCCGGCCTTTATTCCTTACCTTCACTTCTGTTAAAGATAACCATTTTAACCAGAGTGCCCTTCCCGATTTCCGTTTCAATAGCTAGGAAATCGACACATTTCTTAATATTCGGCAAACCCATTCCGGCGCCAAATCCCATTTCCATTATTTTTTTTGGTGCGGTGGAAAAGCCTTCTTTCATTGCCAGAGAAACGTCAGAAATTCCTGGTCCCTTGTCTCTAGCCAGCAACTCCACCTTTTCCGGGTAAAACCGGGCTTCCAAAACTCCGCCATGGGTATGTATTACAATATTCATCTCGGCCTCATAGGCAGCAATAGCAGCCATCCTAACGACCTCGGGAGCAAAACCAATTTTTTTCAGAGTCTGTTTGATCCGACTTGCACCTTCGCCGGCAGCCTTGAAGTCCATGCTTTTAACAGGAATTTCGAATGCAACGCCGTCAGAGCCGGGTTGTTGGTGCATCTTTACCCCCCCTGCAAGCCTGCTGCAAACAGCAGACCACAACTATCAAACATTAATTTATTTGTACTTAAGAGAGGAATCCTTCTTTGTCTCGCCATATCAACCATCTCTTGGGTCGGCTGTTTACCCCGCACAAAGACAATCGCCTGAACATCTAGCATCTCAGCCGTTCTAATCACATGGGAATTACATAACCCTGTTAGCATCAAACCTTTCGCTTTGGCGTAAGCCAGGTAGTCACTCATTAAATCACAACCAAAGCAAGTGAATATTTCCCGCATTTCCAGTCCCTCTCCCCAGATCACTTGCGCCTCCAGAATTCTTTGAATCTCTGCCAAATTCATTTCTATATCTCCTTTCACAGCAGCTATCAAAAGAGAGTGAACATTTGCCGGAACTATCAAATACCAAATATATCTGTTAGGTATTTTTTTCACATGAACTGTGTTAACGGTTCAAAAGTACATCTCTTAATCAAGTATATAACAGCGTCTATGATTGTGCAATATTTCACAATGAAGTTTGATTCTTAAAAATATTGCAACTACTCAGCCTAAGCCTGCTCTTTGATAATTGACTCTGGGGCGGACGTATTCGAGTTGGGTATAAGAGCCTTGCTTGGTCACTTCTTTGGCTTTCTCCAGCATCTTGTCTACCTCATTCAGGTAGATGTTGGAAAGAAGTGGCGAGATGACTCCTCCTTAGGATCTGTGAAATATTAAACTAAAATCAATTTTTCGGTAGAATGGCATAATTCCACTCACCATGAAATTCAGAACGCTCTATATGAACCGCCGCCAACTCTTTATCGGACACCTTGATCCCTTTTGGGTATTCCTGTGTGTCCAGTTGACATTGAATGGTCAAGCCGGCTTTCGTAGTGGTGTTGGCAATGAGGTTAACAATGGTTTCATGGCTTACAAGAGGTCGCCCGCGCCAGTTTTGGGTGATATGC
>JAGXRN010000003.1 GCA_018335875.1 Dethiobacter sp.
CTGCGCTTAAGCCAGTTGCCGGCGCCGAAAAGTGCCGTTCCACCCTATTATTATATCCATGCGTAGCCTCGTGCTTTAAAGGAAGGAGGGCTTGCTTTAGCCTGCCATTATTGAGCTTACCAAAGAGCGTATTGCCATATGATGTTAATATTGTAATTTTTTGCAAATTATCCTTGGTTACCTTTAATATTTAACGAAGGGACTTTCTGATACTACTCCATTATACCCTATTTCCGGCCAGCTTAACAATGTCACATTATCTTAAAATGCGTAAGAGGTGCATAAGTAGCACCTCTTGTTTCTATGTCTTTTAATCACCAATAAACATTAACAAGCAAATGATAAAGGAGTGCTCGCGTGATGACTGAAAAGCTAAGGCTGCACCTTATTTTAGACGCCGGCGATGAACCTGTGGTTCAGGCTGTTAAAGCACTGACAAGCGTGGAAGTCGCCCAGTGGGATTACAGTTTTGACACTGCATTTCAGTGGAACATGCACAACGAACCGGTTGAGATTGATGTGATTTTTGCGAGCGAGTTTGCTCAAATTTCCACTACGGACGAAGATGGGAAGAAACTCCCAAGGGACAAGGCTCTGCTGCGGAGAGTCAAAAATCTGCGGCTAATGCGGCCAAACGCCAAGTTCATCCTTTTGTGCGACGAAGACAGGGCATTGCCGGAAAACCGTCATTTCCTTTCTGAATTGGTGATCATGGGGATGTATGACTTCCGGACTGAAACAACACTTACCACAGAGTCCATAAAGCAGATGATAATGGAGCCGAAGCGGACTATCGCCCATGTTCAGGAGTTTCTCCCGGAAAACATGCCTGCTGCAAAGCCTTTTATCAAAAAGGAAAAAGCGCAGGAGTTAGAGCTTAAGTCCGTCGATATTTTCGCCATGATGGAAAAGTTTAAGAAAAAAGGCACTGACTCAAATAAGAAGCCCAAGGTTAAGCACGTTATTGAAAAAGTAAGGCCTGCGGTAGTATCATTTATCTCATTTGGGTCGTCAGACGGCGATTCGTCTCTTTTAGCGCAATACTATGCCGTAAAGCTCGCTGCAAAAGAGGCTAAGGTTGCCCTGGTTGAGCTCCACAGTACAGGTATCCCGCGTATTGGCTTTAGCACAGGTGTAAGAAGCCGGCAAAGGACGACTGAGACAGCACTGCAAAGAATCGAGGACGGGGAAGATATTTCAAACATCCTCATTACCCCCAAAGAGGCGCTCAGCAGCGTGCCCGGGTACGAATCCGCCCTGGCTGGCAAGTATAAAAAAATGCCGCAATCTCTTTTCGTTCTCGGCGGGAAAGACAACGCCATGCCGCACATCCCGGTCTTTAACCAAATCAAACTTGAAACCTTAAATAACGGGCCGGGGGAAATAGTCAACCAGCTCATCTTCCGCCATGGTTTTGATTGCGTAGTTTTTGTGCTGGCGGGGAATCTGAGGGTGTCCCTGAATTTTAGTGCCATGAAGGTATCCAACTGCATCTATTGTGTAACAGACCAGCATCCGGCACACCTTTCATGGCTGAAGCAGAATCTGAGTGTGATTGAACAGCTGCAGATCCCGCTAAAAAATATCCGGCTTGTAGCCTTCCCTTACTACGAACTGGACCATATACGCGTATCGGACATGGAAGCGGCGCTCGGCCGGGAAATAGACTATGTCATTCCCGACATTAAAAAGGAACTGTTAAACATGGCCTGGTACAGCGGAGAAACCAATAACGGGGCGGCCGGACGCACAATTGCTCAGATGGTACTGGAAGCAACCGGGTATAAGCTGGGGAGCCTTGAAGCAAAATCCAGGCGCAGATTCTCCTTACCAAAACGGGCCAAATCAAATAAAGAGAAAGAACTGCCTGCTGAGGGGGTGGTATAATGGATCGCCTTGAAATAGACCTCTCGAAGCATTTTGCGCTCAGGGAGAGTCCCGATGAATACAGGGTCACGTTGGAAGAGGAAAGCATCACGCTCTCCAAAGAAGTGAAAGACGTACTTGAAAAAATAAAGGCTCATTTAAAGAACGAGCATCTGGCACTGTTTCAAAACTCAATCCTTGATCCGACAACAACGGTCAAAATCAACCGGATCATAGAAGACTATATTTTAAGCAAAACCGTAACTGTTCCCGACCGTTCCCAACAGGAGCTAATCGAAGATATCAGGACGGAGCTCACCGGGCTTGGTCCGCTGCAGCCGTTAATCAAAGACCCTGATATCAACGACATTCTGGTGAACTCATACAGCGAAACCTACGTTGAGAAAAAAGGCGTTTTAGTTAAAACCAATATCAGGTTCAGAGACGAGGAGCACCTGCGGAGCATCATAATGAAAATCATTAACCCGCTCGGCAAAACGCTGAACGTTACCCACCCGGTAGTTGACGCCCGCATCGGCACATCCAGGGTAAACGCCATGCTCGGACAGGCAAGCGGCGGCCTTGCCATCAAAGGAAGCAACATTTCAATCCGGAAATTTCCTTCCAGGGCTTTTACCGAAGAGGAGCTGCTGGCCGGCGAAATGATGTCCAAAGACATGTACGACTTTTTCCGTGATGCTATCAAAGTAAAGCTGAACATCCTGATTGTGGGCGGTACGGGCTCCGGGAAAACGACCACACTGAAGGTGCTGGCCGGACACATTCCAAACCGCGAAAGGACGCTGACGATTGAGGACGCAGCGGAGATGAACCTGCACCTCTTGTATCCCGAGAAGCATTTTATGCCCCTTGAGACCAGGAAGTCCGACGACGACGAAACAAGCTACCCTATCGCCAAGCTCATTATTAACGCACTTAGGATGCGTCCCGACAGGATTATCGTGGGAGAGGTCAGGGGGGAGGAGGCCATTGAAATGCTTCAGGCCATGAACACCGGACACGATGGGTCTATGACAACAATTCATGCCAACAGCGCCGCGGAATCGTTTGAGCGCCTGATAACAATGGTCAAAATGAGCGGCTTGGACTATGAAACAGACATTATCGGGAGGCTTGTCGCTTCGGCCATCCATGTCATCGTCTATCAGCGCAGGCTTAAAGACGGTTCCCGAAAAATCGAACAGGTCCTGGAAATCGAAGATTACACTGACAGGCCGGTATTCAGGGAGTTGTTCAAGTTTAATTCAAACGGCACAGAAAACAGCAAGGTAATCGGGAAGTTTGACCAAGTCCAACCAATATCCAAGCGTCTCGTTGCCAAATTCACTGAGAACCAGGTTGACCCAGTCCCGTGGCAAAAGGTGGTGCGAAATGTTAGATCTGACACTTTTTAGCCTAATTGTCGGTTTAGGTGTTGCGGCAAGCGCCGTCCTTTTGTATATCAACCTCGCTTATACGGCCAAAGAGTCTGAAAAAAGGCGGCTGGAAAGGGAAGAAAGGCTCCGTGAAAGAACCATAAAAATCCGGAATCTCGGGTGGGACGAGGACCTGCAGGGCGAAGCCAAAAAGTCAGGCTGGAGCCTGTCGCTTAAGGAGTACCTCCTCATTTCAGGGGGGGCTTTTTTGTTTGCCCTCATAGTGGGAATAGCGCTCAAAAACGCACTGATTGCCGTAGGCGGGGGGCTAGTTGCGTACATGCTGCCCCGACACGTTGTCAAAATCCATAAGAAGAAAGAATACAAGCTTAAAATCAAGCTTCTAAAACCGGCGCTGCAGGCTATCTCGTCCGCCCATACATTCAAGCCAAACATTGTGTCGGCTATTCAGCATGCCCTGGGCAGCATGCAAAACCCCATCAAGAAAGAGTTCGAGCTGTTCCTTTCGGATGTGGAGACCGGAACCCCCGTGCGGGAAGCCCTAAACTTGATGAAAAAGCGGGTAAATATTAAATACCTTGATTTCTTTGTCAAGGCCGCCTTAATGGCGGAAGAAGAAGGAGGCAAAACCCACGAGCTGATAAAAACCTGCGCCGCAATTATCGACCAGGATATGCTGGTCATGGAAGAGTTTGAAACCGAGATCTCAAAAGAGAAAGGCGCGACAATCCAGCTGATGTTTTTGCAGTTTGTCATGCTCGGGTTCTTGAGCGTAATGCAGCCTTCCGCCTTTGCGGCCTACACACAGACACTCTTTGGCAGGGTCTTTATTTTTTACATCCTGGCCGCTACGCTGACAGTCTACCAGATTTCGGACAAGCTGACGGACACCTCGCTTGAGGAGGTGGGGTAATGTTCGATTTAATTATTCTGTTCTATGGGTTTATGCTTGCGGCTTTTACCTTTTCCTTCGTGTCATACAAGCTCAAAATTCCCGGCAAAGCCCCGATGGTGCTCGTCCGCAGGATCGAGAACATTAACCTGAGCGAAAAGGAACTGGATGAAAAATTCAAGCCGCTGCATGAAAAGCTCCTTCAGCCAATCGCGCGGGCCATTGTCAGGGGAGTAAAGTTGAATCGCCTCACAAGGATGGAGCTTGAGGAAAAACTGGTGATGGCCGGCATGAACAGAACCCCTGAAGAGTTCATGGTCAAGCAGTTGACCACAGGCCTGGGGATATTTGTGCTGAGCCTGGTTTGGGTTTTCATTTTACGCAGTCCGGTAGTCCTTTTGCCCGGCCTATTGCTCGGGCTGCTTGGTGCCGCCCTGCCGGCCGGGGAACTTGACAAGAAGATTCAGGAAAAGAAAGAGCTAATCATCATGGAACTTCCGGATTTTCTGGATATGCTGGTGCTGTCTTTGCGGGCAGGGAGAAACCTCTACTCCGCCATTAAAAAAGCCGCCGAACATTCAGGGCAGGCGCTTAGGCCGCTGCTTGAAAAACTGCAGGCAGACGTGGAGCTGGTTGAAAATAAAAAAGACGCCCTGTGGGATTTTGCGGAGCGTACCGGAATCCAGGAGGTGAGAGATTTTGTAAGTGCTTTGGAAATCGGCATGGACGCTAAAGCCAAACAGGCGGAAGAGATTTACAGGAACCAGTCAAAAATCATGCGGGAACTCCGCGTAATGGCTTTGAGGAGATATACAAAATCTATTCCTTCAAAACTAAGCCTGCTGCACATCTGGCTGTACCTAAACTGTATAGCGATTCCCATTATCGGGGCGATTGTGCAGTTTGGGAATTTAATGAGTATGTAAAAAAACAAACAAAGGAGAGAAGAAGATGCCAAGAAAGACCTTGTTGAACTTACTTAGGGATGAATGCGGGGAAGCCAGCCTTACAAGCCAGGTGTTCCTGGTGCTGGGAGTCGGCACTATTATTTTTGCGCTGCTTGTGATTTTCAGGGAACAGCTCATAGACATTGTCAATGAGACATTCACCAATTTCCGCGGTGGACAGACCTGGTAGAAAAGCTTTGCTCTGCAGGGGGCAACCCCTGCAGAGTTATCCCAATTTTAAAAGGTGATGTCAGTGAAAGTGAAAACGGCAGACACGTTTTCAAGAAGATTTATAGGTGCTATGTTCAAGAAGCCTGACTACGCACTTGCCTTAAAGCCCTGTAATTGTATTCATACTTTTTTTTGCAGGGTGCCGCTTGATATCTATTACATAGACAACGAAGGGACGGTTATTCGTTCTGTTTACAATATGAGGCCGTGGAGATTTGGGCCTGTTGAAAGAGGTGCGAGCATGGTACTGGAGATTCCGGTGCCAAACAATATTAAGATAAGAACCGGGCAAAAAGTTTTTGCAAAGGGGGCGTGGATGTTTGATCAGGAAAACGGTGAAGCGGTTAAAGTGTGATAGAGGTGCTGTTGACATGACGGCTTTGGTGTTGATGTCTTGGCTCGTTATCATGCTGATGGTGGCCGGAGTTGATATTTTTCTGATGGCAAACAGATTTATTGTTTTAAACAACACGGCGCAAAAAGCGCTCGAAATGATGAAAGAAGAAGGTCGGCTCACAAACGAGATCGAAGACATATTTTTTGCCGAGCTGGAACAGCAAAACATCACACGCGACTCCGCGCGGATTGTGGACGCTTCCACGGAAACGGTCCTGCGGGGAGAGCCCATTCATCTACATGTGCAGGCGAGATACGAACTTAAAAGCTTCAAGCCTCTTGGGATGAGCAGTGAACAGCTTACGATGAATTGGGGCGTGAGAAAAACAGGCATCTCGCGCAGGTTCATCCGTCCAACATTCGGAGGTGGCCCCTAATGGCAATGACCGTCATCAAGAAATTCCTGATCTTATTAATGGTTGTACTGGTCGTCCTGTTGAGCGACCTGCTGATAGCCTACGGCATACAAATCAAGATGAGGGAAGCCCTGGAGAACTCAGTAGACGGCGCTCTTCTTGTCAACATGGACAACATGGCACTCGCATATGCCGATATGGATACCGTAAGAAATACGGCCAGAGAGAAGTTCTATGAAGTCCTGAGGGCGGAGCTGCAGCTTGACGAAAACCTGAAAAACGATAACTTCTTCCGGCACGGCGTTGATGTTACCCATCTATATGTAGAGTGGCACGACGGTTACCCTGTTGTGCGGGCGGAAATCTCAGCCAGAATTGATACCGTCCTGCTTGGCAGATTGCTGCCGGATCAGTCACAGGCTAAAATAAATAATTTCGACCATTTGTATTGGCAGTGGTCGTAAGGAGGCAGTATGAGAAAAAAGCTAACCGCTGTATTGATCACGCTTTTTATTTTTGCAAGCTTTGTTATTGCAACGAAGTTTTACATCAGTCAAAACATTGAACTGGTCAGGGTAGTGGCGACTGCCGAAGCAATACCGCCGCGAACCGAAATTACCTCCGGCATGTTAAAGATGGCCCAGGTGCCAAAAGGGTATGCTCCGGCAAACGCTGCTTGGGGCATTGAGATTTTCACCAAAGATGTGTACTTTACAGGCGAACTTGGGTTGCACGCGGGGGAGGTCATAACCCAAGAGAAAGTCTATACGCAGGAAGCTCTTGCCAATTCACACGTGTTAGCCCTTGCGCCAAACGAAACCGTTTTGGGCATTTCCACAGACCTCCTGCGCTCTGCCGGCGCGTCTATTTATCCCGGGAGCAAAATCAGGGCGCTTGCTTACAAAGAGCCACTAAAGGGCCAATGGCAGGAGGTTATTAGGCCGTCGGAGGTGCAGGTTATATTCGATAACCTGAGGGTTGTCGGGGTGGTAAATGCCGAGGCCGGAGATGCGAGCATAGAAGAGAAGCGCGGCAAAGTACCCGCCGTTGTAAAAGTTGCTGTAACCCATGAGCAGGAGCGGGTCCTTATTCAATATCAGGAAGAACACAAGGTCTGGTTTACGATCCTGCGAGAACTACGAACCCGATCCGACAATCAATGACTATTTTGCCCGTCTGGAAAAAGGAGTTGAAGAGGAGGAGGACGAAACTATTTAATACAGGTGAATTTAGGCAGTGGAGGGGAAATCATGAAGAAGATTATGGCGGCTGTAGTATTGATGGTTTTGCTGATACTCCCTGCAGTTACATTTGCGTCCGGCATTACAGTTAACCGGATCTGGGGAGACACACGATATGAGACGGCAGTTGAAATCAGTAAATCAGGCTGGACATCTTCAAGTACCGTGTACCTGGCTACCGGCGAAAATTATGCCGACGCACTCGCGGGAGCGCCACTGGCATACCATCATAACGCTCCTATCTTACTTACAAATACGAACTCCTTAAATCAGGCGGCAAAAGGCGAAATCATCCGGCTTAATGCAAGCAAAGTGGTTATTCTTGGCGGACCGGTGGCGGTAGCGCCGTAGGTCGAGCAAGAGCTGAAGAATATGGGCCTGCAGGTAGAACGTATATACGGGGAAGACCGGTACGCTACGGCAGCAGAAATCGCAAAGAAACTGCCGACCTATAACAAGGCGGTTGTCGCGTTTGGCCATGATTACAGGGATGCCCTTGTTGCCGCACCATACGCTGCCAGGTTAGGCCAACCTGTTTTGCTGACAAGGACAACATCTCTGCCGGTGGAGACAGAAACAGCCCTTCAGAGTGCAAGCAGCACATCCTTAGTAGGAACTGCGGATGTCGTCAACAACTATGTTCTCGGCAGGCTGCCTTCTCCGACAAGGGTTAGCGCAAGTACTCACTATTCAAACGCCATAGCGGTTGCCAACCATTTCAACTTCCAGGCCAAACATATCTTTATCGGTACAGGCAACAACTTCGCCGACACGATAGCCGGCGCGGTTCTCGCCTCAAAGCACAACACCGGCTTCATGCTTGTGGGAAACACCCTGCCAAGCGAAGTAAAGGACTATATTATCAACAACGGCATAACCCAGGTCACCATCCTCGGCGGCCCGGTAGCGGTTAGCGATGCGGTCGCTGATGCGATAAGGAGCATCAACAGCCAGAAGGAAACGACGATTGTGAACGGGTATACCACGCCTGCTGTAACCGATCTAAAGATAACGCACGAACCACATAGGCCCGAAAAAGATTTAGAGATTCAAGTTTATACCCATAAAAACCTAAACGCCCAGTATGAAGACGTAAGGATGATCCTTGGCAGTAAGTTCAGCGCAAGCGTAGTCGAAGAGGTTATCAGCTACATCAGCCAAAAAACCGACTGGGTGCCTGCGCTTCCCGGCAAAGCGTTTAAATCAGACGGCAAAACCATTGAAGTAGGCAGCGCGGATTATAGCTGGCAAATCAACATTCACATTTTCAATTTTACTTATTAAAACACAAAAGCGGGGTGAGCAAAAATCAAAAGGTTAATTTTTATATTAGTAATGCTGGCGATAGCCCTCACACCCCGGGGGGCTATCGCTGTTCATTATCTGTATCCGGAAAACGCTGCTATAGAGATGGATTTTGTAGAGGACGGGATTTTAAATGCTCAAGCCCTACAGGAAGCTGTCAACCAGGAGATCAGCGAAGAGTTTGGGTTTCCCGCCTATTTTAGCATGACCAATGTTCAGGGCCGCCCGCTGAACCTTGAGCTCGCAAGAAGGGGGCTTATGGTTTACGGCAACCATACAAATGTGCCCGGAAACCGGTACAAAAACCCCAACGCTCCGCCCGGCCCTTCATCTTCTCCCGTATATATACCTGGCTGGGTTCCCGAGTATCTGGGGTACGATATGCTCGGCAGGCTCTACCTGAGCGGCCGCATATTTCCGCCCGATAGCCTCGCCACGGCTCAAAGAATAATCCACGAAATGAACTGGATTAACCTTCCCTGGGAGATGAACGGCATTCAAGCTGCACCACAGGTCAAGGCGCTTGTCAACCACCCCAATGCTCTCAACAAC
This sequence comes from Dethiobacter sp., assembly GCA_018335875.1. Lineage (GTDB taxonomy): Bacteria > Bacillota > Dethiobacteria > Dethiobacterales > Dethiobacteraceae > JAGXRN01. The sequence goes on from JAGXRN010000003.1 coordinate 9,184, forward strand.
TCGCACCTGACAAACGAAGATAAGCGCCCCTTTGACGGCTTCGAACACCTTAAATCCAGCATTATGAAAGCCTTTGAACTCGGGCTTGGCCGGTACGACAATTATCATTACATTGAGTCCGAGATGGAGCAATATGACTGGCAAAATTACGTCCACATAACTCAACCGCCGACTTACTACACCGCGGGCTTCGGATACATTCGGCACTTCACGCACTCCGGGAACAACCCATACAACCTGCCGGCGATTGTGAAAGATGGCAGCGGCAACCCTGTGGTAGCGTCAGACCTTGGACTGACGACTTACAGTGGTATGTAGCACTGGATATGCTGGCACTGCAACCTGACCAAGAGCCATCACCGCCTGCAGGTGTGATTTCGGTTGGAAGCGGACACTGCAAGGGCGGCCCATTGCCGGATATTGTTGTAAACGAATTACCGCCTGCAAGCTCCAGTGAATACGAGCAATATGTACTTGTGAGCTGGAACTACGAGATTCGGGATGTAAGCATATGTGCAAATATTGATTCTCCGGAAATCATCAGGGGTGACACTGTAAACGGGTTGTTTCAGATCCACGTCTTAAAGATCGATTACTGGCAGAAGCAAATAAGGGGTGATCTGTACGACCGGGACTATCTGGGTGAAGACGAGGACGGGAAACCGATATATGGTCCCTGGTATTGGGCAGGGTATACTGCATGGTCAAATAGCGGTGCTCCGATACCCGTCCACAACTCAGTCGATGGGAACTTTACAATTGCTTCGAGCATAGGAAATACTACTACCTTAACTCCGTCATCCGGCTCTTGGGCTCCCGACAGGTATTCTTTTACGTGGCGCACAACGGGAATAAGCAGCAGCACGATAAACACTTTTACCCTGACTGTAGCGGCGCCCGGTCAAAATAGTAACGGGACGACCACTCAGGCAACTGCTACAGACAGCGCAACTGTATTTCTCCCAAGGGAGGTAAGGGTTGAGCCAATCACCATGCTTTCCGGCAACGTGCATCTTAACAACAAGCAGATTGCTTTTGTGAGAGTAACCAACCTTCGGGATGTTGGCGAGGAAAACGTGACATTGACGTACACGCTTAATAACAGCGTGGTGAAGCAGGAGACTATCTTCCTGCCAGGTGGGTCGACAGGGACTGCAAAGAGCGTCCTGAGGGCATTTGAATTCACGCCGAAAACTCAGAACGTAATTCTGCAGGTTAGCGCAGCTGCGGCAAAGATTTCGGATGACTCAAACGAAAAGAAAAAGACTCTCTCCCACAGTCGCACACAAACGTACTCTGCCATAGCTCCATACACGAAATCCTCGGTTTCAAGCCTCACAAACAGGACACAGGCATCCCTACCGGTTACCTACCACTACAGCACATCGGTAACCAGCAGGAACTATGTCAACAGTATAATGCCCGAGGTTAACTACAACACCTATACTTGGACCTCAAGGACAGAGAACTATTTGGAACAGCTTAACGTATCACTAACGGTTGATTCCTGGCAAAGCACCCCTGATAAGGGAAGGGGGGCGTGGGAGATAATGCCTCTATTTGGTGCCCAGGCACACAGAACAGTCAGGGCGGGGACAGGGTTTGAGCCGGTCGTCGCCACGAACTACACAACCGATTTTGACAGCAGGGCACCCTCGAATCACAGGGGCGATTCGATGAGGCTTAATGTAACTCCCGATGGACCGGGGAGGGTATTTGCAGCATTCCCATACGCAAACTTCATCAAGTCAATAAGTCCAAACGACAACGTGAATTATGTGATGGGGAAGATTGGCTATCCGCATGGAGAAGAAAGCGACCTGCAAAGCACTTCCGGAAACCCCGGTGCTCACCAGATTAAGTGGGAGCTGCCTGAACACACCTACACAGGGGAAAGCGGCACATACAGGGCAAGGACACACCTGATAGATAAATTCTTCCCTGACGCCTATCCGAGCAGCTACGACAACACCATTCGAAACTACATGGGAACGCTGGAGCCTAAAATTACATTCGACGACCGGTACAGGTTTACAGTAGTGTCAGAAGTAGCAGGGGTAAGCAACCTAATTGAAGTTAAAGAAGACTTCGTTTTCATATTCGGCCATATCTTTCGCGATATATGGCAAACACGCGCAATCTCAAGCCCCTGTTTTACCAAATCGAAGAACTCTACAAAATGATCACGATAGAAGGTATTCTTGAGCGTGTGAACTCCTATCCCTCAGGTACATATCTGGCGCTCAAAGACCCTCAATCGCCGGAGGTCAGCTTGACCTGTCTTCTTCCTCCCAGCCACAAAGTCGACTTTGAGCTGAAGCAAGGGCTGACAATTCAGGCAACCGGGACAGTTGAGATGCGCCCAAAAAAGAACAATGCCGACCACGAAACAGTGATTTTTGTAAACCAGCTCTTTGAAATCAATAAGGGCGAAATAACGGAAATGGAGGCGTTCCGGCAGCAACTCCGGGATAGAGGGTTCCTTGAAAACAAGAAAGCAATGCCCGAAATCGCCGGCAAGGAAGAGCTAAAGATTTGCGTTATAAGCTCGGTGGACGGCGTTGCCTACAGGGACATCGAGCATATAGTAAAGCCGTTTCCGTTCTTTAAAATGGAGCTTTACCCGACCAACCTGTTTTCTCCCGAAGACGTAGCGAATTCGATTATTAAAGCAGACAGGCGCGATAACGACCTGCTCGTCGTGTCAAGAGGGGGAGGCTCAAGGCTTGAAGTGTTTAATCAGCTTCCTGTCCTGGCAGCGATAAACGGCGCCAAAAAGCCCGTGCTGGTTGCAGTTGGACACGCCCAGGATATCACGCTGGCCGATGAAGTTGCAGACATTCATGCACCGACGCCAACAGCAGCAGGGGAATTGCTTGTGCAACACTACAGGGCAAATGAACTCGCTAAAAAAGCAAAAGAAATGGAAAAAAAAGAGCAACAGCTCGAGAAAATTCTAAACAGGATGACAACCGCTCATGCCGAAGAGAAAAATAAACTCTTAAAACAAATGGATGAGCAAAGTTCTTTAATTAAGATAATGAGGAGCTCCGTTTCAGAAAAAGAGTTGTATGAAAAAGAGCTGAAGGCGCTAAAAAGGCGGCTCCAAAGCGCCGAAGCAAATCGTCCCAGACTGGTGATCACACCGGGTTTCGTAGTGTTTGGCCTGACCGTTTTGGCCGCTATCTATTTCATTACGACAAGATAGGAGAAGAGCCATGTTTGATGACCCTTCAAGGTTTTATAAGACCAGGCTTATTACAAAAGAGTTGCCAAACTTAAAACAAGCGCCGGTGAACCCTGAGAAATATGAAAAAATAGCCGAAGGGCTTGAGGAGTTGTCTCGAAAGCTGGTTCTCGCGCAGTACGACTTGGTAGAGCTTGTGAAGATGACTGAATCGCCAAATCATATTGAAACGATGAAAGCAAAAGCGCATCTTATAAAGCACGACGGTTATTATCAGATAAACGCAAACATTTATCCGCCCAAAATTAGCGTACATCCTTCGCAACAAAAAGCGCATCGGCATGCTACTACGTACCAAAAAGTCCGCGACACCTGGTATTCAATAATAATTGAAGCTACAGCAGGGCACAACGTAACCCCCCTGGACAATGCCGTGGTCATTTTAAGGTATCGCAGAAAACAAAAGCGCTTTGACCCTCCAAACTTTAACTCAAAGTTCATATTAGACGCATTGGTACATTGCGGTTTTATCAGTGATGATTCAAGGGAAAACATTATAGTGATACTGGCCGGAACCAAAAGCGATATACCCGGCACGGACATTTACGTCGGGGAAGCGAGCGCTATCAGCCCCGTTATCCGGGATCTGCTGAAGCAGCAAATATGCCAAGAGGGGGGTCTAAACATAGGGGAGTCTAAACTATGTGACCCAGTCGGATTAGACCCCCTTATATAGATTAGACCCTCACTAACACCCGCTAACCCTTATTACTCCTGAAACTATGCATGCATGGCTAACCAGCGTAGGAGGGCCAGGGTAGCGTGCGGTGGACAAGGTGCGGCGGACAGAAAAGAAGCGGGAAAGCCATAATATGTACCAAAAAGGAGGAGAGGAGAAAAACTGTGAACGACAAAAATGTTTATTGCACATTAGACGGAGGAAAGCTTTATTTCTGCTACGGGGGCAATAAATTTTACGGTAAGATTGAAGAGCTGAATAACGGAATGATTAGGATAGAAGGTCAGGAAGTAGAAGTTTTTCATACTGACAAGAGCGAAGCAGCAAACGTGTTCATAACGACAATCATAGAGTTGGTGCATGGAACCACGACACTTGGAGTATTGCACTGATAACTAAAGCCCGGCGATTCGGTACGCACGACACAATTGCAAACGCTCTCACTATGCGCCAAGAAGTCGGCGCGATTCATTTACCCATAATTACGGGAGGCATGTCATGAAAAAAAATGTGCAAATTACTGAACGCGATGCAGAGATCCTGGAACACCTGCTAAAAGCTAAAATCATGACCGGCAAACAAATTTTGCAAACGCACTTCGATAACAGCACATTTGGTTACAGGAGGTTGAGCCGACTTCGTTCATCCGGATATATAGATTCACAGGCTTATATTGAAACCACTAAACGAGGGAGACGAAAAGTCGGCAATATTTATCACCTGGCCCGAAAAGGAATTGACCAGATGGCGGAAAAGGGCTTGGTGCAGCGCGGCCTGCAGCCGGCCAAGCTCCTTCCCCGCAGGCACGAGATCGATTTTTACCTAGCCCTAAACGGTATCAAAAGTGACCTCGTCTCAAGCGGCAAAATTACCCCCGACGAATGGAAATTCACCTCGGAATCCAAAAAACAGCTTGGCCTCGCCACCTATGTCCCGCTTTACGGGGTGGTAAAAGACCTTCATATATTCCGCGCGCGGGAGCCGTTTCGCCCCCGTACCGCGACCACCATTTTGGACGCGTCAAAGAATTTTCCCCGCAGCGTTGTGTTGTATACAAAAGAGAGCACACGCGACATCATACGGGAAAAACATATATCCGGCCAGGTAAACCTGGTCCGCGAGGAAGAAATGGCCCGGGCCATTCCGCTTTTGGCCTTAAACCCGCAGTACTACCTGCAAAACTTGATCAACAACATAAAAAAGCTTGACCCTCGCATCAAACCCCCGCTCACAAAAAACCACTACGTCGAGGCTGAAGTCAAAGAGGGGATCGTCTTAATGGCTGAGACCGTTACCGGCTGCATATCAACCCTAAGAAGGATAAAAAACTTCGAGGGGCTTTTTTATTTTGTCTTGATTAGAGACAAAGACAGCATCCATGACCTTCCCCTTGAAAACAGAACCATGAACGTCTGCCTGCCTGACGGGACGTTGTACCAGGCCTATACAAAAAACGGCTTGGTCATGACAGAGGAGATACAATGAGAAGCCCTCTCCCTCCGGATCATCACCGGAGAAAAAAGGTAGACGTCCTAAGAGTAAGTAAAAAACACGGCGGAAAATGCCTTCGGTATTTCTTAACCCCGAAAGAACTTGAAGAAGTAAACAAAGCCTACTCGGAAAGGAGGTACTACGATGGCCCTGGCCCTCGCCGGTTTAATTAACCACATTATAGCGTGGGTGGTTTTTATTGTCCAAACGCGCTATATCTTAAGCCCGGCGCCGCCCTATCTGGTTTTCGCCCTGTTTGCGGTAAGCTGCATTCTGCTCGCGATAACCGTCAAAAAGTTATCTTTTGCCGCGGGGACAAGTAAACTAAACGCCATATCCATATTGCTTTTATTGTCAACCCGTTATGTGATACTGGCTACCCGCTGGTACGTCAACGAAATACCGGATTTGATCATCTACTCGTTTGTCCACGGCTCCTCCATCGTCCACGCTTACTGGACTATTGTAATGCTGCCCGCGGTTCCCGCAACGTTTATCCTGATTCGCGCAGCAAACACCGCCCTGGAAGAAAAGCCTCTTTCCCAGCGACTAAAAGAACTCCCTTTCATGACCGTGCCCGGGGAAGAAGACCTGGTGATTTGCCGCACACCGGCCGGCAAGCCCGTAATCATACCCGGCACAGACCGTTATTTGAACACAATAATCGGCGGTCCAATCGGTACGGGCAAATCCAGCCGAATGCTGGCACCGATTATCTGGCAGGAGTTAAACAACATCAAAAAGAGCATGGCAAAAGGCGTCCCTCGCGGCCTGACAGTACTTGAACCAAAAGGCGACCTGACAGATAAGGCTGCAGAGATGTGCGAGGATCTGAAGATTCCTTTTGTCTACATCAATCCGCTCAGGGACGATACAGCGCGATTCAATCCGCTGGAGGGAGGCCCCATGCTTGTCGCGGAAGCTACACGAACCGTGCTCCGCTCCATTGGCGGGAAACAGGAGGCGTTTTTTGCCCTGGCCCAGGAGATTGCCGCACGAAACACTATCCTGCTTTTAAAATACACCAAAGGCAACAGATTGTCTCTTCCGGATGTGTCCATGGCGCTCCGCGTCCCGGAGACCCTGAAAGAAGAGGTGGGCAAGCTCGAAACAATAATCCGCGGCCTGGAAGTAGACAACGAGCGCCTCTTAAGCAACATCCGCAAACTCAAAGCGGCGGGTGACACAGACGCCATGACCATTGCCAAAAGAGAGTACGACGAAAACCGCTTGCAGATCTCCGCGCGAAAAGGCGTGGTTGATTATTTCAAGGCAGAGGTTTTTGGCAGCCTAAAAGAAAAAATGTTCCAGTTTGTCCTTGGGCTGCGCCTTCAGTTTGACGACCTTGCCGGAAACGAGTTGCTCTACAAAGTTATCGCGCCAAGGGTGGACGAAGCCGGCCGGCTCGATTACTCCTCCGACGTGAACCTGGACACACACCTGGCCCAAGGCGGGGTATTGCTGGTAAACTCGGCGTCCAACTCTCTTGGCCGCGTGGGTGACGCCTTTGGCAGCTACGTCATCCAGCATCTTCAAGGCGCTGTTTTCCGCAGGCCCGGGGACGAGACGACCAGGCCTCGCCACACCACTGTCGTAGACGAAGTGCCGCTCTTTATCGGCACCAACTATGAACGGATGCTCTCCAACGGGCGCTCATACAGAAACGAGAACATTATTGCCCTGCAGACCACGTCCCAGCTGATCCTGGCCGAACAAAAATCCTTCCGGGAAACCATCATGAACCTTTGCAGGAACAAAGTGTTCTATGGCGGCATGGACGCTGAAGAGGCCAAGTACATTTCCCAGGAAATGGGCACTATCATCAAGCATGAAAAAGCGATCACCTACGCAAAATCCGTCGCTTTTAAAATGCCCTGGTTAAAACAGTCCACACGGGAGACCCAGAAAGACAATCCAAGGTACACGTACACAGACCTCATGGAGCTGCCCGAATACCATGTAGCATATAAAATCGTTCAGAACAACACCCCGCAGGCCCCGGGCATCGGCATAACTGATTTGTGCGATTGGGACAAGAAGCGAAACCGCATGTGCGTTGAGAAAAAAGACACCGTGCCGCAAGAACAGCTCTCTCCTCCCCAAATAGTCCTGACAAAGAAGCCGTCAAGAGATGCAGGCGAAACAGAATCACTAAAAAAGACTTCAAAGCCAGAGGAGCGGCCGGAAATACGGCCGGAGGATATAACCGGCGAACCACAGCCAGTAGAGGAAGAGATCCCAGACGATCTCAGACAATTGATTTACAAAATTAAACACTAAAAAGGGAGATGGTTTGTCATGATGCAGGACATTATGGACATCAAAGCCAAAACGGAAGGGTTTACCGGAGAGGTGGAGTCGCTTGAACAGGACTACATGCCGGTGCTCTATGCGTCGATGCAAAACAAGCTCACCCTACAGGCATATCCTGTAGGTGTTGAAAAGTTCCCTGTCAGGATCAAAACCCATGAAGACGGCATGCTGGTGCAAAAAGAATACAGAATACCTTCTTTTGTTTTCCACTTTGGGACAGAAGTAAAGGGGGTTATTCCTGTCACCCACTCCGGGCTTCTGGACATCGACGACGACACCGACCCCACGGAAGCCTATTTGGCTCTCCCTTCCGCGGAACGGAACGAGACTGCCAAGCGCATGCAGTCATACATCGGCAAACTCCTGGTCTTTAAGGTCACCGCGATTAACGACAATGTGGCAATGCTCTCACGTATCGATGCGCTGCGCACCATGGCAGCGAAAACCTGGCAGGAACTGGAGGAAGGGCAGGTCCGCCTGGCTACCGCACGCAAGATCCTTCCCTGGGGCGTGTTGTGCGATATCGGCGGTATAACGGCTGTTCTTCCTGCACGGGAAGTAACCCATGGAGTCATACCTCCTGACGCGGTCCTCGAAGAAGGCAAAACGTACAATGCCAAAGTGCTAAAGATCGATAAAGAAAGCGGCCGTGTCATAATCTCGACAAAAGCGCTTCTCAGGGATCCCTGGAACAACGTCCCGTTGAAATACAAGAAGGGCAACATCCACCTGGCGACAGTGACCGGCGTGCTTGAATCCGGCAAGGGCTTCTTTGTCACTTTAGAACCCGGAGTAACGGCGGTCACCATGCACCCTGCTCACTTTAGCCCCAAAAAGGGGAGCAAGGTCTTGGTGTTCATCCAGGCGGTGGACACAAAAAAGAAAAGAATCTTTGCTTCCATGAGAAAATTAATAAGCCCCTCGTAAACTAGAGGGGCTCTCCTGAGGTGGTGAGCTTTGTTTGAGGACTAACTTCAGAAACACCAAAATACTGGAACACACAAATACGGATCCCCAAAAAGTCAACTGCAGCTTTTTTGTCCAACAAGACAGGACTGTAGCCAAAATTGTCTACCGCCATATCATCGTTACAAAACCCCAGCTCCTAAAACTTATGGTGATGGCAAAGCTGCCCTTTGGGCAAAACCGGATAACGAAGCTCGTCAAGTACGGCTTTTTGAACCGGTACAAAGCCTTTGACGGACACGGCAAGGTATGCGAGCATTTTTTCACCATAGGGCCAAAAGCCGCTGATCAGCTGGAGTGCCCGCTGCCCCTGCTGCCGGAACCGGGTGTTGCGACTTCAATCCTGGCTACCAACCAGTTTATTATTGCCTTTCTCTTAAACCACGGCGGCTTTACCTACCAAATTACACCAAAAGCTCCTGCGACGGGATATGTCCAGGTCCGTTCCGACATTTACACCCTTTTTGCTCCAAGCGATGAAAAAGAAGCCGTTGCCTGTGCGGAACATATGAACAAAGCAAGCATATCCAAAGCCATAGCTATCCTGCCGAACCATACGTTGGTGAATCTGATAAAGGAAAGCGCTCCCGGGCTTGTGTTTTACGCTTTTGATACCGAAACCATACAGCTGCACGCGAAGCTCTTCCGCGAAGATTACGGTACTCTACGCGTATCAAACTTTTCCCTTGGAAGAGCGCAGTTAAATCCTTAGCTAATTCAAAGCATCTTTGCTAAATATAGAGAGACTTATACGAGAGGGAGGTTAAAAATGAAAAATGATGAAAAGCAGTTTTGCCCTCAAGCCCAGGGGGAGCAGCTCACTCGAAGAGGTTCATTGTGAGCCAAACCGCTGTCCGTGGTGGATCAATGAACTTGAACAATATTTCCTGCGTTCGCATTCTCCCCCTCTAAGCAAAGCGTAGGCGGGAGTTAGAATGCTCTCTAAAACTAGGCAAACACCTGTTCCCTATGGTATAATATTCCTATGGCACCAGGAAAGGAGAGGGAAGCCCAATGCCAAAGACAATTGTTTCGTACAAAGCAAAGATATTGCAGGTCAATAAGTCACTGGAAGCCACACTTACTGTGTACAGAGATGCTCTGACATTTGTGATTGAAATCGTCAACTGCGAATGGTGCAGCCTTTCCTCTCTTATGCCAAAAGAGCAGTATAACACAGTGGAGAAGCTCATTCACACGACTAAGCAGAATAAAGCCAAGTATGACTTTGATGCCAAGTTCTATAAGTTTCCTTCTTACCTGCGCAGAAACATTGTTGCTACAGCTATCGGCAAGGTATCATCGTATAGAAGTAACGTGGATAACTACCTGCTGTCGGGAAATAAAAAGCACAACCCCCCATCGCTTAACCTAAAACACTATGAGTTTCCTGCATTGTATAAAGGAAATATGTTTGTACAGGTTAGAGAAAATGAGTTTAAAATTAAAGCCTACAAAAATAATGACTGGGTCTGGGTTCATGTAAGACTGCGACAGCAAGACATCAACTACTTTAAAAAGAAAAACCTTGTAAGCTATTACTCACCCGTACTGGAAAAACGGGGGCGCAGTTTTTACCTGCGTTTTCCCTTTGGGTACAAAAAAACAAAATTAAGTGGGGTTCCCGCCAGCAGGCAAACTGTTCTAGCAGTAGATTTGGGCTACAACCATTCCGCAGTGTGCAGTATAATGCGTTCAAACGGCACTGTCACTGGCAGAAAATTCATCAATCAGCCAGTAGAAAAAGACCAGATGGGACATTTACTAAACAGGCTAAAAGTTAAGCAGGCACAAGGCGGAAGATATGCAGAAAACAGTAAGCTCTGGGCAAGGATTAATAACTTAAACCGAGCCATCAGTGAGCAGACAGCCAATGACATCGTGGATTATGCTGTTCAAAACAAAGTGGATGTCATTGTCTTTGAGTATTTAAACCTCAAAGGCAAGGTCTATGGCTCAAAGAAACAAAAGCTGCATCTTTGGAAAAAGAGATTTGTTTACCAGCTTTGCCTCCGCAAAGCTCATTTTGCAGGTATTAGGGTTAGCCCGGTCAATCCCGCTAATACAAGCAAGCTTGCTTTTGACGGCACAGGCAAAGTCAAAAGAGATGAAAAGAATTATTCTCTTTGTACATTCCAAAGTGGCAAGCAGTATAGCACGGACTTAAATGCCTCGTATAATATTGGCGCTCGCTACTTTATCCGCGAGCTAAAGAAAGCCGTTTCTGAGAAGAAATGGTCTGACTGTCTGGCAAAAGTTCCAGACCTTCAGCAAAGAACCCAATGCACTTTGTCTACATTAATTAGCTTTCATGTGGCTTTGGCAGTCTAAATAGATGTCACAGCTAAGTGGTTGCTGTATCTGTAGAAGAGAAATCCTGTGAAAGTAAGAGTAGCAGGAAGCCCCCACCTCTTAGCGATAGCGTAGGTGGGGGAGGATTCACGCTTGCTCGATTAAAATAACTGCTATGTCTCTTAGATAAGATGATAGAGCTGAGCATTTCAAAAGAACGACTAATGAATTTCATAACGGGAATATTTAGATAATAAATGGGAATAATTCTATATGCTCCCAATCAAAGAAAATCATTTTATTTTGAAATAAAAAGGAACGATTATTTTGGCGCTTGTCGGGAAAAAGCGGCCGCGCAAAATTCTGTCACCTATGGATTTTGGCGATGCTGCAACAAGAAGAAAATACCGCAGATCCGGGCTAGTAATTACATATATGAAAGGAGAGATTCCTACGGAAACCAATATCTCATTTGACGAGTTCCTACGGATTGAGGACAAAGTTGATGCACAGGGGGTGCTCAAACAACTAATTTCCAACAACAGCGATGCGCGTTTGGCCGAACACTGGGGTGTACCTGTATACCGCATCCAAACATTGCGAAGCAACCTTGGGTTAATCAAAGACCGCAAAGGTAAACTGATTGAAATCAAGGAACCGGAAAAGTGGGGAAAAACCCGTCGCCCCAGAAGGAAAACTGCTTCCAAGGTGGCGCCTATGGATCTGGAAATATTAACGGATATCGGGCAGGAAGCAGAGGTTGAATTTGCTGTTAACGAGTTTCAGGTGGTACTTCGCGGGACGTTCTCTGTAGATGACCTGAGCGCCCGTCTCGAGGCTCTTCGGGTGATGTTACCAGTAGTATCCGGTAGTTTTCAGGTAGATATTCAGCTTAGAGAAATAGAGTAAAGGAGATAGAAAATAGCCTTGTGTGATATCGTAAGTTATGTTTACTAGGTATGTAATATCAGCAAATGCGAATTTCACCTTTATAATTCGCATTTTTTTTAATAAAGTTTTCACTTTCTGTTCTATTAATTTTTACCTGAATTCTGGAGGGTTAAAACTTCTTCTTGCCCAAGGCCGTCATTCAGTGCTACCATGGTTCTGAAGACAACTCTTTCTCAGGATGTTTGAGGCGACACTTAAACAATTCCAGAGAAGCCGGAGGTTGTTCATCCTATTTTTACTAATTTTTTAACTTTACAGGACTGAGCTGCCTTTGTTTGGATATAGAGCCTAATGGGAGATGGGTGTGTGAATAAGAAAGAAAAACTGGCTGCATTTGAAGGAATTAATGTGGAAGTCTTAGCAGGAATCAAAAAGAATAAAGAGATTTCAAAGCTGTTTTTGCGGGGAATGACATATAAGGAAATAGCTTCTCAGTATGGACTTACATCAAACAGAATAGGACAGATATTGGATCGCCAGGCGCGTAGAGCTATCTTTTACAAGAAGCTGTTAAATGACCAGGATTACCAGACGCTAGTTCAATACTATATTGATAAGATGAAAAGGGGCGAGCCCATAATTATCGGCAGTGAAGTAAACGATAAGATGAACCACATGATGGCAGTCAATGAAGCAAGATTACGGATCACTGCCAAGGAAGGAAAAGAAGTGTCCAAGCCATCGGGGAAGGAGCAGCAATGAAAAAAGAACTGGTCTTAGATTATGTAAAATCTCTTACACATCTGTACGGCCTGGTTCATAAAGATAAGGTAGTAGAGATTTATAATCTACAAAATGAGGATATGATTGATGGAGAGGCCATCGATAGTATTCTGGAAGAAGGCACTAAAGAACTAAGGGATAATTTTGTTGAAATATCTGGAGATTTTATTGTAGCTGAAACAATCCTGAAGTATAACAATTTCAATGAGCAATTAAACCATCGTAAGGGCAAACCCTTTTACATCCCGGAGAAAGAAGAGCTTCTGAAATATAACGATGAAACATACTTTGAAATTAATAAAGAGTACAGTGCCTTAAAGTCTTACGTGGCTAACAACATCTTTGACGGAGATGAGTTTAAAGCAGAAATGCTGAGTGAGGATGTTCAGGGAATATGTCAGTATGGTTTCTCTGTGAATAGCGCCTTTGATGTGTTTAATCGCAGAAAAGTTAACTTTCAAAGCGAAAAGCAAGTATCAGAAGTGACGCAGCTTATTATGGATCTGGCAAACAACACAAGACTATGGGAAAATAACGGGCACACTCCCAATGAAATATTTAACAAGATGGAAAGGCATAAATTAAGACCTCTTCCTAATGCTGGAGTTCCTAATTTGTTGGGGATTCCAGGTGGACTGACTACAGGTAACAAGAAAATCGGCAGAAATGATTCATGCCCTTGCGGCAGCGGGAAGAAGTATAAGAAATGTTGTGGGCAGTAATTGATGGCAAAAAAAAAGGAGCTAAATATATAAATCCTTAAAGCCGTTGACATTGTTAAAAATAGGTTATTATAGATGACAAGAGTACATTGTATCTAAATGATTTCTTTCTTTAGCAAATAGAATCGCGGGAGTGTTGAAAATGGTTATGAAGCGATTTACTGCTGCTATTAACAAGGAAGGTAAGTGGTACGTTGCCCGTTGCTTAGAAGTTGAAGTTACTTCTCAGGGAGAGACGCTGGAAGAATCTCTGGCGAACCTTAAAGAAGCGTTAGAGCTATATTTTGAGGATGATACTGAAGCTAGTGCTACTGAAACTCCGATAATAGCTCCTATATGTGGGGTGCAGTTCTGTCCTGCAGAGAAAGATAAAACAATAACCGCACGTAAAACGTGTAGGTCAGGATGTTGAGAAAGTATCGGATGCGAATAAAGCAAGATTAGACAGTTAATTAACATATAAGCATAATCGTACTTTACCATGTTGTGACCAAAATCATTAAAGATATCACTTAAAAAATAGTGGTAGCTTTTTTATGTTCTCCGAAGAGAAACCCCTTTCCTGTAAGTGGGGGATGAATTGACGATATCTCTATGCAAACACCTGTTCCGTATGGTATAATCTCCCTATAAGAAAGGATTGTTTGATGCATCTGCAAGATTTGAACGGAATTAGGATTACAACCAGATGACATTGGAGTAATAAGCGGTATTTCGGAAAAAGGAGTGTCAACCTTTGGATAACCCATTAAAAGAAAATAAAATCATCCTATATCAAACAGACGAGGGTAGGGTAAAAGTAGATGTTTTTTTTGCTGAAGAAAATTTTTGGATGACCCAAAAAACCATAGGAGAACTGTTTGATGTTGACAGATCAGTCATAACAAAACATTTGAAAAATGTATTTACTGAGGGCGAGCTTAATGAACAAGCAGTATGTGCAAAATTTGCACATACTGCAGATGACGGTAAAATATACAATACAAACTACTATAACCTAGATGCAATCATTGCCGTTGGTTACCGGGTTAATTCAAAAAAAGCTACCCAGTTTAGGATCTGGGCAACTCAGACACTGAAGGAATATATCTTAAAAGGCTTTGTGCTGAATGATGAGATGCTCAAGAACGGCAGACCTTTCGGAAAGGATTATTTTGATGAGCTGTTAGAGCGTATCAGGGAGATTAGGGCATCTGAACGTAGAGCTTATCAGAAAATTGCGGATGTCTTTGAGCAATGCAGCAGCGATTATAATTCAAATTCAGAGGAAACAAAGACATTCTATGCATTTGTACAGAATAAAATGCATTTTGCTATAACAGGAAATACTGCAGCGGAAATTATTCATTGCAGAGCTGACAGTGAGCATCAGACTATGGGACTGACTAACTGGAAAGCATCCCCGGACGGTAAGATTCTAAAAAGCGATATTAAGATAGCAAAAAACTATCTTAGTGAAAAAGAGCTGGATCGTCTAAATAGAATCGTGACTATGTATATTGATTATGCGGAATTTCAAGCCTTAAACGAGCAGATTATGACCATGAAGGATTGGCTGGATATTACAGATGAATTCTTAAAATATAATCGGCAAAAAATTTTAAAAGGTGCAGGGAAAATCAGTCACGATGCAGCCATGGTAAAAGCACAAAGCGAATATGAAAAATTTCGGATAAAACAAGATAAAGAATATATCTCGAATTTTGACAAAGCCATGAAGAAGTACTTAGAAGGTGAGAAGTAAAAATTAGAAAACTTCTGCTTATTCAGTGCTATGCCCTTGGGGGAAACCAGCCATACTCAACACTTTGGGTATAGTTATAATGCTTTCGTAACCATTTGTGACCATGGCCATCCATTTTTTACATAAGTGGATGGTTTTTATGTACGACGGAGTGGGCGCATCCGTTTTTTGTGATTGACACGTAGAATAGTTGTTAGGGGTACGACTATGTTACGTATGCAAAGACGAGTGGATATTTGGAGTCTGAGAGCGTAACTTTTGCTGCGAAAGTCTTCCGCGGGAGCGGTGGTGTAACCGAGGAAGACTAGTCTGCGGCCGTCTCATGAGGTGGTCTCTGATGGAGGTGTGCAAATGTGAGGGCTGTAGCGGACGTATAAAACCAAATCGTAAATTAACTACATAGCATGACAGGAGAGCAGTTTAGCCAGAAAGGATAAACATGCAAAGAGAAAGGCCGGGAGTATTTACACTCCTGGCCGAGTTTGTAAGCCTATACTAATGAGGCACATTTGGATTGGTGGGAGATGACATTAGGTCAACTTATATTTGTAAATTGCCCTAAACAGAACGTTCTAGAATATATGTTTACATAGATGAATTTGCGATTATTGGGGGAGATGCCGATATAGTGGGTTTTAAACCTCTGACGCCAAAAGAACCAGTTATAAGAATAAATGCTGTCAAAATATAGATCAGGAAATAACTTCCGGTAAGGTCAAAAGTGAGACCACCCAAGATGGGGCCGATACTTGCGCCAATTTGATGGCTAAGAAAAACAGCACCAAATGTCCTGCCCATGTTTTTTAAGCCCCAGCATTCACTACTCAGGGCTGAAGTAAGAGGACCGGTGGCTGTCCAGAAAATCCCGAAAATAATGGCTCCCAGGTAAAACATAATCAGGTTGGAGGCAAAAGCCATCACCAGGAAGGAAACGCCGCGTAGAAAGTAAATCAGAGCCAATACATATTTTCGCTCCAAAATATCCGACAGACGCCCTGAGGCGATAGTGCCCATAAAAGCCAGCAGACCCATAATAGAGCAGAGCTGACGCATGAATTCTTTAAAAACCTTGTAAGGCACGAAAATGGCCTTTTTACACCCTTTATAAATCGCTTTTGCCGATAACTTCCAGGCGACCTGCGTCAAACACTACTTGCCGAACCGTTTTTACATGGCTTAACATACCCGGCGCTTCTAAAAGGGCAGACGGGTACTGTCATAAACGTAACTATCCTACCCTGTATGCTTGTTATGCCGCCAACCGGCTCGTTTTCCAGTCTTCTTCCTGCACCAGTCGTAACTGACCGGGGGACTCCGTCAACCGGCGGAGCCTCTCCGTATCCAGCTTTATATTGACCATAGTGGTGTAAAATTTCTGAATGAATGACTGAATGCCGACCTCTTTGACATGCTCAATCAGGGAAACGGAATGAAGAGCCATTTCATTCAGCATGCGGGCGATATGCATCAGGTAGTGGTAGCCCTTCATGGCGTTCCAGTTATGGGAGAAGATATGTTCATAGCTGTAGCCCTGGTGCTTTTCCTTCAAAATGTTGTTCTCCTGCAGCCAGCGCTTGCGTCCCATCAGATTACAGCGTTCATGTATATTCTTGCGGTCGATAGGATTACTGGAAATCCAGGCGTGACGGCTGGTTTTTGTTACAACGCATCCTGTTTTGGCATCGATTTCTTCAAAAGCTTCCTCGCACACCACCACATGAATTGTCAGCGATTTGCGCCGGTTAACACCGTAGTCATATTCGACCCCGTTGGCCCACCGGAATATTTGCCGCCGGCCCTGCCAATCCCGTTTCAGTTGATACTCTCCGTTGGTATCCAGGCGCATCAGGCCATCCGCTTCATCCCATACCGAGGGCAGTGATTTGTCTTTGAGCACGATCATGAATTCCCACTTGTTTTTGCGGCAGGCTTCCATGACGGGGCCGTTGGCGTACAGTCCGTCCAGGAGCAGGGTAAAGGGCAGCTTTGGGAACTCATGCTTCAGACGTTTCGCTAAACGGTGGAAGGCCTTCAGTTCACAGTCCTGTTTCCATTTCTCGTAGTCCTCAACCGCTTCCAGCTCCACGCTGTTCTCCAGAAACTCGCTCATCAGCGGCAGCACCATGCCATTGGCAAACACCAGGACCGCTTCCAGGACGTAGGCGTAATACTCCCATTCCCCGTCTTTGCCCTGGACCCTGCGGTGAAGATAGCGCTCGTCCCAACATTCCTTCATGACGTATTTTTGCGCCCCGTCAATGGCTGCCAGATACCTTTTTTTGCGCAGGAGATGCAAAAATTTCTTTTTGCGGATTAAGCTCCTCAACAAGTCCAGGTAACAACTTTCAATCCGGTCTACTTCCATCTCCTGCAACAGGCGGCACAGGGTGTCCTGGTGCGGCATATCCTCCAGGTCCGGAAAAAGGGCGCGCAGGTTTTCCAGTAGCTGGGGGCCGGTCAGGACGTCATTCCCTTTCCGCCGTGACGTGAGTTGAAACATAAACAAAAGGATACCATAGAGCATCATCACTGTTATCCGGTGTTTGATTTTCTTCGGGTCTCGGGGGTCGGGAACGTGGGATATTTTTTTTAACAGCCCAGGCAGTAACTGGTAACTTACTTTAAGCTTCTCTTCGGTGGCAGCCTGTAAGGCTTCCTGTTCTTCCTCGGTTGTTTTATGGCCGCGCTTGCGGTTTGGAAGGGTGGATGTACGTGGATATTGCTTCCCCTGCCTTTTCAGCTGTTCTCTAAGTTCCCGCTGTTTTCTCCTCCGTTCATGACGTTTGAGGTTGGCTTCGCTCATTGGCTACACCCGCTTTCTCCGCGCAGGATGCTCCGGAAATCGCGGTTTAGAGGATAAACATAGATGTGCTTGGGGGAAGACAGATATTGTTTGTGCCGGTCCATCCGGCCCCGTCCCGCCGTCTCCCCCAGGTAAACCCAATTACCCGCCCTGTAACAGGTGCCATGGTATTTTTCCTTATCCACAAAGGTTTCAAGAAGAACAGGTTGACAGCTGTAGCGCTCCTGCCAATCAGCACCGATGCGTTTAATTACCAGGGAAAGAGATTTGCTGGCCAGGTTTTTCACTTTGACCCAGGGAAAGATGAGAAAACGGGTATTGTTGGCAACCAAGTGTAACCTCTTGCTGCGGTCGGTCTGTGTCCATCCAATCCATTGGTCCCGGGCTTCCAGAGCCCAGGCGGCGGCAGAAAAAAGGATACAACCCAGAAATCTTTCATCGTGGGAAACTATGAAGTAACGCTGGTGCGCACCAAAAGGCCGTTTGTATCCCAGAATGTGATATCGCTCTACATACTCGTTCCAAAGTCGTATCTGGCATGATTCCCGTACAGGCTGTACCCGGACACCGACCTGGGACAGATCCGTGATAATCTCCCCGGGCGCGTCTGTTTGTAATGTGGGGGGAATACGCTGGTCTTTGGGGCCTCCTTTATTCCACTTTGCCGGTAGTTTAATAACACCCTGATATTCCAGTTTCTTTAAAAGCTGTACGCAGGAATCTACTTTGTTATTGCCATTTGGAGCAAACCACTGAAGGTTCTCACAGATGGTGTGTGCCAACTCCTTCTGAGAGAGACGGGGAAAGCGGCGAACGGTTTCTTTTACAATCCAAAGGTCCAGCTCCGTAAAGTCCCGCCCGAACAGAAAGATAGTATTGTGTTTTTTAGAGGTGTCCTTATTCAAGGTATCTGTCATAGTGTGGGCCTCCTAAACACTTTTTCCCACACTATTAGTCTCTTACTCATAAGTGTGGGATAAAGCTGGACATTGACCCTGCTCTATGTTATGATATAATTAAAGGTTGTGAGTAGGAGTGATGATTATGTCAGGTAAATTGAGTTGGAAAGACGTCCTCATAAATCAGTTAATAAAGAGCGGTTTCAGCAAAGAGGAATCACACTCGGTCTATCTGGTTGAAATGGAAGCAAGAAAGTATTTTGATTTCGACGGGATAGTGCCAAGCTGTTTGATGCTGCAGAACATTGAGCAGGACGAGAAAGAAATACGGTACTTTTGGGAATCGAAATCTGTGGAAACGCAATGCCCGTATTGCGGAACGTTGAGTACGAGGCTGAGCGGCGACTACTACACCAAGCCAATACAAGA
>JAGXRN010000004.1 GCA_018335875.1 Dethiobacter sp.
CATAACCATAATAATTTAGCGTGTCAACCACCCATAATCCTGCCTGCAATCAACGATATACAACATACAGTGCCAACGTCCCTTTCTCTACAGAAACTGTGCAATATTTTAAGGATTACAATATTGACAATGTCTTGGATCTGCTTTTTCCATACCATTAGGATAAAGCTTTTCTTCGGAATATCCACATTTTTTACAGCTATATATAACCGAACATAACAATTCAGTTGGCAATCCACACCAATCACAAGGTAATCCTTTCTTGCTTTCTATCAATTTAAAACCTGGCCATGAGCATTCTGAGCAAAGATTATATATATTTTTTACAACATCTCTGGTAGCAGTCTCAATATTCTTCATCCGAGTTGGATTATACAGTGCACGCATATCAGTCTCAACATATATTTCACCATTTTTAGACTTTTTTAAAGCAAGTTCAACTGCATTTTTAAGAGCCTCTTTTGTTATTATTCCTTTAATTATTTCAGTTTGGTCTTTTGTACATGCACTTACTTGAACAACTATTCCATGTTGCGGAAAACCTGCTGCCACAGAAAAATCATAAGCTTCCTGAAATGTTTTTACTACTTTATGATTATAGTTGGTATCTGTTGTTGTCGCATCACCAATAATCTCCAGTTCATTCGCTTGATCAAGAAGTAGCACTATTTCGCGGTTGAATGGTACGAAGGGTAAAAAAGGATGAGGCCCAAATGTACCTTCGCTAGCAAAAGCCAAGGTTTCTCCAGTAATAGCTAGGGCCTCTTTTGCCTTATATCGGGCAGCTTCTAGTTGATTGCCCTTCCGCTCTATATCTCTTGTGAATGTGCCAAACTGATCTGTATTTAAGCCTTGGGGCACATTAATTTTAATACCCAATTCTTTTTCTAGTATTGGTGATATTATTTCTTCTTTTTTATGCATAGTTGCTAGAACTCCTACACGGTTTTTAAAAAATGCATGAATAACTTTCTCTTTATCCACTGTTTAGCTCCTTGCATATTAGTAGTCAGCATAATGCTCAAGGTTCTTATTCCAAGCCTTACCCCACCAGGTATTCTGGCTGGGTTAATACAGTTTGGGGTAGCAATCACATGTGGTCTGTTACAAATAATGGATCCTTTGCTAAGCTACATACAAGTAACGGTGGCACTGGCGCTGTTCGCCTCACTCACGTTTTAACTCCTTTATCCAAGGCAAGGTCTTATTATCCGCAAGAGAGCCTTGATCAACAGGCCGTAGCACGGCACCGATACTGGCCGGAGCGACCATTTGTACGTATCTGGCCAGCCAACCGGTGTGCCACTGCATGAGCGGCGGTACAAAAGCTGCTTTTCTAGCGGCCAGCTCATGCTGCGGCACCAGCAGTTCCAGTGTACCTGCTTCCAGGTTATAGGAGATCGAATCGCCGTCTTTGATCAGGGCAATGGGGCCGCCGGCGGCGGCTTCTGGGCAAACATGGCCGATGCAGGCACCCCGCGTGCCGCCGGAGAAGCGGCCATCGGTAACCAGCGCTACCGACTCACCTAATCCCATCCCCACCAGCGCTGCCGTAGGTCCTAGCATCTCCATAAAGCCTGGACCGCCTTTAGGCCCCTCAAAGCGGATGACTACAACATCGCCATGTTTGATGCGCCCAAGCAGAATGGCGTCAGAAGCCTCCTCCTCCGAGTTAAAGACTACGGCTGGTCCTTGATGGCGCATCATCTGCGGCACCACGGCCGCCGTCTTCACCACTGCTCCATCCGTCGTTAAGTTACCGAAAAGGACTTTCAGCCCCCCGCTGGGACTCAACGGATCATCAACGCTGCGAATGACTAACGGGTCAAGGCTTCGAGCCTGGCCAATGGTTTCACCCAAAGATTTTCCGGTAACCGTCAGGCAATCCAAGTTGAGCAGGCCGGACTTGCTGGATAGCTCGCCCAAAACGGCGCCAACACCGCCGGCACGATCCACGTCTTCGATATGCAAACTGGAAGCCGGAGAAATTTTACAGAGGGTGGGTGTGCGGCTGGATATCTGGTTGACGCGCTCAAGTGTATAGTTTACACCTGCTTCCCGGGCAACAGCTAACAGGTGCAAAATGGTGTTAGTAGAGCCGCCCATGGCCACATCAAGGGCAAAAGCGTTATCAATCGCCTCCGGGGTGACGATTTCCAGCGGCCGGATATCCCGTTTAATCAGCTCCATTATCTGGCGCCCGGCCCACCTTTTTAGTATACTTCTTCTCGGGTCAACGGCTAATATGGTGCCATTGCCGGGCAAGGCCAATCCTAAGGCCTCACAGAGACAGTTCATAGAGTTGGCGGTAAACATGCCGGCGCAACTGCCGCAACCGGGACAGGCTGCCTCCTCCAGATCTAACAGGTCGTCTGCATCTATCCTGCCGGCGTGAAAGGCTCCGACTCCTTCAAAGACAGAAATCAAGTCTATCGGGCGGCCGTCCTTAGCCCGCCCGGCTTTCATCGGGCCGCCGGAGATAAAAATGGTGGGGATATTGGTTCTCATTGCTGCCATCAACATGCCGGGTACTATTTTGTCGCAATTCGGGATGCAAATGAGGCCGTCAAACTGGTGTCCTCTCACCATTGTTTCCACGCTGTCGGCAACAAGCTCGCGGGAAGGCAGGCTGTAGCGCATGCCGGAATGGCCCATGGCAATGCCGTCGCACAAGGCCAGGACATTGAACTCAAAAGGAACGCCCCCTGCCTCCCGCACCACCTCTTTGATTTCTTTAACAAATTCATTCAGGTGGGCATGTCCCGGCACAACTTCGGTGAAGGAATTTGCTATGGCTACAAAAGGCTTCTGGAAATCAGCCTCGTCTTTAATAATACCGGTGGCCCGCAACAGGCTGCGGTGCGGAGCGCGTTCAACACCTTTTTTGATGATTTCGCTGTTCATAAAGATATCCATTCCTTTCGCTGTGCTAAAGGCACAAAATTTAATGAAAGGCTCTGCAGCCCTTATTATGGTTGAAATAATGTATTTGATAAACAGATACACTACAGAGCACGGGGAGGTGAGTATTGCAGTTAAGTACTGCCCGCATAAAAAGATGTGTCATTAGCGACATCATGAGGTTATCCTCATGAATCGCATCCCCCAAAATACTTGCCCCTGGTTACTACTTGTGCTATCCATAGGTGCATTAACAATATACTTTTATCCGGGTAAAGCTTTGCTGATTCTTGTATTTCCGCAAAGTTGAAATATTTTTCATAGCCAACAACCATTTCTCTTGTTCCGTCTTCACGATGGGCCACAAGCATGGTATTGTCGCTTTCCCGGAATTGAGTTTCTTCCTTAAGCGTTGCTCGCCGAATATATAATGAATCATTCAAACCTTCTTCTTTTATGCGCTTATTAACATAATTTTCTATTTCTT
>JAGXRN010000005.1 GCA_018335875.1 Dethiobacter sp.
TCACCACCCATTACTGCTTTTGAAGCCGCCTCCTCGCAGTCAAAAACCCGGGCCTTGCCTGTAAAGAGCCACATTGAAGGATGAATGGCAGCAGGTTTGCTGATTGCTGTATCAGGAGCCAGGTTGCCCCGCAGTACTGCCAGCCCCCCTTCGCTATTTATGGGATTGCTCAATGTTTTAATGATTTCACTGTTGGCTGTTTCTGCTTTTGCGATGTTCTCCCCCATGGTCTTCCCGGTAGCTGTCATTACATCCAGGGAGAGGAGAGATTCCATTTCTTTCATCACAGCCGCCACGCCTCCGGCCCGGTGAAAATCAGGCACATTGGCAGGGCCGGCAGGATAGATGCGTGCCAGGTGGGGAGTGGTGCGGCTCAGCCTCTCAATGTCCAGGATAGTGATGTCCGCCTCCGCCTCATACGCAATAGCCGGCAGGTGCAATGCGACATTGGTTGAGCCGCCGATTGCCATGCTGACTTTAATGGCATTTTCCAGTGACTGTTTGTTAATAATCTGTCTTGCCGTAATACTCTTTTCCACCAGGTTCATCACTGCACGGCCTGATTCCTGTGCCAGCCTCAGGCGTGCTGCAGAAACAGCAGGCGCAGTCCCGCTTCCTGTCAGAGTCATTCCCATTGCTTCTGCCAGGCAGCACATTGTATTGGCGGTGCCAAGAAATGAACAAGAACCGCAACCAGGCGCAACTTTGTCCTCAAGTTCTGCAAACTCTTCCTGGGTGATTTGGCCGATTTTAAGCATGCCGGTCGCTTCACGTAAAGATGTGATATCAGAAGGCCTGCCGTCAAAATGGACACCGCCTTCCATGTTGCCTCCGGGCACAACAATGGCGGGAATATCTAAGCGAGCCGCAGCCATCAGCATGCCGGGGACGATTTTATCACATGAACCCAACAGAACCACTGCATCCAGGCGGTGGGCCTGCACCATCATCTCGATATCATTTGCTATCAGGTCCCTGGTGGGCAGAATATAGTGCATGCCTTCATGGCCGTTGGCCAACCCGTCGCAGGCAGCAATAAAACCAAACTCAACCGGAGTTCCCCCTGCCTGCCGTATTCCATCCTTCACCGCGTCAGCGACCTGGCGCAGGTTAAAATGTCCGGGAACCAGAGTGTTCCAGGAATTAGCCACACCAATCAGCGGCCTCGCCAGGTCATAATTTGTATAACCCATGGACTTAAACAGGGCGCGCCTGCTTGGCCCTTTTTCTATTAACTCTTTACTCCGCCAGAACAAATAATCATCTCCTTAAGAACAGTGCTTTTTTAAGGCTTCTTTAATTGCTGCAGCATCAATCATTCGATGTGAAACACTCCACACACAGTTGCCGTCTCGAATCAGCAGGACCTGTGGCGACTCGTGTTTGATACCTGTCTTTTGCGCCACAGCAGCGGAGACATCCCGGGCCAGCTGTACAACAACCAGGCAGGCATCTGCATTGGCTGCCTCTTCCAGTTGCAATAACTTGTCCACCTCCTGGTGGGCACGTGCACTCACCGGTCAGGTCGCGCTGTGTTTAAAAATCAGCACCGGCCTCTCTCCTGACACTGCCAGGACGCCATCCAGCATACTCACATCCCTGAGATTAGTCAGTTCGGACAAACTATCCCCTCCCACAGAATCTTTAATTAATAATTCCCTCTCCGTCTTTTGTTTCCCTGCCGCAAAGCGAAATTATATCAGCAATTGTCGCCCGCATGTTTTTCCCAAAAAAAAACAGCGCCGGCTGTTTGTTTAGAAAGCATCTTTAAAGATTTCAATTGTCCCAAGCCGCAGGTCAACAGACGCCACATCAAAACGATAGGCTGCAGCGCTGTGGCCTGTGGTGTGAATGTAGCTTAACGCAAGCAGGCGAAGCCTCTCCTGCTTGCGGGTGTCTACAGCTTCCGTGGGCGGGCCGAACCTGTCTGAGCGGCGGGTTTTAACCTCCACAAAGACCAGAGTCCCGCCGTCCCTGGCAATGATGTCAATCTCGCCGCGTTCGCAGCGCCAGTTGCGCGCGATTACTTCATAGCCCAGTCCGCACAGGTATGCGGCCGCCTGTTCTTCGCCGAGCTGACCGGTACTGCCCATTTTACGCTCAGTGAGATGCAGAAAAGATTTGCGGTGCATGGGGCATGCACCCAGCTTCTGCAGTGCCGCGAGGTGTTCAGCCGTGGCATATCCCTTGTTTTGCGCAAAACCGTAGCCGCCAAAGACCTTATCCATCTCACGCATCCACCTGTCACGGGTGACCTTGGCCACAATGGAAGCAGCCGCTATGGAGGCGGAAAGCCTGTCCCCGCTTATTATGGCCCGCTGGGGGCAGTGAAGGCCGTCGAGCTTCAGTGCATCTACCAGCACAAAGTCCGGCTGTACGGCAAGTGAGTCAACGGCACGCATCATTGCCATTTTATTGGCATTCAGTATATTTACTGTATCGATTTCAACCACTTCTCCCACGCCCACAGACCAAGCCACGGCCTTTTCAATGATTATACTGTAAAGCTGCTCGCGCTTTTGGGCGCTTAACAGCTTTGAATCATTTATCCCTTTAATATAAGCATCCTCAGGCAGGATCACAGCGGCTGCCACCACCGGCCCGGCCAGCGGCCCCCTGCCGACCTCATCAATTCCCGCTATATATGTATAACCGCTGCACCGGGCTTCTGATTCATAAGCAAAGAGCGCATGCAGGCGCTTCTGTTCCCTGCTGTCTGCCTGGCGGCGGGCCAGGAAGCGTTCCACGCACTTTCTGACTCCCGTTCTGCTGTCGTTTTGCAGAAGTTCAATTTCCACCGGGCCAATCTGATTTTCAGCCAGGTGGAAGGCTATTTGATCCACCGTCATCTTCCGGAAATCCACTCTCGTCATCCCCTCTCCACTCCCCGGCGCTTTCAAGGGTGATACGTCCAAGGCGCCCCTCACGGAAGTCTTTTATCAACAGTCGGGCAGATGCCTCCATGTCTACTACGCCCCCGGCTATAAGGCAGCCCCTGTGTCTGCCGATTTCTTCAAGGATAGCGGCTCTTTCAACATCCAGCGCTTCAATTTTATAACGCTCCTGCAGCTTTACCGGCACGTTTTCCCTGAGAAAATCCACAAGCTCAATTCCCAGCTCATAAGAGTCAATAATTTCATCTTTCACTGCACCTACTGCGGCCAGGACAAAGGCCTGGCGTGCAGTCTTAATCTTTGGCCACAGCATGCCCGGCGTGTCCAGGATTTCCAGGCCCTCACGGACACGAACCCACTGCTTGCCGCGCGTAATGCCCGGCTTATCACCGGTGGCGGCAGCACTGCGGCCGGTCAGGCGGTTGATAAGTGAAGACTTGCCCACATTGGGAATGCCGACTACTATGAGCCGCAAAGGGTGCGGAACCTCTTTTTTGCGTTTCGGCAGTGCTTCCAACTGACGGAGAAGGTATTTTACTCCCTCACCGCTGTTGGCGTTAACCGCCGCAACGGCGCTATACTGCAGCTGCAGCCTCTCCTGCCAGGCGGAAGTGGCAGCAGTATCTGCCAGGTCCGGCCGCGTCAGCACTGCCACTACAGGCTTTGCTGCGAGGATGCCACGCAGATCGGGGTTGCGGCTGCTGCCGGGAATGCGCGCATCCAATACCTCAATTACGGCATCGACCAGCTTCAGGTTTTCCCGTAGCAGCCTTTTTGCTTTGGCCATTTGACCGGGGTACCATTGTATTTCCATTTTAACTCCTCAAGGTTCAGGGATGCTGTATGAGCCGCATACTGCCTGGGGGCCAGAACACAAACATCGCCTTGCCTTTGAGCAGTTCAAGCGAGACAAACCCAACCGAGGGATGCCTGCTGTCCATACTGTTATTGCGGTTATCTCCCATCACAAATATGGCGCCGTCAGGGATAACCACCGGCCCGTATGCTTCCCTGGCCCTTTCCATGATATAAGGTTCGTCGAGTAATCTACCGTTGACATAGACTCCGTCCCGGTCCACACGGACCTCATCGCCTGCAACCGCGATTACGCGTTTGATAAAATCCCTGTCTTCTGTTGCTTTAAACACAATAATCTCGCCATGCTGTGGATCACGGTAATAAAGCTGCACCTTGCTTACAATCAGGCGTTCCCTGTCATGAAGCGTAGGCAGCATGGACTCTCCCTGCACCATAAACACTTCTACGACAAAGGCCCGGATGACCAGCGCCAGCAGGATTGCAATGATTATTGACTTGGCCCATTCCCAGACCTCGTTTTTTTCTCTGGCATCCATTTACAGTTCATCGCCCTTCTCTCCGGCATACCACAATCAAAATATACAAAAAGGGACTGTGGTTACAGTCCTTTTTTTCTTAGCGCTTTTCCCTGATGCGGGCTGCCTTGCCCGTAAGTTTGCGCAGGTAATAGAGTTTCGCCCTGCGTACACGGCCGTGCCGCATTACTTCAAGCTTTTCAATTTTAGGTGAATGAAGCGGGAAAGTCCTTTCCACTCCTACGCCATATGTGACACGGCGGACGGTAAAAGTTTCCCTTAACCCGCCCCCCTGGCGCTTAATAACCACGCCCTCATAAACCTGGGTTCTTTCACGGTTTCCTTCAATAACTTTAACGTGCACACGCACAGTATCTCCCGGTGAAATTCTTGGCAGATCCTTTTTCATTTGTTCTTCTTCAATATTACGGATGATATCCATGTCAGTCCTCCTTTCCATCCCGCCTTTAATATGTCCAAAAAATTGCCAGTGAAATTATAACATACAGAGTACAGTTTTACAACTCCAGCGTCATCCCGTGGCGAAGCGCCGCATCTTTTAGCATTTGCTTTTCTTTGTCTGACAAATCTGCGCCGCTTAGCAGATCCGGCCGCCGATAAAGAGTTCGCAGCAAAGACTGTTCCCTGCGCCACTCTCTGATAAGCTTGTGGTTTCCCGATATCAGCACATCAGGCACTCCCATACCGCGAAATTCAGGAGGGCGGGTGTACTGCGGATATTCCAGGAGCCCAGTGGCAAATGATTCATCCTCCACCGATTGCTCGGGAAGAACTCCGGGCAGCAGCCTCACTACGGCGTCTGTAAGCGCCATGGCGGCTATCTCGCCACCTGTAAGCACAAAGTCGCCAATCGAGACCTCTTCATCCACCAGTTTCTCACGTACACGCTCGTCCACACCCTCGTAATGGCCGCAGAGCAAAATCAGCCGCTCTGTGCGGGAAAGTTCTTCAGCTTTACGCTGGGTGAACTTTTCCCCCTGGGGGCAAAGCAGTATCACTTTTCCCACGGTGGCATCAACTTCACGCAGACGCTCCACCGCCAAAAAAAAAGGTTCGGGCTGCATAACCATACCGGGGCCTCCGCCATACGGATAATCATCTACACTGCGATGCTTGCCTGTGGCATGGTCACGCAGGTCGGTAACACTGATTTGGACGTGGCCCTCAAGGACAGCACGCCTGACAATACTCTCCTCCAGAGCTGAAAACATCCCGGGGAAAATAGTGATGATATCAATCAGCACAGTTACTCACCTCATAACAATCCCTCAGGCAGATCCACATCTATTCGCCCTGCCTGCATATCAATGTTGATTACTACTTTTTTCAGCGCAGGGATTAAAACCTCCTGCACGCCGCCATCACTCTCTGTGCGCACCACATAGACGTCATTGCCGCCAGTCTGGATTATGTCTGCCACCTCGCCAAGGAACCGGCCCTCTACCGTATAGACTTTAAGCCCGATAATCTGGTCCAGGTAGTAGGTGTGCTCAGGCAGTTTGCGGCGCTCCGAGAGCGGTATCTGCAGCAAGGCGCCCACACAGGCTTCCGCCTCACTGATACCGGAGACGCCCTTGAGGTGAAGCACCCAAAAGCGGCCGTGGACAAAAGCCTTATCCACGCTGTACGCTTTCATTTCCTGGTCTTTGTGCAAAAACACGCGGGACAGCTCTTTTACACGTTCAGGGAAGTCGCTGTAAGGGAATACCTTTAAGCCGCCTACAACACCCTGTGTATTAATGACTTTGCCAATTGTGGCCATCTGTTCCACAGCCATCACCTACTTACTGCACAATTTCAACCAGGACACGTTTCTTTTCACCGGTAGCCGCAGCGTTGACGACAGTACGGATGGCCTTGGCTATACGGCCCTGCTTTCCGATCACTTTTCCCATATCTTCGGCAGCAACATGAAGCTCTATAGTTATAGTACGTTCATCCTCAAAACGCTCCACGCTAACTTGCTCCGGGTGATCAACAAGGGCCTTGGCAATTAATTCAACAAGATCCTTCACTTTTGTCACCACCCATCATTAATCTCCACCTATTTGCTGATGCCCGCCTTACCCAACAGCGCTTTTACTGTCTCTGAGGGTTGTGCTCCTTTTTGCAGCCAATCTACAGCCTTTTCGCTGTTGATGTTCAACGTGGTCGGTTCAGTGGTTGGATTATAGTAACCTATCTCATCAATAAAAGCGCCGTCTCGCGGCGAACGTGAATCTGCCACCACAATGCGGTAAAAAGGCCTTTTCTTTGCCCCTACCCTCTTTAAACGTATCCTTACTGCCATTTGATGTCACCTCCTCCCAATGAAACCAATATTTACATAAAAGGAAAACCTTTTTTGCCTTTAACTTTGCCCTTACCCAGCTGCTTCATCATTTTTTGCATCATCTCAAACTGCTTGAGCAGGTTATTTACATCCTGGATGCGTGTACCGCTTCCGGCCGCAATTCTCTTTCGTCGGCTGCTGTTTAGGATGTCTGGGTTTATTCTTTCTTTTCTTGTCATGGAGTTGATTATTGCTTCCACCTTAACCAGCTCCCTATCGTCCACAGACATCCCTTTTAACTGCTTGCCAAGGTTGCCCATGCCGGGCATCATCTCCAGCAGTTGATTGATTGGCCCCATCTTCTTTATCTGCTGCAGCTGGTCAAGGAAGTCTTCCAGCGTGAATTGCTGGCTGCGCAGTTTTTTCTCCAATTCCCTGGCTTTTTTCTCATCAATGGAAGTCTGCGCCTTCTCAATCAGGGAGAGCACATCCCCCATGCCAAGAATCCGTGAGGCCATTCTTTCCGGGTAAAAAGGTTCAAAAGCATCTGTTTTCTCACCCAAGCCGGCAAACTTCACAGGGCACCCTGTAACAGCCTTCACTGACAGCGCTGCGCCGCCGCGGGTGTCTCCGTCCAGCTTAGTCAGCACCACTCCTGTCAGTCCCAGTTTTTCATGAAAAGAATGTGCCACATTAACAGCATCCTGTCCTGTCATGGCGTCAACCACCAGCAGCGTCTCATGGGGTGAAGCCACTTTTTCCATGCGCTGCAGCTCACCCATCAATTCCTCGTCAATATGCAGCCTGCCTGCTGTATCAATGATTACGTAATCATTGCGGTTTCTTTTAGCCTGCTCCAGCGCCGCGCGCGCTATTGCTACCGGGTCCTGCTGCCCCAGTTGGAAGACAGGGATTGATAGCTGTTCACCGAGCACCTGCAGCTGCTTAATAGCCGCCGGGCGGTAAATGTCAGCGGCCACCAAGAGTGGTGTATGCTGCTTTTTTTTCAGAAAATTAGCCAGCTTTGCGGCGGAGGTGGTCTTGCCGGAACCCTGCAGCCCCACCATCATCACCACTGTGGGCGGGTTTTGCGCCTGTTTCAGCTTGGCGGCAGATTCGCCCATCAGCCGTGTCAACTCATCGTTTACAATTTTAATAACCTGCTGGCCCGGAGTCAGGCTTTCCAGCACCTCTTTGCCGAGGCAGCGCTCCCTGATCTGTGCCACAAAGTCTTTAACAACCTTGAAGTTTACATCAGCCTCCAGCAATGCCAAGCGAACTTCCCGCAGCGCGGCATCCACGTCTTTTTCTGTCAGCTTGCCTTTGCCCTTTAGGCGGCGCAAAGTATCCTGGAGCTTGTTGGAGAGACTCTCAAAAACCATCTAAAACCCTCCCTGCGAGGACTTAGTCAAGCATTTCATCGAGCAGGGCCAGCGCCTCCTGCCTCGCTTGGCCGGTTAAATCATCGGCCAATAAAAGCCGCTTCAGCTTGCGCAGCGCTTTCTCCTGTTTTGCAAAGCGGGCCACCAGCCCCAGTTTTTCTTCAGCACTCTCCAGTGTACGCACCGCTCTTTTAAGCAGGTCGTGTACGGCCTGCCTGGAAATGCCGCTCTCAGCGGCCACTTCGGCAAGGCTAAGGTCATGCTGGTAATAAAGTTCCAGGAACTCACGCTGCTTCCCAGTCAGCAGGCTGCTGTAAAAATCATACAGCATATTTATCCTGGTAGTATCCTCTAGCATTTTATCACATCCAAATAAAGCTGTAAAGGTTTTATACTTTACAGCTTTATTATATATTACTGTTTTTTTTTTGCAAGTATTTTTACCAAAGAGTGTGTTTATCAAGTTTTACATTTGCTCAATCTGCGGCAAACAGCCCGTCAACATACTCTACGGGGTCGAAGGGCTGCAGGTCGTCGATGGACTCCCCGACACCGACAAACTTAACAGGCACCGACAATTCACGGGCTACAGCTACCACTATGCCGCCTTTGGCGGTACCGTCAAGCTTGGTCAGTACTACTCCGGTCAGTGGTGCTGACTCATTAAATACCCGCGCCTGCACCAGCGCATTTTGGCCGGTGCTGGCATCAAGCACCAGCAATATTTCATGCGGCGCCCCGGGCATGGCTTTCTCAACCACGCGTCTCACTTTTTTCAGCTCTTCCATGAGGTTGGCTTTATTATGCAACCTGCCGGCTGTATCGCAGATAACAACATCTGCTGCGCGTGACCTGGCGGCGTTGACAGCATCAAAGAGCACCGCTGCCGGGTCTCCTCCCTGCTGGTGTTTGATTATCTCAGCCCCCGAACGTTCTGACCATACTTCCAGCTGTTCAATGGCGGCTGCACGAAAGGTATCACCTGCTGCAAGTACCACTTTCTTCCCTTCATTGCGCAACCGTGCTGCCAACTTGCCGATGGTGGTGGTTTTACCAACGCCGTTGACTCCCAGCACAAGCACAACTGACGGTTTGTCTGTATCAATATTCAGGCCTGTTTTATCAGTGCCCAGGATTTCAAGCAGCAGCCCTTTCAGGACTTCCATCACCCGGTCAGGTTCTTTCAGCTTATCGGTTTTAATCCTCTCGCGCAGCTTTTGCACAAGTTCCAGCGTTGTCTCTACACCAACATCGGCTCCGATCAGTATTTCTTCCAGCTCCCCGTAAAAATCCTCATCAAAAGCGCTGCGGGCAAACAGGTTCTCCATGCGGCCCATAATACCGCTTCTTGTTTTTTTCAGTCCATCCCTGATCCGACTGATAAAACCCATTGTGTCAATCCCTTTCCCTGGTACATTCTTTTATTAGCTTTAGCATTGCCTTTTTCCTGGACATTGATGAAATCAGCATTCATTATGCAGTGTTCTCTGCAGTGGTGTTCAGGCGAACTGAAATCAGCTTCGATATGCCTGACTCTTCCATCGTCACGCCATAAAGGATGTCGGCTTTTTCCATAGTTTTTTTACGGTGTGTGATGAGCACGAATTGTGTCTGTGCGGTCAATCTCTGCAGGTAGTTGCAGAACTTGACAAGATTGGCCTCATCAAGGGCGGTTTCAATCTCATCAAGGATGCAAAAGGGCGCCGGCTTTAC
Organism: Dethiobacter sp.; assembly: GCA_018335875.1. Classification (GTDB taxonomy): domain Bacteria; phylum Bacillota; class Dethiobacteria; order Dethiobacterales; family Dethiobacteraceae; genus JAGXRN01. Next base: position 9,617 of record JAGXRN010000005.1, read on the forward strand.
TTTTAAGAAAGCAAAGAGCAGGGCGATGGCGGTTAGCGCTTTCTCGCCGCCGGAGAGAAGTGAAAGGTGCTGCAGCTTTTTCCCGGGAGGCTGAGCAACAATCTCAATCCCTGTCTCAAGCATATTTTCAGGTTCAGTGAGCTTGAGTTGAGAACGTCCCCCGCCAAAGAGTTCTTTGAAGACAAGATTAAAGTTTTCGTTGATAACTTCAAAGGAAGCGGAGAATTTTTCTCCCATGCGCCCGTCAATCTCGCGGATAATACGCTGCAGGTCTTTTTCACCTTCCTCGAGGTCGGCCCTCTGGGCAGTAAGAAAATCCATTCTTTCAAAAATACGTTTGTATTCTTCTATGGCGCCCAAGTTGACTGTGCCAAGAGCGGCCATTTCTTTTTTAAGGGAAGCAACATCCTGCAGCAGAGCGGCCTTGTCCTCAAGCGGCTTGGCCAGTTTTTCTGCCTCCTCAAATTTAAGCTGCCAGCTGTCCTGTAGCCGTCCAAGCACAGCGTCCAGTTCAATCTCCAGTTTTTCTCTTTCAATCTCCAGGCGGTTCTGCCGTCTTTCCACACCAGCCAGGGCTTTTTCAGCCTGTCGAAGCAGTTCGGCTTCCTCACGCAGGCCGGTGACAAGTTCTTTGTAGGCCTTTTCTCTTGCCATAAAATTGTCAAGCAGCTGACTGCGGGAATGTTCCAGTTCAGTTATCTTTTCCCTGTCATCCTCCACCCGGTCTTCCTGCTCCAGGCGGGCTGACCTGAGGCTTTTTATTTCCTCTTCCCTGAACTTTCTTTTTTCTTTTAACACCGAGAGTTCCCTGTCAAATCGCTCAAGCTCGCCCTCGGTGTATTCATGCTGTTTCTGCTGCCCCGCCAGCCGCACCCTGTACTCTGTGCAGCGGTCGCGCAGACTTCTTTTTTCCTGTTCCCTGGCATCGAGCAGCCCCTGCAGCCGCGCCAGTTCACTTTGCAGTTCACGTTCCTTGTCCTGCTGGTTGTAAAGGGCTTGCTCCGTCCCCGACAGCGCGCTTAACTTTGCTTCATGCTGAAGGGAAATTTCTTCTGCTTCCCTGCCCAGCCCTGCCAGTGATACTTCAAGCGAGTCAAGTTGGGCCGCCATGAAAGCAGACTCGTTTTCCTTCAGTGACAGGTCGCGTTCTGCCTGTCGCCGCTTCTCTTCAACTGACTCGAGCTCATCTGCTAACGCTGAGATTTCATCTGCCGCTTTTTCCACAGCCCCAACCAAAGTGGCTAATCCTGCCTCCTGGGACTGCAGCGTCTGCTGCAGCGACTCTGCCTCTTTGCGGCGTGAAAGCACGCCGGCCTGTTTTTTTTCAGCGCCGCCGGTTATGGCGCCTCCGGGGAGGATTACGTCGCCGTCCAGGGTTACCACGCGTTCACGGAACTGCAGAGCCTTTGCCACAGGTACCGCTGCCTCCAGATTATTCACAAGGTGGATGCGGGAAAATAGCATTGTCACCACATTGTGGAAGCGCTCCGGCGCATTAATAAAATCAGAAGCCAATCCTATATAGCCGTCAATGCCTGTAATCTCAGGGGACGGCCCTTTTGCTGCCTTAGCTTCAATCAGATTAAGTGGGAGGAAGGTGGCACGCCCGCCCCGTGTCCTTTTTAAAAAAGCAATTGCTCTTTTTGCCACGCTGTCATTCTCGGCAATCAGGTTCTGCAGAGCCGGCCCAAGAACAGCCTCCACAGCTGTTACATATCCGGCAGGGACGTTAATCAGGTCGGCAACAGTGCCAAAAATTCCGCTCAGGCCTTGTTCGCCCTGTTTTTTAGCGGAGAGGACTGTTTTTACCCCCTGGTAGTAGCCGGCCATGGCAGCATCCAGTTCTTGCAGCAGGCGAAGCCTGCCCCGCGTATCTGATACGCGTTTTTCTTCCTGCTCCTTTTGCCCTGTAAGCCCTCTGTTCTTTAATATAAGTGCTTCTGATATGGCCTTTTTCTGACTCTGAACGTTGGCTATTCCGGCAAGAGCCTGCTGCAGCTCTTCTTTTTCACCGTAGAGCCTATGGTTTTTTGCTTTAAGTGCAAGGATCTCTTCTACCCTTTTTTTTCTTTCATCCTGCAGGCGTACTATCCTCTCGCTGTATTGCTCCGTTTCAACAAAGAGGCGGTCATACTCTGACTGCAGACGCTTCATAGCCTGCTGCACTGTCACAATCCCATCCCGGCAGGAGGCAGCCTGCAGTGCCTCCGGCAGCGCTTCCAACTGCGCCAACTCACGCTCCGCACCAGACTGCTCCTCTTTGGCGGACTGCAGGCCTTGAGCTGTCCGTACCATAGTCAGGCGGGAATTCTCCCTTTCAGCTTCAATTTTCGCCTGCTGCGCGTCCAGTTCACTTAAATTGTGTGCGGCATCGGCTGCCTGCCTTTCTACGCTGCGTATTTTTTCCAGGGTGACTGCGACCTTGCCCTGCATCTTTTCCAGTTCTGAAGATACCTGCTGAATTTCTTTTTGCATACCTGCAATGGCAGTTTGCTCCACGTCGGCGTTCATTTGTTTTTCCGACAGTTCTATTTCTTTTCTTGAGATAGCAGTCTGCTGTTTAAACAAATCGTCACCGGCTGTGGAAAAACGCTCATCAACTTCATGCCGGCGGCGGCGCAGTTCACCTGCTTCATGGACACCCAAGTCGATTTCCCCTGATTTTAACCGGTCACGGAGCACCAGATACCGCCGTGCTGTCTCGGCCTGCTCTTCCAGGGGGCCAAGCTGTGATGACAGCTCATGAATTATATCGCCAATGCGCAGCAGGTTTTCTGCTGTTTCAGCCAGGCGCCTCTCAGCTTCCCGCTTTCTGTTCTTGTATTTAAGTATGCCGGCGGCCTCTTCAAAAATCTGGCGACGTTCTTCAGGGCGCGCATTTAAAATTTCATCCACCCTGCCTTGGCCAATAAAGGAGTATGCTTCTTTGCCGATACCTGTGTCCATAAATATTTCCAGAATATCTTTGAGACGGCACTGGCGCTTGTTAATGAGATACTCGCTTTCACCGTTGCGGTAGATGCGCCGTGTGACAGAAACTTCACGGTAGTCAAGGCCAAGGGTACCGTCATTGTTGTCAAGGGTGACTGTGACTTCAGCAAAGCTAAGCGGCTTGCGGCTTGAAGTACCGCTGAAAATAATATCGTCCATACGCGTTCCGCGCAGGTATCTGGCGCTTTGTTCACCCAGTACCCAGCGTAAAGCATCTGAGATATTGCTTTTGCCGCAGCCGTTTGGCCCCACCACCACGGTAATTCCGGGATTCAGTTCCAGTACAGTTTTGTCCGGAAAAGACTTAAAACCGTGTATTTCCAGCTTTTTGACATACAACGCGAAGTCCCCCTATATATCGGCATATTTATAAATGTACGTAAAAATGCCTGCTTGCTGCCAAGCAGGCATAAAATCTTGTTACCGCTGTTCTACGATAAATTTTATGGCAGTCCTTTGTTCATTGTCGATTACTATTTCCGTAAAAGCCGGCACAGCCACAAGGTCTATACCGTTAGGGGCAACAAAGCCCCGGCAAATAGCAATTGCCTTGACTGCCTGGTTCACGGCGCCTGCACCTACTGCCTGCACTTCGGCGACCCCCTTTTCACGAATTACAGCAGCCAGCGCACCTGCCACCGATTTTGGATTGGAGTGAGCAGATACTTTGAGTACTTCCATCAAGAGTGCCTCCTTATCTGAGCTTCAACTATAACTGCGTCTTTATAAATTAATTAATAGATAATTTCGTGATTGGGAAAAAAATTCCTGCCGCTTTATAATTTATTATTTTTTGTGGCTAATAAGTTGCTCATAGGCACTCCGGGCCGCTTCCTGTTCGGCCTCTTTTTTGGTACGCCCGCTTCCCTCACCGTAAACACGGTCATTGATGATAAAGTTGGCAACAAATGTTTTAAAATGGTCAGGTCCTTCTTCCGATACGATACGGTACTCCGGGGTTGTGGCCAGACGTCCCTGGGCATATTCCTGCATCAGTGTCTTGTAATCCTTGCTCAGTGTGCCATTCTCCAGACATGTGAGCAATTCTTCATAGATTTCTCTTGCAACTCTTTGTACCTCAGTAAAACCAAGATCAAGATAAATGGCAGCAATCAATGCTTCAAGCGCATCTGCCAGGATAGACGCGCGCTGCCTCCCGCCACTGGCAGCCTCCCCCTTGCTAAGGCGTAAATTGACGCCAAGCCCCAGTTCCTGTGCAAGGCGGGCTAAAGTTTCTTCTCTCACCAACTGGGAGCGAATTCGAGTCAGCTTACCCTCCGGAAACTCTTTAAACCGCGAATACAGCATTTCAGAAACAACCAATCCAAGCACGGCATCGCCCAGGAATTCCAATCTTTCATTGTGGGCATATCCTGCCAGACCCCGCTCGTTGGCATACGAGGAATGAGTCAGCGCCTGGATATAATATTTATTTTTTTTTGGCTCGATTCTCAGTCTTTCCAATAGCAGTGCCAAGTCTTTTTTTTGCATCTGATCTCCACAAGAATATTAACCGTTATATTTTTTAAAAATTAATGAGGCATTTGTCCCGCCAAACCCGAAAGAATTAGACATTGCCACAGATACCGGGCTGGCCTTAGCTTTATTTGGTGTATAGTCAAGATCACACTCGGAGTCAGGATTTTCATAATTGATTGTGGGAGGGATAAGGCTGTTCTCAATGGCCAGTACACTGGCTACTGCCTCTACCCCGCCTGCCGCTCCCAGTAAATGGCCCATCATCGATTTTGTAGAACTTATAACCAATTTGTAAGCATGTTCGCCGAAGACTTCCTTGATTGCTGCGGTCTCTGTTTTATCATTGAGGTCGGTAGACGTGCCGTGGGCGTTAATGTAATCCATCTCGGTACTTGGAATGCCAGCGTCCTTCAGGGCCATAGCCATGCAGCGGCGCGCGCCGGATCCGGTGGGATCAGGTGCAGTTATGTGGTAAGCATCGCTGGATGTGCCATAGCCGATTATTTCGCCATAAATATGTGCTCCACGTGAGAGGGCGTGCTCCAGGGACTCAAGAATAACAATACCGGCGCCTTCTCCCATCACAAAGCCGTCCCTGTCCCTGTCAAACGGGCGGGAGGCACGCTCGGGCTCATCATTTCTGGTTGACAGTGCGCGCATGGCGCAAAAGCCCGCAAAAGCCACAGGGGTAAAGGCGGCCTCGCTGCCTCCTGCCACCATTACGTCCGCTTCATCACGCTGAATAACCCTGACCGCCTCACCGATAGAGTGAGTCCCTGTGGCACAGGCTGTTACCAGAGTGGTGTTTGGGCCTTTAAGCCCAAATTCTATAGAAATATAGCCCGATGCCATGTTGGCAATCAGCATTGGCACAAAGAAAGGACTTACTCGGCGCGGCCCTTTTGCATACAGTACTTTCATCTGTTCTTCAAGGGTCTGTATCCCGCCGATACCTGAACCCACTGACACGCCTGCACGCTCCCAATCAAGAGCTGATGTGTCAAGGCGTGCATCATTGACTGCCAACCTTGCCGCTGCCACGGCAAACTGCCCGAAGCGATCCATACGGCGAGCCTCTTTTTTATCTATATAATCAAGAGGATTAAAATTTTTAACTTCTGCCCCTATCTGAGTCGGGTAGTCGGTTACGTCAAAATGGCTAACCTTGGCGGCGCCGGATTTACCGGCACAAAGGTTCTGCCAGAATATTTCCCTGCCTATTCCAAGCGGGGTGACCACACCAAGTCCGGTTATGACCACACGTCGCTTCATCCTCTCACCTCTTTATCAAAGTAGGAATGTGTTAAAGAAGCCCCGCAGTGCGCAGGGCTTTTTCGTCTTCTACACATGGGCCTCTATGTATCGCACGACATCTCCCACGGTTTTAATTTTTTCAACTTCCTCGTCGGAGATTTCAAGATTAAATTCTTCCTCAAGTGACATCACCAACTCCACTATATCAAGTGAGTCGGCATCTAAGTCTTCGAATGAGGACTCCAGGGTCAGTTCCTCCACATCCACGCCCAATTGCTCACTAATAAGTCCTTTAACTTTACTTAAGATATCCATTTTCTCACCTCCTCCCGTTTTTGTAAAAGCTAACGGCTGTTACGCCATAATCAAACCTCCGTCAACCGAAATTACCTGACCTGTGATGTAACTGCTGCCGCCGCCTGCCAGAAAAGCAGCCAACTCAGCGATATCCTGCGGTTTGCCCACATGCCCGAGCGGAATCTGGGCCAACATGGCTTCCTTTAAGTTCTCCGGCAGTACAGCTGTCATCTCGGTATCAATAAAACCGGGAGCAATGGCATTAACCGTTATCTGCCTTCCTGCCAGCTCACGGGCCAATGATTTTGTTAACCCAATCAAACCGGCTTTTGCTGCTGCGTAATTGGCTTGTCCGCTGCCGCCGGCAAGACCAACCACGGATGAAATATTAATGATTCTGCCCCCGCTCTTTTGCTTAAGCAGCGTCCGCATCACTGCCTTTACACAGTTAAAGGCCCCTGTAAGATTGGTATCAATAACCTCTTGCCACTCCTGCTGTTTCATACGGGCCACAATGTTGTCCCTGGTAACACCGGCATTATTAACTAGTATATCAATTCTGCCGAAATTATCAAGAGCAGAGCGCACCATCTCCTCACAGTCATCCGGTTTGCCCACATCAGCCCTGCACAGTATCCCGCGTCCGCCTGCTGCAATTACTGCCTCAAGTGTTTCCCGGGCAGCCTGCTCGCTGGAAGAGAAGTTAATCACCACAGCAGCGCCATCCTCAGCCAGACGCACAGCCACAGCGCGTCCGATACCCCTGGAAGCACCGGTCACAATGGCCACTTTATCCACCAAAACCAAAGTTTTCGCCCTCCTTTCCATCCAGAGAAGAAAGAACTTTTTCCAGGCTCTTCCTATCCTCAACCTGGTGAACCCAAACATTGGGATTTATTTTCTTCATCAGCCCGGTCAGAGCTTTTCCCGGCCCCACTTCTATAAATGTATTGTAGCCGTCTCTAATAAGTTTTTCCATGGAATCCTGCCATAAGACTGCGTTGCTGACCTGGAAAATAAGGGCCGTACGTATCTGGGAAGGTGATGTTATATAATCGGCACTGATATTGGCAACAACCGGCATCTTGGCTGTCAGCACATCCACTGCCTCCAGGTCCCTGGCGAGCCTTGGTTCCACACTCTTAAGCAGGCTGCAGTGAAAGGAGACGCTGACAGGAAGTTCCACTGCCCTTTTGGCGCCCATTCCTTTGGCAATTTCACAGGCACGGCGCACAGCTGTAATTTCCCCCGATATCACTATCTGGTCCGGAGAATTATAATTTGCCGGTTCCACTACACCCGTATCCGATGCCAAAAGGCATGACTCAATAACTTTAGATCTCTCTAGCCCAAGCAAAGCAGCCATGCCGCCTACTCCGGGTGGAACGGCTTCCTGCATATACCTTCCCCGCTTTTGCACAAGCGGCAGCGCATCTGAAACAGACATGGAGCCTGCACTGATTAAAGCGGAATATTCTCCCAGGCTGAGCCCTGCCGCAGCACTTGCCTCCAGGCCATGCTCGCGCAGCACTTCCAGGCATGCTATACTCACAGCCACTATGGCCGGTTGTGTGTTCTCAGTAAGCCTGAGTTCATCCTCTGTGCCTGAAAATATTATATCTGAAAGCTTTCTGCCAAGCGCCTCATCCGCCATTTCAAACACACGCCGGGCTGAACTGAAATTATAGGCCAATTCCTTACCCATGCCAACGTATTGGGAACCCTGGCCCGGAAATATAAAGACATTATTTTCCATATTTCTACCTCATAATAATAAAATTATCGTTAAGTTCGCCTATTACTCTCAAAGTACCTGCTATCAGGTCGGCAACTATTTCAGAAGCAGTCTCCTCGCGCTTTATCATACCCGCAGACTGTCCGGCCATTACAGAACCGTTAACCACGTCGCCCTCCCTGACGGCAGCTGCAAGTCTGCCTGCGCCAAACTTTTCCAGTTCAAGGGCGGTGGCACCCCCTTTTTCCATACGCTCAAACTCACGCGTCAGCTTGTTATGGAGGACGCGTACGGGGTGCCCCGTGGAACGGCCTGTGACTACGGTGTCCCTGTCTCCTGCCTTGATTACCATTTGCTTGTAGTTGGAATGAACAGTACATTCCCGGGCGCAGATAAAGCGTGTGCCCAGCTGCACACCCTGAGCGCCAAGGGCAAGGGCTGCCACTACTCCCCTTCCGTCAGCAATACCGCCGGCAGCGATTACAGGCACACTTACCGCATCAACTATCTGGGGTACAAGCACCATGGTAGTCAACTGGCCGATATGCCCGCCACCTTCTTTACCTTCTGCAATCATGGCATCCACGCCCTGCCGCTCCAACCGTTTTGCCAGAGCCACCGCGGATACCACAGGGATCACCTTTGTCCCCCTGGCTTTAAATCTGTCCACATACTTACCCGGGTTTCCGGCGCCCGTGGTTACAACGCGTACTTCCTCGCGGCAGACCAGGTCTACGACCTCGTCTACAAAAGGTGACAGCAGCATTATGTTTACACCAAACGGTTTTTTTGTCAGTTCCTTTGCTTTTCTGATTTCAGCCTCAAGCACTGATGCCGGCGCATTGCCCGAACCAATAATACCCAAGCCTCCGGCTTCTGATACTGCGGCAGCCAACTCGCCTGTGGCTACCCAAGCCATCCCGCCCTGCAGGATAGGAACCTCAATGCCAAGCAGATCACACAAACTAGTGTATAAAGCCATTGTTGTCTTCCTCCTTACAAACTGCTGCAATCATTTTAATATGTCAAAAAGGCTGAGTAGTTACTAATATCTCATAATGACGGCGCCCCAGGTCAGACCGGCGCCGAACCCTACCAGTGATACCAGGTCTCCACGCTTTAAGCGTCCTGTGCTGACTGCATCTTCCAGCGCTACTGGAATGGAAGCAGACGACATATTGCCATAGCGGTCAATATTAACCATTACACGCTCCTCAGGCAATTCAAACCGCTTGCGTGCTGCCTCAATAATACGCAGGTTGGCCTGGTGGGGAATTAAAAAATCAAGATCATCCTTTGTCAGTCCTAATTCGTCAAGAGCCTGGGACGTCACATCGCCCATGACACGGACGGCGAACTTAAAAGTCTCATTGCCGGACATCCTGACATAATGCTGGCGCCCCTCTACAGACTCGGGACAGGCTGGCATGCGGGTGCCACCGGCGGGTACGCACAACATGTCAGCTAAACTGCCGTCAGCTCCCAGTTTAAAACTGAGCAGCCCCTGTCCGGCTGGAACGGGCCCAAGCACCACAGCTCCGGCGCCATCCCCAAAGAGGACACAAGTGCTGCGGTCAGTCCAATCTAAAATACGGGAAAGAATTTCTGCACCTATCACTAAAACATTTTTATAAATTCCACTTTTAATGAACTGGCTGCCAACCGCCAGGGCATAGATAAAACCTGTGCAGCCTGCAGCAATATCAAAGGCGGCAGCCTTAAAGGCGCCCATTTTGGCCTGCACATAACAGGCAGTGGCAGGCAGCGGAGAATCAGGAGTAACAGTGGCTACAATGATTAAATCTATTTCATCAACGGTAATACCAGCGTTTTCTAAAGCTTTATGGGCGGCCTCAGTGCACAAATCAGATGTTACAATGCCTTCTTCAGCTATGCGCCGCTCCCTGATGCCGGTACGTGACTGTATCCATTCGTCACTTGTGTCCAGAGTTTTTTCAAGGTCTGTATTAGTTACAATTCTACCGGGGAGCGCTGAGCCAACCCCGAGAATGCCAACCCCTTTATCTGTCATTCAGATTCATCCTCTCTTGGCTGCAGGGTTGATAATTGGCTGCATATCTGGTCATTAACGTTTTGCCGGACAAAAAGATAAGCCTGATTGATGATGGAACTGCGGATTGTGCGCGCGTTGGACGAGCCATGGCTCTTTACATATACGCCGTCCACACCAAGAAGAGGTGCGCCGCCATACTCCGAGTAGTCCATACTTTTCTTAAATAACTTCATCTGCGGAAGAAGAAGCGCCGCACCCAGCTTGCTGCGCAAATCACGTCTGAAAACCTCCCGCAAAGACGAGAAAATCCCGGCAACCATTCCTTCCATCGCCTTAAGTAGAATATTTCCAACAAAGCCGTCACATATTACTACATCTGCAGCACCGGACAATATGTCTCTGGCCTCCACATTTCCTATAAAACCGTCCAATCTGTTTTTTAAGCCAAGATATGCCTGCTTCACCTGCTCGTTGCCTTTATTATCTTCTGTGCCCACATTAAGCAAAGCTATGCGCGGTTTTTCTTTGCCAAGAATCTCCCGGGCATAAATCTTACCCATCAGTGCGTACTGCATTAAATGCTCCGGTGTGGCATCCATATTAGCGCCCACATCCATCAGCACAACATTGTCCCCAGTAAAAGATGTTAAAACTATTGAAAGGGCAGGCCTGTCAATACCCTTCATACGGCCGGCTGTGAGCAGGCTTCCAGCCATCAGAGCGCCTGTGTTGCCCGCCGATACCATGGCATCGGCACTGCCCTCATTTACGAGGCGGATTGCTGTCATCAGTGAAGAGTCTTTTTTTCTGCGCACAGCCTGCACCGGAGGGTCGTCCGAGCCAATAACTTCAGGCGCATGAATAACTTTAACTCTGTCTTGCGGGTAGTTTTGCCCGGCAAGGCATTCTGCCACTTTATCTTGGTGGCCGACTAAAATCAGGCTGATATCCTTAATTTCTTTTACCGCGAGCAGGCCCCCCTCCACAATCTCCCGGGGAGCATGGTCGCCGCCCATGGCATCAAGTGCGATAGTGATCAACAGGTTCACCTCACGGAATTTTTTTGCCACAGGCAAGCTTTTCCTGTGGCAATCTTATCCCTGATAACAAAAACCCTCCCTGTAACAGGAGAGCAAAATTGAATATACTTCTTCGCCGGAGCTACTGTATTTCTACAGCCTCCCGGCCTTTATAGTGTCCACAGTGAACACATACTCTGTGGGGGAGCTTGGGTTCATGACACTGGGGGCAGGAAATCAGTCCGGGAACAGTGAGTTTCCAGTGAGTTCTCCTTTTATGTTTTCTGGCCTTGGAAGTTCTCCCCTTTGGGACCGCCATTGTTACACCTCCTACTAATCCTGATCAAGTAGTTTTTTCAGCACCAACATGCGATAATCTACGTGGTCTGATCTGCAGTCACACTGCTGCTCGTTAAGGTTGGCGCCGCAAGCGGCACAAAGGCCTTTACAGAATATATGGCACAGTGGCTTAAGAGGAAAGTCTGTATAGAAAGCTTCTCTCACTAAATCTGCCACTTCCAGAACTGCTTTGTCCTCAACCTCTATTTCTTCTTCAAAACTACCGTCAAATGGGTAGCAAAAGCTTTGCAGACAGCGACTGCACTCAAGATTCACTTTTGTGCGCAGGGTTCCTTTTAATAATACTTTTCCGTTGTTATATATTGCTGTCAGCCAAAGTGACAACGGCTCAGCAAACTCTACCCCTTCCTCAATCAGGTCAAGGGAGCCGGCGGACATCGTAAACGTGTATTCCTGCTGTTCACCGGGCTTGTTTATCAGTTGGTCAACGGAAATGTGTACCAAAATGATACGCACCTCGCTTGCGCTAAGCTTTATTATACAGACCATTAACTTTTTTGTCAACATTTAACGGGACCGGCCAAAAGCGAGCTATTGCGGGCTCTTATGCCCTATTCTTGCTTAATTGATTTTATGAAGATCGGACAGAAACTCCAGTGCCTGACTAAGGGTTGAGACAGGGACAGCCACAATTTTCCTGGCTGAAGCCTTAGCCTCATTATAGTTTTCCTGCGGGACAAGAAAGTACTCTGCGCCGGCTCTTTCCGCCGCTACAATCTTTTGCCGCACACTACCGATGGCGCCTATCTCTTCTTTTAGGTTAATTGTGCCCGTTCCGGCAATCAAGCGGCCGGCTGTTAAGTCACGTGAATCAAGCTGGTTTAAAATCTCAAGCACAAACATCATTCCAGCTGAAGGGCCTATTATCTCACCGGTGTCAATGGCGATCTCCACCGGCAAGACTGGCTGCCAGTTAAGCGTGCGAATTGTGACACGGATGGCAGCTTTTTCAGGTGCTTCAATATGACCTGCAGTCGGAATTGTTACCTCTTTCTCTTCACCCGCGCGCTGTATAACCAATGTTACAGGATCACCAACAGGCCGCAATTGAACACTGCTCACCAGTTCATCCGCCAGAAAGACTCTTTGACCGTCAACTGCCAAAATTACATCTCCAGGCTGAAGTATGCCTCTGGCCGGACTGTCTTTGCCGATTTCAACAACACTGACTCCGTCACTTTCAATGGGGACTTCATAGCCAAGCCTTCTGAGGGCAACCACTTTGGCCAGTTCCTGTGTCTCCTCCATCCAGCGCAGCAGGAATTCATTATACTCCTTGATATCCATGTCCGGCGGGACTACCTGCTGCCTCGGCAGCAGATCGGTATTGGGATTGAGCAGGCCATAGACAAAAAGCAGCGGGGAGGCGACCATCTGTGTGGCGGTAACCAGGAAGAAACTGCCTTTATCGTCTTCGTCGCTGTCTTTAACAGTTACAAAACGCGACATATCTTCAGCGCTACCCGGCCCCACAAGCTGATAAGGCGTCTTGGTCGCTACCAGCAAAACTCCAATCACAATTAGCACAAGAAACTTACGTATTTGCCGCATCCTGCTCATAACAACCCTCCCTCCGTAGTAATTCCCTGATTTTAGGCAGCATAACAAGCGCAGCTTCTTCTCCTGCACGGATGGCTTCGGCGGCCTTGTGGAACTGGCCGGGAAGCACATGATGCAACTGGGGGCTTATTAGCAAATCTGCCTGAGATATCCCCTGCCGACAGAGATCTCTGGACATTATATCAAGGCACTGCAAGACCACGTCAAAAATATGACTAACCTTTACTTCTTGCGTATAGACCCCTACATCCACTGCAATCACAATCTCAGCACCCAATTCCCGTGCAGTAATTGCAGGCACTCTTTCCACCACAGCGCCGTCCACCAGTGTCCTGCCTTCATACTCTACAGGGCAGAAAATTGCCGGTATGGCCGCTGTTGCACGCACCGCAGGAGCTACCAGGCCTTTATTGATTACAACCTTTTCTCCGGTACCCAAATCTGTTGCCACCACGGCAAATGGTTTTTTCAATTGGGCAAAAGTAGCGCTCTTGGTGAACATCAGAATAAATTGCTCGAGTTTTTCACCAGAAATCAAGCCCATGCGCGGAAAGGTCAGATCCATCCATAGATTGCGCTGGGTGGCGCCGGCGAGCCGTTCCATCATGCGCAGACTCATTCCGGAACAGTAAAGCGCACCGACCACGCCTCCCATACTGGTACCCACCACCAAATCGATGGGGACCTTAGCCTGCTCCAGTGTTTTTAGCACACCTATATGGGCAAAGCCTCTTGCCGCCCCGCTGCCAAGAGCGAGGCCCACCTTTTTCCTCTGTGCATTCATTAGCCAGCACTCCTAAACGGTATAATCCCTCACTGACATATATATATATTATTATCACCGTAATTTTTCTCATGGGGAGGATTTATGAAAAATAAAAAATGGCTAAATTATACGCCTACCTACCTAATGGCAGTCCTGGCAGTAGCCCTCACAATTTCCATGGTTTTTTATCCCGAGGATGCCTTCTCCGCCGCTGTCAAAGGACTTGATGTCTGGTGGAACATAGTTTTTCCTGCCCTGCTGCCCTTTTTTATCGGCTCTGAACTTCTAATGGGTCTTGGCGTGGTCCACTTCATGGGTGTGATGCTCGAACCCCTGATGAGGCCTTTATTTAATGTACCCGGTGTCGGTTCTTTTGTTATGGCCATGGGCCTGGCCTCCGGCTTTCCCATTGGTTCCATACTGACTTCGCGCCTGCGGCGTGAGGAACTGTGCAGCAAGGTAGAGGGTGAACGACTGATGAGCTTTACCAACACAGCCGATCCTCTATTTATGTTCGGCGCTGTGGCGGTAGGTATGTTCGGTTATCCACAGGTAGGTGTAACCATTGCCGCGGCACACTACCTGTCCAGTATCACAACAGGAATCCTGCTTCGTTTTTATGGCAGGTCGCAGCCCAACACCCCCGAGGCGTCTACGCGCGGCAGCATAATATTTAAAGCACTTTCCGCCCTCTACGAGGCAAGAAAAAAAGATGGCCGTCCCATGGGCCAATTGCTGGGGGACGCCGTCCGCAACTCAGTCAATACACTGCTGTTGATTGGCGGATTTATTATACTCTTTTCAGTAATCATCCGCATCATGTCTATTGTAGGTGTGGTAGCAATACTGGCCCGGGGGATTATGTTTATCCTGTCACCGCTGGGACTTGACCCCTTGCTCACACCGGCGCTCATCAGCGGGATTTTTGAAGTTACCCTGGGCTGTCAGTTGGCAGGCCAGGCCGCCTCCTCAGCACCTCTGGTGCAAACAGTGATGGTGGCAGGCGCTATTATCGCCTGGAGCGGCCTTTCCGTCCATGCCCAGGTAGCAAGCATAATCAGCGGTACCGGCATGAAGATTACGCCATTTGTAATTGCGCGCTTTATCCACGCCGTTCTTGCCGCAGCATATACATATATATTATGGGGACCCCTGGCGCCGGTAATTTCGCGCTATGCTGTCCCCGTTTTCCTAAATACTGAACCCTACGGCAGCGCAGCCTTTATCTGGCTGCGCACCATCTACATGGGCCGGAGATTCCTGCTTGTTTGCGTATTGCTGATAACCCTCGGCCTTTTTGCCGGGACACTGCGCAGAATTAAAATTATAATATTTCGCCGCTAGGATTGAGCTGTTCGTGTTTCCCGTATTCTGCGCATAATTATATTGTAAACCTCATTGGGCACCAGTTCACAGATATCACCGCCAAATAAGCCCACTTCCTTGACAATACTGCTGGAAAGATAAGAATAGCGGCTGTTTGTCATCATAAACATTGTTTCTACGCGTGAGTCCAGTTTGCGGTTAATCAGCGCCATTTGAAACTCAAACTCAAAATCAGAAATAGCACGCAGTCCTTTGACGATGATCTTGGCGTTCTTTTGCCTTGCATATTCAATTAGAAGCCCCTGAAATGAATCAACCTCTACATTGTCATAATTTTGAGAAACAATCTTCAGCATCTCGACACGCTCTTCAATGCTGAAAAGAGGCACTTTACGCGGGTTTTCCAGGACAGAAACTACAACCTTGTCAAAAACCCGGCTGGCGCGGTCTATTATATCTTTGTGCCCGTTGGTGATAGGATCAAAGCTTCCCGGATAAATTGCTATAGACATGGTTACTACTCCTCCCCATTAGGTAAAATTTCTCTCCCGCCTTTATCAGCGGGTGTAAGAAAAGACACTCCCGTATCGCCATATCTTTTCTCGCGCATTATCTCCCAAGCCTGGCTCATCCAGAATGTGTCTTTAAAATGATGTTCAACCACCAGCAGTCCACCCGGTTTAAGCAACCCCTCCCGGCAAACTTGGTTAATCACAGGCAGCAATTCCGGGCTATGATATGGCGGATCAAGAAAAATAATATCAAACGGCTTGTCCCCCGCTGCCAATTCTGACAGCGCAATTCTTACCTCCTGTGGGATAACCCGGGTACTGTCTGCAAAACCTGTAAGTGACAAATTTTCTTTTATTATTTTAACACACTGCAAGTTTTTTTCAATAAAAACACAGCAGGCAGCACCCCGGCTGAGAGCCTCGATACCAATCCCGCCTGTTCCGGCAAAAACATCGAGAAAGCTGCAACCCATAAGGCGTGGAGCTAGTATATTGAACAATGATTCTTTAACTCTGTCTGCCGTTGGCCTTGTCTCCGTACCCCTGCGCGTCTTAAGTTTACGGCCGCGGGCACTACCGGCAATTACACGCAAGTAAACACCCCCACGACTAGATTGTGTCAATATTTAATTTATATACCAAATATTACCTCGTTCTATTATGTATGATAATCAAAAAAGCTGTGCATAATAGGTGTACAACATATTCCCCATAAGCTCTTCCTCCGGTTTCTCCTCTCCCACCCTTCGGGACTCCCCGCCCGAAGGGCCTTTTTTTAACTTTCGCTCCCGAAGGCAATTATCCTTTAAAAAGAAAAAAGCGGAAGTTATGTACCTTCCGCTTTCTTTATAGAACCAACTACTGGGCTCCGCCTGACATTTGGCTTTCAGCCTGAGCGATCATCTTACGAACCATCAGACCGCCGACATAACCATTCTGACGAGAGGTCAGGTTACCTTTATCGCCGCTGTAGTCAAGACCCAATTCACTAGCAATCTCTTGCTTAAACTGATTAAGAGCCTGCTCGGCGCCTGATACCAAAATACGGTTACGACCTGTTTGACTAGTTATGTTACCTGCTGTTACCAAGCAACTCACCTCCTTTTCTCTTTAGTGTTTTTATTATCTCTCGCAGTTGTTCTTATATACTAGTATTGTTTTCCTTGGAAATTTTATAGAATCTCAGTAAAATAAAAAAATACCTGGAAAATACCAGGTATTTTTTCTAGTTTTACTCTGGGAGCACGCACACACCTAGCACACCGGGACCGGTATGAGTGCCAATAACCGCGCCAAGTGAGGAAATTATTACCTCGCTGAAATTATATTTCTCGTCAATTTTTTCCTTTAGTTTAAGTGCTTCATCCAAAGCGTTGCCATGCATAATTACAGCTGTGCCTAAAACATCGCTGCCCAACTCCTCGGCGATAGTATCAACCAGACGCCCAATCAGCTTGGCCCGCCCGCGCACTTTCTCTTTGGGAAGAATTTCCCCGTCTTTGAGCGTCAACAGCGGCTTGATACTGAGCAGGCCGCCAACCAGAGCAGCAGCTTTGCCAATTCTGCCATTTTTCTGCAAATACTCCAGAGTATCTACTCCAAAAAACACTCTGACCTTCCCATTATTTTCCGCTATTTGGGCCAGAATCTCTTCTTTTGATTTCCCCTGCCTGGCAGCCCTGGCTGCTTCTACAACCACAATACCCAGGGCCATTGATGCCACCTTGGTATCAATGACTTCAATGTCAGAACTCTCCAACATCGATTTGGCAATCACTGCTGATTGATATGTACCGCTAAGCTTGGCGGAAATATGCAAAGAAATTATTGCAGCACCGTTTTCAAGCAGAGGTTTATATGCGGCTTCGAAATCTGCCGGCGAAGGTTGTGACGTCCTTGGCATAATATCACTGGTTTTTAATTTAGCATAAAAAGAATCCGAATCAAGGTCAATCCAATCCAGGTACTCCTCATCTCCAAAATGAATTTTTAACGGTACAACTGTTATGTCCAGTGTTTGTACAAGCCCCTGCGGCAAATCGGCAGTACTGTCGGTAACAATCATAATTTTTGACAAAATATTCATCCCTTCCTTTTTGTTATTCAACTGAAATTATATAATAATAGAGAGGTTGTCCTCCTGCATACAGCTCCACTTCCCTGTCGCTGAAAAGTGACGACAGTTCTCCCTGCAGAAGGCCGGCAGTCACACTGTCGACCGGTTCTCCACTGTAAAGGGTTATAATCTCGTCACCTTCTTTTACCATTTTAAAAACTAAATCTTTTACTACCTGGTTTACGTCTTTCCCCACCACAGCAAGCTCATCGTCATAAATAGCTATGATGTCATTTTGGCAGATCTCCCTGCCATTAATTTTGCTGTCACAGATTGCATAAGTAACCTGGCCCGATTTCACTTTGTTTACTGCGCCACCCATGTTTTTAATATTTTCTGACATGTCATCCTCGGGATTAAAGGCCAGCATGGCGGCAATACCCTGTGGAATAGACCTGGTTTTAATCACCCCTACCTCTTTTTCGCTCAGTTCCCTGGCCTGCTCAGCAGCAAGGATAATATTTTTATTATTAGGCAGTATAATTATCTTTTTATAAGGCATTGCTTTTATTGCCTGCAGAAAATCTTCAGTGCTGGGGTTCATCGTCTGCCCACCTTGGATGACTCGTTTAACACCAAGGCTCTGCAGTATTTTGGCCAGTCCTTCTCCCGCTGAAACAGCAATTACTGCTATACCATCTACAAGCTCCGGCAGTGAGTCATTATCAAAAAGGATTTCGGCATGCTGGTCCTTCATATTATCTACTTTAATACCGTGCAGGCTGCCGTGTAAAAGGCATCTCTCCAATACCTGGCCGGGATTATTGGTATGAATATGTATCTTTACTATATTCTCATCGCCTACTGCCAGCACTGAATCACCAAAACCGACGATCATGTCACGGACAGCGTCTGGATTGAGATGCTCGCCACGTACCATTAACTCTGTACAATAGGAAAATTTAATATCCTCAGTACGAAAGTGCTCCTGCGGCTTTAGAACAGCAGTCCCCGCCACGGGAGTTTCTTCTATTATTACTTCCTCGCCACGAAGGTAAAGTAAAAAACCCTCATAAATATGTAATAGTCCTTTGCCCCCTGCATCCACCACACCTGCTTCTTTTAATACGGGGAGCATGTCCGGTGTCTTTTCCAGGATTACAGCCGCGTGACTGACAACTTCCTGCATAAGCCAGGTAAAGTCCGAATCGCGAGCAGCGCAGGCAGTAGCTATTTTTGCACTTTCCCTGGCCACAGTGAGTATGGTCCCCTCCACCGGTTTCATCACCGCTTTATAGGCAGTGTTGACACCTTCCTGCAGAGCATTGGCAAAGTCACGCGTCTTCATTTCACGCTTTCCTTCCAATGCCTTGGCAAATCCGCGGAACAATTGAGAGAGAATAACCCCGGAGTTGCCCCTTGCGCCGAGAAGGGAACCCATAGCAATTGCGCCCGCTACCAAGGAGACGGAATCTTCAGGCACTTTTTCCAGTTCCGCCAGAGCAGAGCGCAGTGTCAGATCCATATTAGTACCGGTGTCGCCATCTGGAACAGGAAAGGTGTTAAGGACGTTAATGGCCTCACGGTTATTTTTCACAATACGTGCTCCGGCAATTAACATTTTCTTTAAATCGGTTCCTGTTAGCTGCTGCATACTTTTGGGCCTCCTATTTATCTGTCACCCTGACGCCCTGCACATTAACATTGACTCCCGCAACGGTTAGCCCTGTCAATTTCTCCAATGTGTACTTGACCTTTTCCATAACATTGACAGCTACCTCCGGAATCTTTGTGCCGTAGGAGACAATAATATACAGATCTATAGTAAGCTGATCGTCTCCCACCTTAACTTCCACACCGCGGCTCAGATTGTCACGACCAAGCAGTTCTGCAATACCATCTTTAACTTTACGCGAAGCCATACCCACCAGGCCGTAGCATTCCACAGCAGCTACGCCTGCCAGATTGGCAAGAAGCTCCTCAGAAATAACTACCTTGCCAAGTTCATTTTCCATCTCGCTGCTCATTTACATCACCCCTCGTGTACTTCAGAAAAAAGAGAGTTTAAATCTTTAAGCAATTTATCCAAGTTAACGCCATGGCGCCGCGCCCCTTTTTCAACGCTTTCGTCCATAACGGCCAGACAGCCGCCACACCCCATTTCATGCGCTTTGAATACTTCAATGGCTTTTGGGTGCGAACGGATAATTTCGAAGATTGTCATATCCTTTGTAATCATCACATCTAACCTCCCTCTACCGGGAATTTCCTTTGCATAGTTATTCCATAATATCAGACAGAAATCCTGCTTAATTTAAATTAATTACTTGCATCACCCAACCCTATGTGTTAGAATTTAAAAAGTGATTTTTATTAGCATATGCTCTGCATCTACCATTCATACTGCGTCCAGGACAGGAGGTGTCAAAGTTGGCGAGAAAGTGTACCGTTTGCGGCAAAGGAACTGAAACCGGCCATCATGTAAGCCATTCAAACATTAAGACAAAAAGAACCTGGAAAGCCAACGTCCAGAAAGTTAAAGCACTCGTTGACGGAACACCAAGACGTGTTGCCGTTTGCACCCGCTGCCTTAAAGCAGGCAAAGTAAAAAGGGTAGTATAAAAAAAACCAAACAAAAAAAGCGCGCAAGCGCTTTTTTTTATTTTTGCCAGATCCCAAGGATACCTTTTAAAATTTTACCAAGAAATTTAGGTACACGCACGGTATAAAAACGCATTCCTTTTCCCCCTTTCTAGTAAATCCTTTCCATGCGAAAAACAGACCAGCCTGCCCAAATCAGAGCGCCGCCAAGCAGTAAAATCCATATGTACCCCGGCAGGGAATCAATGACGATAGCGATGCCTGCCACCGCCAGAGCCAGGCCGATGACTTTACGGAACAGGGCCCTTACCCCATACGGCCGCAAAACATCACCCCCTTATTTATTCACATTCCAGTATATTCACCTCCTGCCGGTTTGGTGATTATTAAGCAAGCTCAACAATCTTTAAAGCAAGCTCGGTAATTTTTACCATATCACTCGCCCTGATATACTCTTCAACAGTATGAACTTCCTCATTTCCGACGGCCAGATTAACAGCAGTAACACCCTTACCGTTTATTATATTGGCGTCACTGCCGCCCCCGGTCGGCTTAACCTCTATTTTAAGGCCGGCGCTCTCACCTGCTCTGTGCACCAATTTCAGCAGTTCATCATCCTCTTGTACATAATATGCGGGATAAAGACGTTTTACGTCCAATTCCACCCTCGTATTTTCTTCTTCCGCTGCCCTGATAAACTCCCGGCAGATACCCTCGGTCGCCGCCACCAGCTTTTCTTCAACCCGGCTCCTCGCTTCTCCCCTCACTTCTACAAAATCAGGCACAATATTAGTAGCTTTACCACCCTCGATAATCCCGATATTTGATGTGGTTTCCTCGTCGATTCTTCCAATTTTCATACGGCTAATTGCTTTTGCCGCCACCACTATGGCATTTATTCCTTTCTCCGGCGATACCCCGGCATGTGAAGCCTTTCCAAAGACCCTGGCCACAATTTCATCCTGAGCCGGCGCCCGGTTAATCACCGTACCCACTTCGCCGGTACTGTCCAGCACAATTCCTTTCCTGGCCTTGAGCTTCTCCACATCAAGGCCCTTGGCCCCAAAGAGGCCTCCTTCCTCAGCAATGGTAAAGACCACCTCCAGTCTCCCGTGTGCCACATTATTCTCTTTTATCACTCTCAACATTTCCAAAATAGCGGCAATGCCCGCACCGTCATCAGAGCCAAGTACAGTTTTGCCGTCACTCTTGATAACATCGCCTTCCAGTACAGGCTGCACGCCTTCTCCGGGTTTCACCCTGTCCATATGAGCCAGAAACATAAGCGCCGTCTTGCCTTCATCACCGTCCAGCACTCCAATCACATTGCCGGCTTCACCTCCACAGGCCTCTCCCGCCTGGTCTTCACTGACTTCCAGACCAAGCTCTCCCAGCTTTCCTTTTAAGAAGTCTGCCATCGTGCGCTCTTTCTTTGTCAGGCTGTCAATACGCACAATATCCATAAATTCATTTA
The DNA here is from genome assembly GCA_018335875.1 of Dethiobacter sp. Lineage (GTDB taxonomy): Bacteria > Bacillota > Dethiobacteria > Dethiobacterales > Dethiobacteraceae > JAGXRN01. The sequence continues at coordinate 31,061 of JAGXRN010000005.1, forward strand.
CAAGCCTGTCCCTGTTAATCATCTAAAAACCTCCCTGAGTTATAATTTTAACTAAATGCTTCTGCAGGGATTTTCTGCAGTTTTGGCGAAAATCCTTTAAAAAGCAAAAGAAGGTGAAAATAATGCTTACTCCGGAAATTCTTCTGCAAAAAATGGAAGATCTGGTCATGACTGATCAGGACAATCGCTTAGATGGGCAAACCCGTTACTATGACCCGCCGCTTCTGGCCTTTGCCGCTGCCAACGATCCGCTTTTCACTGAAATGAAGAAAGAGGAAATCATTGGTGATATCTATCGCCTCCCCCATCAGTGGCTTCCCGAAGCAGTCACCGTAATTGTATATTTTTTGCCTTTTAGCAAAGAAATACGCAGCTCCAATTATTCTTCAGGGCTTGCCTCCCCTCAGTGGATTCATTCCAGATTCAAGGGAGAAGCTTTTAACAACAATATGCGCAGTCTCGTTGTCTCAGAAACAGAAAAAGCCGGCGGCCGCTCTCTTGCCCCTTTGCTGGATAAGAACTTCATAACAGACATGGTTAACTTTACAAGCAACTGGTCAGAACGGCACGCTGCTTACATCGCCGGCCTTGGCACCTTCTCCCTGAACCGCGGCCTCATAACCGCCAAAGGAATGGCAGGCCGTTTCGGCAGCGTAATCACCAGCCTCCCCTTCCCCGCCACCCCCCGTCCATACAACAACAACCCCTTCCAGTACTGCCCCTTCCTCCAGGACGATTCCTGTGGCATCTGCATAGACCGCTGCCCCAGCATCGCCATCTCAGAGAAAGGTAAGGACAAATATACCTGCCATCAGTACCTCTTTATTCAAAATCCGATGAAAGATTTTAACGAAAATTATAACTACCCTTACAGCTCCTGCGGCAAATGCCAAACCAAAGTCCCCTGTGAAGACAGAATCCCTTAACCTAGAAACAAAACTTATGAAACGAGACACCTGCAAAGGTGTCTTTTTCATAAAAATCGGTAAGATGAACAAAATATGATAGTAAGCCTTTAAAAAGGGGGAAATCAACAGGTGGACGAAAATCCCGTAATAAACCAATAACAGCATACCTCTTATAATTTGACAGTTCTCAGGTCTAAACAAAAGTAGTGCCTAACATCATTAGATACAGGCGCTCTTTTTTTCTCACTTACCTTTTATTGGAGTATTAGTATCCTAACAATTTAACCTTTCATATGCAGTCGTTCCTATTCCCGACTTAAACAGGAACGGTATTTGAACACTGCCAGGTAAGGCTGTAAAACGGCGTTAACCATATAAGCGCAGCACTATAAGGTTATTTAGGTCTTTCAAGATTTTCCCGACCGCCAGCAATTTTAATCATGAAATATGCAGTTGCAACAGAGTAAAGCAGGCTTTGGTTCAGGAGAACTAAGTTAGTTTGCAGGTCTCCTGACAAGTACATAGCCACGTTAAGAAAATTGCGTCCCAAACCAACCCAGAGAAACCACATAACAGCACCGTATCCTAACGCTTTGTACCAGATACCATCAGAGCCTGTCCATTCAATAAGCAGTTTAAAGCCCAATGCCAAAGCCCCACCGACAATAAGACCTGTTATAAATCCCGCGATAAATCCTGGAGTTGACCTGGCAATTTCCGGTGTTACAAATAACTCAATTGAATAAATAAGATCACTAGAGTTGCATAAATTGAATTTTAATTTGTCAAGCATGGAAATAGGAAGATAATTTGAGATAATAGGTGTAATCAGGAGAATATCAAGCAAAATAGGCATAAAACCCTTGCATATATAGAAAAAATCCTTTATAATAGAGATATGGGGTAGTCCTTGCCCAAATCTCCAATATAAAGGAGTCAAAATATGCAAGGCAAGGATACCACAAAATCCACATTTTTTCAATTGTTTGAGCCAATATTTCAGGGAGGAGTTTTTAAATGGC
>JAGXRN010000006.1 GCA_018335875.1 Dethiobacter sp.
CGCCAGCGTTCGTCCTGAGCCAGGATCAAACTCTCCAAAAAGTATATCAAACTGCTGAGAAGTCTCTCGACTACAGGCAGCCTGTTCAACTAAATGAAAGCTGATTTGTTGACTCCATTTTTGTTTGAACCATTTTTTTGCTCGTCCAGTCCGGCAGTTAAAACTACCGCTTTGACGAAGCGTTTTTACATCTTTCGATGTTACTTCGCATGGCGTTCCTGTTCAGTTTTCAAAGAGCGGTTTCAAAAATTTGGCCGCCTTACGACGACTTTCTTATATTAGCACACTTGATGTGGCTTGTCAAATAGATTTTAAAGTTATTTTAAACCACTTGTGCCATATTTATCGTGCTGTTGACCAGCGATATTAACTATACCATCACGGCGGAAGAAAAACAAACTCTGTTACCTGAGCCTATCACCGCTGGAATCTTTTTAAACGGTCTTATATTCAGTAAAACTCTCTTTTCTAAGTATTTCACGTTCAACGACAGGTATACATTATTTAATCACGTAAACGCATTGTGGGAAAAAGAATTACGTCACGGATAGAAGGTGAATCTGTCAACATCATCACAAGCCTGTCGATTCCAATCCCAAGTCCGCCTGTGGGTGGCATGCCGTATTCAAGGGCAGTAACAAAGTCTTCATCTAACAATTGAGCCTCGTCATCGCCGGCAGCACGTTTTGCCATCTGGTGTTCAAAACGTTTCCGCTGCTCAAGCGGGTCGGTGAGCTCGGTAAAAGCGTTGGCAATTTCACTGCAGGCAATAAACACTTCAAAACGATATGTCATGTCAGGGTCATCACTTTTCTGCTTGGCCAGGGGAGAGACTTCTATGGGATAGTCCATTATAAAGGTAGGCTGGTGGAGATGTTCTTCCACCATTTCTTCAAATATTTCATTCATAATTTCACCACGGACTGCAGTGGGCTTAACTTCAAGCCCTTTTTGCCGTGCTGTGAGCCTTGCCTCTTCATCACTGTTTATATGTAAAAAGTCTATACCGGCAAATTTCCGTATGGCATCCACCATTGTTAGCCGGGGCCAGGGTGGCGACAGGTCCAGTTCGCCGCCCTGATAAGCAATTTTATGAGAACCGAGGACTGTATGTGCCACATAGGCAATCATCTCTTCAGTTAATGTCATCATGTCTTCGTAGTCAGTCTGGGCCTGGTAGACTTCCACTGACGTAAATTCAGGGTTATGCCTGGTTGAAATTCCTTCATTGCGGAAGATGCGCCCCAGTTCATAGACCTTGTCCATTCCGCCCACAATTAGCCTTTTTAAGTGCAGTTCAGTGGCTATTCGCAGGTAAAGGTCCATATCCAGAGTGTTATGATGGGTAATGAAGGGACGGGCAGAGGCGCCGCCGGGAATCACATGCATCATTGGTGTTTCAACCTCGAGAAATCCGCGCTCGTTTAGAAAATTACGGATTGCCTGTACTATTTTGCTGCGCGTAATAAAAACATTTTTCACTTCCTGGCTTGTAATCAGGTCTAAGTAGCGCTGGCGGTAGCGCATATCAACGTTAGTCAAACCATGCCACTTTTCAGGCAAGGGCCGCAGAGACTTAGCCAGCAGTGTAAATTCTTTAACCGCAACAGTAACTTCACCGCGCCGTGTACGAAAAACTTCTCCTGTAATTCCAATTATGTCTCCAATGTCAAGCAGCTCAAAGACCTGATAAGGAGACTCTCCCAGGTCGTCGAGACGCGCGTAAATCTGGATTTGGCCGCTTTCATCCTGCAGGTTGGCAAAGGAAGCTTTGCCATGGGCACGGATGGTCATCAGTCGTCCTGAGAGGGAGACGGATTGGCCTGACAATGCGTCGAAGCGGCCGATAACATCGGCCGCATAGTGTGTCACTGCGTACTTTCTGCCATAGGGCTCAAAGCCCAGCTCAATCAGTTTGTCCAGCTTCTGCCGCCTGATGAGTTCCTGTTCACTATACAACTCAGTCACAAGTTTCACCACCAAAACTTAAAGAATTTTTACAAGTTGATACTTTAGCACACCCGCAGGCACCGTGACTTCAACCACATCTCCGATTTTTTTATTTAAAATCGCTTTGCCCACAGGCGACTCATTAGAAATCTTATTTTCGCCCGGGTTGGCTTCTGCTGAACCTACGATGGTGTAGTGGAAATCCTCGTTAAATTCCAAATCCTTAATCAGTACAGTGGAGCCGATTCCCACAGTATCTGGAGTAATCTCAGCATCGTCAATTAAGCGGACATTGCGCAGCATTTTTTCAAGTGTAATTATTCTCCCCTCAATAAAAGCCTGCTCGTTTTTGGCGTCCTCATACTCCGAGTTCTCTGAGATATCCCCGAAAGATATCGCGGTTTTGATCCGGGAGGCTACCTCACGGCGCTTTACTGATTTTAAGAACTCAAGTTCTTTCTCCAGCTTCTCAAGGCCCCCCTGGGTTAAAATCACTTCTTTGCTCGCCATTGCCTTCGCTCCTTTAGAAACGCATTTTAAAAACTGTACTCTCAAGTATATTCTAAAAATCAGGGAAGTTTACAATATCTATTTGAAAAAGTAAATGATGAATATAGGCACAGTAAGACGAGAACGAATCGCCGGACGGCGATTCAAGGACAGCTTACACTTTTCTTGCTCTTTTGAATGTGCACTTACCTTTTCCCTATTATGGCTAGTCCGGCGTCTTTTATAACCGATGGTTACTTGCAATTTTTTCTAATCCATTATAAATCACGACAGTAACTTTGTCAAACAACAAACTGCAAATGCTGCAAATGCATATTTACAACATTAGAATGCAAATGCAGCCTGTAAAAAGGTGTTTTTCCTTATCTTAAAATGCGGGCTGTCTTCGTCCGGCCTTTTTGCGAACGGCAGCAATCTGTTCGGGTGTGATGACACGTTCAAAACTGCGGAGCCCCGTAAGCTTAAAACCGTGCTTTGCGGCCAACCTTGAAATTTCATCAATTTGTGCCACAGACAGTTCACGGCCCAGGCTAAAAGAGTCAAATCTTTTTTCCAGCGAAAGAATCATTGTCTCGGCCATGCAGGGATAGGAAATACTGTCAGGAAAACCAAAATTAAAGCCAAAGTTTACATTGCCGGGGACTTCCAACACACCGCCTTCAATAATGAGGGCATCATCGCGCAATTGTGAGGCACGGCGGGAGATATCCCGCGGCCTTAGCACATCACAGACAACGGCGCCCGGCTTTAAATCAGCCACATCAATCACTGCTTCTGCCGAGCCTGTAATAGCAATAATAATGTCGGCACGGCTGACACAGTTCCTTACATCCGATGAAACCTTTACAGCCAGCCCGCTGTCTTTAAGAATTCTGGCCGCCAGGCGGTCCAGCTTCTTTTTATCACGGGCCAAAAGGGTCATAAACCTTATATCCCTGGCCATAACACGGGCACACACACTGCCGATTGAGCCGGTTGCGCCAACAATTAACACCTCTGCACGGTTGAGGTCTGTATTCATCAGCCTGGCTGCCATTTTTGCTCCCTCAAGCGCAGTGGCAACAGTGAAGCTGTTGCCTGTAGTTACAGCGATACCAAGATTCTCAGCCACAGTAATGCCGGCATCGCCTATAATTGAGGTCATGGCGCCAAGACCAACAATTTTTGCGCCCAGCTTCTCTGCCAGTCTTCCGGCACGTATAATTTTACTAATAACTATCTCCTGCGGCAGATTGACCATCTGGCCTGACGTGAGGGGGCACCCGATAAAATAGCCGGATGTTTCTCCATACGTCGAAGCGACACCTGTGATATCAGAAATTTTATGCGGCGGCAGGGCGCGCAGAATTTTTTCTACCAGTTGAGGCGGCCACCTGTGCATAAATCTTAGTTTCCGGAAGACGTCTTCTGGCTCGATGGGGTGTATTATAAAAGCAAAGTCTCCCATTATTACCTCCCTGTCAGTTTAACGTGGCAATACGAGGTTTAAATTCAAGTTCTATCAGCAGGTCCGAGTATTCCTGCGGCGAAAGTTCTTGTTTTTTCCCGGAAACAGCCACCAGAAGAGCTTCCATCACATTGGTGCCAAATGAACGGCCTCTCAGTTCGGGAGTGGTGGTAATCAGGGTTTTTACGCCTATCTCGCGCAGCAGGTTTACATCATCAGCTGTAGTAGTGTTGGTGATTATTATTTTTCCCTTCATATCCTTAGGCATGTAGCGCCTGATAAAATGGAAGTCTCCTGCCACAATGTCAGCATCAGCAAATAGTTTTGGATACTTTGGCTTGTTCTCTTCCTGCTTTTTTCCTGTAGGATAAAGCATGGAAAATGGCAGCTGACAGACAATTGGCGCCAGCACCCTGGCCGCTATCTCAAGCGCTTTCAGTGAGCGCAGGGGTAAAGGAATGCCAATGACAAATATCAGGTCTCCACAGGTCAGGGCGCAATCTGCTTCGACAAGCGCCCCTGCCATGCCAAAACGGTCAACTCCCGACATCATCAGCACACGCGGCCTATTTGCCAATATATCTGTGTTTTTCTTTAAATAACGTATTACAGAACGCTCCAGAGTATTTTTTAATCCCGACCCGTCCACAATAGGGGTTTGTTGTGCGGCCCTGACCACATTTTTTGCCTCACGCAGGGTGTATCTGCGGTTTCCCGCATAAACATAAAGGTCCATACCCCCCAGGCCAAAAGCGTCTACTTTACCGTCCAATTCCGAAATCATGCCAACCATTTTTCTAAGGTCGCCATCTGTGCCGATACGCTCCACGCTGTACTGCATACCCGCTATTTCAAACTCCACTGCGTGGTTGCGTTTGGAAGAACCGAGACTGATGCTGACTATACGCTTCAAAACTCTCCCTCTCTTTCCTGTCATTACTCCCCGTGCCACCCTACACTATATTAACTAAAACCTTTTCAACCTCTTGCGGGTCCACATAAATATCGCCTGTTACAGGCGTAGGAGCAATCTCCCTGGTCAGCACCTGGTTGTCTAGAAGTACGCCCGCCAGGTTATTCCATTTTGAAGAACAAAAAACAAGTACTGTATCACACTGGCGGAAACCCTCTATTACCGACATCATCTGGTTAAAAAACTCCATACCGCTTTTTTGTTCCACAAGCTGCCAGCGCTCCTGGTTTGAAAGTATCAGGCGTTGTTCAATCCCGTTGCGGTCCGCCATGGCATGGAGCTCATCCTTATTGGCTACGGGAAAGGAAATAAAACCTATGCGGCCTCCGCGACGGATGCTGCCTATATTTTCAAGCCGCGAAATAAATGTACGGTCCAGTTTTAACTTAGTTGCCACCTCCTGCTGTGAAAGCCCATCACTCCTCATTTTAGTGATGAGCTTAACCGTCTCAAATATTTTTTCCAGGCTCACCAGTTTTTCACCAATCCGTACATAATCCATTTGTTTACCCCGTATCTTAAAATTGTGCACAAAGCTGTACACACTAATTTTACCATTTGTTTCATAGCTCCGCAATACTGCAGCAGCTCAGGTAATTAAAGATTTTAAAACGTGCTCCATCTCCATTGAAGTTTTAGCCTGCATAACCTTGTCCCTGATTCTGGCTGCTCCCCTTATGCCCCTGAGGTACCAGGCAACATGCTTTCTCATCTCCCTTATTCCTGTATACTCCCCCTTGTCGGCAACCGTCATCTCCAGGTGACGCAGCGCAAGCGCTACACGCCCGTAAATGTCCGCCTCCGGCAGCAGTTCTTTTGTCTGCAGGAAATGCACTGTCTCTCTTATCAGCCAAAGATTACCCAGCACGCCACGGGCAAGCATGATGGCATCACAACCTGTCTCATCAATCATACGTGCCGCATCATTGGGTTGGCGTATATCACCGTTTCCGATTACAGGTATAGTTAAATTGTCTTTTACCCTTTTGATGATCTCCCAATCGGCGCTCCCGCTGTACCCCTGTGCCCTGGTCCTGCCGTGAACTGTGACAGCGGCAGCGCCCGCTTCCTGTACAGCCAGTGCCACTTCAAGGGCGTTAACTGCGGATTCATCCCATCCTTTGCGCATTTTTACAGTAATCGGTATACTGACAGCATCGCAGACTGCACGGGCTATCCTGAATGCCTGCTCCGGATCACGCATCAGGGCACAACCCTCGCCTTTACTCACAACCTTTTTCACCGGGCAGCCCATATTAATATCGATTAGGTCAGGAGCAAACACCGCTACCATCTCCGCTCCCCGGGCCATGGTCTGCGGGTCGCTGCCAAAAAGCTGGATGCCAAAAGGTCGCTCTTTGTCCCCAAAGCATGCAAGTTTGAGTGCATGCTCCGGAGCGCAGATTGCACCCTTTGCACTGATCATTTCCGAATACACCAAGGCTGCACCCATTTCTTTTGCCAACTGCCGAAATGAGCTGTCGGTAACACCGGCCATTGGCGCCAGTATGACACGGTTTTTTAAAAAAATACTTCCTATTTTCATATTTTTTTCCTCTCACATTTGAACAATTATTACTGAGAGTAATTTTGCAACCTTCATCCACTTTTTCTACTATATTATTATAGCCTTTACTTGCAATAAAACAAGCAAAGGCGCGCTAATTCGGTTCCCTCAACGCGCGCTTTCAGTGCCGGTCTCCGCTGTAGCTTTGCAAGTTGCAAAGCGTGATAATTTCCTACCGGTACAAAAAAACACCCGTTAAGACGAGTGTTCCTGTATTGATTCAGGCAGGACAAACAATTCTTCCAAGGGGACCGCAAGAACCTTGGCAATTTTTTTTATCAATTCCAACCGCGGATACTTACTTCCTCTTTCAATACTGGAGAGCAGAGTAACTGAAACGTCAATTTTTTCAGCTAATTCCTGCTGTGTAAGCCTTTTAAGCCTCCTCAGGGCACGAAGGCGGCGGCCCAATAACTCAGACATTCTAACACCCCCAATTAGACCCATTTTTATGCATATTCGACACAGAACTAATATTTCCTGCCAGTTAACACAAATTTAGACATTCATGATTTTTTCTGCCTGTCCGCTGACCGGCAGGATTTACAGAAAATTTAATTGAATACTTTATTATGCACACTTTTCTTCACACTGAAATAATAGGGAGGTTTCAAAATGAGTACAGGCTGGCATCCAAAAAACATTTATCTGTACCTTGTTTCTTTTGTAACACTGATGATGATTATTTTTGGATTGGTTGCTTTTCTTAATAACCTGACACGCCTTGTCGTTCCCACTGAATATTTACATTACCCGACACTAATGGAAATAGAGCAGGAATTTATTGTTTCTAAACAGGAAGTTCCCCCCGTGGCAGAGCTGGAAAGAATAAGGGACAACAGAATATCCCTGGACAAAGCACGGGGCCGGGCCTACCGCATGCGTGACTTGATAGGGACACTGGCAGTATGGCTGATACCAATACCGTTTTATCTCTACCACTGGCGCAAAATCAAACAGGACTTATTTGCAGCAGGGGAGGAGAAAATATGAGAATTAAGTGGGGCATTCACAATATCTATTTTTATCTTGTCTGCTTTGTCACACTGATTATGATTATCTTCGGCATCACCCAGCTTTTCAGGGCCGGCATAGAACTCCTTGTTCCGGTGCCGGGGATGTCTCCCAGAAACGCATATCCAATCAGGAGTCCATATCCGATGGAGCCGGGACAGCAATGGCAAAACTCACAGCTCCCTGCGTCAATAATTGAGAGTGAGCTGCAGCAGCAAGAGGAGTTTAATCAAAGCAGACAGCAGGCATATAATGTGCACAACGCCATACAGCAGCTGTTTCGCGGCCTTTCCTTTTTCCTGGTTGCCTTTCCCGTCTATCTTTACCACTGGCGTAAAATCCCGCTGCTGGAAAAGGAATGACTACGATTTTGAGTATAACAGTATAGTGTAGATACAATCAGCATATCCCCTGGCAGTTACCGCATCCAGCAATTTTTTCTTTAACTTTGAGTATTATAGCGAACCATACAGAAAGCGGCCCGCAAAACGCGGGCCGCTTTCTGTATGTCTTAAGTGATATGTATTTTTAGATTTTAACTGCTGTTCCATAGACATAAATTTCTGCCATGCCGGTGGAGATTGTACTGGAAGAAAAGCGGATGCCCACAACTGCGTTGGCCCCGAGTTTTTCTGCTTCAGCAATCATGTCGTCAAAAGCAGAATCTCTCACTTCACTCATCAGTTCAGCATACTCAGAAACATCGCCGCCAATCAGTTTTTTCACAAAAGCTGAAATATCCTTACCCAGATGCACAGCTTTTACCTTGTTGCCGCGTACTATCCCCAGCACCTCATAATCAACCTTTAAATCCGTAGTAGTAAGTAACATTACTTTTCCTCCTTCTCAGACTTCTTTTCTTTCAAAGATATAAATCCCTGCCCCCAGCAGGGCAATCACCATCAGGCCCATGACAACCAGTGGCCGGAGAGGAAAAACACCTCCGAGAAAATACTGGGCAGCGTACATGTGGTTAAACAATGACAGGGGCCTTGTCTGCCTGAAAATCCCAAACACGGACATTATGATGACAACCAAGACAGTCAGCCCCCCTGCTTTCACCGGCTCATCGATGATTGTGGAGAAAAACATCGTCAGTGCAAGGAGTACAAGAAAACCAGCGGTGGTGATAATTGTGGCAACTGTTAAGCGGCCCGCTTCAAGCGAATGGGGCGTAAACTGTACAGTTATTATCATGGCTAGCGTGGAAACTGCCACGGACAGTATAATTATGAGCGCGCCGGCAAGTGCCTTGCTAAAAAAGACGGTGCGACGGCTGATGGGCCTCGTTAAAAGGAAACTGGCAGTCTGACTGTTAATCTCTCCCGCTATCAGGTTCATGCCAACGAGGATGGTAATTATTGTGCCGATTTGAGTAAGATTCTTGGCGTTCCACTGGCTCCAGGTATAGATAGAAAAGTTATTAAAAATATTGACAGGCATCAAGCTTTGGTATTTATCCAGCTGCTCCCCGGGAATCATACCGACAATATCTTTCATAATATCATACACAAGAGGGAGCATTACAGCCATGGCCACAAGTATGCCCGTACAAAAATTCCTGGCGGTTAATGGTATCAAGGCCTGAAGTGGGCTCATCAAGTATCAGTAATTCGGGGGCCGGCACCAGGGCCAGCACCAGAGCCAACTGAGTCCTCATGCCTTTGGAAAGGTTTTTAATTTTTTCATTTGATGGGAGCTTGAAGAAAGTCAAATATTTCTCAATTAGCTGCGTATCCCAGCGCCTGTAAAACGGGCGGCAGAAGGCAAGTATCTCATTCACAGTCATGTACCCGTACATCTGCTGAATTTCTGCCACATACCCGATTTGCCCGCGTACAGTAACTGCGTCTTTTAAAATATCATGACCCAGTACACGAACACTTCCGCTGTCAGGACGAAGCAGCCCCAGCATGATTTTGATAGTTGTGGTTTTTCCCGCTCCATTTGGGCCAAGAAAACCAAAAATACTGCCGGCGGGCACACTTAGCGATACATTGCCTACCGCTAATTTAGCGCCGAATGTTTTAGTCAACCCTTTTAGTTCAATTGCCATCTTCATCACTGTCACCCCTTAAAAGCCTTTCTTTCCAAGTTGCCAGCTTTTGTTTGAAGCTGTCGTATAAAGTGTCTGCATCAACTGAAAGCTGGTAGGCCTCCACCATCAGGTTCTCCAGCGCCCTTTCCAGGGCAGCTTCCTGTTCTGTACCATAGCCTGCCTTTCGTCTGGCAAGAAAAGTGCCTAGCCCCCTGGCTGTCTCGATAACACCTTCCCGCTCCAACTCCTGGTATACTTTAGCTACCGTGTTGGGGTTTACTGTCAGCCGCAGCGCCAACTCACGCACTGAGGGTAGCTGCTCCCCCTGGCGCAGAAGGCCGCTTGCCGCTGCTTTTTTAATCTGCTCTTTAAGCTGAACATAAATCGGCACGCCGCTGTGCGGATCAACATGGTACCACATAGTCCACCCCTGTCTCAATGTACTATATCACTAATACACCTTGAGTATAGCAAGACAGTTTCCCGGCGTCAAGTACTTGTCATTGTTAGATTAATAATTGTAACAAAGAAAAAACCCCCGGCGGGGGTTTAAAACCTTCTTTTTTGTATTCTATCCTGTCCTGCGCAGCGTTTCCCATTTACCGCAGCGCCCTCCCCAGCGAGCCAGGATTTTTCCGTCTACATGGATATTTACTATTTCACAAAGGTTGGGGCAGCCCTGGCATTCAAAACTGCTGGCCTGGTACTCCATCTCTGACACTGCAAAGCCCCTGAAAGATGTCTCGTGCTTTTCTCTGACGGCTGATTTTGAAAGCATGGCGGCGCCAATGGCTCCCATGACGCTAAAGTATTCAGGAACAATTACTTCCAGTCCCAGAGCCTTCTCAAAAGCAGCTTTTATGCCCACGTTGGCAGCAACGCCGCCCTGAAATACCACCGGGCTTTGAATGTCTTTCCCTTTGCCAACATTGTTCAGGTAGTTTCTCACCAAAGCATCGCACAAGCCGAAAATTATATCCGGCATGGTATGGCCCATCTGCTGCTTATGAATCATGTCTGATTCTGCAAACACAGAACAGCGCCCCGCTATACGGACAGGTGTCTTGCTCTGCAGTGCAAGCGCGCCGAACTCTTCAATGGGAATATTCAGCCGGGCCGCCTGGTGATCAAGAAAAGAGCCCGTCCCCGCGGCACAGACAGTATTCATAGCAAAGTCCACAACGATCCCGTCGCGCAGCAAAATAATTTTGGAGTCCTGCCCTCCCACCTCAAGCACTGTCTGGACATCCGGCACCAGGTGGGAAGCAGCCACAGCATGTGCTGTTATCTCATTTTTAACTGTGTCTGCACCAACTATAACCCCGGTCAGAGTCCTGGCGCTGCCTGTGGCCCCCACGCCGCAAATTTCCACATCCATGCCCCTCAGGGCTTCTTCTGCCTGCCTCATTCCATCCTGTACCGCTTTTATCGGCTGCCCGCGTGTGCGAAGGTAAAGGCTGTTTATAACTTGTCCCTGCTGATCGATAACCACCAGGTTGGTACTTACTGAACCCACATCGATACCAAGGTATGCTTGCACTCAACTCGCCTCCTGCTGTCTGCGCCTTTCCTGCAGCAAATCAACAAATGCCTCCAGCCTTGTTTCAATGCCCGTCCTGCCTGTCTGCTCATCGAGGAATACAGTCATCACAGGAATACCTTTGTCCAAACTGATAGCAGGCATAATGCTCTTAGCCACAATTTCCGGGATACAGGTGAAAGGAGCCAGCTGTATCACACCGTTAAAACCGTGCTCCGCATAGCGCACAGTTTCCCCGGCGCTGTTTTGCCCATGCCCGCCGATAAGCTGATTAATATAAGGCATCGCTGCCTGGCGCACATCCTTCTCCCTGTTAACCAGTGTGTTGTCCCTGGTCCAGTTGGTGAGAAAGATGGAACGATGGACAAGTACCCCCATTTCACCAAGAATCTTTTCGATGTCATGATTGGCTGAAGGCTCCAATACCACATATATTTCCCCAATTAACCCTATTTTAAGCGGATTTCTGGTAGGATCCACTGAAACTTTTTTCATACCGGCCAAAGCTTCGTCGCTGGCCTCCATGACCTGAGCTAAAGTCTGAGCCTGCTCTATATAAGAAAGCCCTTTTTCATATGCGATAGTCATCTCACGGGGCACAAATGCCAGCGGCCTCAGTTGATGCAGTTTATCCTCAATCTCGTCCATGGCTTTAAGCTTTTGCCAGGCGATTTTAAAAACCCGACAAAAATGCCGCCATGAGCTTTGCGGCCTTATCAAGCTGTTAAGTTTATTATAAAAGTCCAGCGGCCCCTTAAGCGGAGGCTCAAGGACAATCATCCGTATGGGAAACCCCATATCATGTAGTATTCTCTTGTGCAGTTCTCCATAGTAACCTGCGCGGCAGGGGCCGTAGCCCCCTGAAGTAGCAATGGTATCGGCCCCTGCTTCCACAGCCTCCAGGTAAGTTCCAAGCAAAATCTTAAAAGGCAGGCAGGCAAATTCCGGTGAATACTGCACCCCGAGGGAGAGAGTTTTTTTAGTGGGAACAGGCGGATATATTACTTCATGGCCAAGCCCTGACAGGAAAAAGCTGATAGCTATATGAGAGTTCCCCATATAAGGGAAAGTAATTTTCACAGCAATCCCCTCTTTCTCCTGAGCAGATCGACAAAAGCCTCCAGCCTTGTATCAACACCTGCTTCACCGGTATGCTCGTCAATTGTCACCGTCATGAAGGGAATCTTTCTTTGATTTTTTGCTTCCAGTTCAATGAGCTTGTTTGTCATAGCATCCGGGCCGCAGCCAAATGCTGTCACATGAATAATACCGTCAACATTCATGTCCAAAAGATAATAAAGGCCGGCCCAAACCACTCTGTTGCTGTAATGCCAGAACAGGTTTTTGGGCAATGTTTTCCCCATACGCTGCATATCACTGGCAGCAACCATTTCCGGAGTGACCACTTCCACATCCCTGTGGCGCAGTTTATCCAAGATTTTTACACTAACATAATCGTCGTAAAGCGTATAAGGATACCCGAGAACGGCCAATTTGATTCCGCCACACCGCTTTTCCTGCGGCAACTGCCGATCTCCGTCAAGAATCTCAAAAGCATCTGCAGGCGTACACCCCTGCAGCAGAAGCCTTCTGTAATTTACAAAACTACCCCTGGCCTGCCAGATAGCCTGGCCAATTTTAAGCCGATTATCAGAGAAACGCTGTCCAATACGAAACAGGAAGTTGTATAATTCATGCTTCCCCTTTCTCATGTCAAAGCGGAGGTCAATGAGCTCCGGCAAGCCTGAGACGGAATAACGGACCATATCCGGCAATCCAAGAAATTTGGGGCAGAGAGTTACCTTATTGTCCAAAGACACCATGCGCGGTATAAACATTATGTCAACGCTATCTTTTAGTGCCGCCACATGTCCGTGAAACAACTTAATCGGTACGCACGCGTCATTGACTGTATCCTTAACTCCCTCGTCCATTAGTGCCTTGTTGGATACCGGGGAGACGACCACATCCGCTCCCAGACATTCAAAAAATGTTTTCCACAGTGGATAGTATGTAAAAAATGACAGCGTTCTGGGTATGCCGACTCGCACGGCAATCACCTCTTTCCCCTGTTCCGGGCAAAGCCGATTCCCATTAATTCTCTATTCGCCTATTAAATAAATATTCCTGCCAAAATATTAAATAGCCGGGTCAGTACTAAGCAAATTATTTACCAAAAAAGCTATGCGCCCTTTTCACGAAAAATAAATCCCCCGCTCTTGCGCGGAGGATAATGGTCATTTCTATTATTTTTTTGAGGTTACATATCCCTGGGCCATGTACAGAATCCTGCAGAATCCTCTGCCATCTTTCGGTCTACGCGACGGCTGGCGTCTTGGGAAACAATTATCCTTACAATCCAGGAGATACCGAGAAAGGCCATTAAAAATACAAGATAAGCTACTATATTCACCTATACACACCCCTTTCATGATGTTCTTATAATAACAATCCCTTATACCTATAGCTGTATTAGTTTAAGTATATTTCAACTCAAATTAATTGTCAATATATTCAGATAAGTTAATTTTGTCACTACCTGCCAGCATGATCCATCCATTTAATTTGGACCGACACTACAGAATTAATGCACAGCCAAACAATGAACCGGAAATATAAGAAAATGATAAAAACGCTTTAAACATCGACACATCCCGCTATTTACCTTCGGCATCCTGCCGCACCACACCAAGTGGGTAAAGCTCTTTCAAAACCTTAAATATATTGTTATCGACGAGGTGCATCAGTACCGTGGCGTCTTCGGCAGCCACCTGGCCAATGTTCTGCGCCGCCTCAAGCGAATATGCCGCTTTTACGGCTCCGCCCCGGTGTTTATCCTCTGCTCAGCGACTATCGGCAACCCCGGCGAACTGGCCCGCGCCCTGATTGAAGAGCCTTTGGTGGAAATCACGGAAAACGGGGCGCCGCGGGCGGAGAAGCATTTTATATTTTACAACCCGCCGGTTATCAACAAAGAGCTGGGACTGCGCCGCAGTTCCCTGCTGGAAGCACGCAAGCTGACGGTGGAACTGGTCAGCCATGGTGTGCAGACCATTGTCTTTGCACGAAGCCGGCTGGCCGTGGAAATTATTCTTACCTACCTGCGGCAGAGCTTCAAAAATAAGCCCGGCGAAGACAGCGGGATTAAAGGCTACCGCGGCGGCTACCTGCCCCGGGAACGCCGCGCTATCGAAACGGGGCTGCGCAAGGGAGCGGTTAAAACGGTTGTCAGTACCAATGCCCTGGAATTGGGAATAGACATTGGACAGCTCGAAGCCTGTGTAATCACCGGCTACCCCGGCAGTATCGCCGCTACCTGGCAGCAGGCCGGCCGCTCAGGGCGGCGTAGCGGCACATCGCTGGCGGTGATGGTTGCCAGCAGCGATCCGTTAAACCAATATATCACCGACAATCCCGATTATTTTTTTAGCAGTTCACCAGAAAAAGCGGCGAGTTGGGCGACCCCGCCCTGCGCCACCGCCTGGCCCGCCTGAAACGCAAATTATAAGCCGCTCCTAAGGGTAGCTTTCTTTACAGCAAGTTAAATAAACGTACTCCCTGTGTTATGCTAAAGCAAACAAGTATTGCAATAATTGTGGGAATAACAGCAGCTAATACAGTCCACTTCAAACTGCCCGTCTCTTTGTGTATCGTCAGAAGTGTTGTGCCACAGGGAAAGTGCAATAAAGAAAACAACATGAAATTTAGTGCTGTTAACAACGTCCAGTTTTGTGATAACAAAAGCTCACGAAAAGCAAGCAGGCTGTCAAATTCAAGCATGGAGCCTGCGGATAGATAGCCCATAATCATAATCGGCACCACAATCTCATTCGCCGGCAGACCCAGGATGAATGCCAGAATGATTATTCCATCCAGGCCGATAGCACGGCCAAAGGGTTCTAACCAGCCAGCGACATGGCCGATGATAGACAAATCTCCAATATAGATGTTGGCAAAGATCCAGGTAAGGGCACCCGCAGGCGCTGCCACCGCAACCGCCCGCGCCAAGACAAATGCTGTGCGGTCAAACAGGGAGCGAACAATGACCGGGATAATCTGGGGTTTGCGGTACGGAGGCAATTCCAGTGTAAATGATGATGGTTCCCCTTTTAAAAGTGTTTTCGACAACAGCCACGAAACTGCCAGCGTTACACTAATGCCGACTAAGATCATAGCAACAACCATAGCAGATGCAGCTAGGGTACCATATGCAGAGAAAACTCCTCCGGCAACAAAAATTATTGAAATTGCAATTAGAGCCGGGAAACGGCCATTACACGGAACAAAGTTGTTGGTTAAGATAGCAATTAACCTTTCCCTTGGCGAGTCGATAATACGTGCGGCGATGACACCGGCAGCGTTACAGCCAAAACCCATGGACATGGTTAAAGCCTGCTTACCATGTGCCCCTACCCGTTTAAATGCATGGTCGAGATTAAAGGCTACCCGGGGAAGATAGCCGAGATCCTCCAGTAAGGTAAATATGGGAAAGAAAATGGCCATAGGAGGCAGCATTACTGACACAACCCAAGCCAAGCCGCGATACGTGCCCAGAACGACCACTCCGTGCAGCCAGCCCGGCGCTCCCGCTCCAATAAATAGTGAGCTTAACCAATCCTCAATACCAAAGAGCAAGTTGGCCAACATCTCAGACGGTACATTAGCACCACTTATCGTTACCCAGAAAACTGCGCCAAGAAGAGCCAGCATCAACGGGTATCCGAAAAAACGTGACGTTATTATATTATCGATTTTTCGATCCCAATCGGTTCTTTCATTTGAGCAGGTTACTACAGTGGCTGCCAGTTTTTCGGCTTCGCCATAAATATGTGAGACAATCTGATCCCGTACGCCTTCACCTTGCGTGCGGCCATATTCTGCTGCTTTTTTAACAATCTGGTTGAGTCCTCCATACTCCACAGGCTGAGTCAAGACGCGAAGTCCTCCTTAATCAGCTTTTTCTCCAAAAACTTACTGATACCATCAATTACAGTATAGTCACCGTCAATGAGACGAAGCGCAATCCAACGCCTGTTTATCTGAGGCGGCAGCAGAGGCTCCAGCTCACCCGCCAACTCCAGTATTGCTGCCTCCAGCTTAGCATCGTATACCAGGCGCCTGGGGTTTAGTTCAATTGTGCCGGCGGCAACCAAGTTAATTGTATCTTTAAGCAGTGTTAAGCCTTCTCCGTTTCTTGCGGCAGTGGGAATTACGGGCACTCCCAGCTTGTTTGCCAAAGCCGGCACATCTATACTGATTTTTTTCCGCCTGGCTTCATCCATTAAATTTAAACAAACAATTGACCTTGAGGTGATCTCCAGAACTTGTAAGACTAAATTCAGGTTGCGTTCCAGGCAGGTTGCATCTACAACGACCACCGTAGCATCCGGTTCAGCAAAGCAAATGAAGTCCCTGGCAACCTGCTCCTCAGGGGAATTAGCGAGTAAGGAATAGGTGCCCGGGAGATCCACCAAAGTGATTTGCTTTTGACCGTGCTTATAGTTTCCCAGTGCCTGGACGACCGTTTTACCCGGCCAATTTCCGGTATGCTGTTTTAAGCCTGTCAGTGCGTTAAAGACCGTACTTTTACCCGTATTGGGATTACCGGCCAGTGCAATGACATAGTCACCCTTTACATTGCAACTAAGATAATCTTCCCGCAGAGCACCTTTTCCTGATGACTGATATGTCAGGCCCATGCTTAAACCTCCGCATCTTCTTTAGAGGGGATTAACAAAAATTTTACTGCTTTCTTCAGAACGTAAAGCTATTACTGCTCCCCTGATGATATAAGCTGTGGGGTCGCCCGCCGGGCTGCGGCGAACAGATTCAACTATTGTTCCCGGTACTAATCCCAGATCCAGCATTCGCCTTCTCCCCATCCCTTCAGCTGCCAGGGATGAAACTACCCCACGCTGCCCCACACATAACGAAGCGAGAGTATCCCTGCAATACTTTGTCTCCATAATGTAATCCCCCTTTAAATTAACTTCCTATCCTTTCCTGTATTACACTAATAAACTTTCACTTAGGAAACCTTTTGATAGTAGACTATGCTACAGCATAATAATTGGTGAAACTATTTTTACAAAAAAACCCCGACGATTATTTTCGTCGGGGTTCACTGTTCTATGTTATGTCGAAATTCCCAGGCCCGGAGCTGGTCAAGGCCGTCTTCCTTTTCACTGGTTTGGCCATGCTGCAGAGCATGAAAGGATTGTAAAGCCTGAGGATTTGACTCAAAATATGTGATGAGGTTATTTATCAGCTGCATGGTTTTCGGAGTAATATAGTGTTCTATCCCCTCAACCTGTTCATCAATCCCGGTCTGTGCATTCAGAAGGCATAAAAACTTTTTTAAGGTTGAATCCCGCCACACCAGGAAGCTGCCATATTTTTCACCCATCGGGGTCAAAGCAATGTTTCTGTATTTTTCGTATTTGATAAATCCTGCCTCGTCAAGCTTTTGGATCATCTTTGTAATACTTGATGCCTGAAATTGTAAAGCCTCTGACAGGTCAACAGCACGGATATATCCTTTTTCTTTGACCAATCTATAAATCATCTCCAGGTAGTCTTCCATGCTTTCCGTAAGCAAGACGATTCCCCCCAAATATCAGTTAGCGCAACCTTACAATTTTAGTCTATGCTAACTAATGGTGCGTAATGACACTTTTTGTTCAGCCGCCCGGCAACGCACATGAGGCCCAAAAACCCTTATACTGTCGCAGCTATTGCAATTATGCCCCTGTTATGTTACAATAAAATTCGCGTCGGGGCGTAGCGCAGTTTGGTAGCGCGCTTGGTTCGGGACCAAGAGGTCGCAGGTTCAAATCCTGTCGCTCCGACCATGAATGAACGTAGAAACCACGGGAGTTATTTTAACTTCCCGTGGTTTTTTATGTTTCCTATTATATTTCTATTGTGTGCGTATAGTGTGCGAAGCATAAATAGCCTCGTGCTTTAACCTTCTTCAGGCCAAGTCAATATCATTAGGTCCATAATATGTAAGGTTAACGTTACTGGAAGATCCGACACGTGCAAGCAAAAGGCCTGTCCAGTTTTGATTTATTGGCGGATCTATATAAATAGCACTTAAAAATTACGCTTATAGTTGAACGCACAGCCGTTACACGACTTCATCTTTGTTTTCATTAACATAACTGAAAAAGCTTCTGACATTAGACCTTATTTCAGCAACTGTTCCAAATCGGCCGTTATATAACAAAAACGAAATTTACTTGATTATCTGCTTCTTTATTAAACGATATCGCCATTTCATTTAATAACGCTCTTGTTTATTCAACCATTAGTGCTTTTTGTTTAACAAAGCTTTACTTAAATACGTCTATATAATCCCTTAATGCAAAAATTCGGTTTCTTTTGTTTCCGGTTAATTCAGTGAGAATACGATCCTCACACAATACCTTGACTACATTGTTTACAGCTTGAACTGTTAAGCCTGTAGAATCACTTAAAACACTAACTGTAGCAACTGGTTGACCGTACATGGCTGTAATAACTCGTTGCAAACTGTCGGTTGATGTCTTCTTGGAAATCAAATAATTTGAGTATGTTTCAACCTGCTTTACAGCATTCTTGAATTTAATCTTTGCAGATTGGGCAGTATCTATGGATGCTCGTAGAAAAAATTTAATCCATCCCAACATATCATTCTTGACTCTAACATTCTGTAAACAATCGTAATACTCCGTGCGATTCCTTTCAAAGAAATTACTAATATAGAAGCACGGCTTCTCTAATTCTTTTTTTGATAGCAAATAAAGCGGTATTATCAGTCTTCCTATACGCCCGTTCCCATCTAAAAACGGATGTATTGTTTCAAATTGATAGTGTATCATCGCTACTCTGATAACATTCAAACCATTACTTTAGTTTTCCCAATATTGCTCAAAACTTAGTGGGAGTTTTTGTGTGCCTCCAGTGTGCCAACTGCGCCAGAATCATAAAAATTCAGAGAAACTTACAGTAATAACCATATCACGTAAAGCCTTATTTATCAAGGCTTAGAGACACTTATACCACCTGCTTAAAACTCCCCCAAAAACGGCCTGGACTGTTTCGGGACCAAGAGGCCGCAGGTTCAAATCCTGTCGCTCCGACCATAACATATTAATAAGCACTGAGGCTTCTGACGCAGACAAACGCTCAGAAGCCTCTTTTTATTATCTAAATATACTGCAATTGTACTGCAACTACAGATTCGATATTCATTGAGCAATAAACTGAGCGACTCCCGAACGGAAGGTTAGAATAGGAGCCGAGACAATTAGTCCCGTGCTTCTGCTTCACAAAAGCCGCCAACAAATCACCAATCTTGAATCATCGGTACACATTCAAAATCACTACGCCAAATGTTACCAGGGCAGTCCCTAACACTAAACGTAAGCTTATCCTGTCTGCCTTTTTTAGAAATATCCATGATAAAATAACTACTAATACCGGCTGGATGTTCCTTATCGCAACAGCCTGCCACACCGGCATCAAAGTAAAGGAAATTAAAAGAGAATAAGCACCTACAAAGGAAACAATACCTGCACCTGAATAACAATAAAGGCTTTTTCGACTAATGCGTTTAAGATGCTTAAAATTTCGCGATTTTACTAAACAAACCATTGTTATAATTATAAATGGCGTAGCTTGAAAAACTAAATAAGCTGTATTCGGAGTAGCGCCCAGATTAAGTGCCGCCGCTCTGCCAATTTGAGAAAAAGAAACACAGAGTCCAGCCAGTAATGCAATTATACCTCCTGCTAGTTTTGTTTTTTCAAAACACATAACAGTGCCTTCATGACCGTGATAACCAACAACTATTATTCCACCTACAATTGTTAATACAGAGAATATTCCAGTTAAATCAGGTATTTCGCCAAGAAGTACAACTGCAAACAAAGTAGTAAAAAGCGGATTTGCGCCTCCCCACAGAGCTGAAGCATGAGATGCTCCAATCTGAGCTATGGCAGTAGTAAAAAGAAGAGCGCCAATTAAGGGGCCTAATATCCCGGCTAATATAAGCAATAACACTTCTATTAATGAAAGATACTTAAACTCTTGTATGATATTAAAACCCAAAAAAGTTGCGATACAAACCGCAACCAGAAAACTGATCAGGGCTGTAAGCGAAATAACTAAACGTATATCCCATACACTTCCAGGATATTCCTCTATTAATCCTTTACGAATTAAAATATTATCGACCGTGAAGCTAACAGCAGCTAACAATGCAAAAAATCCACCCATTATGAAAAGATACACCAACTTTCAAATATAAAAAAAGATGTCCGGGCTGCGGCATAAACAATTTGTTCTTCCAAGTGATAGCCCACACTAACACACTCTTGGGCATACTGTTTTATAATTCGTGCTTTTATCCCATCCACCCGCCTAAGAGTACAAATTCCAGAGCCTTTTTTTATTAGTCTTAGCACTGCACTTATGCTGCAATTAATCAGCGTTGCAGTGTTTCAAAGAGGATTTAGTTAATATGGGTAGAATTAGCAAATATTATTATGTTGTCGGCTATTCAGCTGCTTTCACTCTCCCATAGAGTTAACTGAGCATTAAAATGCCGGCAGAGCTCTTTATAAGGATTGGGTTATTACATCTTAGGGGGTAGGGTAAAATGGACCATATTACCGCAGATTACTCTGTTGCAGGGGATCAAAATGTTACTTACAAGAAGGCAGGCTTTCGTCGCCTCTTTACAAATCCGGATGTGAATGAAGCAAGAAATCACTTTAAGAAAAAAAACCGCAAGATGACAGGCAAAATCTGTACTGCCAGTGAAGCAGTTAAACATTTAATTCAGGACGGAGATTACCTGGCGGTGGGAGGCTTTAGCTCCTGCCGGAAACCGGTGGCAGTTTTACACGAGATTATGCGGCAAAAGAAGCGGAATTTAGGTTATTCGGGACATACAACAACTCATGATTTGCAGCTGCTAATTGCAGGCAAATGTGTCAACCGTGTGGATGTGGCATACGTTGTTGCCATGGAAGCACGGGGCCTTTCCAGAATAGTGCGTAAAGCCTTTGAGCAGGGCGAAGTGGAAGCAACCGAGTGGTCCAACGGTGCAATGGCCTGGCGATTTAAGGCAGCTGCCATGGGAGTGCCTTTTGTCCCGGCACGCAGCCTGATGGGCACAGATACATTAAAGTTTAGTGCCGCAGTGGAGATGCCCTGTCCCTTTACGGGGGATAAACTTGTGGCGCTGCCTGCGCTTTACCCCGATGTTGGTATCATCCACGTCCATCGCAGTGATATTTACGGTAACTGCCAGGTCGATGGCCTTACCATGTTTGATCATGACCTCTCCAGGGCTGCCAAAAAATTAATTGTTACTGCAGAAGAGATTATCAGCACAGACGAAATACGCCGTATACCACACAGTACTTTTATTCCATACTATCTGGTTGACGCTGTAATTGAAGCTCCGTTTGGTGCGTATCCTACAAACATGCCTTACCTGTACTTCAGTGACGAGCTTCACTTTAGCGAATGGATAGCATCTGAAAAAGATGAAATAAAGCTCGCATCCTTCCTGCAAAAAAACATTTACGGCCTAAAGGATCACTGGGAGTACCTGGAACAAAATGGTGGGGTTAAAAGACTCTGCGAACTTAAAGACAGAGAGAACATGACTGGCCTTCTCACCAATACAGGCAGTCAGTTTTTTGATGAATAATTTATATAGTTCAGTAACGTTAAGGGAGGAAAATTTTTTTATGAAATATAGCAAGATAGAATTGATGATATGCCAGCTTGCCCGCCTGCTGGAAGATGGCAGCACCATAGTAGTAGGGACGGGAATGCCCTGTGCCGCTGCGATGTTGGCCCAGAAGACCTTTGCGCCCAACATAATGCTGTTTTTTGAAGCGGGCGGTATAGGTCCGCTGCTGCAGGAGATGCCTATCTCTGTTGGCAATTCACGCACCGCTTACAGGGGGATAATGACGGGCAGCCTGTCAGAAATCATGGAGACCTGCCAACGGGGCTTGATAGATTATGCTCTCCTGGGTGGCGGCCAGATTGATATGTATGGCAACATCAATACCACCTATATCGGTGATAACCATGACATGCCGAAAGTTCGCCTCCCCGGGAGCGGAGGCGCAAATGACCTGGCATCATCCAGCTGGCGGTTTATAGTAGTGATGAGGCACGAGCGGAAGCGGTTCTTGAAAAAACTGGACTTCCTCACCACCCCCGGGTACCTGTCCGGGCCGGGAGCACGGGAAGAAGCCGGTTTGGCACCGGGTGGGGGACCGTATAAGGTTATAACCAACCTGGCAGTTATGGGGTTTCACCCGGAGAGTAAGCTCATGCAGGTTGAATCTGTGCATCCCGGTGTTACCAAAGAGGATATACTGGCAGAAACCGGCTTTGAACTGCTCTGGTCTCCTTTGCTCAAGGAGAGCTCACCCCCAACAGACCAAGAGCTTAACATTCTGCGCAATGAAGTTGACCCATACCGGTACGTTGTCGGCCGCTCCTTCTAGATGCTGAACTGTTTTAATTCAATGAGATTAAAAGAAACACCTAAGACTAAAAAGCAATCCCTGCCTCAAATGTTGAGGCAGGGATTTTTGTGTGCTACAAAAGATGTTATTTTATGCCTTCCACAATTCTCTTTAAAACAGCAAATCTTTCTTCCGGGATGTGAAGGGGAACAACGCAACCGGGCCCCAGGATCAATTTGTTGTCTCCTGCCTGTTTAACGGCCTCTCTTACGTGTTCTTCCAGATCTTTTTCACTTCCGTTTGCCAAAACGCCGAATTCATCTATCCCTCCGACTAATATCTTATCCGTTTTTTTGCGTCCGACAGCTAAATCGACAGACACTTTCCGGTCATGCCAGTTAATGGCTTGGACAGGATAATCTTTCAGTTCATCGAACATAGGCTCTTCGCCGTGGAGGTGGAGAATGTTAAACCAGGTCTTGCCCTGGACCGCCTCTAAGATGGGCAGATCGAAACGGCGGCCAAATGTGTTGTACTCATCTACAGTCAGCCTGTCAGTGGTGCCAAGCTGGGTAGCAAAAAATATACCGTCAATTTCTGTTTGCAAGAGTTCTTTTACAAACTCAATGGTAGTTTCAGTTATTACCTGCAACGCACGGTTAAGTCCTTGGGAGTCTCCTTTAATGTGGTCAAACATAACGTCGCCACTCATTTTAATCGCAGTAGTCAGGGGGCTAAAGACTGTGCCGACAACGGGAACCTTTCCTTTAAATCTCTTCACAACCTCCCTGGTAATCCCGATTTCCCTGGCTAATGCGCCTTCATTAACGGATAAATGGTTAAGGCTTTCCCAGCCCAATTCGTCCTTTATATGAAAGTCTGCAACAACGCCGACGTCGTTTTCAGTTTCCGGCCATTTGATGACTGAACCCCAGTCTTCTATGGAAAAAAGACCGTTATAACAGAGTTTTATAAAATCCCACTCGTAGGTATCCTGAAAACTAATGGTTCTTTCAATAAACTTTAAGGGCATCCTGTCGGTAATAGGAAAATGCTTCCACAGGCTGATGCATGGCCTGTCAATGTCCTTACCGTTTAATATAGCTTCAATTCTTTCAAAAGGTTTCATAATTCTCCTCCTCCGGTTTTATTAATCTTAACGTCTAAAGAAACTGGGGCATAAACAGCCTAGGCAGGAACATAAAGAGGCCGGGCATTAAAATACCGGCGACAATAATAACCAGTGTGAGCAATATGAGAGGTAAAGTGGCCATAAAAACCCGGGGAGCAGGTACCTCTGCAATTTGGGAAGCGATTAAGAGACAAATGCCGTAAGGGGGAGTCACCATCCCCAAAGACAGAGTCAAAACGACGATAATCCCCAGGTGCACAGGTGCTATTCCTGCAGCGTTCCCCAGCCCCTGGACTATAGGCAGGAAAATAATAATGGCTGTAATGGGGCTTAAAAAAGTCCCGATTATGAGGAGAAAAGCCACAATCAGCAAAGAAATGCCAAAGGGGGACTGTGTGATGCCGCTGATAAAGCTTAGTACCATGGCCGGGGCATTGAGGTAGGCTATCAGCCAACCCATGACGCCGGCGCTGCCCACAGCCAGCATTGGCAATGAGTAACCAATCACAGCCTCGGAAAGTAGTCTGGGCATGTCTTTTAATTTAATTGAACGGTAGAAAATGCCCATTAATATTAAGCCATAAACTACTGACACAGCGGCGGCTTCGGTGGCGGTAAAAACTCCGCCGGTTATGCCGCCAAGAATGATAATGGGCAGGATCAAGGGCGGGATAGCTCTGATAAAAGCCACGCCCATCTCGCGCAAGGATTTTCTGGCCGTGGGTAGGTAGCCTTTCTTTTTGGCGAAATAGTAAGTGTAGCCCATCTGGGAAAGCCCTATTAAGACCCCAGGGACAAATCCTGCCAGAAAAAGTGCGCCGATAGAAACCTGGCCCACTGAACCGTAGATAACCATCATTATACTGGGAGGTATGATGACGCCTAAAGTAGATGAAGCAGCAGTGACGGCGGCGGAATAAGGGACATCGTAGTTGGCCTTTTTCATAGCCGGCAGGAGCATGGCGCCGATACCGGCAGTGTCGGCGGCAGCAGAACCGGAAAGTCCGGCGAAAAGCATGCTCACCATCACATTTATATGGCCAAGTCCTCCGCGGATATGGCCCACCAGGGCATCGGAAAGTTTAACGAGCCTGTCGGTTACACCTCCATCATTCATCAACTGCCCAAGAAGAAGGAAGAATGGTACTGCCAGGAGGGTAAACGAGTTGACTGAACTGTACATATGGTTAATAACGCTGATAAAGGAGAGACCCAGGTAATGAATTGTTACCATGGATGAGAGGGCTAAGGCAAAAGCTACAGGGATTTTTAAGATAATCATGACAAAAAAGCTACCCATCAATAGCACGAGCGGGTTCATTGACCTTCCCCCCCATCAGTAAAGTACGTGCTTTTCTAAGCGTTTGAAACAGGTTCTCCAGGGCAAAAAGAAACATCGCCATGCCTGATACCGGGATGGAAGCAAAATAGTAGGCTTGCCGGACTGCGATAGAAGTGGAAAACCTGGACAGCCCCATTCTTGTGTAAGTCCAGCCGCTGGTTATCATGATATAAATAACGGCAAAAATAGCCAAGTCAGCCAAGATATCAAGGGCTAGATTGAATTTTACAAACCGAGCTGGAATAATCTCCACCACATAATGCCTCCTGCGGCGCACAGCCACGGCCGACCCCAGAAAAAGTGACCAGACAAAGGAGAAAACTGCAACTTCATGCGACCACAGCATAGGAATGTGCAGGTAGTTCCTAACCACGACCTGAGTAAAAACAACTATGATAAAAATAATTAAAAATAAGACACCTGCAGTAAGGTAGAGCTTCTCCACGCTATCGTTGAGGAGTTTGAAATATTTCAAATGCGAACCTCCTTTTTAAAGCAGGGAGGGGTCTCCCCCTCCCTATAGAGGAAGATTTATCTTACTTCCCTGATCATTTTCAGAATATCCGCAGCATTCATATCTTTGGCCAGTTCATCATGGAGTGGAAGGACTTTTTCAATAAAGGATGCCTTATTTACTTCGTTAACCTTAAGTCCATATTTTGAAATCATCTCGTCCAAAAGTACGTCTCCGGCCTCCCAACCTTTTTGGGTGCCCAGAATACCAGCTTCTTCGGCAACTTCTCTGATGATTGCCCTGTAGTTTTCAGGAAGATCATTATAAGTCTTCTGGCTCATGGTAAAGTGGGAAAGCATATAGAGATGTTCTGTTTTGCTGAGATAAGGCGATACTTCATACAGCTTGCTGCCATAATAGCCGCTGATTGTGCTCTCAAAAGCGTTTACTACGCCTGTCTGTATGGCTGAGTAAATCTCATTCCAGGGCAGCGAGGTGGGCAGGGCGCCAAAGGCTGACCAGATTTTGCCTTCGATGGGGGAACCGGGCAGCCTCATTTTAACACCGCTTAAATCAGCGGGTGTCACGATAGGCCGCAAATTGCTGGAAGCGTTTCTGACGCCACCACCGGTGAGGGATAAAAGCACCAGATCTAACTTCTTCTCATCATGGAGCTGGGCGTAACGCTTGAAAACAGGGCTGTTATTGGCGATAGCTTTCTCAAAATGGTCTGTGTTTTCAAAAAGGTAAGAAAGCCCGAAAACCTGGTATTCCGGTATAAAAGAAGCTGCATTCTGGGCCCCGCCGACAACAAAGTCTAAGGTACCGATACGCATTTCATCAATGGTTGTCTGGTCATCTCCCAGGGTTCCACTGGGATATACTGTTACAGTTATCTTCCCATCTGTCTTTTTGCTTACTTCTGCAGCAAAATAATCTGCCATGTCTATCCAGGGATGAGGAGCGCTCACAACTGTGGCAAGACGCATGCTGTAGGTTTTCCCATCATCTACAGGCGGAGTGGCCGGCTTACTACCGCACCCGGCGAGGAGAGAGGCAGTCAAAGATACTACCATTAAAATGACCAATACTTTTTTTATTTTTTTCACTTTAAAACCCCCTTCGTTATCCGTTATTAGTAATCTTCAAGCTTCCCACAAGATCACCGGCTCAACATTTTTACTCCAGGCCTCATCCTCTCATCTTATTTATGCACTGTGTCTCTCGAGTACTGATATAACAGCTCTATCAACCTGGGCCATACCCTCACGGCTTACCTTGCCAAGGTTGGATAAAGTCTCGCTAACACTTTCTTCCACTATGCCATTGCCCGGGGGGACCTCCAGGCCTTCCCTGGCTAAAAGTGCGCTGTACCAAGCTGTGGATGCACTGGTGCTTAGCTTTAAAGCACAGCCTACCTTGCCCCCGTCGCAGATCATCCCCGCTAAACTGGAAACCATATTTTTAATAGCTCCAGTAATAACATTCATTTCTCCGCCCAAAAGATAGGCCAGACCGGCGCTGGCGCCGGAACCGGCAGCAACACCGCAGCCGCAGACAGGAGATAAGCGGCCGGTATATTCTTTTACATAAATGGTTACCAGGTGGCTTATGGCCAGGGCTTGTGCCGTCTTCTCCCTTGAACATTTAAGTTCCTCCGCCGCCAGGGCGATTGGGATGATGGCTACAAGGCCGTGGTTTCCGCTGCCGGCGCTGCTCATCACAGCCATCTGTATTCCTGCCATCCTGGCGTCACAGGCAGCAGCGGTGAGGTAGGATATCCTGTTAGTTAAGTCATCCCCCAGGAGGCCGCGGTCCATAAGGCTTTTCCATCTGCTTCCTATCTTCATACCTCCTTGCATCCGTGTTCCGGCTTCTGCCATCTTTAAATTTAATTCAATACCTTGCAGCAGAAATTCCAGTGAAGATGCAGGCAGGCTCAAGACCTTTTCAATAAGCCCTTCCAGCGGATACCTGGTCAGTAAAGCTTTCTGCGTCCCAACTTCTTCATCCAGTTTACTGAAGATAACTTTCTGTCCTTTTTTAAGAAGAACTAAGTTAGTATGGAAACCCGATATGACCGCCCTGCCGCTCCCTGTACTTGTCTTGACTTCAATATCTATATAGACACTGGGCAGGTCGTAGCCTATTTCCACTGACAGCGGAATTTCGCCAAGGAGAGTCGTGGCAATGCTTACATCATCATCAGTCAGGGTGGAAAAAATAGTTAAGTCTAATGTCGGCTCCTTTATTACCACTCCCAGGGCCACCGCCAGGTTTACACCTGTGCTTAGAGTGCCGGGGATTCCAACCGCTTTTGCATTTTTATAAATATTACTGCTGGCCAACATTTTAATTTTTTCAACTTTCCCGGGAGAAAGCTTGTAGGCGTGTGCAGCAGTCAGGGCTATTGCTGACGGTTCGGTACATCCAATGGCAAGTACAATTTCTTTTTTTATAAAAGCTAAAATTTCTTCTGCTGTCATATCCAGGTCCCCCTTATCCTTTCCGATCTCTCTAAAAAAGATAAAGCAAGAACTGTGCCAGTTTCTTATTGAGCCTCAAAACCGTTGATTTGCGGGCTTTCCTTATTTTTCTTTGTAAATCGGACTTTAAAAAAAGCTTCTTATTATCTCAAATCTGACACGTAATATCTCACTATTGAGATAGCTTGCGATAAAGTGTGGCTCTGCTCATCTTTAACACGTCTGCAGCCTTCTTTTTCCCTTCGTCATCCCATCCGTATTTGTCCAGGCACTCTTTGATTGCCCTGCGCTCATACTCCGCAACTCTTTCCCTCAGCGATTTATCACCCTCCCCGCCTTCACAGGAACGGAAGCGGTCTTTAATATCGTCAAACTCCATATAGTCACCTTCTGCAAAGCTTGTTCCGTACTCAACTATATTCTCCAACTCTCTCACGTTGCCGGGCCAGGAGTAACGAAGAAAAAAATCTATGGCATCCGGCGTGAAGCCCAGTATCTTTTTTTGGAATCTTGTGTTATATATTTTTAAAAAGAACTCTATAAAAACGGGGATATCTTCCTTCCTTTCCCGCAGAGGAGGAAGTTTTAAAGGTATTACATTTAACCGGTAGTAGAGATCCTCCCTGAACATTTTTTTATCAATCAGGTCTTCTAAATTTTTATTGGTGGCAGCAATGATCCTCACATCAATATCTATCGCCCTGATGCCTCCAACCCTGGTAATTCTCCTTTCCTGCAAAACACGAAGCAGCTTCGCCTGCAGGAAGAGAGGCATATCACCTATTTCATCAAGAAAAAAAGTCCCCTTATGAGCAAGCTGTATCTTGCCGGGCTTTCCCTTCTTGTCAGCACCTGTAAAGGCGCCTGGTTCATACCCGAAAAGCTCACTCTCCAGCAGGGATTCGGGTATTGCGCTGCAGTTAATGCCGATAAACGGATACTCCGACCTGGAACCGGCATTGTGGATTGCCCGCGCAAAAAGCTCTTTTCCTGTACCGCTTTCCCCTGTTATTAAAACAGTTGAATCATGGCCTGCCACCTGGCAGGCCCTTTTTTTGGCCTTGGCAAAAGAACCGCTTGCGCCAATAAGATCGTCAAATGTAAAATCGTTGTGCTCTCTTACCCTGACAGCCGAACGCTGGATATCGTCTAAATCCGTAAATGTCCCTACAGCACCGACTATAGTATTGTTTTGCCGGATCAGCCTGATAGTGGAGAGAAGGCCTCTGCGGTAATGAGGTGTTTCAAAATATTCTTCCTTGTCTACAAACTCCTGCTTCTCTTCTAAAGCTCTGCTGAGAAGTGCTTTTGGCCAAATATTTTTCAAACTGACTCCGGGAAGGTTCCCTAATGGCTCTTTTAAACCAAGCAGTTGCCGCGCCTTGGCATTTATCTGTCCTATCCTGCCCTGGGAATCTAAGCACAGAACACCCTGGTGAACATTTTGAATAACTGCTGCCAATTCATCATTTTTGGCCGTTAGCTCTTCATACAAGACTGCTTCACCGAAGCGACTGGCTATAAGGGCGGCCATCTTATGAAGAAAATTAAGATACTGGTTTTTCTTTTCAGCCATGGCCTTTTTTTGGGACTGGTCAAAGGCAAAAATGCCGATAACCCCAATAGCTTCGCCCTGCCAGATAATGGGGGTGCAAATTTCATAGGTCTCAACACACCGCTCTTTTACCGAACAGTCCTGGCAGCCAGAATCAAATCCCGGGTTTTCAATGACTATTGTTTCTTTGGTTTTAAGGACCTTGGCAAAGGCCGAGTCTTGCGGGGCTTTTTTTTGAATCATCTCCAGATAAGGGCCGGTGCCTGCCACCCTGTGTAAATTATTATCGACAATGGTGACATTAGCCTCTAAGGTTGCTGCTATAGCCTCCGCTACTTGCTGAATGTCAGTGTTTAGTTTTTTAAGCATAAAGCATCCCCCCCTGCCACACAATCCCGGACAGCTACTACTATTATCTACCTATAAACAGATAGGATTGGTATGTATTTATTTTAATATATCCTTTAAAAGTAAAAGTGTCAATATCCTGCTAAAAGGCGAACCGTATCAATTATAAGATATATTGAGACTAATATATATTTCCACAATAACTTTGGCATTCCTGCCTGATGATGAAGAAACCAATATAGATTTATCACAATAATACAATTAATAAGAATAAGACTACAAAAGTTGGGCAAGTTAGCTAAAAAGAAACGGAGAGTTCTGCAATTTATGAACATCATGGAGAAACTGCAAAAATTAGCAGAAAACAGCAAGTCAACTACCGAAAAACAGAGTATGATTAATGTTAATGAAGTTTTTTTTATTTGGGATATTGTGGTAACAAAGTATGATATTATGGAATCCGTTAAGATCAGCGAAAATTTTATTAAAGATAAAGATTTAAAGTTCATTGCGGAACAATTAGTCAAGGGCCTTGAAACAGGAATTATTAATATGGAAAAAGTAATGATAGATTACGGTATACCCTTTCCGGAGAGGCCGCCTGTCGGCAGTAACGTTACTGCAGGGATAGAAGATTTCTCGGATAGATTTATCTATACCAGCTTATTTGAAGGAATTCAATCATTTTTCCCTATTCTGGGCAGCGGCTTTATGAACAGCACCAACCCCAAGGTTAGAAAAGCGATTAAAGACCACTTGCTTCTGACGATTGAATTGCAGGAGTTAATTGTTGACTACGGTAAGTTGAAAGGATTTATAAATGAACCGCCTATTTATAGAGAATAAATATACACGAATGGTAAACACCGAAACATGCAACATAAAGAGGGGTGACCACGTGAAGATACCTAAGCAAATTCAAAAATTAAAAGAACTTAACATGTCAACGAAAGATAAACAAGCAACTATGAATGTGAGTGAGGTATTTCATCTCTGGAATCATTTGGTACAGAGATATAATATAATTTACCTGACAAATATATTGAACTTGTTTGCCAAAGATGAAGATTTAAAGATTATTCTCGCTTTTGGCAAGAAAGTCCTGGAAAGCCATATTATGTTATTAGAAAAGGAAATGATGGCTTATGGAATACCTTTACCGGTTAGGCATCCCAAACAAGCTCAAACTACAGCAAGTTTGGAGCAAATAAGCGACCGTTTTATTTTTAGACGGGTACTGAGAGGAATTCAGGCATTTCTCCCAACCCATACCATGGCTTTCATGCACAGTACATCTCCAAAAATCCGAGAGCTGTTTATGTCATTTCTGGCAGAAGAAATGAAGCTGTACGATAAATTAATGGAGTACGGAAAAGTAAAAGGATATACCATTATGCCGCCTATCTACCGGCCATAAAAATTGTAAAAGCCCCTTCCCACACCCCGTGGCAAGGGGCTTTTACCGACCTGACAACACCATCCAAAAACCACATCAAACCGGCAACAGTGAATGTCGAAGTATACCACATCATATTTATTTCCCGGGAAATGTGCGGAATAGATGCTTGGTGAGCCGCCATAAACCTTCTTTTTATAGTAAAACTCATGCCTTTTTTGAGAAGGTTTTATTATTCGGAAGTAGAATTTTAAACATTATGTTGTAATCATCACAGGAAGAAAATCAAAACAAAATGAGGAAAATAAGATGGCCGCCAAAAACTCTTTGCATCGTGAGAGAGATACAATAGAAAAAATGATAAGATTATACTGCCGGAGTAAACATCATCCGGAACAGGCTTTGTGCCGGGAATGCCGGGATTTGTTTTCTTACGCTTCGGAACGTTTGGGGAAATGCAGGTTTGGCAGCAAAAAGCCGACTTGCGGGCAATGTACTGTACATTGCTACAAACCGGCAATGCGGGAAAAAGTGAGGATGGTAATGCGTTATGCAGGGCCGCGTATGATTTTTACTCACCCAGTGGATGCCATACGTCATCTTATACAAACAAGACGACCCCCTGCACAGTAAAGCGGTGAAGTGCAGGGGGTCAAACAAAAAATATTTCTACCCGACTAGTGGGTACCGTGGTCCCCCTCAACAACTATATCACTGAATTCATAGGTAAATTCAATCAGCCTTGGCGACATATAGATACCTGCGCCACACCTGAGAGCGAGTGCAATAGCGTCACTGGGCCTTGAGTCAATGGCGGTAATACTGTTGTTGTGTCGGATGTAAATCTCAGCAAAGTAAGTATTGTCCCTGATATCAGTTATAATAATCTTTTCCACTTCGCCCCCCAAATGGTTAATGGCCGATTTCAGCAGGTCGTGGGTTAGTGGCCGCGGCGGAACTTCCCCCTGCAGGGGAATGGCAATATTGTGCGCCTCCAGGGCGCCGATAACAATGGGCAGGATTTTCTTCTCTTCTCTATCACTGAGTAAAATGGTAAGCTCACCACTCTGACTAATGGTAACAGCCTTTACTTTCATCTCCAACATCTAATCAACTCCGTCCTTTTGGAGCTACATTAATCTATATTAGGCCTGTTAGATAAAAAACACAAAAATCCTGCAGAAGAAACTCTATTTTTTTAGAGTTTCTTCTACCTTTTGCTCTAATCGATGAAAACCTACTGTAACTTAATCAACTGCGCCTTTTCTTTTGTTTTGGTTAAAAACACTGTGATCTCTCCTTTGTTGGTTTCTTGATGTCATATGTGTTACTTTGCAGCGACAGTCCTGAACCTTAACAATACAAAGGCCATCATGCCTCCGATCACGGTAAGAACTCCCAGGGCTAAAATATTTGTGAGCGCATTGCTCTGGACCTGCGGAGCTATATTTAAAAGCGGCATAAACAGCCCCATGGTTGCAAAAGAAAAAGCATTAGTGGCCAGAATCCCCTTTAGCACTGCAAAATCATAGCCTGTAAGTTTAAGCACCAGCAGTATAATTACAGCTGAAGTTATACTCAAAGCGACAGTGCCCACCAATCCGATAACAACACCTAACGCTGTGTTTATCAAATCTGCTGCCAAAAATACATCGGCGGCAATTTCCCACGGTGGCGTCGTCTGCACGCCAAATAAGAGAAGAAGAAACACAATAACGTTCATGACAGCAGCGCCGATTAAACCTGCTACTGTAACCTGAACAACGGAATCTTTCATATATCTCACCTCACTTTCTTATTAGTATTATTTGTAATTTTCGCGATAACTATGTTAAAACAAGAAAAACGCTTCCTGCTTCTTTAACAGCAGTCACGTTTTTTTGTCCGCAAAATTTCCTTAAAAAAAACTCCCGGCTGGAGCTTCATTGAATATATTATATATCGTTGCAGAATGCGGCCAGGGCGTTGTTGAAAGCCCCCTGCTGCTCAAGCATCACCATATGGCCGGCCTCAGGTATCGTTACCAGTTTGGCGCCGGGTATGGCACCAGCCAGGTATTCTGAATATTTCAGCGGTGTCAACTGGTCCTCTGTGCCGCAGACAACCAGTGTCGGTGAGCTAATCTCACCAATCCTGCTTCTGATATCAAAGTGATTGCAGGCGGTGAAGTCGCTAAAATAAGTGCTGCATGGCGACAGGCCAAGCTGGATATGCCATTCTTTGATTTGCTCCAATTCTGTTAAAGGGCCGTATGCCGATCGAATCAGCATCTGCTCCATCATTTTTATGTTGTCTGCCTGACAGGTCTCCAGGACTATCCCGGCAACGCCAAGCTTTGCGCCTGTACTGACAAGAATAAGGCCGCCTACGAGGTCCGGCCGGGCTAACGCTGCTGTCATGGCAATGGCGCCACCCATGGAATGGCCCGCTAAAATAAATCTTTGCCCTGCTGCTTCAATAA
The DNA here is from genome assembly GCA_018335875.1 of Dethiobacter sp. Classification (GTDB taxonomy): domain Bacteria; phylum Bacillota; class Dethiobacteria; order Dethiobacterales; family Dethiobacteraceae; genus JAGXRN01. The sequence goes on from JAGXRN010000006.1 coordinate 33,694, forward strand.
AATTTAGCACCCAATCAGAATATTTTACTATACTGTCCATGGCTTCTTCCGGCGAGCGCCCGTGTCCCGGCAGATCGGGAGCAAGCAGCCGCCAGCCCGGCGGAGGTTCCACTGCCTTCCAGTAAAGTGAATTGCAGCCCGCCCCGTGGATAAGTAAAACTGTTTTCTCTCCCTCTCCTTTTTCGCGGTAAAAAGCCTGCTTATCCTGCACTAAAAGTTGCTTCATGCCTTCCCTCCTCTTGCTATTTATACATATTCAGGTCTTGCATGCTCACGCCATCCTGCCAGTCCGCCCTGACACCGCCCTGGCAAAAATATCGCAGAATTGCTGCTTCCTGCATCATTTTTTTTCTATGCTTCCATACAGTTCCAAAGCGGGACAGCCCTTTGCCAAATGCAATTGTCAGCAATTCATTCAGATCGTCAAAATCCATCGTCTGCCAGAAGTCCAGAATTTTTTGTTCCAGCGCAAGCCGGGTGCCCAGCACCTTTTTTAAACTCGCTTCATACAAATCAGGCCTGCCCTGGGCTAATGCCCTGGCCGCCAGTACTCCTGAAATACAGGCAGTGTCTACTCCGCCTCCATGCAGGGGTGAGGCGAGCCCTGCGGCATCCCCGACCAAGAGTGTCTTACCATGAACTGCTTTTTCTACCATGCTGACTGGGATGGGGCCGCCTGATTTCTTCAGAATCTTATAATCCTGGAGGCCCTCTTTTTGCAGTATGCGGATGAGTTCCCTATGAATACTGAGGTTAGTGCCGGGCTTTTTTGCAAACCAGCCTAAACCCACATTAGCCATATCCCTTGCTTTGGGAAAAATCCAGTAATATCCGTAATAGTCGGGCTCAGCAGCTGCTTTGATTTTACCGTATAAATGCGAAAAATCGCCTTCCAAAGTGTACTGGGCCGTATGTGCATGTTTTATTTGAGGCACCCCGCCTGTTTTTATGCTGAAAGCTGATACGCCGCTGGCATCGATTATCCAGTCATATTGCTCTTCCAGTTTTTTATACAATTGTGGCGTTACAGGGGTATTCTCATGTATGACACAACCCTGGGAAAGCACCTCCCGGGCCAACCCCTGCTGCCACTGTGCCCTGTCTATCATCCACATATTTAGTTTAGAGCAGTCAATATGGAATGTATCCTTTGCCGTGAAGATAGTCTCGGATACCTTGAAGCGTACACCGTGGGACGGAGGATTGAGCAGTTTAAGCATGTCAAAAAAACCTTCCGCACAGTGTATTTTTTCTCCAACGCAGTATTTCTCGTAAACTGTAACTGAAAGTCCCAGGCGAGATGCTTCCCGCGCCGCATAAAGTCCGGCCGGGCCCGCTCCGATTATTGCCAGCGAAGCATCCATCCTTTCGCCTCCCAAACTGTGCTGGAATAGAACCATTTTACCACTTTTCAGAGCATACTTCCAGCAGGCGCCGGCCTGATTGTTACAGAGCCTGCACCCGCTGTAAAATGTATATCAATAATTGCTTCTTTGTTTTCCAGCTGTCTGCTGGAATAGCTGCGGTCGCCATGGCCTACAATACCTGCATTCTCGCCGCTGACATTAACAAGGCCTCCGCTGACCTTCATCCGGATACCTGTATTATCGGGCACATAAACCACTACATTGCCGGCACCGCTTTCAATGTTGACTACCCCATCGTAGGAGCCAAGATATATGGTGAGGTCCCCCGCACCCATTTTAAGTTCAAGCATCGCCACGTGCAACCGGCGCATATCCAATACAGCACGTGTGGCACCGGTACGCAGTGAGATCTGTGCCGGAGTGTCAGGGCTCAGCCGCAGGTCCCAGCGTGAAAAACGGTTACGCCAGTTCCCTGGGAAATCAACATCGCTAACTGAGACCCTGGCTGTGCTGCCGAAAACATTCTGCCTGATATCAGGTGAAGCATAGGAAGCAAAGACTGCATTTAATAAATTATGCGACGCATTGTCAGCTGCGGGGAAGAATTCCCCTGAATGATGGACCAGGTCCAATTCCAGGACTTCCACCTGATCTTCTTTTGCCAGCTCAAAGCGGGTCTCGACCACAGGGCCCATGGGGCTGCGGATAAAAGTAAAAGAAAATGTATACAGAGCACCCGCCATCACCAATAGAATGAGGAGTGAAATCAGGCAGCCCAGGCTGCCTCCGCTCTTACCCGACAAAAGAAGGATGCCCCAGATTATCAGCAGCAGTGGCCAAACCGCCAAAACTCAACAGCTGTCCTGGCAGGCAAAACTCCAATGTTGACCAAAACCAAGATAACCCCCACTGCCAGCAGTGCCAGGCCAAAGACAAGACGCTCTGCTTTCATCAGCGTTTACCGCGTGCCCCGCTTATGATTAGCACAATACCCGCCCCCACCAGAATCAGAGGCCAGAGTTGCCGGACAATGTAGACGGGCAAAAAGCCCCGAAAGAGGAAGAAGACACCGATAATGACAATAATAAGCCCTGCCATCCTGCTGTCAATGCCGGCACTTTGCCCCGACTGCTGAGTATCCGTAATAACTTCGCTGTCCCCGAAAGGCTCCTCAGGCATAATCACCCAGGCAATTATGTATGCCAATATACCTGCACCGCCAAAAATTACGGCCACCACCCACAACAGGCGTACCAATGTTACATCAACATCAAAATAGCGTGCCAGCCCCATGCAGACGCCGCCAACTATTTTATTGTCCCGTGACCTGTATAGTTTTTTCATAATTTCCACCTCCACATACAAAATACGCTTTTCTTTTTAAACATCCTCTTTTGATTAAAAAAACTTCACATTAATTTCTTATGTCAAATAGATTGGTTTATACATATTTCACCGCGGCCTGGAAAAATTAAAAGCGGGAGGTGAATTAATGGAGACTAAGGACTTCCTGACAAGAGCCATGCTGAATGAGCAGGAACAAGTGCGCGATTACCAGCGCTTCGCGCTGGGGGAAGATAACGAAGAAGTAAAGAATGCTTTCCTTGAGTTTGCGGAAACAAGCGGCTTTACAGCCCGTAAAATTAAAGACCTGCTTGATAAACTTAATTAAAAGAAGCCCTCGGGCTTTTTTTATATCTAAGAATTATATCTATCCATCTGATTCAGCGAAAAAGGCGTCCCAAGCCCTTTTTCTTCAGTGTAATTACGCCTTGGGGGCACATCTCCTGGCAGCAGTAGCAGCGTATACAAGACTCATACTTAATATCCGCTTTATCCGGTACAACAATGGCACCTGCGGGGCACACCTCTGAGCAGATTGCACACCCTGTGCAGTCTTTGCTGTTGATATGGGGGCGTGCTGTCAACTGCTCCCGCAGTAATTTCTGCCAAAAAGGCGGCAGGTTTTTTGTTGTTGAAGCAGAACCGGACACAGTTTTAAAACCACTGACACGCACATCCTGCAGCGCTGTGCCGATTATCCTGATTTCTTTTAAGTCGCCGCAACCGATGCCGCGCTCATGGGCCAGCCTGGTGGTAAGCACAGAAAAAGGATCTATTCCCACCACACTGCATGCTACCGCATCTACGGCCACACCGTCCCTACCTGCAATCAGCACGCCAACCTGTCGCGGCGTCCCTGAACGGGGCCCGTTCCCCTCCATGGCCACAATACCGTCAACAACTGAAAGTACAGGGCTGATACTGGCATACAAATCAACCAGCATGCCGGCAAAAGCCTCTGTTTTTTCCATACGCAGATGCATTTGTGCCTTTATTCTTCCGGGAACACAGCCATAAAGATTTTTAACCGCCCCTGTATAACGCATCAGGGCATGTGTCTTTAACTTGGCTGCGCTAATTACGAAATCAGCTTCAATGACAGCAGAAGCAATGGGGAGACTATGGCACATAGCTCCGCTTTGCAAGGTGGTGACAACAGGATCGCCGAAGTCTGCGAGCTTTGCGCCCTCCTGCCGGCATACATCCAGGATCCCCGTCTGCAGAGCTGCCATTTTGGTCGTCCCCACTCCGGGGCTGTCGCCGACTTTTACACAGCATTCCGGCAGGTTCCGGATTAACGCCCGCACCACCTCCGGATGCGTACAGACAGCATTTTCCGGAGACGCGCCAACAAGCATATTGGGCTTTACAAGTACATTCCCGCCGGCCAGTTCGCGGGGAAGGCCCAGGCTCTGGAAGATATGCTCAACAGCGTCACAGAGTCTCTGCTGGTCATAAATGTCTATTTGAATTAAGAAAACATCGCTGTTCATGCTCTTCACGTCTTCTTTCGGCTTGCGCAACTACAATCACTACACAGCAGAAAACTTCCGGCGCTTTTTCTCCCTGGCAATTTCCTCATATGCCCCGGCCAATTTTTCAGCCATGGCGATGGCTGATATATTATTTGATTCCACAATGGCTTGCGCAGACATTGTCCTGCGCAGCGCTTCGTCATCCAGCAGCTGTATAACTCTGCTCACATATTCACTCATGGAGAGCGGTGTTAAAAACCCATCCACTCCGTCCTTAACCATCTCTGAAGCACCAAGCGCTTTAACTGCAACCGCAGGCAGCCCGGCAGCTTTTGCTTCTCCCAGGACTATACCCTGTGTTTCAGTTGTGGAAGCAAAAATGAAAATATCTGCGCCGGCATAACTGTCCACCACATTACTCCGTGACAGCGCCCCTGTAAAAATTACACTGCTGTCGATGCCATGCTTAACTGCTTCCTGCTGCAGCGCCTCTTTTTCCGAGCCCTCTCCCACAATCACCAGGCAGGTGTCTGGCTTATCAGCCCTGATATGTTTATATGCTTCCAGTAAAAAGCCGATATTTTTCTCTTTTCCCAACCTGCCCAAATGCAGCAGTATTTTAATATCTTTATTAATTCCATACCGCTCCCGGAGCCAGCGTGGATTCGCTGATTTAAACTCTACTATATCGATCCCTGTGGCAACTGCTTTTGACTGTGTCTGGATATTTTTCCCCACAATGTTTCTTATCACTTCTGTGGGCGTTATAACCAAATCACAGCGATTGCAGAAATTTTGCGAAAGGCGGAGTACCATCCTGCGGGAGATGCCGTGGGCAAAGGGAAGGTAATGGACATACTGGTCGTACATGGTGTGATAAGTAAACACAAGCGGCAGGCCATAACGCCTGGCATACCGTGCGCCAAGCAGTCCCAGTGAAAATGGAGAGTGGACATGTATAATGTCAAGCCCGATCCTTTTAATTGTCTGTCTCAGGTAAAGCGAGAAAGGCAAAGCGATTGTAAATTCCGGGTGGGTAGGTGTGGGAATGGAAACAAAGCGGAAAACATGAGTTTCTTTTTCATATTTGGGGTAACTCGGTGCAAAAATATATACTTCATGCCCCAGTTCAGTAAGCTTGGCTGAGGTTGTTTCAATCGAACGCACAACTCCGCTGGTGTAGGGCCTGTAGCTGTCGGTGAACATACCGATTTTCAAGAGCATCCCTCCCGGAATAATTAGTCTGCATTAATAACCTGAACATTAATAAAGAAAGCTATGCATTTGGTGTAAGGTTAATATGTTCGACACAGGTAAAATATTCCCCTGCTTTATAAAACAGATCACTAGAGTTGCATAAATTGAATTTTAATTTGTCAAGCATGGAAATAGGAAGATAATTTGAGATAATAGGTGTAATCAGGAGAATATCAAGCAAAATAGGCATAAAACCCTTGCATATATAGAAAAAATCCTTTATAATAGAGATATGGGGTAGTCCTTGCCCAAATCTCCAATATAAAGGAGTCAAAATATGCAAGGCAAGGATACCACAAAATCCACATTTTTTCAATTGTTTGAGCCAATATTTCAGGGAGGAGTTTTTAAATGGC
>JAGXRN010000007.1 GCA_018335875.1 Dethiobacter sp.
ACATGAGTGTATTGAACCTTTTTATAATTTGCGGGCTGTTAAGGTCAATGAGAATCTTACCGTTGAAGAGCTGACACAGCTTATCAAGCACAGTCCGGTGGGTCTGGGTGTGGTTGTCAATGATTATGAGCAGGTAGTGGGCATGATTACAAAAGTGGGCTTTATCCTGACCATGGTCAGAAAAGGGGAACTGCTCAATGCGGAATTGCGGGCCATGTATGATGCGATGCACAGCGGAGTGGTGTCATTTGACAGTCAGGGGACCATAAAGCTGGTAAACAGGGCGGCGGAAAATACTTATTCTGTCAAAGAGGCAAAGATTGTGCACCAGCGCCTTAGCCTGCATTTCCCCACTTTGGATGTTGACAGGGTGCTGGCAGATGGAGATGTGTTGATTGGGAAGAAATTTGAGTTCCGGGGTAAGACAGCGGTTGTCAACATTACGCCTATTATGGAGGAAGGCACTATAGCCGGCGGGATAGCTATTTTTCAGGATATTACTGACTTTGAACATGTGGCCATGGAACTGGAAGGGATAAAAAGGTTAAACAAGACGCTGGAAACAATCCTGGAAATGGCCTATGACGGGATTGTGGTAGTAGATGAACACGGGTCGGTTATTTTGGTAAACCAGAGCTTTCTCGATTTTTTTGGTTTAAAAAATGAAGAAATTGTAGGAAAAAAAATTGAAAACCTGCTTGAAAACAGCCGCCTGCATATTGTTGCCAAGACCGGGTCCCCGGAGGTTAATGATGTTCAGATTATCAGGGGCAAACCTTATGTTGTTAGCCGTTTGCCTATTGTCAGGGACGGAAAAATAATTGGCGCCATCGGCAAAATTATTTTCAGCAAAGTGGAGGAAGTAAAAGAGATAGTGAGCAGGCTGGACGCCATGTCGAGTAAGCTGTCTTATTATAAAAGTGAACTGAGCAAGTTCAATAAAACAGAAATGGCTAGTTTTGAAGATATTGTCACCATCAACAAGGAGATGATCAGCCTCAAGCAGGAGGCCTACAGGGCGGCACAGGGAAATTCCACGATTTTGGTGACAGGAGAGAGCGGCACAGGGAAAGAACTGTTTGCTCAGGCAATCCACCTCACAAGCCCCCGCAGAAAGGGGCCTTTTATCAGGGTAAACTGTGCGGCAGTGCCTGAAAATCTCCTGGAAAGCGAATTTTTTGGCTATGTGTCCGGGGCTTTTACCGGTGCAAGCAAAGAAGGCAAGCCCGGTAAGTTTGAACTTGCCGACGGGGGCACTATTTTCCTTGATGAGATAGGAGACATGCCTCTTTCGCTGCAATCGAAAATTTTAAGGGTGCTGCAGGACAGAATGGTTGAAAGACTAAGTTCTCTCAAGCCCAGGAAGGTTGATGTAAGGGTGATCTCCGCCACTAATCAGGATTTGGAGAGAAAGGTGAGGGAGGGTACATTCAGAGAAGATTTATACTACAGGTTGAATGTTATTTCTTTTGAGTTATTGCCATTAAGGAGCAGAAGGGAAGACATTATTCCACTATCCCATGTCTTTTTGCAAAAATACAATGCTGTTTTGGGGGCTAAGATCAGGGACTTATCCCCTGAGGCCATGTTTGCACTGCAGAATTACAGTTGGCCCGGTAATGTGCGCGAACTTGAGAATGTTATTGAGCGCGCAGTCAACTTTGCCAACCAGGATATAATCGGGGAAAAGGACCTGCCGGACAAACTGTTTAGCGGCCAGGAAATACAACTTAAGATTATTGATGATAATAATCTGGTAAACCGGGATATGTTTGAGCAAAAAGTGAATGAGGCAGAAAACGAGATGATCCTTTCCGCCCTGAGGGCGGCGGGTGGCAATAAGAGCAAAGCAGCCGTGCTTTTGGGCAAAAGCCGGTCATGGCTTTATGACAGGCTAAAGGATATAAACATGTAAGAATTTCTGAACACAACATGCGTATTGTACGAAAAATTGGACAGTACCTGTTTAAAGAGTGGCGCAAAAGTGCTATTTTTTGTTGGCATGTTTTTTGCTTTTCTTTATTGGGTATGAATCCCACCCCAGGGAGGAACAGGTATGAAAAAAGTCAGAATTGGAGCAGGACAGGGGTTCCTGGGCGACAGCCCTTTCCCGGCGCTGGATGTGGTCCGTCACGGCAGCGTAAAGTATTTATGCTGTGACGCGCTGGCTGAGCTGACTCTTGCTATCCTGGAAAAGCTGCGCAAAAGAAGCACAGGGACCGGCTGGGCGCCTGACCTGAAGCTGTATATGAACCTGCTTTTAAATGAATGTGTGCAAAGAGGCGTTAAAATCATTACCTCAGCCGGAGGGCTGAATCCCGTCGGCGCTGCGGCGGAGATCGGGGAAATTGCGCAGTCGCTTGGCATCAAGGGTTTAAAAATTGCTGTTGTCGGGGGTGATGATATCAGCAGTTCTCTTGACACGCTAAAGGCTGGTGGAGTGACTTTTGAAAATATGGAGTCCGGCGTACAGTTTGACAGCCTTAAGAGGGAAGACATACTGTTTGCCAATGTTTATCTTGGCGCAGAACCAATCATTAAAGCACTGGCTCTGGGGGCTGATGTTGTAGTTACCGGACGCTGTGCCGATACTGCGCTTTTTCTGGCGCCCATGGTCCATGAACTCGGCTGGAAACTTGACGATTGGGATAAGATTGCCGCCGGTGTAGTATGCGGCCACCTGATGGAATGTTCGGCCCAGTCTACCGGAGGCAATTTTAGCGGAGACTGGTGGGAGGTTCCCGCTATGCACCGTCCGGGCTATCCTGTAGTTGAAATCAGTGAGGACGGAGAGGCTGTTTTAACTAAACCGGAGCCGTGCGGCGGCCTTGTCAGCCGGGAAACTGTTACCGAGCAGCTTGTCTATGAAATAGGCGACCCCAGGAGCTATATAACTCCAGATGTGATTGCCGATTTTACCAGTGTCCGCCTGGAAGACCTGGGTGATAACCGGGTGGCGATAAAAGGCGTAAAGGGGAGGCAGCGGCCGGATAACCTGAAGGTTTCTATCGGCTACAGCAACGGCTTCTGCGGAGAGATGACCATACGCTACCCCTGGCCGCATGCACTGAGGAAAGCGCAGAAGGCCGAGGAAATTATCCGCCAGCAATTAAAGATGCTGCCAATCAGCGTTGAAGAAATAATAGCTGAATATGTGGGCATTAACTCGCTTTTGGGGCCGGCAGCTGTTGAACCTGCTGAGGAACTGAACGAAGTTGGGCTGCGCATGGCAATCAGGACAAGGAGTAAAAGAGAGGCCGAAATGTTTCCTCGCCTGTTTCCGTCGCTTGCACTTAACGGTCCTCCGGGGCTTGGGGCGGGGAGTTTTGGCGCTGAACGCGCCCGTGAACTGATTTCACTGTGGTCGGCGCTGATTCCCAGGGAACTTGTGACGGCTACCGTGACTGTATTGGAGGTGAACTGACAGATGCGGCAGGTGCAGCTTTATGAGGTAGCCCGGAGCAGGTCCGGGGACAAGGGAGATTCTTGCAACATCGGGCTTATCGCCAGACAGCCAAAATACTACCAGCTATTGGAGAGGGAAGTTACCGCGGAGAGGGTGAAGAGCCATTTCGGTTTCTATGTGAAGGGAAAAGTGGAGAGGTATGAGATGCCAAATATTGACGCTCTGAATTTTGTCCTGCACGGGGCGTTAAACGGCGGCGCTGCCAGTTCAATCCGCAGTGATAATCTAGGCAAGTGTTTTAGCAGCGTCTTGCTTAGAATGTATATAAAAGTGGATGAAAAAGAGCTTTGAGCGGGAGTGTGGTGGAAGCATGTACTCAGATATAATCTACATGAAAAAGGACAGGGTAGCGGTGCTGACGATGAACCGCCCCCAGATCAGGAATGCTCTCAGTTTCAGGATGGCAATGGAGATGATTGATGCCTTGAAAAAGGCGGACGCTGACCCGGAGGTGGGGGCTGTGGTGCTGAGGGGTGAAGGCAGGGCTTTTTGTGCCGGCGGCGATATCTCTGAGTTTGCCACTGTGACAGAGAAGGGTTCGGTGGAAATTTATCTGGAAGGGGTTGAAACGACAGAGCTTTTTCTGATGGGTGACAGGATGCAAAAACCCCTGGTTGCTGCTGTCAACGGCATGGCCATGGGGGGTGGTATCGGCTTAATTGCCATGTGCCATCTGGCCATTGCCAGTGATACTGCCAAGCTTGGCCTCACCGAGATTAACCTGGCTTTTTTCCCCTATGTAGTGCTGCCATTGGTGATGAGAGCGGTCGGTTACCGCAAAGCTCTGGAACTTAGCCTGACAGGAGTTCAATTTGATGCTTTCAAGGCAAAAGAGATAGGGCTTGTCAATGATGTGGTTCCTGCGGAGAAGCTTGATGAGGAAGTTTTAAATATAGCAGGCAGGATGTCGCAAAGGAGTCCCCTTGCTTTGCGGATGGGCCTGTCGGGAGCGCTCCAGGCCTCAAAAATGCCTGTAGCCGAGGCCGCTGCCCATATGAATATACTGCGGACTGTTGCTTTTAAGAGTAATGACCTGGAGGAGGGAGTCAGGGCGTTCCTGGAGAAAAGGCAGCCTGCCTGGCAGTCAAATAGCTGCAAAAATTGCACAAAGAGGTGAACGAGTCTGAAAAGCATTAATTCTAACATTGATGGTGTGGTTGTGGAAATTAAGGTTAAGGTCGGTGATGAAATACGCCCGGGACAGGATGTCTTAGCCGTGGAGTCGATGAAAAGCATAATTTCCCTGGTGGCGGAAATAAGCGGGGTTGTGAGGGAGATAAGGGTGGCTGTGGGCGACTTTATCGGCGAGGATGACCCCCTGATTATTCTGGCATGATCATGTTTAAGAAAATTCTGATCGCCAACAGAGGTGAAATTGCGGTCAGGGTTATGAGGGCGTGCCGAGAGCTGGGTATAGCTGCGGTTGCTGTCTATTCCGACGCTGACAGGGAAGCGCTGCATGTAAAACTGGCAGACGAGAAATTTTACATCGGAGAGCCTCCTGTCTCCAGGAGTTATCTCAATATGGACAGGATAATCAACGCGGCTTTGGAGAGCGGCGCGGAGGCAATTCATCCGGGGTACGGGCTGTTGTCTGAAAACCATGAGTTTGCACACAGGTGCAGTGAAAACGGGCTGGTATTTATCGGGCCTTCGCCTGAGTCCATCCGGCTGATGGGAAACAAGCTTACTGCCCGCAGGTTGCTGTCGGAAAAGGGAGTCCCGGTAGTACCGGGTTGTGATGAGCCGCTGCAGGACGAAAAAGAAGCGCTCTTGGCAGCTGAAAAAATTGGCTATCCAGTGATGCTTAAAGCTGCGGCAGGCGGCGGCGGGATCGGCATGGCTGCGGTGGCTTCACCAGAGCAGATGCCGCAGGCTTTTAAGGAATGCTCCTGGCGGGGCAAAGCCAGTTTTGGCAGTGAGACTGTCTACCTGGAAAAGCTGATTGAAAACCCGCGTCATATAGAGGTGCAGGTGCTTGGTGATAAGGCCGGGAATGTCGGGCATCTTCTGGAAAGAGAATGTTCAGTGCAGCGCAGGCATCAAAAAATTATTGAAGAGGCGCCTTCTCCCTTTGTGGATACAGAACTGAGAGATAAGCTGACCAGTGCCGCCCTTATGTGCGCAAGGGCAATAAGATATGAAAATGTGGGCACAGTGGAATTCATTGTGGGTGAAGACAGGGAACCCTACTTTCTTGAGATGAACACCAGGCTCCAGGTGGAACATGCTGTGACTGAAATGATTACAGGCCTTGATCTGGTTCACGAACAGATAAAAATCGCCTGCGGGCAGCAGATACCACTGACGTCGCCAAAAGCCCGCGGCTGGGCGCTGGAGTGCAGGGTGTGCGCGGAAGACCCGGAAACCCTTCTCCCTGCACCGGGCAGGATTACTGACCTGAGTCTTCCGGAGCGCCGACACTTGCGCATTGACCACGGCCTGCTCCCCGGGTACAAAGTTTCCGCTTTCTATGATTCATTGCTGGCCAAAGTGGTGGTGTGGGGGGAGAGCCGGGAGGCTGCACTTTTAAAGATGGTGGAGGCACTGCAGCAAATAGAGATTGGGGGCATAAAAACCAATCTGCCTCTGTTATTAAGAGTCCTTGGCAACAGTCACTTTAAGCAGGGAAGATATGACACCAACCTGCTGTCAGTCATTAATAATTCGGGAGGGAGGCAATAGAAGATGGGTATGTATTTCACTCAGGAACACGAGGTAATTCGCAAGTCAGTGCGCGAGTTTATTGCCAGGGAAATTACTCCGTACATGGATGAATGGGAAGAGGCCGGAGAATTTCCCGCTTTGATTTTTAAAAAACTGGGAGACCTGGGGATATTGGGCCTGCGCTGTCCTGAAAAATACGGCGGCATTGATGCAGATTTATTCAGTGCCCTTGTCATAGCTGAAGAGATGGCACAGTGCGGCGGGGCCGGCCTGCCGATGAGTATAGCTGTGCAGTCCGACATGGTTATTCCCACCATTCTAAAGTTTGGCAGCGAGGAGCAGATTGAGCGCTTCCTGCTGCCTGCCATTAAGGGTGAAATCATCACAGCCCTGGCTATTACAGAGCCGGACGCAGGATCTGATGTGGCCGGCATCAAGACTTTCGCCGTTAAAGACGGTGATGAGTGGGTAATAAACGGCAGCAAAATGTTTATTACAAACGGGCCAAGGGCCGACGTGGTCATAGTGGTGGTCAAAACAGAAAAGGCCAAAGGTTACCTGGGTGTGACCCTCTTTCTTGTGGAAAAGGGCATGCCGGGCTTTACTGTCTCAAAGAAACTGGATAAGTTGGGGATGCGCAGTTCGGACACAGGTGAGCTGAGTTTTATTGATTGCCGTGTGCCCCACAGCAATGTGCTCGGCAGGGTAGGCGAGGGTTTTTACCATATCATGTGGGAACTGCAGGGCGAAAGGGTCGCCGCGGCCGCGGGCGCCGTTGCAGTAGCACAGTACTGCCTGGATATGGGCATCAAATATGCAAAGGAAAGAGTCCAGTTTGAAAGGCCCATCAGTAAATTTCAGGTCATTCGCCACCGTTTTGCCGAATTGTCGGCACAGCTTGAGGCGGTGCGGCAGTTTGTCTACCACATGGTATATAGGATTGACAACGGTGAATACCCGGTTAAGGAAATTTCCATGTGCAAGCTGCTTTCGTCCAGGCTTGCTTTCGAGATTGCCGATTTTGTCCTGCAGGTCCACGGCGGCTATGGCTATATGACCGAATATCCCATTTCCCGGTTGTGGCGGGATATACGCCTTTACAGGATAGGCGCCGGTACGGACGAAATTATGCTTGAAATTATCTCCAAACAGTTAAATCTCTGAGGAAAGGGTTGGCGTCAATGACAGACAAAGTTGAAACGTTGAGAATAAATAAAGAAACTGCCCGCTGTATGGGCGGGCCGGATAAGATTGCAAAGCAGCACGGACAAAATAAAATGACTGCTCGCGAGCGGCTTGACCTGCTATTTGATCCGGGCACTTTTTACGAGACGGGAATACTCGCCCATTCCAACCACCCTGCCATAGGCAGCAGGAATACGCCGGCTGACGGCGTTATTACCGGCTTTGGCAATATTGACGGGCGCCTGGCCTGTGCTGCTGCTTACGATTTTACCGTACTCGCGGGCTCCATGGGGGAAGTGGGAGAGCGCAAAGTGAGCCGCCTGCGAGCATGGGCGCTGGAAAAAAGAGTGCCCATGATCTGGCTGGTTGACTCGGCAGGGGCGCGGATTCAGGAAAGCACCGGTTCTCAGTTTGCAGAGTCGGGGAAGCTGTTTTTCGATCAGGTCACTATGTCCGGCGTGGTGCCGCAGGTTGCCGCCATGATGGGTCCCGGAGCTGCGGGGACGGCATACATCCCTGCTCTGGCGGATTTTGTCCCCATGGTCAAAGGTACGAGCAGTATGGCTCTTGGCGGGCCGCATCTGGTCAAGGCGGCAATCGGAGAGGATATTTCGGAGCAGGAGCTTGGAGGTTCCCATATTCACTGTACAAAAAGCGGTGTCGCCGATCTGGAGGTGGATGACGACAAAGAATGTATTAAGAGCATAAAGAGATTCCTGAGTTATCTGCCATCCAATAACCTGGAACTGCCCCCTGTGGCAGCGGCGGATGACCCGCCTGACAGGGTGATAGAAGAACTCAACTCAATCATCCCCGATAATCCGAAACTGCCATTTAACATGTACGATGTGATTGAAAATATCGTGGACAGGGGCAGCTTTTTTGAAATCAAGTCCGGCTGGGCGAAAAACCTGATAACCGGTTTTTCGCGCTTCAACGGAAATTCCTGCGGCATTGTGGCCAGCCAGCCCATGGTCAGGGGAGGCATACTTGATATTGACTCTGCCGATAAGGCGACAAGGTTTATGCAGCTCTGCGACGCTTTTAATGTTCCTCTCATCTTCCTGCAGGATGTTCCCGGCTTTATCATCGGCTCGCGTGTGGAAAAACTCGGTATCATCCGGCACGGGGCAAAAATGCTTTTTGCTGTTTCCGAGGCTACGGTGCCCAAAATTACGGTTGTGCTGCGCAAAGCCTATGGCGCCGGTTACTATGTAATGTGCGGGAAGCACTACGAGCCCGATTTGATTGTTGCCTGGCCCTCCGCCGAGATTAGTGTAATGGGCCCGGAAGGCGCTGTTAACATTATCTTCCGCCGCGAGATTGCCGAGTCGGAGAATCCGGAAGAATTAAGGGATGAACGCTGCGCTGCTTTCAGGCAGTTAATCAGCCCTTATCTTGCTGCCTCCAATAATTATATCGATGATATTATCGAGCCCTCTGAAACAAGAAAGGTCATTATCAAAGGCTTAGCTCTGGCCAAAAACAAAAAAATCCAACGCCCCTGGAGAAAGCACGGTGTAATGCCTGTGTAGCGTTAAATTAGATTAAGGGTTAAGGGACTATGCTTAGTATGTGCAGCGTAAATTAACTGTGAATTTAAAAAATTCTAGCAATTGTTTTAATTGCATCAAATACGCGGTGACTTAACGACAGGGAGGTGGCAATAGAGGATAATTAAGAAACGGGATCGGAACGGGGGTTGTTTTAAAAAATAAGTGACAGGAGGGGAAGTTATGAAAAAACAAAATCGCGGAAGCAATCTTAGCAGCTATAAATTGCTGATTTTAGCATTTACCCTACTAATAGTGTTTACTTCTATTACCGGTTGCGCTAAAAAGGAGGCGCCGGTTGCCAAGACTCCGACGATTAAGGTGGCAGTTGCCGGCCCCATGGCGTTTGTTCATGGCGACCACAAATGGAAAGGCGCCGTACTGGCGGCGGAAGAAATTAATGCCGCGGGCGGTGTCAGGGTTGGTGATGAAAAGCGCCTGATTGAACTTGTTAAGGTGGATACCAACGAATTACTGAGCGTCCCTGATGCGGCGAGCGCCATAGAACGGGCGATCACTGTGGATAAAGTGGATGTTATTGTGGGCGGGTTCAGGTCCGAGGCCGTGCTCGCCATGCAGGATGTGGCCATGGACCATAAAATCCTTCACCTGGGCGTGGGCGCAATCACCCACGACCTTACCGACAAGGTGGTTTCTAATTATGACCGCTACAAGTATTACTTCAGGACTGTGCCTTTTAAGGCCGGCGATGTTATTACCACATCGTTCCTGCTGCTGCAGGAAGCCGCCGCCGTAGTCAGGGAAGAATTGGGAATTCCTGTACCAAAGGTTGCTATCCTTGTAGAAAAAGTTCTTGGCTTTGACCCTGTGGCGGCCGCCGCCCCGCAGGCTATTCCCACCATGGGCATGGAGGTGGTAGGTACTGTGTGGAGGCCCTCGCAGACCGCCACTGACGTAACCGCCGAGCTCACTGCAATTCGTGAGTCCGGCGCCCATATCATCTACTCTATTCTGTCAGGGCCCGTGGGTATTGTTTATGCCAGGCAGTGGGAAGAAATGCAGATACCTGCCGTTTCCATCGGTATTAACGTGGAGGCGCAAGCCGGCGGTTTTTGGCAGTCTACCGGCGGCAAAGGCAATTATGAGACTACACTGTCGTTTTTGTCCAGAGTTGCTGTTACAGAAAAAACCATACCTTTTTATGATAAATTCCTTGCAACATATAAAGAGGCCCCGCTCTACCTTGCAGGCTCGTATGACACGATTTACATGCTGGCTGAAGCGATAGAAAGGGCGGGTTCTCTGGATTCGGACGCGCTGGTGGTTGAAATGGAGAAAACAGATTATATCGGAACAAGCGGACGGTTTGTCTTTGATGAAAGGCATGACCCCAAGTGGGGGCCCCAGTTCCAGGCAGGTTTGGGAGTCCAGTGGATTGACGGTAAGCAGGTGGTATTCTGGCCCTTTGGCTGGCAGGGAGTGAAGCATGAAGGAGCTGTGCGCTATACAATCCCGCCGTGGGTTGTAAAGCACTGGAAACAATAATTTCTGCAGGGCGGATAAATTTTAATGCAGGTGTACCAAAAACATTTATCCGCCCTTTTCCACTTTATCGGCATGATTCGACAAAGCGAAAGGGTGTTGTTTGCCTTATGTGGCAGCAAATTCTGATTCTTGGCCTTATCAGCGGTGGAAAATATGCGCTGTTAGCTCTTGGTTTTTCTCTTATTTATGGTGTAGCCAGGATAATGAACCTGAGCCACACCGCGTATTACATGATGTCTGCTTATCTCATTTTGTACCTGAACCAGGTTTTACATGTCCCTTTACTGCTCAGCATGCTAATTGCCATCGTGGCTGTGGTGGTCATCGGCCTTGCCTGTTATAAGTTTGTGATCGCGCCTGTGAGGGAACGGTTTACCACTGTCCTCATTGTGACGCTGGTACTGGCTATTGCCGCGCAAGAGGTTGTTTTGCTTACTTTTGGCGGCTACTACCGCACGCTGCCCAAACTCATCCCCGGCAATACTTATTTGTTTGGCATACAGCTGACAAAACAGCACTTGCTTACGCTGTTAATTGTAGTAGCTGTCCTGATAGCCTTTTGGCTGTTATTGTTTAAGACTAAGCTTGGCGTCGCCATTCGAGCCATGGCTCAGGACCGTGAAGCAGCAAACCTGATGGGTATACCTGAGAGCCGTATTGCCACCATTACCGTGGCTATCTCGGTGGCACTGGCCGCGTTGGGAGGCGCTGTGGTAGCTCCTTTGTATATTTTGGACCCGGTGATGTGGGTGCACCCCCTGGTTGTAGTGATGGCTGCTGTTATCCTCGGGGGGCTGGGAAGCATTAAGGGCAGTATAATAGGTGCTTTTGTGCTTGCCTTTACCGAAGTTCTGCTGGTGTTAAACATGCCGCAGCTGTCCTATTTGAAAGGCGCCATCTCCATGCTGGTAATGCTGGTAATACTGATGATTCGCCCTGAAGGGCTTTTTGGTATATTTATGGAGGGCGAAAGGTAGGTGTGACTATGATAAAATACCTGGCAAGAAAAATATTTAAAGATTTTCAGGGTGAGATATTAGCCCTTCCCACCCGTTCCATTCTGTTTGCCGCGGGATGTATGCTTTTCCTTCTGCCACTTTTCACCAGGGACCTCTACCTTTTGCGGATTTTATCATTGGCTGCTTTCTTCGCCATCTTTGCCGCCAGTTGGGATCTGTTAGCCGGGATCTGCGGGCAGTTTAATCTAGGCCATTCCTTGTTTTTTGGTGTAGCTGCCTACAGCTCGGCCCTGCTTAATCTGCGGCTCGGACTGCCAACTGTGCTCACAATACCGGCCGGTGCACTGGTGGCAGTGGCGGCAGGACTGGTGCTTGGCCTGCCGGGGCTCAGGCTGAAGGGCCCCTATTTCAGCCTTGCCAGCCTGGCGTTTCCAACAATTATGCTGGGGGTAGTTATAACCTTTTCCAACATGACCGGAGGGGAACTGGGGATTTCCGGCATCAGCCGCCTGAGCAGCACCAGGCTGATTGAATTCTATGTAAGCCAGACGGTTATGGTGATTGCGGTGCTGATAATGTGGAAGATTGCCACTTCAAAGACAGGGCTTATATTTCACGCCATCCGGGAGGATGAAATCGCCGTCAGGGCCTCCGGCATCAATACTTCTTTTTATAAAATGCTGGCCTTTAGCCTCAGCGGCTTCTTTGCCGGTATCGCCGGAGGAATGTACGCCCATTTCATGCGTGTGGCGGGCCCTTCCACCTTGGATTTGGTACTTTCTCTGCAGATTATCGTGTGGGCGATTTTCGGTGGTATAGCCACAATTTACGGCCCTGTTGTGGGCGTCTTTATACTTTTCCCGTTAATTGAATTCCTGCGGATAGTGCCGCAAATCCGCACACTGGCCTTTGCTTTGATTGTGATAATAGTTTTGCGTATAATGCCTGAAGGAGTAACAACCTGGGTTCAGGACCTGCTGGAAAAGGAATGTCCAAGATGCAAAGAACGCAACGCCTTTATACTGTCGTCCTGCAGGATATGCGGCGTGGAGATTGGACGCGGCTTCAAGATTAAGTTTCTGAAAAGAGGTGCTTGATATGGAATGGTACGCAAATAAGCCATGGCTGGCCAACTATAGTGCTGAAATGAAGGCGACAGTTGATATCCCGGAAATGCATATCCCGGAAGTATTTAGCGGAATGTGCGATAAGTACGGGAAAAAGGCGGCTGTAATTTTTTATGGCAGGCAGCTTACATACCGGGAGCTGTACAACCAGGTTGTGAGCCTGGCGTCGTCGTTAAGCCAGGCGGGTATTGGCAAGGGGGATGTTGTTGCCCTCTATTTACTAAACAGTCCTCAATACATTATCAGCTATATGGCTGTTTTAATGACCGGAGCAACAGTTACTCCAGTCAGCCCCGTTTTCACAAGTCATGAACTTAAATACCAACTGACGGACAGCGAAGCCAAAGCCATTGTCTGCCAGGACATTCTCTATGACAATTTTGAAAAAACAGGGATAAGTCTGAACCCGGTTATTATTACGGGCATTGAAGAGTACCTGCCGCCTCTGCGCAGAATTATGGGCAAGACTCTGCTAAAAAACTTTTCCCGGGATATGGACCTGCCGACGCCCGTTATTCCCAGTGAGCCCTGGATTCACCAGCTTCAGGATCTGGTGAACAAGAAATCTTTGCCTCCCAGTGTTGAAATCAGCCCTGATGAAGACCTGGCCTCCATTACATATTCAGGCGGCACAACCGGTGCTCCCAAAGGCGTGATGCTCAGCCACCGCCAGTTAATCGCCGGTTGCATGCAATTTCTGGCCTTCATCCCCTCTCTGGAGATGGGAAAAGAAGTTTTTCCTGCTTACCTGCCTTTATACCACGCTTACGGGCAGATGGTTGTGATGCTGGGTGGCATAACAACCGGCGCTACCATGGTAATTTTTACCACGCCTGACATAGACAGTATTCTGGATTCAATTGAACGCTACGGTGTCACCATCTTTTTCGGTGTGCCCACTTTTTATGAATACCTGAAGGAATATGACAAAACAAGCCGTGTAAATTGGCGCAAAATGAAACTGCTTGTGTGCGGGGCGGATACACTGCATGAACGTACAGCCAAAGAGTGGGAGCGCCGTACCGGCTCCAGAATCACCGAGGGCTACGGCCAGACGGAGAGCGGCGGCGTCTCCATGGCCAATCCTGTCCACAAGCCAAAGCAGGGTAGTATCGGTATTCCTATCACAAATATTACAGCGGCAATTTTGCACCCTGACGAAAATGAATTTTTACCTCCCGGCGAAGTTGGCGAAATTTCCATCAACGGTGTCAACGTAGCAACGGGCTATTGGCGGAAACCTGAAGCCAGCGCCGAAGTGTTCACGGAGTTTGGCGGGCAGAAATGGATGAGGACCGGAGACATGGGATATATGGATGAAGAGGGGTATTTCTATTTTGTTGACCGCAAAAGAGATTTAATCAAGTACAAAGGATATTCGGTTTTTGCCAGAGATGTTGAAGAAGTCCTCTATTCCCATCCCCACATCAGAGCGGCAGGGGTTGTCGGTATTCCCGATCCGCGGGTAGGCCAGCTTGTGAAGGCATATGTGGTCCTGCAGCCCGAAGCGCGCGGTAAAATCAGTGAAGAAGAAATTATCCAGTTCTGCCAGGAGCGCCTGTCGCACTATAAAGTGCCAAGGATTGTGGAGTTTCAGGGAGAACTGCCCAAAACCGACGTTGGTAAGGTTTCACGGCGTGAACTGCGGGAGCAGGAGGAGGCAATATAAAAAATGAGCAGTGACTTCCTTGTGGTTGAGAACTTAAGCAAGCGCTTCGGTGGCTTACAGGCTGTAGACAATGTGTGTTTTCGGACGGGCAGGCACGAAATGGTGGGCCTGATCGGTCCAAACGGAGCCGGTAAAACGACGCTTGTCCGCCTTATCATGGGCATCCTTAAAGCTGATTCCGGAAAAATCACCCTCAGGGGGCAAAACCTGCTTGGCAAAAAGACATGGAAAATCGTTGAATACGGTGTTACCAGCACTTTTCAGAATGTGCGCCCGTTTGCGCATCTGCCCATTATTGCCAACGTCATGGTTCCCTGCCTTGGCCCCCGGGCTTCAAAGAGGGGAGAGTGGGTCAAAAAGATTGAGGCAAGAGCTATGGATGCCCTGGAATTCGCGGGCATTGCCGACCTGGCCAGGGAACCCGCCTCCCGCCTGTCAGAGGGCGACCTTAAAAGGTTGGAAGTTGCCAGGGCCATAGCCTGTGACCCTGAACTGCTTATTCTTGATGAGCCATTTGGCGGGCTTAACCCTGCAGAGACCGGCTTAATGGCCAAATCACTGCAAAGATTGCACAAAGGCGGACGTTTTGGCCGTTTGCACAGCGAAGGGCCTGCGATGATAATCATAGAACATAAACTGTCCGAGCTCATGAGAATTGTGGACCGTGTAATTGTCCTGAATTTCGGTCAGGTAATTGCGACCGGCACACCCGAAGAGATAGTCAATAATCCTCAGGTGATCGAGGCCTACATCGGTAAAGAGGTGGTATAATGCTGCTGGAGGTTGAAAATCTTTCTGTAAGTTATGATACGGCTACCATTATAAATGACGTGAGTATTAAAGTCAGTGAAAAAGAATTTGTCGGGCTGGTCGGCCCAAACGGAGCAGGCAAGACAACACTTTTACGCGCTATAACCGGACTTGTCAAGTGGGAGAAGGACAACAAGCAGGGGCAGCGTCAGGGCAGAATAAAATTCGAAGGCACAGTTAAGTTTTCAGGAGAGGAGCTAAGCCGGATGCCGGCCCACGAGATTGTGAAAAGGGGGTTAATTCACTGTCCCGAGCGAAGAAGGCTTTTCAGTGAGATGACTGTCTATGACAACTTGCTTGCCGGCGCTTATTTGGCGGATAAAAAGAAGTTTAACCGGCTGCTGCAGGAAATATATCACCTGTTTCCGGTGCTCAAGACACGGGCAAAGCAGATAGCCGGCACTCTTTCCGGCGGAGAGCAGCAAATGCTGGCTATCGGCAGATCACTGATGTTAGAGCCCAAACTGTTGTGTATTGATGAGCCATCCATCGGCCTTGCACCCATAACCAAACGCAACCTGTTTGAGCGCATTGCCGGCATAGCAGCTTCCGGCATAGCAGTTTTACTGGTTGAACAGGATGTGGTAACAACCTTTTCCATGTCTGCCCGCAATTATATTCTCTCTCACGGACGCCTCGTAAGCGAAGGCAGCAGCCAGGAGTTATTGAAAGATGAGGGAATACGCAAATCCTATCTTGGACTTTGAAAGGAGAGAGCATTATGCTTGCCAATATTAATTATTTTGAGGATTTTTCACCCGGCATGACGTTTACATCACATGGGAGGACTGTGACGGAGGCTGATATCGTTAATTTTGCCGGTATTACCGGTGACTGGTACCCGCTTCATACAGACGAAGAATATGCTTCTAAAACGCCTCCTTTTTACCGCCGCATCGCCCATGGCATGCTTGTTTTATCCATAGCTTCCGGTTCAATATTTATTCCGCTGCGCCTGCTTATCGCTTTTTATGGCATAGATAAACTCCGTTTTGTAAACCCCGCTTTTATCGGAGATACAATACGGACTGCACTCACAGTGCAGGAAATCGAAAAAAAGGATTTTGGCGGACTGGTGACTTTCGAGAAGAATGTCTTAAATCAGAGAAATGAATTAGTCGTTAAGGCTATTATCAAAGTTCTTTTCAGAAGCAAAGAAGATGATAACTAAAGTGGATGGTAGAGTGTAACAAATTAAGCACTGAGGGATTGAGCCGGGCAGCAGCCCGGCTTTACCCTTTCCTGTGAGTGTATAGCGGTTCATAATAAGAAAAGAATTTATGCGTTTTGTGTGATTAAAGAGGACTATTAATTTAACTTGTAGAAAAATAGAAGAAGCATTACAGAAAACCAGGGAGGCGTTTGGTATGATAATTGAAAGCAGAAACCCGGTGCAAAGAGTTTTAATGGGACCGGGGCCAAGTACTGTAGACCCAAGGATACTGAGGGCGATGTCGGAGCCCACGCTTGGGCATCTTGACCCCCAGTTCTTAAAAATCATGAACGAGTGCATGGATATGCTGAGGTATATATTCAACACAGAAAACAGGCTTACTATTCCCATGTCCGGAACAGGAAGCAGCGGCATGGAAACCACTTTCGTCAATATTCTGGAACCTGGAGACAAGGTGGTAATAGGTGTTAACGGCGTTTTTGGCATGAGAATGGCTGACATGGCCGGCAGGTGCGGGGCGCAAGTAATTCAGGTTGAAGCTCCCTGGGGTAAACCGATCGACCCTGCTGATGTGGATAATGCTTTAGCAAAAAACAGCGGGGTAAAGTTTTTTGCTGTTGTCCATGCAGAAACATCGACAGGAGTTCTGCAGCCACTTAAAGAATTGGCGGACATCTGCAAAAAATATGATGTGATATTTTTAGCCGATACTGTTACTTCCCTGGGAGGGGTGCCTGTAGATATTGATGACAATGGTGTTGACGTATCCTTTAGCGGCACACAGAAATGTTTAGGCTGCCCTCCCGGACTTGCACCGGTTACATTTAATGAAAAAGCCAGTAAAGCTGTTAAAAGCCGTAAAACCAAGGTGCAAAGCTGGTATTTGGACTTGTCTATGATTGAGCAGTACTGGGGTAATGAGCGTGTTTACCATCATACGGCGCCGATAAATATGATTTATGCGCTTCATGAATCGTTAAGAATTATAGTGGAAGAAGGCAGGGAAAGCAGATTTAAAAGACATAAGAAGAATCACAAGGCTTTGGGGGATGGTTTAGAAGCTATGGGTTTGAGCCTCATAGTTGACAGGGAGTACAGATTGCCGAGCCTGACAACGGTCTATGCTCCGGAAGGAATTAATGAAGCCGATGTCAGGAAACAGCTGCTGGAGAAATATAATATGGAAATCGGCGGAGGACTTGGTGTATTCAAAGGCAGGGCCTGGCGGATAGGGCTAATGGGGTATGCCAGCAACCAGGCCAATGTATTTCTTTGTTTAACCGCTCTGGGTAATATCCTGGAGAGCATGGATAGGAAAGTTGACAAAAAGGCGGCACTGGAAGCTGCAGCGGCTGTCTATTCCAGCTAAATAAGAATAGAAAACAGGATGCAAGAAAAATCGGCCACTTCAGTGTATGAAGTGGCCGATTTTCAGATTCTTTGTATCAGGCGATATCGTCTGATTTTTCTTTTTGTGTCATTTTCTGCTTTTCTTCTTCAAGGAGGACACGGCGCAGAATTTTCCCTATAGCACTCTTTGGCAGTTCCGCACGGAATTCGACCTGGCGTGGAACCTTGTACTTGGCCATTTTCTGGGTGCAGAAATCAAGCACTTCCTTTTCCGTGCAGGTTTCGCCTTCTTTGAGCACTACGTAGGCTTTAAGGACTTCACCGTAATAATTATCGGGCAAGCCGGCGGTAACAGCTTCAGCTATTTTGGGGTGCTCAAAGAGGACTTCGTCTACTTCGCGGGGATAGACATTGTAGCCGCCGGTGATAACCATATCTTTTTTGCGGTCCACAATGTAGAAGTAGCCGTCTTCGTCCATTTTAACGATATCCCCGGTAAAAAGCCAACCGTCACGCAGTGTCTGGGCTGTCTCTTCAGGCCTGTTCCAGTAGCCTTTCATCACCTGAGGCCCTTTAATAATAAGTTCACCTTCCTGGCCCACAGGTATCTCCAGTGTGCCCGTTTCAATGTCTACAACTCTGCAGTCTGTATCAGGATAGGGGAAGCCCACGCTGCCGGGTTTGCGTATACCTTTCATGGGATTAGCATGTGTTACGGGTGAAGCCTCGGACAGGCCGTAGCCCTCAAGCATCTTGGAACCGGTCCGCTCTTCAAAGCGGGCCATCACGTCCACAGGCATGGGCGCTGCGCCGCTGTTGCAGATTTCCACAGAATCGATGCCGTACTGATCGGCTTCGGGGTGGTTGGTGATAGCCGTATAAATGGTAGGAACGGCGGGGAAGAGTGATGGTTTGTACTGTTTTATCAGTGCCAGCAGAGCGTCTATATCAAAACGCGGGATAAGTACCTGTCCTGAAGGCAGTGTCAGCCCTACATTCATTACGCAGGTCATTCCATACGAGTGGAAGAAGGGCAAAATACCGATGCCGTACTCCTGTTTTACTCCGTCCTTATGTCTTTGTTCCAGCCATTCACCGAGCCACTCTTTGACCTGTACGACGTTGCTTACAAGGTTGGAATGTGTTAACATTACCGCCTTGGGGAAACCTGTGGTGCCGCCTGTGTATTGAAATACTGCCACGTCTTCTTTGGCATTAATCTCCGCTTTGACAGAACCGGGCCCGTACTGCTCGAGCAGATCCTCAAACCAGATAACCTCTCCCTCAACCGGTGTCCATAGCATACGAGCGACGATTACTTTTTCTACAGCTAACTTGTCACGCACCGCGTGAAAAGAACCGAAGACAGCGTCAACCGCAAAGAATATTTTAGCGCCTGAATCCCTGATGATGAACTCCACCTCGGTCGGTGTATAGAGGGGGTTCATCTGCACTACCACTGCACCCAGCTTCATGCAGGCATAGTAGGTGTAGACATACTGCGGGCAGTTAGGCATCATCAGCGCCACCCGGTCACCTTTTTTTACACCAAGGCCGGTCATAGCAGCTGCCATACGGTCAATTTTATCATGCATCTCTTTGAAAGTAATCTCATTGCCAAAAAAGACGAGGGCAACAAGATCGGGGTAGTCGGCAGTATGCTCCTTTAAGTAGTCGTACAGTGAAATATCGGGGTACTCCAGATGCCAGCGAACAGGGTAATTTTTAAGCCATAAACGCTCACCCATCATTTAACCTCCTTCTTCAGGTTAATTATATATATTAAATATTTCTATATAGAAATGAATATTCCTACGTAAGTTGAGCAAAAGTTTAAAATATTTATGAAAATAAAAATTTAAACCAAAGAAAGTAGGGAAAATGCCCCCGGATGCAGAAACCTATACCATTGATGTAGTTTCTTCTGTGTAATAAAAATGAAGCAATAAATAAGCAAGGAAGGTATCTGTATGTTTCTGCAGTTGCTCCAGGATACTATTATTTTGTTTTCAGTGGGAGTATGCGGCTGGTTTGTCTTCAGGCTGCTTCGTCTCCCCATCGCTTCTTTTTTAGGGCCTATTTTTTTTATTGGCGCCTTTAAAATCGCGCAGCTGTCAATCCCGCCTGTTCCTGGTTATCTTTCCCCCCTTGTCCAGGTTTTCCTTGGCGTCTTTGTGGGGTCTAAAATCACAAGGGACACAGTAGGTCAGTTAAAGAAAATGATAATTCCTACTTTAACGATAATCATCTGGGCAGTGTCAGTGGTATTTTTACTGGGGAGGCTTTTGGCAAGCGTAACAGACCTGGACCTTTACACAGCAATGCTCTCTTCGAGCATGGGCGGCCTGCCCGAGATGACTATTATTGCCATGGCCACTAACGCGCGGGTAGAAGTTATTGTAATTGTACAGCTGTTCCGTGTGGTATTGACTGTTACAGCCTTCCCGCTCCTGCTTCGGTTCTTGGTTCCTGAAAGTGCGGCAGCCGCTCGCGGTGAGGATAAGACCGGAGGTGGCAATAAACCGGGTTTATCGATGCTGGCATTTGGGGCAGCAGTGTCAAAATATAAGCAAAAAAACAGCGAATTTTTTCTAAGACTGAGGCAGATAAACAAAAAGGAGGCAGCGCTTAATCTGTGGCGGGGGATGTTTACATTAATTATCGGCGCCTGTGGCGGTATGTTTTTTAATTATATTGGCGTGCCCGCGGGGGTAATGATTGGTTCCATGTTTTTTATTGCCATAGCTTCCCTCACAGGAATAAGACTTAAAGCCCCTTCAACCAATATTTTTGGACTTCTCATGGTAGGAGCAGGTATCATGATTTCAGATAATATTACAGCGGATACGCTTGATACGCTGCTTTCTGCTAATCTTCTTTTTGTAGTCATGATTTCAACTGTGCTAATTTTTCTCTCTTCATTGGTGGTTGCTTATTTTATCAGCAAAGTTTCAGGCTGGGACTACGCGACAAGTTTTCTGGCGGCAGCGCCTGCTGGGTTTACTGTTATGACTTTACTGGCAGTGAAATACGACAGGGATCCTTTCCGTGTCTCTATCCTGCATCTGTGCCGGCTGGTAGCTTTAAAGTCAGTTATTCCTTTATACTTTATGATCATCAGTAGACTGTAAGCAGGAATGAATAAACAAGGGAGGTAGCAGGGTGGAAAAAAAAAGCTTTTCATTGACAGGCTGTATTCTGTGGCCATGAGAGACAAAAAAATGTTTAGAGGCAAGAATTTAGTGATCATTCTTACCTATGGCGGTGATGATGTATTTGAATCAGGCGCCATTAATGCCATAAGGTCTTTTCAGGATATGTGCAGGTATGTCGGCGCCAATGTGCGGGGAATAATCTATGGCAGTGCCGGCGAAGCGGGTGAAATAAGAAACAACCGTGAACTGATGGAGAAAGCCTATTCTCTGGGCAGCCGCATTGCTTCATATCAGCTAAAGTAGGGAAATAATGATTGGCGGAGGATTAGATGGTTTCAACGAAACAGCTGGAGGAAGCAAATGTTTTCAGCCTAATTGTAAAGTTTTCAGGGCCCGCTGTGGTTGGAATGCTGGTGATGTCCATCTACAATATAGTGGATCGGGTTTTTATCGGCCGCAGTGTAGGGCCCTTGGGTATTGCAGGCATCGCTGTGGGATACCCGCTGATGATGATTATTATGGCGGTGACCATGCTGGTTGGTATCGGCGCCACCTCGCTGATTTCCATCCGCCTTGGTGAGAAGCGCATCGAAGAAGCTGAGCGCGTCATGGGCAGCGCCGCCACACTGCTGGTGGTCATTTCCCTGGCCCTTACCGTGGCAGGCCTGCTGTTTTTAACACCGCTTTTGCGGTTGTTTGCCGCCAGCGACAATATCCTGCCTTATGGCCGGGAATATATGACAATAATTCTCTTTGGCACGGTATTTCAGGTGTTCAGCTTTGGCGTCAACAACTTTATACGTGCTGAGGGCAATCCTAAAACAGCCATGTTCACCATGCTGATAGGCGCTGTGTTAAATCTCATCCTTGACCCTATCTTTATTTTTGTGCTGGGCCTTGGGGTTGCCGGCGCCGCTTGGGCTACAATTATCTCCCAGGCGGTGTCGGCACTGTGGGTGCTCTCGTATTTTCTCAGAGGGAGCAGCCTCTTGAAGTTTCGCCGGGCAAATCTCAGACCTGATCTTGCCCTTACAACCGACATTGTGTCAGTGGGTGCAGCTTCTTTTTTTAAGCAGTTGGTGACCAGCATCATCCTGATTATTCTCAACAACAGCCTGCTCTTCTACGGTGGCGATATAGCTGTTTCGGGAATGGGTGTCATCCACAGTATTTTTACACTGCTGCTGATGCCTGTTTTCGGCATCAGCCAGGGCGTGCAGCCCATAATCGGCTACAATTATGGCGCCAGGCAGTTTGACCGTGTCAAGCAGGCGCTTTATCAGGCCATTCTTTTGGCCACCGCCATCGTGGTCATTGGTTTTATAGGCATTGTCCTGTTCGCTGAGCCTTTTATCCGCCTTTTTAACAGCGACGCCGAATTGGTGGCTATCGGCGCCGCGGGGCTGCGCACTTTTCTTGCCCTGCTGCCCATCCTGGGCTTTCAGATTATCGGCGCCAATTACTTTCAGGCGGTGGGTAAACCCAGGCAGGCTGTCTTTTTAAACCTAAGCCGCCAGGTGCTGCTCCTTATTCCGGCACTTTTAATCCTGCCCCGCTTTTATGGCCTGCGCGGTATCTGGCTGGCTGGCCCGGTTGCCGATACCGGCTCGTCAATTATCACAGCTGCCTGGCTGCTCCTGGAGATACGTTACCTGAAAAGAAGTGAGCCCTTACCGCTGCTTGAACCGCAATACGAAAATTAGAAGCGCTCCCTTCCTTATTTTGGTTTGTTAGTGGAGATAGTGGCTGCGGTATGAGGAGGGGGCTGGCTTTCTGGCGCAGATCTTCTTTGGCGGCGTAATATAATCATAAAAATTAATGTTTTTAGAAAAGATAATGTGCAGGTAAATTGTACCTCACTGATGAATAGTTTAATGAATTCAGGATTTTAGGAGGTCTGCAGAAGATGGAAATTATGGAGACTGTTGCTCAATTGATGGCACTATCAGCGCGTACTGCTCCCAAAGCGGGCGGAAAAGATTTCGTGGAGATTAAGGTGATAAAGGGTGAGGAACTGAATCGACTGGCAGACGATATGGTGTCTTATGGCGAGGAGTCAGGCAAAGGCAACTTTGACCGCGATGGTAAGAATGTCCGCAACTCCGATGCCGTGCTGCTTCTCGCTTTAAAGGATGCAGGTAAGGTTGGCCTGAACTGCGGCGCATGTGGTTTTAGCAAGTGTGCCGATCTTACTGAGGCTGTAAAAGGGCCGGAGTTTGACGGGCCCTGGTGTGCCTGGCGGCTTATGGACCTGGGGATCGCCCTGGGGTCAGCGGTGAAGACCGCCAGCATCTTAAATGCTGACAACCGTATCATGTACAGAATCGGTGTGTCCGCCAGGCGCCTGGAGATGATAGAGGGGCAAATTGTTGTGGGTGTTCCCATCTCTGTTTCGGGCAAAAGTATCTATTTCGACCGCTGATCAAATCAAATTGCAGGTACGGAGGAAAAAAATGAAGCTAACAGGCATTATGCCGCCGCTGGTGACACCATTTAATGCTGACGGCTCTATTGCTTATGACTTGCTAAGAGCCAATATTTTAAAGTATAATAGCTTAAGCTTAAGCGGGTATGTGGTTTTGGGTTCCAGTGGAGAATTTGTATATTTAACTGAAGATGAAAAAGTAAAGGTTTTTGGTTTTGTAAAAGAGAATGCTGCTTCCGACAAATTGCTTGTGGCCGGGACAGGTTGCGAGAGCCTGGTCGATACTGTCAGATTAACTAACAGAGCAGCTGATGCAGGCGCCGATGTCGCCCTTGTCATTACTCCCAACTTTTTTAAAAATGCCATGACAGAAGAAGTTTTTTATCACTACTATCTGGAGGTGGCTGAACAGTCTAAAATACCTGTTCTGCTCTACAGTGTGCCTGTCAATACCGCTGTGGAGATAAAGCCTGCCGTGGTGGCTCGTCTGGCCGCACACCCCAACATTATAGGGATGAAAGACAGCGCCGGAAATGTCGCCCAGATAGGCGAGCATATCCTGGCTGCCAGAAATCAAGATTTTGCCGTATTCACAGGCTCAGCCAATGTTCTGTTTCCTGCTCTTGCTTTGGGCGCAGCGGGCGGCATACTCGCCCTGGCCAATATTGCGCCTGAGGTTTGCCTGGAAATTGATGCCGCAGTTCGAGCAGGTGATATTGTAAAAGCCAGAGAGCTGCAGCTTAGAATGATTTCTGTAAATTTGGCAATTACAGCCCGGTTTGGGGTGGCGGGGATGAAAAAGGCCATGAACCTGCTGGGTTACCAGGGAGGAGTACCAAGAAAACCACTCCTGCCCCTGGCTGCAGATAAAGAAGAACAACTGCGGGATATCCTGGTTAGGGCAAATCTTATATAATAAAATATCACCCTCACCAAGTGACACCGGTGGGGGTGAAGCAATTTTTTTAACATTTTGCTGTAAGGAGATTGAAGATGAGAATTTCCGACCATCCCATACTCGGGAAAGACCGGCGTGAGAAAAAAATCATAATCAGCGTGGATGGCAAAGAGATAGAGGCAGTGGACGGTGAGCCCATAGCGGCTGCCCTGCTGGCGGCAGGCATCAGGGTATTCAGGAAGACACCTAAAACCGGCGGGCCAAGGGGAGTTTTCTGTGCCATTGGCAGATGCACAGACTGTATAATGACAGTTAACGGCCTGCCAAATGTAAGGACATGTGTGACGCCTGTGGAGCAGGGGATGGAAATAGAAACACAGATTGGGCATGGGAAATGGAAGGACGAGAGATGAAATACGCACAGGTTGCAATTATTGGCGGGGGCCCTGCGGGGCTTGCAGCTGCCATAGAAATAGCCAGGGGCGGTGGCCAGGCCACAGTTATGGATGAAAACCACAGGCCTGGCGGGCAGTTGTTTAAGCAGATCCATAAATTTTTTGGCTCACACGAACACCAGGCAGGCGTCAGAGGCTATGCCATCGGTGAACAGCTGCTGAAAGAAACCAGTGAAATGGGTGTGGATGTGATGTTAAACACATCTGTTTACGGTATCTTTGACAATTTTAAAATAGGGTATATTGAGCAAAAACGAGAGCAGCTGCTGCAGGCCGAAAGGATTATACTTGCTGCAGGGGCTTCTGAAAATACCCTGGCACTGCCAAACGGCACTTTGCCCGGCGTAATGGGCGCAGGCGCTGCCCAGACAATGATAAATGTCCACAGGGTTTTGCCGGGCAGGAAAATAATCATGGTCGGTTCGGGAAATGTGGGACTGATTGTTTCATACCAGCTGCTGCAGGCAGGCGCCGATGTTGTCGCTTTGCTTGAAGCAGCACCTGAAATAGGCGGGTATGGTGTTCATGCGAGCAAAATTCGCAGGACGGGGGTTCCTATCCTTACCTCCCATACTATTAAAGAAGTAGTGGGCAAGTGCCAAGTTGAGGGCGTTATTGTTGTGGAGCTTGACGGCAGTATGGCGCAGAAACCGGGCAGCGAGCAGTTTATTGAGGCTGATACTGTCTGCATTGCTGTGGGCTTGAATCCCCTGACTGAGTTAGCATGGCTTGCGGGATGTGAGTTCGTCTATATCCCTGTTTTGGGTGGTAATGTCCCCAGACACGATACAAACATGGAGACAACTGTGAAAGGGCTTTATGTGGCGGGTGACATCTCCGGGGTTGAAGAGGCAAGCTCCGCCCTTGACGAGGGACGGCTTGCAGGGATTGCCTGTGCAGAAAGCCTGGGACTTTATTCAAGTGGGGAAGCGCGGCAGTTAAAAGCAGCGGTTTGGGACAGGCTGGACTCTTTACGCACAGGCCCTTTTGGCCAAAAGAGAAAAGATGCAAAGGACAAACTTATCAGTACAGGAGAAGGTAGTGTATTATGAGTAAGGGAATCAAAAAAACCGGCGTGCCGTCCTGGGAAGAACTCAAAGATACTTCAGGCCTGCCTGATGAAAAAAGGCTGGAGGAAGGCCCGGTAGCCTTTATTGAGTGTGTTCAGGAAATCCCCTGCAACCCCTGTGAACTGGCGTGTCCTTCAGGGGCAATTACTGTCGGCAGGCCCATAACCAACCTGCCGCGGATAGAAGGGGAAAAATGTACTGGCTGCAGTCTTTGTCTTGCCGCCTGTCCCGGCCTTGCCATCTTTAAGGTGCACAAAAACTACAGCGAAACAACTTCTCTGGTGGAGTTTCCCTTCGAGTTTCTGCCGCTGCCGCAGGAGTGTGAAATTGTAAGGTGTGTTGACAGATACGGGCGTTTTGTCACAGAAGGCAGGGTAATAAAAGTAAAGAGACTGAAAAAATATGATTTGACACCTCTGATTACGATAGAAGTCCCAAAAATATTCTTTTCTGATGTACGCTCTATTGAGAGGGAAGTGTGCAACAATGACTGAGAAAAAAACTGTGTATATCTGCCGCTGTGAAGAAGTAACAGAGGATGAAATCAGAAAGGCTATCGCTGATGGCGCCAGGACGGTAAAGGGGGTTAAAAACCGTACTGATGCAACCATGGGCCTGTGCCAGGGCAGAACATGCCGCAGGATTATAGAAAAAATGTTGTCTGAAGTTACCGGTATAGAAAAGCTGAATCCCGGAATCAGGCATCCTGTCAGGACGTTAAATATCGGGGAGTTAGTAAGAGGTTGCAATGGCGATGAGTAGAATAAAAGAGATTGTAGTCATCGGCGGCGGTGTAATAGGGGCCTCCATTGCTTATCAACTTGCAAAAAGGGGTAGAAGTGTTGCCCTTGTTGAGCGTGGAGACCTGGCTTTTGGGGCTTCGGGCGCCTGCGACCAGGATATAATACTGCAGTCAAAAAATCCCGGGTTGCACCTCCAACTGGCACTGGAAAGCGCAAATATCTATGAGACACTGGAGCCAGAACTGCAGCAGCCCATCGAATATAAAAAGACCGGCGGCATGATTATTATTGAGACTCCGGAAGAGATGGAAGTGATGCGGGGTTTTGTAAAAGGGCAGCGGGAGACAGGCCTGATGGTGGAAATCCTTGACAGGGAGGAAGCAGGCAAGCTGCAGAGGGGGCTGGCAGGGCACATCGTCGGTGCAACATACAGCCCGCAGGATGCCCACGTTAATCCTATTAAACTGACTTTAGCGTTTGCCGCGGCGGCAGTGAAAAGGGGAACCGAGCTTCTTCTCCACACAGAAGTTACCGGCATCAAGCAAAAAGGCGGCATAGTTAAAGGGGTAAAGACAACAAGCGGCCATATTGATTGCGAAATTATCATCAATGCCACAGGCGCCTGGGCGCCGTTTGTAGGGCATATGATTGGACTTGAAATCCCCATTTGGCCGCGCAGAGGCCAGATAGTAGTGACTGAAGAGGTGCCGCCCTATGTAATGGGTGACATTCTTTCAGCAAGATATATTGTTGCTAAATACAATCCCGATATGATTAAGGATTGCGAAGACCCTGGTATCAAAATGGGCGTGGGCCTTTCTCTCAGCCAGACAAAAAAGGGAAATATCTTCATTGGGGCCACAAGAGAATTTGTTGGCTACAACAGCCATGTAACAAGAGAAGGTCTCAAGGAAATCCTTAAATACACCACCAGGCTGATGCCGGGCCTTAAAGATATTAATATGATCCGCTCGTTTGCCGGCTTAAGGCCGTATACTCCTGATGGTTTACCAATTATAGGCCCCGTAAAAGGCCTGGAAGGATTCTTTATCGCAGCGGGCCATGAGGGCGACGGCATTGCGCTGTCACCTGTGACGGGCAGGATTGTGGCGGACCTGATAACAGAAGGGAAAGCCTTTATGGACGTTTCAGCTCTTACTATTGAGAGATTCAAAAAACAGTGACCAAATGTGGTCACTGTTTTTTGCGGTATACTACCCCTCTGAAAAGGGCGACTGTCTTTCCCTCTTCACTTGCCACTGTAATATTGTAGATGCCTGTTTTTCGTGTTAACTGCTCTTCTACGGCTGTTGCAAAGATAACTGTGCCCGGATCTACGGCACTGATAAAATTAATGCTGACCTGCAGGGCGACTGCGGGGCCGCGAGAATTTGAAGCCAGGCCGAAAGCTGTATCGGCCAGTGTAAAGATGGCGCCACCGTGGGCAATATTGTGGAAGTTTAGCATGTCTTCGGTTACCTTTACTTCCACCCTGGCATAGCCGGGGGTCAGCTCAACCAGCTTAATTCCCATTTTTTGCGGGAATGTATCAGCGGCATATTTTGCTTTTATTTCTCTGGTGTTGTCGGGTAAATCCGGTTTGTATGAGTCCATATTAACTTCCTTTATTATTTATTATTGTACCGGAACGGTGTAATTCACTGGGCACTGACTAAAGGCTTTATCTTAGGAACTTGCTTTTTAAAGCGCCTGTAAATATAGAATGCCCTGAAATTGGATTCAATCAACATGGCCAGCCACACTCCTGTTAAGCCAAAACCTAGTCATCTGATGTGTCCATAATTAACAAATTCCATGTTTTTAGCCGATATCCTTCTGATGCCAACTACTTAAAGAAAAACCTTGCAGGAGAAACTAAAAGATTGGGAGAAGATGTTGCAGAAGAATCGATACATACCGGTAAAAACTCTAAGCACGGGTGGCGGACAATAATGATAGTGGAGAATAAAATGCTGGAGCAAGCACGGGTGCTGCTGCAGAAATACTTTGGCTACCCTGCTTTCAAGGAGGGACAGGCCAGGGTCATAAGCAGCCTGTTGGCCGGTGAGGATACCCTGGCAATTATGCCAACAGGGTCAGGCAAGTCTGTGTGCTACCAGGTGCCCTCAATGATATTTACAGGGGTTACGCTGGTTATTTCGCCGTTGATTGCTTTAATGAAAGACCAGGTAGACGGCCTTGGGGGCCTTGGCATCCCCGCTACATTTATAAACAGCTCGCTGCGCAACAGCGAGGTGGCAAAGAGGCTGGGACTGGCCGGACAGGGAAAATACAAGCTGATTTATGTAGCGCCGGAAAGACTGGAATCTGAAGCTTTTCAGGAACTGGTGAAGACACTTGATGTGTCTTTTGTAGCCATTGACGAGGCCCATTGTGTTTCACAGTGGGGCCATGATTTCAGGCCAAGCTACCGCAGGATTGCCCAGTTTGTAGCCGGCCTTGCCAAAAGGCCGGTGCTTGGCGCTTTTACTGCCACTGCCACGGAGGAAGTAAAAAAGGACATAGTCACCCTGTTGTCTTTAAGGGAGCCCAAACTTTATGTGACCGGGTTTGACAGGAAGAATCTTTTTTTCTCGGTTGTACGGGGTGCGAACAAGAAAGATTTTGTCCTTGACTATCTCAAAAACAGTGGGCAGAAGTCGGGGATTATTTACGCCGCCACCCGTAAAGAAGTGGATACATTATATGAGACGCTGAGCGGGAAGGGCTACAGGTGTGGCAGGTATCATGCCGGAATGAGTGATAAAGAACGGGAGAGGAGCCAGGAGTCTTTTATCTACGATGACCTGCCTGTAATGGTAGCTACCAATGCCTTTGGTATGGGTATAGATAAATCCAATGTGCGCTACGTTATTCATTACAACATGACAAAGAACATGGAGGCCTACTATCAGGAAGCCGGGCGGGCGGGACGTGACGGGGAGCCGGGCGAGTGCATTATACTGTTTGGGCCACAGGACGTCCTGCTGCAGAAATTCATGATTGAGCAGTCAGTCTATTCGCCGGCAAGAAAGAAGAACGAGTATCATAAGCTGCAGACTATGGTGGATTACTGCCACACGCCGAGGTGCTTACGTAAATTTATACTCGAGTATTTCGGCGAGGAAGGCATATTTGAACAGTGCGGCAATTGCGGCAGCTGCAATGACGACAGTGACCTGGTTGATATCACAATAGAGGCGCAGAAAATTATCTCCTGTGTGGTTAGGATGAGAGAGCGCTTTGGCGCCGGGTTGGTGGCAGAAGTACTTAAAGGGACAAAAAACAAAAAAATACTTCAATTGCGCTTTGACAGTCTGTCTACCTATGGCCTGATGAAGGAGTACAGCCTGCAGGAAATAAAAGACCTGATAAACCTGTTAAATGCAGAAGGATATCTTTATTTTACTGAAGGGAAATTTCCGGTGGTTAAGGCTGGCAGAAATGCAGCTGCTGTTTTGAAGCAGGGAGAGAAAGTGTTCCAGAAGAAGCGGAAAGCTAAAAAAGCAGAGCGCGACGACTCGTTGTTTGAGTTTTTGCGCATAGCGCGAAAAAATATTGCCGAGAGGGATAAGGTGCCTCCTTACCTTGTTTTTACCGATGCTAGCCTGCGTGAGATGAGCGAGACGCAACCCGGTGACAGGCAGGAGATGCTTGGCATCAAGGGAGTGGGGGAGGCAAAGCTGGAAAAGTACGGGGAAGAATTTCTGCGGGTGATTAAAGAGTATGCAGCCGCGAAACCGGAAAGAAATTAATTTACAAGAAAAAAAGTCCACCTTGCGGTGGATTTTTAAGTCAGAGAATCGATTGTTGCAAAATACTGCAGTATCTTCAGATAATTCTTGTCCCTGCGCTGCATGAGCTCACTTTCGGTCTGTCCACTGTAGTCATAAAGCCCTTTACTTGTTTTTACGCCGAATTCCCCATTTTGTACTTTTTGTAAGACAGTTTTGGGCGGGCCGGGTTCCCACAAAGGGACTATGCTTGTATTGCTGTGAATGCTGGCCAGTGTATCCAAACCTCCGAAATCACAGCTTTGCATAACGCCAACCACCGGCATTCTTACTGCCAGGCTCGCTTTTACGGCGCGGTCAATGTCTTCAATAGTTGCGTATCCGTTGTCAACTAACCAGAACATTTCCTTTACAATCAGATTTTGGATCCTGTTAATAATAAATCCAGGCACATATTTTTTCATATGCACCGGTGTTTTCCCGATTTCCAGTAAAGATTCTATCACAGTTTCTAAGATTTCAGGTGAAGTGGCCTCACTGGAGACTACTTCGACCAGGGGAATGACATGGGGTGGTGCAAACCAGTGGCAGATAAGCAGTCTGTCCTGTCTTTTAACCTGGGCTATTTCAAAGATGTTCATGCGTGACGTGTTGCTCATGAAGATAGTATGTTCGGGGCACAAAGCGTCAGCCTGCTGGAATACTTCCCATTTTACGGTGGGGTCTTCATATACTGCTTCCAGCAGGAAATCAGGATCTTTTAGTGCCTCTTTAAGGTTTGTTGTGCAACTGATGTTTTTTACAA
Organism: Dethiobacter sp.; assembly: GCA_018335875.1. Classification (GTDB taxonomy): domain Bacteria; phylum Bacillota; class Dethiobacteria; order Dethiobacterales; family Dethiobacteraceae; genus JAGXRN01. Next base: position 30,752 of record JAGXRN010000007.1, read on the forward strand.
TGCTCCTTGCTTCTATGTCACTTATAAGCTGCTCGCTTTTTAAAACAGAAAGGGCATCTTTAATCAGCCGGACAGCTTTGACAAGGACGTTGTTCTTGTTGTCCACCAGTGTAACCTGATAATTGCCGCGGGCATAAGCAAGCGCCAGCGAGTGCCCTGTGGTTCCGGCCCCAATTATCGTTATTTTTTTCTTCTGCTGCACATAACCACACCTTTCAGTTTAGGAAGTGGAGATAGGTACTAGCTGCAGTTTAGCTGAGGCGGGGTATTGCCAGGATGTCGCGGGCTTCGTCGGGAGTTGCCACTTCAAATTGCAGTTCCCTGGCCAGGCGGACTGCTCTTTCCGCCAGCATTTCATTGGTGGCTACCTGACCTTTTTGGTAGTAAAGGTTATCTTCCAGGCCAACCCTGACATTGCCTCCTATGAGCATGGACAATGTTGTTAAATGAAGTTGAGCTTTCCCAACTGCTGAAACATTAAAGACACAATCCTCCTTGGGTAAATATTCAACCAGGGAGAGCAGATTTTTAGGCGTGGCAGCCAGGCCTCCCTGATAAGACATGCCAAGCACCAGATTGATAAGATACGGCTTTGTCAGAAGGTTTTTGGCGATAAGGGTTTCAACATCCCTGAACATGGAGTGATTATAGACCTCAAGCTCAGGTTTTACCCCTATTTCCAGCATGCGTTTTACATATGTTTCAATCTGTGAGGGCGTATTCAAAAAGAGGCTGTCATCGATGCCTGAGCGCACCAGTGTGCCCATATTAAGCGAAGCCATTTCAGCGCCGGCATCGATTACATTAATCCGTTCTTCCATTTTTACATCAGGCCCAAGTCCGGTAGAGTCCTGAAGTATGATGTCGCATCTCTCTCTGATCATGCTGTGTATTCTTTTGTAAACTTCTGGGTCAGAGGTAACTTTATTCTTGTCGTCACGGGCATGGATATGAACGATGGCCGCGCCGGCCTGCCAGCACTTATAGGCGGAATCAACAATTTCCTCTGGTGTTTCGGGAATATGAGGGTTATTTGTTTTGTCGGCCCGCCCGCCGCCTGAAAGTGCAACTGTAATAATGATTTTTCTTTCCATAAATTATTCACCTGCTTTTTATAGTTTTATTTATTTACATTAAAGCCAGGGATCAATTACTACCTTAACCGCCTCACTGCCCTCGACTTCACCAGCAACCACTTTTATCGCTTTTTCAGCTTCTTCCAGCCTGAACACATGTGTTACCATGTCGTCCCACGGGAATCTCCCTGACTCTGCCAGGCCAATTGCTCTTCTGACAGCGTTTCCGTCATGGCTGTAGACGCCGTATATCCTGGCTTCTTTGCGTATTAATTCATCTAATTTTATTGGTACATCTTTACCTGTGCCATAGAGACCTGGCAAGACAATGGCTCCCATCCTCCCGACAAGCTTGGTGGTAAGCTCGGCGCTTTTGGCATTGCCTGTTAATTCTATGACCAGTTCGGCCATTTTCCCGCCTGTGATGCTGCTTATTTCAGCGACCATGTCCTTTTCTTCCACGTTTATGCAGTAATCTGCACCCATACGTTTTGCCATCTCAAAGCGCCTGCTGTCTTTGCCAAGGCCGGTTGCGATCACTGTTTTTGCGCCGGCATAGCGCGCCACTGCAATGGCGGCAAGTCCCTGCTGGCCTACCCCCTGCACCACAACTGTATCGCCTATGGCTACGTTTCCTGCCAGCCTGACCCAGCGAATGGCGTTTGCCATCACGGCACAGACCAGGACTGCAGTTTTAGCGCTTAGAGTGCTGCTGATTTTATGTACCATGACGTTGTAGGGCAGGTAAAGGTATTGCCCGTATCCTCCCCACAGGTGCGGAGGCTCCTGGCAGGAGATTGATGAGCCGTAACTCAGTGTTTTCTCACAAAAGCGATAGTTGCCTGCTACGCACGCGCTGCACTCACTGCAGCCGAATGTAAACTCGACAATAACTCTGTCTCCCTTTTTGACACCGTGCCTGTGCGTAAAATCTTCCCCGGCTTCCTCAATAAAGCCTACCAACTCATGTCCAAGGATAATAGGGTAAGGCTTGGGCCCAATCTTGCCGGTATACATACCTACATCAGAGCTGCAAACCCCGGCCAGTTCCATGCGCAGCAAAGCTTCTTTTGGCCCAATATGGGGAACTTCAAAGTCTCGTACAGCTATTGTCTTTATCCCTTCCAACACCACTGAAGTTGACTTTTTCATAACAAACCCCTTCTTTTTATAAACTGTAAAATCTTCTAATAATACTGCAAGAATTGTACCAAATATACATAAATAAAACAGGCAGGCAGGAGATTCACCGAGAAAAGAGAAAAATGTGCTTTAGAATAAATAATTAAACCGTAAAAAAGAGATGACACCGTAGAGTGTCATTTTTTATTTAATATTATTTAAAAGTGCCGGCTTTTTAAATTGCGGCAGCCTGGGCCACGGTTTCTCTTTTCTTTTGCCTGAACTGGAACAGCAGAACTACTACTACTACAGCGACACCAGCCAGATTATAATATATGTTTGTACTGATTAAGGACAGTGCAGCAAATATAATCAGCGCCCTGATAAGTATTGATTTAACACATGTTACCATGTAACCCTGTACTCCGCACGCCAGCAGGAAAGAACCGATAAGGGCTGTTATGATGGCCAGAATAATTTTTGGCACTGTACCGACAAGAACAAGCGCCGGCCCGTAAACAAACATAAATGGAATCACATAAGCGGCAATGCCAAGTCGTGTTGCCTGGACTGCAATTTTAAGCGGGTCGTCGTTAGCTATGCCGGCTGCTGCATAGGCAGCAATTGCCACAGGCGGGGTTATTACTGACACCACAGCAAAATACAGGATAAAGAGATGGGCAGCGATAGGAGTAACGCCCATTCTGATTAAAACAGGGCCGCCAAGCGTGGCAGTAATAATGTAGGCTGCTGAAGTAGGCAATCCCATGCCCAGTATAATACATGTAATGGCGGTAAAGATCAGCGCAAGAAACAGGGAATTGCCGGATAGGCTGATAATCATGTTTGAAAACCTAAGGCCAAGGCCTGTGATGGTCACAATCCCTATTACAATCCCGGCTGTAGCGCAGGCTGAGGCCACAATAAGGCTGTTTTTTACCCCCAGTTCAAGTGCCCTCAGAATTGTCATTGCGCCCATCCTGGTATTTTTTCTGAACATGCTGACCAACACAGTGGCCAAAATTGCATAAATGGCTGCTTTGGTGGGAGTGTATCTTACAATCAGGAGATAATGAATCAAAACAATAAGCGGAATTAAGAACTGAATTCCGTTTACTAATGTCTTTTTAAAGTTTGGAATGTTTTTTATTTCTGTGGCTTTAATGCCTCTTTTAATGGCTTCAAGATGCACCATGTAACCAACTGAAATAAAGTATAAAAGAGCGGGAACTGTGGCTGCCAAAGCCACCTGAGCGTAACCTATCCCCAAAACTTCAGCCATGATAAAGGCGGAGGCGCCCATTACCGGAGGCAGTATCTGCCCGCCGGTGGAAGCAGCAGCCTCAACGGCTCCTGCCATCACGTTTGAGTAGCCCACTTTACTCATCAGGGGAATGGTAAAAGCACCTGTGGTGACAACATTTGCTGCCGCCACTCCGTTTATTGAGCCCATAAATGAGCTTGCCACCACCGCTGTCATGGCAGGGCCGCTTCTTGTGCGACCGGTCATGGCAAAAGCAATGTCAATAAAAAACTGACCGGCTCCTGAAAGCTCAAGAAAGGCGCCAAAGATTACAAATAAAATTACGAAAGTTGAGGAAACGGCAAGGGGTATGCCAAAAACTCCCTCGTGGGTAAAGATAGATTGGTTAATAATTAATAACAGGGAATAACCTCTGTGAGCGAGCATTCCCGGCAGCATCTGCCCGAAACGTGCGTACAAAATAAACAGAGCTGCAATAATGACCATAGGCAGCCCGCAAATGCGCCTCGTGCCCTCAAGTATCAGAATCAGTAGCAGGCCGCCAATATACATGTCAGCACGGGTTAACCCAGTAATTGCCCGGGCCGTCAGCAGCTGCGGCGTGGCAAATTTAACCATATACACTGCCACCACAACCGTGGCAGCTATACAGACCCAGTTTAAAACCACGAAAAATATGCCTTTTCTTTTATAAGGCTTAATTAGGAATATCAGTGTCAATGCGAAATACAAGTGGATACCGCGCTGCAGCATTGCCGTCATCAGGCCGAAGTTGGCCGTGTAGAGTTGAAAGATAGACATAGCTATTGCTATGATGAAAATCAGGTTAAATTCCTGGTACCATTTCTTTGTCTGACCAACAAGTGAATTGCTGTTTTGTTCCAAAACTCATCCCTCCCCCGCACAAATTATTTATTGTATAAACTTCCTGATAAACGGCCAACTCTCAATTTTTATCACTACTAACACGCCCCCGGCGGTTTTCTCATTCAGATTAAAAACCTTATTGTTCACCAGTATGTTTTGAGGGACTGTATAAGCTGACCTTATTAGGAGCTGTCTGTTTTCTGTTTTAATGTAGCTGTCAATATCTTCAACTATGGCATATCCGTCTTTGAGTGAAAATTTCCCGGGAAAAGTAAACTCCCGTGCATCATAACTATAGACCTGATAGCGGTGCCTTGTCAGATTGAAATGGCCTTTTTCGATAATATATGTTTCTTCCACCCAGCCTTTTTCATAGGAGTGTAAAAACTGAAGCGTAAATTCATCGCCATAGCTCACACCCGCAGAAAACAGAACATGGTTGGTATCGTATATTCTCACTGCCAGCACCGGCAGCGGCCATAAAAGCAATACTGATAAAATAACAAGTAAGGCGCCTGTAAACAGGATTAACTTATATTTACGATGCACGGGCTAATCTCCCTGTGGGCTAAGTTATTTCATTTCCGGCGGAATCAGTTCAGCAGGTATTGTCATACCGATTTCCCTGTAGTATCTTATTGCTCCGGGATGCAGAGGAATGGGCATACCTTCAAGTGCTGTGTCGATTGTAAAGTCTTTGGCCACAGCATGGGTGTCTTTCCATTCGTCTCTCTTTTCCCATGTAACTTTGGTAATCTGGTATGCCAGTTCTTCGTCCATATCTTTCATGACACCGATATTGCCACGATAAGCAGCTGTTACAACGTCATAGTTTACGCCCTGATACGAGCCGGCTGGAATTGTAATGCCGAACCAGCCCGGCCTTTCGGCTTCGATTTCTTTGACTGTTTTTGCATCAAGCCCAATCAGCTTGATGCCGTGAGTAACCGCCAGCTCCATAAAGGATGCGGTGGGGACGGGCATCAGAGACATTGACAGGTGAACGTTCTCGTTCTTTAACCCCTCGACCTGGTCGGGCACTCCCAGGAATTGTTCGTCAATATTGTCGTAAGTAATGCCGAATTTTTCTAACAGGTACTGGTTGAAAATCTCGGTGCCGCTGGCGGGAGCTCCCACGCCGATAGACTTTCCTTTGAAATCAGCCAGTGTATTAAAATCATATTTGGCAAGGGTGATGAAATGAGCAACTGTACCGTAGGTCGAATATAAACCTCTCAGGTTGTTCATGGCGTTGCCTTCATATCTGCCTTTGCCGTTGTAAGCTTCCCATAAAACGTCACTTTGCAGGAATGCCAACTCCACGTTGCCTTCAATCATGTTGCGGATGTTTTCCACAGTGGCAGCGCCTGTTTCAGCAGTTGCCACGACTCCCGGGATATGTTTGGTAATAGCCATGGCGATACCGCCGCCAAGCGGATACCATGCGCCTGCTGTTGAAGCTGTGGCTATAGAAATGTATTTTGTTTGCGCAGGAGGGGGAGGAGCACCGGGGGTAGTAGGTTCCGGGGTTTTCTTGCCGCAACCGGAAACTGCTACAACCATCACAATAAGTAAAGCCATTACCACAAAACTCATCAGCATTTTTCTCTTTTTAAACGAATTCATGAAAGCACCTCTTTCTTAATTTAGTTTAAGCTTCGTTGAATGACCCGCCTTTTTATATACCTGAACTGTTTACACCTCCTTTAAACCGGATTTTGGCACAATGGCCAAAAAACAAATATGCAAATTTTTATATATACATATATTCAGAATTTTATACTTATTTGTCGAAGTTTGCAATACTTAAATCCTGACATGTCTGCCTATTGTTGATTCTACTTAACCTTGTTTAAAAATATTGTTTGTCGGGCTATGTCGTTACACTTGTCCGTCCAGAGGGTTTAGCGCGTGAAAAATGATAATATTTCTGACAATTCAAATACTTTATGCAAAGGAGATGCCAAGCTAAGATTAATCGAGTATAAAAGTCTGTTATGGTGTGTTTTCCTCAGGATATTGCTTGCTTACATCAAATGTTAAATTAGTGAACGAGTATTAATAAAAAAGCGCCCTAAGAAACGAGCACATAATAATCTGGGTTTTTGGCAGTTTATCAGAAGCTGGTATTTACATAAGCTCAGTAATTCCCGTTTTCATTTCTGGTGTGTGGCAGCAGTATAAAAAGTTAATCTGTTTAAAAATAAAACATTTGTTAAAGCAGATGTTTATATTCTCAACCCATTCTTGTAAGTCAGACTCTGTTTAGAAAATTAGTAAGTGATTGATTTACCATTGCGGGCTGTTCAAGCATAACCTGATGTGCTGCGTTTTCAATGAGGACAAGTTCCGAATTATCAATCTGTTGTGACAGGCGCTCTGACAGAACCGGCGGTGTTGACATATCTTCGGTGCCGCAGATTATAAGCGTCGGGACCTTTATATTTTTAATGTTTTCAGTTTCAAAGCGGGAGCAGGAAAGAAAGTCCATGTAACGCACTGTGGGGCTTACGCTCATACTCTCTTCTGCATATTTGCTTACAAGTTCCTCGGGGGATGATGTTGAAAAACTTTCCCGCGCCCACTCAGCCCTATACTCTCCCTTTTTATAAGCTTCCAGGCGAACCGGGTTTACTTTAAAGCGCGCAGCTGATCCCACCAGGATCAGTCCTCTTACCAGTTCAGGATATTTCAGTGTAAAATCAAGGGCCACTGCCCCCCCCATGGAATGACCGGCAACGATGAGATTGCTTAATCCCATGGCAGCAATGAACTCCCTCACCCACTCTCTGTATAAAAAGACCTGGTCACAGGGAGGCCCTTCGGACTGGCCATGACCGGGCAAATCCAGGGCTACGCCGTATGCTGTATCAGCGATTGCTTCAAGCTGGTATATCCAGCGCTGTTTGTTGCCTCCTGCCCCATGAATGAAAATTATGGCCTCATCCCGTTTGAGTTCATCCCCTACAGCTATGTAGTGGATATCAACGCCCTTAACACTGCAAATTGCCATTATCAAACCCTCCCGTACCGGTATTGCCGCAGAACCGGAAAATACAGCTTTATAAACGCCTTGGACCTGCAGTATGTTTTCCTGTATATTTGTCCCACAGGAAAAGAATATCACATAACCTGCCGTCCGACAACAGTTGAGCCATATTTTTGTTGACCATATTTTACAATATAATTAAGGATTTATTTGTAGGAAATGGTGAGTTTGTGCAGAATATACCAGTGAAATAAAATATTTGCTGACTATATTGATTGTGATTATCGCCGCTGTTGAACTGGTGTTGATTGCTGTTGCAGCCTTTAAGTCCAATCAGGGTGAGAATTATCGCTACCCGTTTACAATTAGGTTTCTGAGCTAAAGGTCTATTTTTTTTTAGCTTTATCAAGGTCAAGCGCCAGTGTGCCGCCTGGGTTCATGATATTATGGGGGTCCAGGTGGCGTTTAATGGCTCGCAGCAACTCAAGTTGGTTAGTGCCGACAGCCCCTTCAAACCAGGGTGCCAGCATCCTGCCGATGCCGTGGTGGTGGCTGAGCGCGGCGCCGGCCTGCCTGATACTGCTGATAACACCGGCCTGATATTCCAGGTATTCCTGCATTTCCATCCTGGCGATAAAAATAAGTGGAGTTCTGACCGGCGCCGCGTGTAACAATCCAACCGCCGGCGGTGGATGAATGAAAAGACTGGGGCAGGTGGCCGCAGGTGTAGCGGAGCTTTGTTCCAAACAGCTTTGGCGCCCCGTTCAAAGCATCTTCCAGATCAGGCCCCAGGATGCCGGGTTCTACTGTCACTGTCTGGTTTTGGATGTTGAGAGCGATAATTCTGTTCATGTGCGCTTGCATATCAAGGGAGATGCCGCCTCTTGGACACTCCGTGCCGCGCATTACAGACGAGCATCCACCGTAGGCAGTAACGGGAATTTTTTGCAGGTGGCAGTAGCGTACCAGTGATCTTACATCAGCCTTGTCACGAGGGCAAACTACCGCGTCCGGCAGATTTTCCACCATCTTTTTACGCAGGCGCATCAGGTCATAGATCATCTTGCCGTAAGCCGCCCGCAGGCGGGAGTAGTCGTCTGTCCTGACGTTCTCTTTTCCTGCTATCAGACGTAGATTGTCCAGCTGCTGAGAGCTTAAGTTTACAGGCACATTAAAACTTACAATTTCCTCGCCCAGATCGGATGGCTTTTGGAAATCATCGTCTGTCATGGCAAAAACCTGTTTCAGCAGGCGGTAGAGGCGTTTATTGGGATGCTTAAATAAGTGAGGGTACCCCCAGCGAAAAATGGAACGGTAAGAATTTTCAGGCGCCGTTTTATGGTACCATTCAGGAAAAAACTCTTTGTCTTTACCCACACTGTGCCCTCCTGTCTGAATTAGACATCTTTACTGCTGCCAGTGACTCTCCTCACTCAGTCATACCAGCGGTGGCAACAAGCGGTACATCAGTACCGGGTATACACGTGAGGACTACGTCTCCCGGCTGCAGGCGCTTTTCAACAGTGATTGTTTGCAGAGCCTGCATGGCAGGAAGAATGGTTTTAAGAGGTATCTCAAGAGCAGAGCGCACCGGCAGGCGGGGGAAGTCGGCAAAGGCAGTTTTCACAGTGGTTGTCAGCATGCGGCAGGGATTTGTGATTTCCTTTGTGGCGTAAGAAATGCCTTGCGGGCACCTGTTTCCTGATACAACAATCTCCTCTTTTGTGTAGGCTACCATCAGCCCGCAGCTTTGCGGGCACTCAATGCACAGAATTTGCTTCATGCCGCTCTCCCTCCAGCAGTTCAATTTCCAGATAGTCACAATCAGGCGGCAAAAGAGACGTGTCAAAACTAATACGCCCTGTTTCCGACGGCCGGATTACAGTGTATTTTTTTTGCAGCAGTATTCTGCGGCCGCACCTGATTAAAAGTGAAGCTTCAGCCAGTGTCCCGGAGCTGCGGAAATAAATAACTACTTTGCCCTGGGAAGAAAAGTCCACGCGCTGGGGCACAGCGTAAAGAAGTGCACCGCGGGTGACCAGTGGGACAGTCAGCCGCTCTTTATTTTTTTGGTCCGCAAAGTCAGCCGCGGCTGCACCGGCAAGTTTACCACTTTCGGAAACATAGTCAACCAGCGTGTTAACGTGCAGCGCATTTCCACAGCTGAAAAGGCCGGGCAGTGAAGACATCATGTTTTGGTCCACCACAGGGCCTCCGGTTCTTGGATCCATCTCGACTCCAAGCGGGTCAAGAAGGTCGTTTTCAGGAATGAGTCCCACTGACAGCACCAGTGTATCGCAGGGGACATAGCAGTCACTGCCGCCAACAGGTCGAAGACCAGGCCCGACGGCGCCGACAGTAACGCCTTTTACCCGTTGTCTGCCGTGAACGCGAGTTACAGTAGAGTTCAGATGCAGGGGAATGTTATAGTCATGGAGGCACTGGACAACGTTGCGCATCAAGCCTGCCGGTTCAGGCCTGATTTCATACACTCCCGCCACGTTTGCACCCTCAAGCCGCAGGCGCCGGGCCATGATGAGACCGATGTCGCCGGAGCCTAGAATGATGCATTCTCTTCCCGGTAGATAGCCCCGGATGTTGACAAGGTTTTGCACTGTGCCGGCTGTATAAATACCGGCCGGCCGTTCACCATGAATAAATACCTGACGGGACGTTCGCTCACGGCAGCCTGTGGCTGCAACCAATGCCCCGGCCGATAGATAGAATATGCCCTGCTCACTGTTTTGCAGTGTCAGCCTGAATAGGCCTTCCTTTTGCTCCAGTGCCAGCGGAAAGGTCCCTGTCAGGATCGGGATGCCCATTTCTTTTAGCAGAAGGATGTCCCTGTGGGCGTATTCAGGCCCTGTCAGCTTCTCCCCATAGAGCACAAGGCCAAAGCCGTCATGAATGCACTGTTTGAGGATGCCGCCCGGCCTGGCTTCTCGTTCAACTATGTAAGTCCTGGCGCCGCGTTCACAGGCTGCCACGGCTGCCGCCATCCCCGCCGGGCCGCTGCCGATAATGGCTACATCAGCTCTCACTGTTTTTCCTCCATTCCGGCAGCGGGCCTTTCGTGGGTGAGAGCAGCATCTGTGAACCGGCCTCTTTTTTACACACCGCAGTGATGTCCTGACCTGTTTCCCCCGCGACTATGGCCAGCACCGCCGGTGTGCAGAAACTGCCCTGGCATCGCCCCATGCCTGCCCGCGTCCTGCGCTTAACTGCGTCAAGCGTATCCACAGGCAGGGGGGAGCGCAGGGCATCGACTATCTCCCCTTCGGAAATTGCTTCACAGCGGCAGACTATCCTGCCGTAGGACGGATTGGCCGCGATTGCTTTAGCCCTTTCTTCCAGCGAGAGTTCACTAAGCAGTGGCTGTGACCGTCGTATCGGATCAAAGTTGGGATTGGGCCTGACCTCTTTCTCCCGCTTGAGCGTTGCCACTGCCATTTCCGCCACATCAACAGCGATGGCAGGTGCGGCGGAGAGGCCCGGAGATTGAATGCCCGCTGCGTGGATAAGGTTTGTCACATACTGTGAAGGCTCGATAATAAAGTCTTCTTCAAAGGTGCAAGGCCTTACTCCCGCATAATAAGTGATGATATGGGAAGAACGCAGGGTGTTGTTGAGAGGCAGGTGGCGCTGCAAAAGGAAATCGATGTCATCCGGGCTGGTGGCAAAGTCCTCACGACAGGGCACTTCCAGGGCGTTTGGCCCCATCAGGATATTTCCATCCACCGTCGGTGTGAGCGAACCGCCCTTGCTGTGAGACCTTATGCCCAACCGGGACATGCTGAGGATTGACTTTTGATGGGCGCCCGTTCTTTTGTCCAGGATGGCCATCACGCCCTTGCGGGGATGGATGGTAAAAAAACGGTCACCGGCATAACCTGCCACCTTGTCGGCCCAGACCCCCGCAGCGTTGATCACCAGTCTTGCCCGCACAGTGCCACGGTTGGTGATGATACCTGTAATCTTTGCTCTATCCATGACAAATCCAAGTGCCGCAGTATTTAAAAAGACGCTTGCTCCGTTTTGCACCGCATTCTCAGCGTAGGCCACTGTAACCTGATAAGGCGCCACTATCCCTGTGGCAGGCATCATTATAGCTCCATGCTGGCTGCCGGTGGCATTGGGTTCCAGCTTAAAGACCTGTCGGCGGCTGAGTAGACGGATGCCTTCAACTCCTTTTCTGGCAGCTTCAAGCACTGCCACAGGATAGAGGATGCGCTGCCAGTCGGACGGCAGCAGCACCAGTTGTCCCGGCCAGGCGAGTTTAAAGCCCAACTCGCCTGCAGCGCTCGAATATAGTTTGTTGCCGCGCAGATTGTAGAGTGATTTCTTTGTGCCTGCCCTGGTGGCTAAGCCGCAGTGAATCATGCCGTTATTGCGGCCTGATGCCTGCTTGGCCAAATCTTCTTCTTTTTCAAAAAGTGCAATTTTTATATCCCAGCGCGCCAACTCCCGCGCCACGGCAGCGCCTGTAACGCCTCCGCCTATAATCGCCACGTCAAAGCTTTGCCCCTCCAGATCAGTGTCCCGGTTAGGAGGCAGGAAAGATTCTTCCGGTTCTATTCCATCTGCCTCGATGTTGTTCGCCACTCCTTTGTAGCCCCTGTTGGCGGCTGCATAGCCGGCGGTGATGTATTGTGCCCAGGTGCCTGCCTTGCCGGTAAGCACCACTGATTGGCGCCACTCATGGGCGTCGATTTGTGCCAGGCCTGCCTTCTTTAGTGCCAGGCGCACTGCCAAAAGTCCCGAGGCCAATCGACACTCCTCCTCCGATAAAGCTTTCTTAAATAATTATATGGCGTCTTGCCTGAACATAGACAAACCTGCTTTAAAAAAGAGCAGGTTTGTCAGAGTTGAAAAAAAATGAAGCCGGCCCCGGCTGACTGGGGCCGGCTTTATGCCGGAACCTAGTGGAGGAAAGGTTCGTATACCATGGGCAGTTGGCAGCCTTTGGCTGCCAACTCGGTGAGAGCCATCAGGTCTTCCCTGTTTACTTCCTTAATAGCTGTCTTACCAAGAGCTTTAATGGCCTCGTCCATTTCCTCTTTGCAGGAAATCAGAAATCTGTGCAGCGCCTTGGCGCCTTGGTCGACATTGAACTTGCCGCTGTATTTTGCTTTGTACCAGACCAGTTGTGTGGGGGGTTCAAAAGGAAGAGGTTTTATAACCTGTATGTGTGACATGGCAAAAATGGCAATAGCTCCAATGTAACATGCGTCAGCACCCAAGGCGCATGCTTTTAGCATATCGCCCGGTGTCCTGATTCGCCCGGCGGCAATCAGGCTGACGCTGTCCTTAAAATTATGTTTTTCCAGCCAATCTGTGGCCCTTGAGATGGCAAATATCAACGGCACGCCAAAATCATCCTGCAGAATGGGGGCGGACCCCTTGGTGGCGGCCTCTGCTCCTTCCATGGCGATGTAGTCGACACCGGCGTTGCACATCCATTCCAAATCGGCTTCCAGGTGTTTGCCGGCCGCCATCTTTATGCCTATAGGGATTCCGTCGCCTATTTTTCTTAGCTTTTTAACAAGCTTTTCCAGGTCCTGGGGCCGCTGCACTTCGGGCTGGCGGGAATGTGTTACAGCATCCTTCCCTTTGGGATACCGGTAGGCTTTCCTCAGTTCCCTGTCAATGTTTTTTGCCTTGAGCACATGCCCCACCCCTCCGATGGCTCCCTGGCCCAGCTGTATCTCTATCCCGTCGCACTGGCTCATGATTTGGGGTGTCTTATCCCAATCTCCCCTGTGGTACTGATAGATCAGATACCTGGCAGCTTTTCGTTCCTCTGGCAAAAAAGGGCCTTCCCCGGTATTGTTTGAAATGCCGGCCATGGAAGCGCCCCTGGCCAGAGCAACTTTAGCCTGGCGGCTTAAAGCCTCACCGTATGCCATGGGTGCAATCATGATTGGCATATCAATGACAAATGGTTTTGCTGCTTTTTTGCCTATGGTGACACGGGTGTCTACGGTTTGTTCCAGCGGCGTGGGCATGACGTAAAGCTGGGAGATGTTAAACATAAGGTCATCCAAGTTGGGAAATTTTTTCGGTGAGCCCATTGGCCGTGCGAGAACTTTCCCCTCAGTGGCGCGCATGTCGGTTTCTACAATTGTCTGCAGGCCGATACGGCTTCCTGAGGAGATAAGTTCAAACATATTTTTGTCGTATGGATTTTTAATCAGCTTTTTGACAGCTTTATCGTGCACATTGTTAACAAACCTGCGTGTGAGGATTGAAGCAGCCATAGCTCCTGCTGCTGCCGCAGCCCCGATTTTAAACGCTTTAGCCATTTGATGTTTTTCCATTTAAAAACCCCCTCGTTAAGCTTACTTTTATCTTTCCCCAAAATTTAAAGAAGGAAAAAAACTTTTTTTGTGAAATAAATTAAAGGTATGGCAGCTATGATGAATCAGAGGGTGATTATGTGAAAAGAAAGAAAAAAAATCTAAGTATAAATGAAGCAATTTCTTTGATTAAGCCGGGCTCAAGAGTAATGGTCGGTGGTTTTGGCCTGAGGGGATATCCTGAGGTTTTAGTACAAGCTCTGGTTGACAGCGGCATAAGCGATTTAATCATTATCAGCAACGACCTGGGTTCTCCCGGGGTCGGACTGGGTTGTTTGTTAACAAACAACCAGATAAAAGCTGTGGTCGGAAACTACTTCAACTGGAATCCTGATGTCGCCTGTGCTTACAACGAGGGGAAAATCGAGGTGCAGTTGATTCCCCAGGGGACTTTCGCCGAGGCCATCAGGGCGGCAGGAGTGGGGATTCCCGCTTTTTATACGCCCACCGCAGTGGGAACACAGCTGGCAGCGGGTAAGGAAACCAAAACGATAGGTGGAAAAACTTATCTCCTTGAGCATGCCATCCACGCTGATGTGGCGCTGATTAAAGCTCATAAGGCAGATGCGTGGGGGAATCTGGTCTACTATAAAGTAGAGCGTAATTTTAACCCTCTGATGGCAATGGCCGCAGACATAACCATAGCACAGGTCGATGAAATTGTCCCGGCGGGCGGACTGGACCCGGAATGTATTGTAACGCCCCATATTTTTGTCGATGTCCTTGTGAACAGGGAGTGAAAGTATGACGACAGAAGAAGCAAAAAACAGGATTGCGATGAGAATTGCCAGGGAATTTGAATCAGAAGAATATATAATGTTCATTAATACCGGCGTTGGTATCCCTACACTGGTCCCGCAGTTTATTAAATCCCAGAATGTCTGTGTGCAGGCTGAAAACGGGATGTTAGGTGTGGGCCCGCCTGCTGACGGTGATCAGGTTGATCCCCGGCTGATAAATGCTTCCAGGCAGCCTGTCTGTGAAATTAAAGGCTGCAGCTACTTTGACAGTGCAGCTTCTTTTGGCATGATCAGAGGCAGGCATATGGATGCCACAGTGCTTGGGGCACTTGAAGTTGACCAGCAGGGCAATGTGGCCAACTGGATAATCCCCAATGGCAAACAGTTGGGCGTCGGAGGCGCCATGGATCTTGTGGCGGGTTCTAAAAGGGTTATCATCGCCATGGGGCATATGAGTAAAGACAATAAGCCCAGGATAAAGAAAGAATGCAGCCTGCCTGTGACAGGGTATGGTAAAGTTGATATGCTGGTAACAGAGTACGCAGTCTTTGTTTTTGAAGACGGGAAGATGATTCTGAAAGAAATCGCACCCGGTGTGTCATTAAGTTTTATCCGCTCGATTACAGAAGCTGATTATATAATCAGTCCTGACCTTAAAATAATAGAGGCTTAACAGAGAACCTATTGAATGCAGCAAGGCAGACTGTTTGCCTTGCTTTTAAATTATATTTCCTTAGTATAAAAATTTCAGAAGGAAAATAAATATAGATATCGAATTCAGAATTTAGTGTAAATTACAAGGAGGGATGCACATGAACGAAGCGGTGATAATAGAAGCCGTCAGGTCACCCATGGGCAGGCGTAAAGGCTCACTCCGGGACACCAGGCCTGACGACCTGGCAGCCGAGGTAATAGATGCCCTGCTTGAGAGGACCGGTATCGACCCGCATATTGTGGAAGACCTGATTATGGGATGTGTAACACAGGTTGGGGAACAGGGATTTAATGTGGCAAGGACCTCCGGACTCATCTCCAGGCTTCCCCTGGATGTGGCTGCAGTCTGCCTGAACAGGATGTGCGGGTCAGGCCTGCAGGCCTTCAACTTTGCCGCCCAGGGGATAATGTCAGGGATGCACGATTGTATAATATCTGCCGGTGTGGAGAGCATGACCAGGGTCCCCATGGGGTCAGACGGTTCCGCGTTTAGTGAGCAGTTGATGTCCAAGTATGATATTGTGATGCAGGGGACTTCGGCTGAACTGATTGCGGCAAAATGGGGACTGTCACGCCAAGAGCTTGACCTGTTTTCCTACCAAAGCCATCAAAAGGCAGCCAAGGCCAGGGAAGAAGGAAGGTTCAGACGCGAGACAGTCCCTGTCCGGGGCGTGAACCAGGCAGGAGAAAGATATCTGTTTGCCGAGGATGAGACAATCAGGCCTGACACCACACTGGAAAAAATGGCCTCGCTTCCCCCGGCTTTTAAGCCTGATGGAGTAATCACCGCCGGTAACTCAAGCCAGATTAGCGATGGCGCGGCCGCTGTGCTTGTCATGTCCGCTCAGAGGGCCAAAGAGTCAGGTCTTAAGCCGCGGGCCAGGTTTGTGAGTTCTGCTGTGGCCGGGGTCGACCCTACCCTGATGCTCACAGGCCCCATTCCTACTACCAGGAAAGCTTTGGCCAAGGCCGGGCTCACCATGGATGACATTGATATCTTTGAAGTAAACGAAGCTTTCGCGCCGGTGGTGCTGGCCTGGGCAAAAGAGCTTGAACTATCTGACATGTCAAGGGTTAACCCGGTTGGCGGAGCCATTTCTCTTGGCCATCCGCTGGGCTGCAGCGGTACAAGGCTGATCGCCACACTGCTGCACCAACTGGAAGACACAGGAGGGCGTTATGGCCTGATAACCATGTGCATAGGCTGGGGAATCGGTATTGCCACTGTTATAGAAAGGCTTCCCTGAGCTTATTGCAAAGGGCCTGCTGTTGCTCCACGTTCGATTGTGTAAATATTAAAAGGAGTTGGTAAACGTGCTGACTGGCAAAGTAGCGCTTGTGACCGGCGGCTCAAGGGGTATCGGCAGGGCTGACGCGCTGGCGCTGGCAAGAGCGGGCGCAGATGTTGTGCTTACCGACATCATGCTTGAGAGTGAAGAAGGAGCTGAGGCGGCTGAGAAATACGGGCCGCTCAATCAGTTTATGAAAAGCGCAGGTATTGTCTACACAGAGGAGACCTGCCGGGAAATAAGGGAAATGGGCCGCCGCGCTGCAGCCATTAAGATGGATGTAACCGACAGGGATGAGGTGGGCAGGGTCTTCAAAGCGGTCAAAGAAGAGTTTGGCAGTATAGACATCCTGGTGAACAATGCCGCCACCCTGGACCATGTTGCTCAGATTGAAAATCAAAGCGATAGCCTTTGGGAAAGGGACATCAATGTAAACCTGACCGGACCCTACAACTGCTGTAAGGCAGCGTGGCCTTACATGAAGGAGAAAGGGTGGGGCAGGATTGTCAACATGGCTTCGGTGGCAGGCACAATGGGCGGCTTTGGCCAGTCAAGCTACTCCTCTACCAAAGCTGCAGTGATTGGGTTGACTAAGAGCCTGGCCCTGGAGGGAGCCAGATACAACATTACAGCTAACGCTATCATAGGCGGCATTATTGCTTCCGAGGCATTTAAAATGGGCAACCCCAAGATGAACGACAGGATTGTGGCCAGAACAGCCTTCAAGCGGCCCGGCGAACCGGAGGATATTGCCAACGCAGTGGTGTTCCTTGCTTCAGATAATGCCAAGTATATAACCGGGATCGAGCTCTATGTCTCCGGCGGCATCGAGCTGTTCACCTTTTAGGAAGTGATGAGATGTCTGTATCATTTAAGCTGGATGATCACCAAATGGCGCTGCAGGGGCTGGCCCGTGACTTCGCGCTGGCTGAAATCAGGCCTGTGGCTGCCCAATATGACAAAAGCGGTGAGTTTCCCTGGCCGGTAGTTAAAAAGGCCTGGGAAGTTGGATTATCCAATTTGAGCATGCCGGAGCAATACGGCGGCGGAGGCCTGTCCGGGCTTGACTCCTGTATCGTGTCGGAGGAGCTGGCCTTTGGCTGCGCCGGTATTGCCGCCGGTATCAGTATCACTGACCTCGCCTGCATTCCCATTGTCCTTGCCGGGGACGAAGAGCAAAAGCAGAGGTATCTCGGCGAGATTTGCAGCACGGGAAAAATGGCAGCACTGTGTGTTACAGAGCCCGAGGCGGGATCAGATGTGTCCGCCATTTCCACCACCGCCAAAAAGAGCGGTGATGATTATGTCCTAAGCGGCAGTAAGTGCTTTATCACCAACGGCTCGGTGGCAGACTATTATGTTGTTTTCGCCACCACAGATAAAAGCATGGGGCAAAAGGGGCTCTGTGCCTTTGTGGTCCCCAGGGAAACGCAGGGTGTAACTGTTGGCAAAAAGGAGGACAAAATGGGCCAGCGCGCCTCCGACACCAGCGAAGTAGTCTTCCAGGATGTGCTGGTACCCTCCGCCAACAGGCTTGGAGCAGAAGGCCAGGGGTTTAAGCTTATCATGCAGACTTTCAACCGCTCCCGGCCCGCAGTGGCATCCTCAGCAGTCGGCCTTTCCCGCGCTGCCATGGAATACTCTCTTGAGTATGCCAAGACACGCAGCCAGTTTGGCATGCCCATAATCTTTAACCAGGCCATAATGTTTATGCTCTCAGACATGGCCCGCGACATCGAAGCCTCACGCCTTTTGGCCTGGAAAGCCGCCTGGCTTGGTGACATGGGCCTTGACAATGCCAAAGAAGCAGCCATGGCAAAAGTTACCGCCGCCGATGCCGCCATGCGCATCACCACAGACGCTGTGCAGATTCACGGCGGCTACGGCTACATCAAAGATTACCCCGTAGAGAAACTGATGCGCGATGCCAAGGTGCTGCAGATTTACGAAGGCACCTCACAAATACAAAAACTACTTATCATGCGCTCAATGCTTAAATAAAGTTACACGCAGTTGAAAAGGCTGACAGTCTGAGCAAGCATCTGTCTTGCCTTTTTTGTTTCACCTAATAAAGAGGCAGGGATTATATTTTTTTATATAAAAGAAAGCAAAGTAAAGGAATTCACCATATGATATAGCACTGAAAAGGATGTGCGTATGGTGAAAAGTAAGAAACATAACCTGCTCTGAGTCTGTATTGATAGTAACAAAACAGCAAGTTAAGAGAGGTATGTATACAGGCATATTTATTTTCTTTCAGGGCTTTCTTTTTTTGGTTAATGTGGTATAATAAGTACCAGGTAAGCCATAATAAGGGTAAGGGGTGAGTACCTTGGAGAGGCATTTGAACAGAGGCATTAAAGAGGTTATCTCAGAATTCCCGGAAGTGGGCCAAATTTTGGAGGATTTTGAGATTGGCTGTACTCCGTGCCTTGTAGGAACGTGCCTTCTTAAAGATGTGGTGGAGATCCATGCCCTTCCCCCTGATCAGGAAGCTGAATTAATGTACCGTGTGGAGAAGGCTATCTATCCGGAAAGGGATGTACAGCCACCTGAAACAGGTGCTGTTAAAGGTGCGGAAAAAGCGGCGGAAATCACTTATTCAGCACCAGTCCGGGAACTGGTAGATGAACATAAGCTTATCAAACGGTGGCTTTCTCTGATCCCCCGTGTTGTGGATTTGATGAACCGGTCAGGCTTAGACAGGCAGCTAATCAATAACGGGCTGGACTTTATCAGGTCCTATGCCGACCGCTTCCACCATGCAAAGGAAGAGGACCTGCTTTTCAAGTACGTGGACGAAAGCCAGGAGATTATACAGGCAATGTACAGCGACCATATCACTGGCAGAGGCCATGTGCAGTCCATTGTTAAGGGGCTGGAGCAGGATGATATGGAGACTGTGAGGGAGCACCTGTTCGCTTACCGTGAGCTGCTTACAGGACACATTAAAAAAGAGGATGAAATACTTTTTCCGTGGATTGACCGGCAATTGACAGCAAAGAATATCGCTCAGCTCAGTGCTGACTTTTCCGGGGTAAATGCGGGAGCCGGGGAAGGTTTTGAGGAAAAGTATCAGGTGTTTGTCACGGACCTGGAAAAGCTGGTGGCGATGTAATGAAACTGGCGCGCCGAAGTGATTATTCCCTCAGGACTTTGATTTATCTGGCAGAGAATAAGGGCCGCATTACGAATCATGAACTCGCACAGGTTCTTGGCATTTCTTCCAATCACCTGTACAAAATAGTTCAGACTCTGTCCCGGGCGGGATACCTCAGGACGTCGGCGGGACGTGAGGGCGGCGTTGAGCTTGGCAAATCGGCTCATGAAATCACCTTGCTGGAAATTATCAGATTGGTTGAGGGGCCTATTAATCTGAGCGACTGTTTCCTGAATGCTGATGAGTGCTTCCTGGTTTCCAAATGCAAGCTGAGAAAGAAGATTAAAGAGGCACAAAATATCCTGATTGGTATGTTCAGTGAAACTACCATAGAAGATTTGCTTGATGACGAAAAATGTACGGACAAAAGGGAAACTGCGGTTACTTGATAAAAATTTAAAGGAGGAATTTGGATGCGTGAGAAAGTAGAAGCTGCCCTCGAACTGATAAGACCCTCTTTGCAAATGGATGGTGGGGATGTGACGCTGGTAGATGTGGAGGATGGTGTGGTTAAAGTAAGGCTGACAGGCGCCTGCGCAGGTTGCCCCATGTCCCAGATGACATTATCCCAGGGAGTGGAACGGACGATTAAGAGCCATGTGCCTGAAGTTAAGAAAGTAGTAGCTGTCTAAATTAAAAATCAGAGAGGGACAGCCCGCCGGGCTGTCCCTCTCTGATTTTTGCTTTTAACACTTCTGTTTCACCTGAAGGTTATATTTCCAGGGTAATAAAATCTTTGTTTGCATTTCATCGACGCTGTTATCCTGGTCATTCCCAGGAATTCCAGACTTCCGGCTCATACCCCACTGTGGCTTGTTTCCCGTTGCGCACAATGGGTGTTTTATAGAGGCCGGGGTTCTTTAAAAGCAGCTCTTCCCTCATATCAGCACTGAGTATACGATCCAGGTTCAGCCTTGTGTATTCTTTTGATGCACTGTTAATTAGAGCGTTAATCCCCAAAGCGGCCTTAACGCTTTGCAATTCTCCCTTACTTAAGCTTTTTTCGTACAAGTCAATAAATTGATAGTTAATCCTTCTTTCCTTGAAGTAACGCTCAGCCTTTTTTGTATTAAAACACTTATTTATGCCAAAAATTTGGATATTCATATAGCTTCCCTTTTTAAGTGTTTCTGTACAATTTTAAAAGCTTCTTCTGCATGATTTAGTGTTTCATTTATGTCTTTTTCTTCGTGGGCTGCCGAGATAAACCAGTTGTGGTGGGGGTGCAGAAAAGAGTCTCTTCTGGTAACTTCAGCACAGAAAATCTGCATGAGACGAGCTGGATAGAATTTACCACCCCTGACAACAACATGGACAACGGGGTCTTCGTTAACCCGGATTTCCAGAGTACCGTCGGGCATATGGTGCGAGAGAGTGATTAAGTCGGGGTCATTTTCACCAATCTCCTTTAATCCGAAGGCCAGCGCATAAAGGGCCAGTTTAACACAAAATTCAAAAGTATCAGGATTATTTAATAAATCATCCTCTGGTTTAAGATAGAATTCCAACTTCTGCAGGACTTGGTCAAGCTGCAGTATTTTTTTTAACTGAAGGAGGGACAGCAAATTCAGGCGGGGGCTTTTTTGAGTCTTACCCTGGAAGACATCGTTTAAAAACCTGGCGTTCTTAAATGTAAGGGCGGCACATTGCCGGGGCTGGTTTTCTTTTTTGACTGTCAGCAGGCCGTTTGTAAAAACCAGAGTAACGACGGCCTTTGCCTGAGGGAGTCGGAATTGAAAGGCCCCGTTCCAACCTTTAACCAATTGCTGTGCGTTTTTATCAAACTCTATTATGTCTTCCAGCAGTGGCAGTATAGCCATCAGATGCAGGCGGGCGAGGATTATGTCTTTAGCGCTTTGCATACCCTTACACCTCTCTTCTAAACTTTTTGCGTCACTGTAGTTAAATTAAAACGCTGAACAGCATCTGTACAAACCCTTGTATTGGTGCAGAAATATTCGCCAAATAGTGTTAATATCCCTTCTTTATATGCTATACTTTCTGAATATTGCAATAATTTCGGCAGGACATATTTTATAAATAGCGAATAAATATGCATATGCATGAAACGTTCTGCGCAAGGTTGTGCCATAAGTTAAAATTTGCAGGGAGTGTTATGCGATGGAGAGAGAAGTACGCCTAAAAAACCTGGTTGCATACGGTTTGGGCGATGTTTTGGGCGGTGGTTCCTTTTTGATTATCGGAACGCTTTTTCTTACCGGGCTACTATTCTTTGCTGCCCCAAATCAGGGTAGTACATGCCAAGGATGCTTGTGAAGACGGTTTTACTGTTTTGGGCCGGGGAAAAATTGATTGGGAGGGGCAACTTAAAGCTTTGCTTCAAGATGGTTTTCAGGGTGGTGTTACCATTGAACCACGTACAGTTCCGGATGGTGGCACCATTGCCCAGGCCTCCGCAAAAATATTAGCCTACCTGCGGGAGCGGATCCATCCTAAATAAAATATTTATAGGAGGTAGGATTGATGGGATTATCGGATAAGGACATAACGGATTTAAGGGAGAAAGCACGGCAAATCCGTAGGAAAATAATAAATACTGTGGTTTGGGCCGGAGGCGGTCATGCCGGCGGCGCTCTCAGCCAGGCCGACATTCTGGTAGCTCTCTATTACCACTATCTTAATGTTGATCCTAATAATCCAAGCTGGGAGGACCGTGACAGGGTTGTACTGAGCAAAGGGCATGGCGGCATTGGTTATGCTCCTATCCTGGCGGATCGGGGCTATTTCCCGGAAGAACTCCTTAAA
Source organism: Dethiobacter sp. (assembly GCA_018335875.1). Taxonomy (GTDB): domain Bacteria; phylum Bacillota; class Dethiobacteria; order Dethiobacterales; family Dethiobacteraceae; genus JAGXRN01. The sequence continues at coordinate 53,095 of JAGXRN010000007.1, forward strand.
ACATTCAACCATACCAACTCACCCTTTGGCATGCACCTTGACCGCCTTAAAGTGCCCGGTGTTGACTCCTCAACCGGTTCACTGGGGCACGGACTGCCCATTGCTGTGGGTCTGGCTCTGGGGGCGAAACTAAAGGGGAAACTGTGGAAGACTTATTGTATCATCGGCGACGGTGAATGTAATGAAGGCAGTGTCTGGGAGGGAGCCATGGCAGCCAGTCATTTTAAACTAAACAATCTTATAGGTATCATTGACAGAAACGGGCTGTGCATAGACGGTGCCACGGAAGAAATCATGTCTTTGGAACCACTTAAGGAAAAATGGCAGAGCTTCGGCTGGCATGTCACAGTGATTGACGGTCATGATTTTTTTGAATTGGGTCAGGCACTGGAGGAAGCACAGCATTTAGCTGAGCAGCCGGCCATGATCATCGCAAATACTGTTAAGGGTAAAGGCGTGGATTTTATGGAAGGCGTTTCCGGCTGGCATTATGGTGGGTTAGACACGGAAAAAGAAAAACAGGCATTGGAATCTATTGACAGAATGCATAGCAAAGGCTAGAGAGGAGGGTTAACATTGACGGCGACAGGATTGACTTACCACGTTTATGATACTGACCATATGACACCGGCCGAGATTTACGGCCATGTCCTCGCAAAACTGGGTGAAGAAAGAGAAGAAATAGTGGCCTTGACCGCAGATTTGGCGAAATCAACCAAGATAGGTAAATTTGGGGAAAGGTTTCCCCGGCGTTTTTTTAACGTGGGCATTGCTGAGCAGAATCTCTTTGGTATCGCCGCTGGCCTGGCCCTGGCGGGTTTTACTCCCTTCGTTTCAACTTTTGCTGTATTTGCATCTTTGCGGGCGGGGGAGCAGGTACGTACCGACATCTGTTACCAAAACCTTAACTGTAAAATCATCGCTACCCATTCAGGGCTCTCTTTTGGCCAGGCCGGCACCACCCATCATGCTACGGAGGACCTGGCTGTAATGCGTTCATTTGCCAACCTTACCGTTTTAGCTCCCGCCGACGGCATAGAGACTGCAAATGCCGTCCGTGCTTGCCTGGACCACTATGGGCCTGTCTACATCCGTATAGGGAGAGGTTTTGAACAGACGGTATATGAAGATGAGGACTACGGTTTTACCATTGGCAAGGCACATGTTATGCATGAAGGTTCAGATATAACTGTTATCGCCTGCGGCCCATGTGTACTGCAGGCGTTGGAGGCGGCCAGGGTCCTGAAGGAGAGCCACGGCATTGAGGTAAGGGTAATTAATATGCATACAATAAAGCCTTTGGATAAGGAGGCAGTATTAGCCGCTGTTAACGATACGCGAAGAATCATTACTGTGGAAAACCACAGCATTATCGGGGGATTAGGCAGTGCCGTGGCTGAAGTTATCACTGAAGAAGGCAAATCCTGCCGGCTCAAACGCCTGGGCATCCCGGATACTTTTGCTCCTGTGGGATATACGCAGATAGATAATGTGGAAGCCATGAAGCAAAGCCAACTAATAGTGGACGGCTCACCTGAATACGGAAAAGATATATCTTCCATTATGAAAAAAATAGAATCTTTAATTGCTTAAGAGAAAGCAGATATATCAACGGAGGGATTAAGATGAATAGAACGGTGCGAAACATTAGTTCAGCATACAGGGCGTCCTTTCCTCTGTAGCCGGACTTACCCTATATATCACGGCCATTATCCTTGCCTGGAACTCAGTTCCCGCAGCGCTTACAACAGAAAAGTCTACACCTATGGACGGTATTTAGTAGACGAGACAGTTAAAAAGAATGCCTAATGGCACAGAAGCTATGTGTGAGCGCTAAAGTGATTGACAATAAAAGTTAATACTTGTATTATATGGTTAAGCGCAGCATATCATTTGAAGTGAACCAGTGTATTTATTCTTAAAAATCGACGAAAGCATTCATTCATTAAAGTGCTAAAGTAGAAATTGATATTAAAAAACAGGGGAGGAATTGTTAATGGCTTATGCGGGAAATATTCTGCGGATTAATCTGACCACGGGTTCTATCACCAAGGAAGAACTTCCGGTTGATGAAGCAAAAGCTTTTATTGGCGGCAGGGGGCTTGGGGGGAAGATGCTGGCTGCTGAAATTCCGGCCGGTACTGATCCCCTTGGTCCTGAGAACAAAATTTTCTTTATCACCGGGCCACTGACCGCCACTTCGGCCCCTACCTCAGGACGTTATATGGTAGTGACCAAGTCTCCCTTAAACAATGTAATCGCTTCTTCCAATTCTGGCGGCTACTGGGGGGCTGAGCTTAAATTTGCCGGTTATGACATGGTAATCGTGGAAGGAAAAGCTAAAGAGCCGGTTTATATCAGCATCAGGGACGAGCAGGTGGAGATTCATCCTGCTTCAAAACTCTGGGGCAAGCAGACCAGTGAAGTTGTCGACGAACTAATTGCTGAATTTGGCGACCCCAGGGCGCGCGTACTTAATATCGGGCCTGCCGGAGAGAACCTTTCGCCGATAGCAGCTGTAATGAATGACCGCTGGCGTGCGGCCGGTCGCTCCGGTGTGGGCGCAGTGCTGGGTGCAAAGAACCTTAAGGCCATAATTGTGCGCGGCAGCGGTAAGGTGCAAGTGGCACAGCCCGAAAAATTCAAAGAAGTTGTCAGCGGCGTATTGAAGAAGATTAAGGAGAACGGTGTTACAGGCGAAGGATTGCCTGCTTACGGGACATCTATTCTGGTTAACATTATCAATGAACACGGTATGTATCCAACCAATAACTTCCGCGAAGGCGTATTTGCCGGAGCGGAAGCTACCTCCGGCGAAACCATTGCAGAAAAGTACCTGACCAAAAAAGATCCCTGCTACCGCTGCCCAATTGCCTGTGGCCGTTACTGTAAAGTTGACGACGTTGAGGGCGGAGGCCCCGAGTATGAAACAGTCTGGGCTTATGGCGCAGATTGCGGTGTTTCGGATTTACCCGCGATTATAAAGGCCAATAAGGTCTGCAACGAGATGGGACTGGACACTATTTCCGCCGGCGCTACCATTGCCGCGGCCATGGAACTCTTCCAGTGTGGTTACATTAAACCGGAGGAAGTTGACGGCCCTGAACTGAAATGGGGCAGTGGTGAAGCCATAGTGGAATGGACGCGAAAGATGGGACTGGGTGAAGGGCTCGGCGCCAAGCTGGCCATGGGTTCCGCCAGCCTGTGCGAGGCCTACGGCGCACCAGAACTGTCGATGACCGTAAAGAAACTGGAACTTCCAGCCTACGACCCGCGCGGAATCATGGGGCACGGCCTGCAATATGCTACCGCCAACCGTGGGGGCTGCCATGTACGCGGCTACATGGTATCACCGGAAATCCTCGGTATCCCGGAGCCACTGGACCGCTTCTCCATTGAGGGTAAGGCTGAATGGGTTAAAACCTATCAGGATATAACAGCGGTTATTGACAGCCTTGGCATCTGCCTCTTTACCTCATTTGCCCTCGGTGCTCAGGATTACGCCGACCTGTATAACTACGCCACCGGTGAAAATTTAAGCGCTGAAGAACTGCTGTCCTGCGGTGACCGTATCTACAACAACGAGCGCCTCTTCAACCTGCAGGAAGGCTATAGCGCCAGTGACGACACATTGCCCAAACGGATGCTGGCTGAACCCATGCCTGATGGGCCGAGCAAGGGCAATGTCCACCCACTGGATAAAATGCTGCCTAAGTATTATGTAATACGCGGCTGGGACGGGGATGGGGTGCCTACGACAGAGAAGAAAGAGGCTTTGGGTTTGTAAAACTAAAGAGAGGGCTTCCGTATCGGAAAGCCCTCTTTTCCCTTCTATATAGGAATATATCTGCTTGAGGTGAGATGATGAGAATTACTGTCAGGTTGTTTGCCACTCTGCGTACAAATCGTTTCAAAGAGGATACCCGCGAGTATCCGGCAGGGACCACTGTGGCTCAGGTTGCGGATGATTTAAAAATATTTAGTGGAGAATTGGCGTTAATCCTTGTTAACGGCCATACTGCGTCTTTTGACCAGGAACTTAATGACAACGACATATTGTCCCTGTTCCCTCCGGTGGGAGGGGGCTAAGAAGTATGTGCTTTCTGTTGTGCATAGTAGAAAAAAGATAGAAATTTCTAAGAGCTTGGCATAACAGGGGAGGGGTTGTATACAGTGATACCACGTTCAGGGCATACAGCAAATAAAGACGTGTATGAGATTGACGCTGACATCTACCAGAGGTTTCCTGTCTTAAAACAGGCTTTTGTCACAGTCGGTCAGAAAGATACCGGGCAGATAGGAATAATGTTTTCCCTGGGGAAGATGTTTGAAACTATGGCGCTAAATATTAAGGAGTGCGTTCCCGGCAAATCGCGCATTGATTATGCTTTTGACGCCGGCGCCAATGCCATGAACCTGATACTTGGCGCCTACGGTATGCCAAACAGCCAGTTTCTCAGGTGGGACCCATTGTATATACCTGAGTTTCTGCGTGAAAAGCAGCTGGATGCCGATCCTTCCGGGCTTACCACGCTGGTAAAAAAGGCTGCCGGGCTTTACGGCAGTGACCTGGTGGGAATCACCACCCTCGACAGCAGGTGGATTTATGAATCTGACTTGTTAAAGCTATTTGTTCTGGCGGATGAGGGCCATCCGCATGAGACTGATAAGGAGTTTGTCATCCCGCACTCGGTAAACAGGGCGATAGTATTGGCGGTGGCCATGGACATGGAGTTAATTGAGACTTCGCCGCAGGTTCCGGCCAGTACCGCAGCTTCGCTTGGCTACTCCAGGATGGGCATTACAGCGGTTTCACTGGCCGAGTTTATTCGCTCACTGGGTTTTACCGCCATTCCCTGTATGAATGACACCGCTCTCAGTATTCCCCTGGCTGTAGATGCCGGGCTTGGTGAACTGGGTAGGAACGGCCTCTTAATTACACCCGAATATGGACCTGGCATCCGCTTATGCAAAGTACTGACCGATATGCCGCTTAATACCGATAAACCAGTGGACTTTGGCATTAATGACTTCTGCCGTCAATGTCTGTTGTGTGCAGAGCACTGCCCGTCCGGAGCTATCAGCACAGGTTCTCAATATTTCACCGGGGTATGTGAAAACAACAACCCGGGAGTTAAGAAATGGTATATAAATGCCGGAGAGTGCCTGCGCTTTTGGCAGAAAAACGGCGCCGGTTGCGCCAATTGTATTGCAGTTTGCCCCTTTAGTGCCGGGTTTGAAGGTTCGCAGTGTGTGAAATGTATAAGATGTGACACAACTAACAGCTGCTCGCTCCAAGCTGTTGCCTTCCTGCGGGCTAAACATGGCTATCTGAAAGCACCGTTATGGGGGACGAAGCCGATTTCCACGCTACTGACCAGGGCAGAGCTATAACAACTTGCTTGAAATATAATAAAATTTTGACTAAGAAGCAGGAATATGGAAACAAAGAACTAATTATATATTTAAGTGAATTCCTTATTGAAGTTTGTACTGTAAGCAGAGAGGGAGGATGCTGTCATCCAGAAGGAGACTCGTTAAAAATTGAACAGCGGGATTATTGAGAACAGGTAGCCTGGCAACAAGCCGGGCTGAAAGGGAAACCGGTTAAAATCCGGTACGGTGCCGCCACTGTAAGGGGGAGTTTCTTTCCATATTTGACCACTGGCCTTTGGGCTGGGAAGGGGGGAAGAAGCGATGATCCCGAGTCAGTAAACCTGCCTTGTTTTCTTTAGCCACTAACTACGCGCATAGGTAGGTGACTAATTAGGAGAAAGATTATATTCCTCTTAAAGTAGACGCCTTAACCATCTATGGTTAAGGCGTTTGCCGTATTATTGCCGTATTATATGAGTAAACATTTAGGGGTGGAACTAAAATGAAAATAATGAAAATAGTGATATTCATGTTAATATTTATGCTTATTTTATCCGGCGGTACGTTCGCCCATGAGGTATGGATTGAAATGAAACCAGAGGGGGAAGTGGGGCAGCAACATATCATTAACATAAACTGGGGCGATTTTGGACAATTTTTAGACCCCAGAAGCAGCTATTTTAATTCAATAATAAAGGGGGAGCTGTGGGTTTTAGCGCCGGACGGCCAAAAGATTAATTTGGAACCGGAAGAGTGGCCCGACAGATATGTTGCCAGATTTACGCCGCAGGCCGGCGGTGACCATCAGGTTATATTTTACCATCACAGAGGCGTTATTAATCAACAGCATGGAGAACCCAAAGGGTTAATGACCATAGAAGTAATCTCAAAAGCGTTTATTGACATTGAGGGTGAAGCTGAGATCAAAGCATGGGATCAAGTGGCCGGACTTCCCCTTGAAGTTAAAGCCCTGACTGATGTAGGGCATCTGCATACCGGCGGTGAAGTAAAAGGCCAACTATTATTTTTTGGAGAGCCGTTGGCCGACATTAATATGACTATTTACCCGCCAGGTGGTGAGTATGATGAGCCTTTGAGAATAACTACAGATCGCGCCGGGCAGTTTTCTTTTATCGCTGATAAAGAGGGAGCCTGGCTCATAAAAGTTTCCTATTTGGATGATTCGGTAAAACATGTGGACGGACATGATGTGATCGGCGCCCGCTATAACTTTACCATGACGGTTTTCCCGCATTATGGTGGTGGTGACTCCCCGTCAACGAAACCTGCAAAACCAGCCGGCAATAATATTATTCATTATCTTTACCTATTGGCCGGAGCCCTGGTGGCAGGTGCAGCCTATATGTTCGGAAAAAGTAAAAGTAGTTAGCGTGCGGATTTTCTTTCAGTCTGCCAGGATGAGGAGATGAATAAAATGCATATAGCGGACGGTGTATTAAGCCTGCCTGTAGTTGGAGCAGCGGCTGCTGTGGCCGGCGGTGGCATACTGTATGCTGTTAAAAAGACAAAAGCAGAGGAAGTGCCGCTCATCAGTCTGTTATCGGGTGCATTCTTTGTGTTTGCGCTGATTAGTATTCCAATAGGCCCTACAACGGTGCATCCTCTTCTGGCCGGACTTCTGGGAATTATTTTAGGCATGCAGGCTTTTATCGCTGTTATTATCGGGTTGGTGCTGCACGTACTCTTGTTTCAGCATGGGGGACTTACCACCCTGGGCGTGAATCTGATATTGGTTGTAATACCTGCTCTGATGGCTGGGAAACTATTCTACAGCATGAAACGGCTGCCGGTTTTCGCCAGAGCTGCCCTGGCGGGCGGGTTGGCCGTTGTGAGTTGTGTATTGCTCTTGATTATTCTGCTTTTGTTAAGTGATCCAGTTTATGGTGAAGGCACTTTTTCCACCATTAACATTCTTGCCATAGCCTATATGCCACTGGCGGCAGTAGAGGCACTGCTGACAGGATTTGCGGTTAATTTCCTTTATAAGACGAGACCGGAATTATTGCAAAAAGACAGAATGAAGGAGTTGTCTGAAAATGGGGGGTAATCATACCCATTGTGTAAAATCTCATATCCATCATACATGCGATTCCTGGGTGTGCCATTGGGAACCCCGTACGAAGACTGTTGCAGCCGTCCTGTTTGTGACAGGTGTCGTAAGTTTACATTCATTTTATTTGGTGTCGGCCGTTTTATTGGGAGTTCTGCTCGTTTCTTTCTCGGCAGGTCTTCCATTTAAGTTGTTGCTGACCAGGATAATTCTGGCTGCCCCCTTTTTGCTGTTGATGGCTGTCAGCATTGCTTTGGGCGGCGGGTTCCCCCCTGCAGCAGAGCGATTAACGTTTGCCGGGCTTGTGCTGTTTAAAGCTTTGACATCGATTATAGTTATGACTGTATTGCTAAAGACACAGCCCATTGATCGCTACTTTAATGGCCTGGCCCATATGAAACTGCCTCCTGTCATTGTAACCGTGCTGTTTTTGGCTCATCGCTATGTTTATCTTTTCAGTGATCAGCTGGCAAACACACAACGCGCGTTAGCGGCAAGGTTATTCCAGCCTGGTATTAAAAAAAGATCCCTGGCTGTTTATGGAGAGGCGGCAGGCGGGCTACTCTTAAAAGCGGTGGATCGCTCAGATTCAGTCTACCGGGCAATGGCTGCACGCGGCTTTGACGGGATACTGCGCACCGGCCCACCCTTGTCAATTAGGAAAAGAGACTATTTAAAGTGTGGCACAGTATTGCTGGTAACTACAGTTTTGATCCTACTGGACTGGATGTGGTTTGTATGAAGGCGGTTGAAGTCGATAACTTGTCTTACTCGTACTCCGACGGAACAAAAGCGCTTAGCAACTTGTCTTTATCCATACCCAGACATAAGCGGATCGCGTTTTTGGGTGCCAACGGCAGTGGCAAAACAACTTTTCTCCAGCACTTAAACGGACTTCTTCTGCCACAAGTTGGGTCTGTGAAGGTAATGGGCTACCAGGTTCAGAAAAACCAATTAAAAAAAATAAGGCAGTTAGTAGGGATGTTGTTTGACAACCCTGAAGATCAGCTTTTTTCTACCACAGTGGCGGAGGATGTAGCTTTTGGACCCCGCAACCTTGGCCTTGATGAAAAAGAAGTTGAAACCCGGGTAAAACAAGCCCTGGAGATGGTCAATATCACAGATTTAGCCGGTAAGCCTCCTTATAATATAAGTTTGGGGCAGAAAAAACGTGCAGCCATTGCGGGTATATTGGCGATGGATGCCCAGCTCTTAGTTTTTGACGAGCCTTTTTCCGGACTGGACCCCGGATTTGCCAATCAACTTATGAGTTTGCTGGAAAAGCTGTTTCATGACGGCAGAACCATTATTATTGCCACCCACGATGTGGATATGGCCTATGCCTGGGCTGACCAGGTGATTATTTTAAGAAAAGGAGAGGTGCTGGCAGAAGGAAGCAGTGATTTATTGCAGGATGCAGCGCTGATGAAAGAGGCCTGTTTATACCTGCCGATTCTGGTAACTGCTTTTCAGGGAACCAAAATGTATCCACGTACTCCGGAAGAGGCCAACCAGCTGCTTTGGTATGCAAGCAGAGGATCTAAAATTATTTAGACGTTAAGGAGAAAATAATGACACACAGAAGCTATCCGCAAATTTTTACCGTGATAATATTTGTCAGTATTTTTTTATTCCTTCAAATACCAGCCTTTGCCCACAGGATGTTAATCAGACCCATAGAGCCCGGCCTTATACAGGTTGTTTTTGATGATGATACTGTTGCCAAAGGAGCACAGGTCACGCTGTATGATGAAGGTGAAGAGCAACTTGTACAGGGTAATTCCGATGGGGAAGGGTTTTTTAAATACGACAGCAAGTTGCCGGTAGCGTTAGCTGTCGCCGATGACCGCATTGGACACCGGGCAACATGGCAGCCCGATCAGGAAATAAAGGAAGAACTGCCCAAGTTGCCCGTTGCTGTACTGACTTTATCTGTATTCATTTTTGTTGCCGCATTTTTTCATTTACGAAATACGAAAGGACGTACTTGCAGTTAAAAGACGTATGGAACTTTAAGGAGTTACTCTTTTGTTGACACACCTGCTTCGCCAAAAGTGGCCATTTCATGGACAATCTTTAAAGCTGCGTCAATCATTGTCATAGCCAGGGCGGAGCCCGTGCCTTCTCCAAGCCGCAGGTTCATATGCAAAAAGGGCCGCAGTCCCAGAAGTTCAAGTATTACACGGTGGCCCGGCTCTTCTGAGAGGTGTGATGCCAGCATATATTCGCGGGCCTGCGGGCAAAGCTTGGCAGCGATTACAGCAGCAGCACCGGAGATAAAGCCGTCGATCAGGACAGGTTTACGGGCTGCGGCCGATGCTAGCATCACGCCGGCCATTCCTGCTATTTCAAACCCCCCTACTTTGGAGAGTACATCAAGCGGGTCGTTCAGGTCAGGGTTATTTACGGATAGTGCTGTTTGAACAGCCTTTATTTTCAGTTTCATTCTATCGTTGTCGATCCCGGTGCCCCGGCCGCACACGGCACCTACATCACCGCCTTTGTAGGCTGCGATAATTGCCGTGCTGGGAGTGGTGTTGCCGATACCCATTTCGCCTGTGCCTAATAAGCCGGATCCCGCTGCCAGGCATTCTTCGGTTATTGCGATACCCGCTTCCAGGGCGGACACCGCCTGCTCACGGCTCATAGCAGGACCTTTCGTAAAGTTGGCTGTTCCATACGCAATTTTGCTGCTTTTGAGCAGCGGGTGGTCGGGAAGATCCGCCGCCACTCCAATATCAACTACCACCAGTTCTGCTCCGGCGTGTCGTGCCAGGACATTCATGGCCGCCCCGCCTCTGAGAAAGTTCAGGACCATTTGTGGCGTTACCTCCTGCGGGTAGGCGGATACACCATCCTCAACCACACCATGGTCGCCCGCCATGAGGATACAGGTCTTTTTGGGCAAATGTGGCTTTGGCTCACCGGTGATGCCGGCAATTTTTTTCACAATTTCTTCAAGCACCCCCAGGCTTCCCGGGGGCTTGGTCAGGTTGTCCAAATGTGCCTGTGCCGAGTCTATGGCGGCTTCATCCAGAGCTCCAATCCTTGACAGGGTTTCTTGCAGTTTTTTCATAAATTAAAAACTCCCTTCTTTTTTCTGACAACATAAAAATCCCCAAGCTAAATTGCCTGAGGATTTTACCATCGTCCTGCATAAACATCATATGGCAGGTCTCCTGGCTCCCGGTTCACAGTCCCCACCCCTTCCCGTCCTTTGCCGGACAGTGGTTTTGGTGGTTCCTCCCCGGTTACAGTGGCGGGTCCGCCCGGGATTTGCACCCGGTTCCCTATTCTCCGTGTAAACGGCACCATATGATTTGCTGTTTATTTTCTTCAGTATACAAAGCGGTAAAATATTTGTCAAGACTCTCTTTACAAATTATGAGAGGGATAGATTTCAGATTCTCAAGTTGATTTTTCAGGGTTAATCTGGTAGAATGGCATAAAGTTGCATAGCGTGGCAACAGGTGCCTTAACAGGGTAAAAGGGAATCAGGTGAAAAGCCTGAGCGGTCCCGCCACTGTAACCGGGAATCCAGCCGTATTCAGCCACTCCTGTGGGGGGAAGGCGCGGCGGATAATGACCGGTAGCCAGGAAACCTGCCTGTTGTTCTTACGTCACGTGCCCTCGGGAAAAGGGAAACGTACGTTTTTCGTACTTTCTCAGGCCTGGCGCACTGGGAATTTTTTTTTAGGGCTAACTTAGCGTCAGGCTGAAAGGATGTTTTTATGGCTAAGGCTATTATGATCCAGGGGACGTCGTCACATGTGGGAAAGAGTGTGCTGGTAACAGCACTTTGCCGTATTTTCGCTCAGGACGGCTATCGTGTGGCGCCGTTTAAAAGCTGGAATATGTCGCTTAATTCCTCTGTTACCCTTGATGGTGGAGAAATCGGCCGCTCCCAGGGGGAGCAGGCTGAGGCAGCCGGCATCGAGGCCACTGTCCACATGAATCCTATTCTTGTTAAGCCACAGGGCCGAGGGCAATCGCAGGTTATTGTACAGGGGCGGGTACACGGGGCAGTCGATTACGGGACAAGAAGTGATGATAATTACCTGCGCTTTTGCCTGGGGGTGATCAGCGACTCTCTGGCCATTTTAAAAAGTGAATATGACATTATTGTCATCGAAGGTGCGGGCAGTCCGGCTGAGATAAATCTGATGTCACAGGATGTTGCCAATATGAAAGTGGCCCACCTGGCGGAAGCGCCGGTCCTCCTGGTTAGTGACATTGAAAGGGGCGGTGCTCTGGCGGCGGTGGTTGGCACTATGCTGCTGCTGCCGGAGAGAGACAGAGAACGGATTGCCGGCTTTATCTTTAATAAGTTCCGTGGTGACAAAAGCCTGCTTGAGCCGGGCCTTACCGCGGTGGAAAAACGCACCGGCCGGCCGGTGCTCGGAGTAGTGCCGTCTCTGTCTGTCACCCGTCCCGCGGAGGAGGACGGTGTGGCGCTGGAGGGCCGCAGCGGAGAGAATAAGCGGGATGGTGAGCGGCTGCGGCTATGCGTCGTGCGCCTGACTCATATATCCAACTTCACTGACCTGGATGCTCTGGCCGCCGAGAGGGATGTGGCTATGCACTATGTGGGATGTGTGAGCGAACTGCGCCAAGCGGATGCAGTTATTATTCCCGGCAGTAAAAATACTGTTTTGGACAACCGGTTTCTCAGTGAGAATGGCTTTGTCGAAGAAATCAGAAGGCTCTCGGCACGCGGTGTGCCTGTGGTGGGAATTTGCGGCGGCTACCAGCTGCTCGGTAAACGGCTAAACGACCCTGACGGGAATGAATCGGGGGGAACTCCTGTTTCCCTGGAGGGCCTTGGTTTACTTGATACAGAAACAACTTTTTATGCCCAAAAGACAGTTACGCGTGTCACAGCCATTGGGCTGCTTCCTTTTGCCATGGGAGAGGAAGTCGAAGGCTATGAAATTCATATGGGGCAGACAGTCCGGCTGCCGGGCTGCAGGCCGGCTTTTAGGCTGCAAAAAGACGGCCGGGAAGTGCCGGACGGAGCTGTCTGCGCCTCCGGAAGCACGTGGGGCACATATCTGCATGGTGTTTTTGACCGTCCCTGTTTCAGGCGTGCCTGGCTGAACAGCCTGCGGCGCATGAAGGGCTGGGGGGAACTTAGCGTGGATAGTACTGAAAATATAAGAGGGGCCAGATTTGATGAATTGGCCGGTCATGTGCGGCAGGAGCTGAAAATGGATGAGATCTATAATCTGATTGGCCTTGCCGGCCCAAAGGAGGTGCAAAGCCTTGGGTGTAACTCTGATGGTTCAGGGGACTTCGTCTGATGTGGGAAAAAGCGTGCTCTGTGCCGCGCTCTGCCGCTGGCTTTACAAAGAGGGGTACAGGGTCGCGCCTTTTAAAAGCCAGAACATGGCATTAAACGCCATGGTTACCGCAGCTGGCGGCGAAATCGGCTGGGCGCAGGTAATGCAGGCCGAAGCTGCCTGTACCGTTCCCCTGCCGGAGATGAACCCCGTGCTTTTAAAACCTGTTTCCGATACTGTATGTCAGGTTGTTGTGGGAGGCCGTGCTGTTGGCAACATGTCGGCCCGGCAGTATCAGCAGTATAAAAAAGAAGCTTTTCCTGTGGTGCTTGAAGCGCTTGGGAAGCTGCGTCAGCAATTTGATGTGGTGGTGATTGAAGGAGCAGGGAGCCCGGCCGAGATCAACCTGCGTGAGCATGACATCGTTAACATGCGCCTGGCGGCGGCTGCAGGCTCTCCTGTGCTCCTGGTGGCCGACATCGACCGTGGTGGAGCTTTTGCTTTTGTGGCAGGCACCCTGGCGCTGCTTGAGGACGACGAACGCGCTCGTATACAAGGCGTTATTATAAATAAATTCCGGGGCAATATTGAAAGGCTGCAGCCAGGCCTCACTGCACTTGAAAAACTCACGGGAAAGCCGGTGCTGGGAGTGCTGCCCTACCTTAACAGGCTTTCATTGCCAGCGGAAGATTCACTTGGCCTCAATCAGGCAGCAAGCGGTGACGGGGACCTGGAAGTTGCAGTGATTAACCTGCCGCGCATCTCCAACTTTACCGATTATCACGCCCTCTCTGCAGAGGGGGCACGCCTGCGGTATGTAAGGGAAGCATCGGAGCTGGGGAAGCCTCATCTGATTATCCTGCCGGGGACAAAAAATACCCTGGCTGACCTGGCGTATTTACACGGGAGCGGTCTGGCCGAAAAAATCGAAACGGCTTACAGGGCAGGAAGCTGCGTACTTGGGGTCTGCGGCGGTTACCAAATGATGGGACTTACAATTCGTGACAGCCTGGGATATGACGGCTGCGGCGGCAGTGTGCCGGGACTTGGCCTGCTTGCGGTGGAAACAGATTTTGCACAGACAAAGACAACAACCCGATTAACTGGAGAAACACTGGCACACGGAGAGGCACTGGAAGGGTACGAGATTCACATGGGCACCACGCAGAGGATGAACGCCCGGCCTTTTGCCAGACTGAGAAGAGAAGACGGGACAGAAAATCTTGATGGGGCGGTCAGCGAGGACGGACGGCTTTGGGGCACCTACCTGCACGGGTTGTTTGATTCCCCGGAGTTTCGCAGCGGTTTTTTCCACAGGCTGCGCCTGATGTTTGGCCTGCCGCTGCGGCAGGGAGACGGATTGTCAGCGCGGGAGCGGCGTGAGCAGTCTTATGTTATGCTTGAGCAGGCTATACGCGAACACCTTGATGTTGCTCTGATCAGAAAGCTGCTGGAGGAAAAACAATGACAATGCTGCCAACCTATAAGCAGGCCGACGGCAGTGTCCTGCGTGCCGGGTTTACAACGGGGACTGGCGCCGCCGCTGCTGCTGCTGCCGCCGTCTCACTGCTTTTTAACATGCCGGCAGCTGACAGTGTTGAGGTGGATACACCGGCGGGAATCAGGCTTAAACTGCCGCTGGCAGCCGCCGAACGAGGCGCCCGGTGGGCGCGCTGTGCCGTACGCAAGGACGCCGGAGATGACCCGGATATCACTCACAATCTCCTGGTTGTGGCGGAGGCCGTACCCGCGCCTCCGGGTGAAATCAACCTTTGTGCCGGTAAGGGAGTGGGCCGTGTCACAAAGCCGGGCCTGGCCGTTGCTCCGGGGCAGCCGGCTATCAACCCTGTACCGCGCGCGCAGATCCTTGGCGCCATCTCGGGCGTGCTGCCCGCAGGCTGCGGTGTGTCGGTTACAATCTCTCTTCCCGGAGGAAAAGAACTGGCTGCGCGCACACTCAACCCGGAACTGGGCATTGTGGGAGGCCTCTCCATACTGGGCACCACCGGGATTGTGGAGCCCATGTCAAATGAAGCTTTTAAGCGCTCACTGCTGCCGCAGATTGATATGGCCCTGGCGGCTGGCCACAGCAAGCTTATCCTGACACCGGGGAAAATGGGAAAAAGGAATGCGCTGGCCCTGCTGACGGCAGCGCCCGAGTCAGTGATTGTCACCAGCAACTTCATCGGTTTTATGCTGAAAGCCTGTGCTAAAAAAGGTGTTAACGAGGCTGTTTTAATCGGCCATGTGGGGAAGCTGGCGAAGGTGGCCGCAGGCATCGCCGACACTCACAGCTCCGTTGCCGACGCCCGCCGGGAGATACTGGTGGCGCACGCGGCGCTGCTTGGCCTGCCGCTTGAGTTGCTTAAGGAGCTGATGACGCATGCCACCGCGGAACAGTCGGCGGCATACCTGGTGGAAAAAGGCTGCAGGAACGTGCTTTTGGCTGTTGCCGAGGCAGCCGCGCGGCGGGCGGAAAGAATGTCGGGGGGCGAGATGCGTGTAGGCTGCATCCTGCTCAACCTGCGCGGGGAAGTTCTGGCAGTTGATTCATTTGCGGCATGCTTACAGGAGGAATGGAAAAATGGCTAAAATTGTGGTAGCCGGAGCCGGCCCCGGCGGGGAAGAATTCATACTGCCCGTGGTGTGGCGAAAAGCGGCTGAAGCCGACGTGCTTGTGGGGGGAGAACGGGCATTGGCGCCGTTTCGCGGGCTGGGGAAGGAGACGCTGGCAGTAACGGCTGATCTCTCTTTGCTTGTGAGTCAACTGCACAGGCTTGCTAAAGAGAGAAAGGTTGTCGTCCTTGTTTCCGGCGACCCAGGTTTTTACAGCCTGCTTTCTTTTTTGCGGCGGCATTTTTCTGCGGAGGAGCTTGAAGTAATCCCCGGCATCTCTTCACTGCAGGCGGCATTTGCCCGCCTGGCGGAACCCTGGCACGCTGTTGCTCTTCTCTCGGCCCACGGGCGTGATGCCAACGAAATTCTGCCGGCTCTGCTGGCGGGCGGAAAAAAGGCAGTCCTGACCGACCGCTGCTGGACTCCGCACAGGCTGGCTTCATTAATGCTGGGCGCGGGGAGCAAAGACAGGCGAGTCTCTCTCTGCTACCGGCTCACAGGGCCGGATGAGCAGATTACCCATACAACCCTGGCCACCCTAAACAATACGGTGGAAGGAGATTGCATAATGGTGATCCACGATGAATAAAACTTGGACTTACAGTACGCCGGGAATCCCCGACGGGTTGTTTGCCCGCGGCGCTGTTCCCATGACCAAAGAGGAAGTACGTGCACTGACAATTTGCCGTGCCAGGCTTGCTCCCGGGCAGGTGATCTGGGATGTGGGGGCGGGCACAGGATCACTCACTGTGGAGGCTGCTCTGCTTTCTCCGCAGGGCAAGGTTTTTGCCGTGGAACAAAAGGAAGAGGCTGTTCAACTGATCAGAGAAAACTGCCGCCGGTTTGACGTGACAAACGTTTCGGTTGTTTTAGGCCGTGCGCCGGAGGCGCTTTGTGATTTGCCCTCGCCGGACCGGGTGATTGTGGGAGGCAGCGGAGGGGAGCTGCCGGGCATCCTCGCTTTCTGCGCAGCAAGGCTTAACCCGTCCGGACTGGTGGTAGTTAATGCTATTGCACCGGCCACGCTGACTGCGGCGCTGGCGGTACTGGGCACCCATCCTTTTACAGAACTTGCCGGGATCCAGGTACAGGTGTCGCGCCTGGAGCAGCTGGGCAAGGAGCAGTTTTTCCGGGCACAAAACGCGGTGTGGATACTCTGTGCCCAAAAGGAGGTGGAATAATTGCAACGTGGAAAATTATACGGGCTTGGTGTGGGGCCCGGCGGCAGCGGGTTGATTACTGAAAAAGGGAGAATAATTCTGGCCGTTACCGATGTGCTCTGTATTCCAAAATCAAGGGTAGAACGGGAAAGTGTGGCCCTGGCCACGGTCAGGCCCTATTTGCCGGCAAATGTCCGCATCGAAGAGCTGCTCTTTCCGATGTCAAGGGATGAATCTGTGCTCTCCGAGCACTGGGTAAAGGCCGCCCGTAAGGTGAATGCACTCCTGTCGGAATGTTGCACAGTCACTTTTATCACCATCGGAGACCCGTCTTTATACAGTACATTTGGCTACCTGCTGGAGTATCTGCGGCGCGAAGACCCCAATGTCGCCGTGGAAGTCATCCCGGGGGTATCTTCGTTCAATGCCGCCGCCGCTCTGCTGCAGGTGCCGCTGGTGGAGAAAAATGAGCGCCTCGCCGTTGTGCCTCTTCCTGTCAGCGAAGAGGAACTGTCAAATATCGCCCGCAGTTTTGATACCATCGTGTTCCTGAAGGTTTCAGCCGCCTTTGACGAGACGCTGGAGCTGCTCAAACGAGCGGGACTTGACAAGGAAGTATACCTGGTGAGCCGCTGCGGGAGCGAAGAGGAGTACTGGACTGACGACCCGTTTGCACTGCAGGGGCAGGAAGTGGACTATCTCTCGCTGCTCATTGTCAAAAGGAGGCAAAGCTTGTGAAAATACATTTCGTCGGGGCCGGACCCGGTGATGCGGAACTGATAACAGTAAAAGGCGCCAGGCTCCTGGCGGATGCAGAGCTCATTGTCTACGCCGGCTCGCTGGTCAACCCTGACATCCTCTGCCATGCAGGCCCGGCTGCGCGGCTGGTGGACAGCGCCGGACTGGATCTCGATGAGCAAATCCGCCTGATGTTTGCCGCGGTAAAAGAGGGCCGGAAAGTAGTGCGCCTGCACACCGGGGACCCCGCCCTTTACGGTGCTATTCAGGAACAGATCGATGTCCTTGCCTCCCGCGGCGTCAGCTGTGAAATTGTCCCCGGTGTCTCATCGTATTCGGCGGCGGCGGCGGCTGTGGGCCGGGAACTGACACTGCCCGGCGTAACCCAGACAGTAATTATCACGCGACTGGCGGGCAGGACTTCTGTGCCTGAAAAAGAAAGCCTGCGCAAGCTGGCGTCACACAGGGCATCCATGTGCATTTTTCTCAGCGTCGGCATGATTGACCGTGTGGTTGAGGAGCTGGCGGCGGGCTACACACCGGACGCGTCGGTGGCAGTAGTGGAGAAGGCTTCCTGGCCAGAGCAAAAAATAATACGCGGGCGTCTGGACGAGATTGCGGCCAAAGTCCACGCAGCAGGTATCGACAAAACAGCCATGATCCTTGTGGGCGGCTTTCTGTCCGGCGAAAGCTTTTCACCGTCGCGGCTTTATGCCCCTGAGTTCAGCCACGGTTACAGGCAGGGAAAGGACAAATGAACGGTGCAGTAATCGCCCTGACTCCGCAGGGGAGGATCCTGGCGCTGAGAATTGCCGCAATCACCGGGTATACGGCTTACCTGCCGCAGAAGCTTGTGGAGTCCGATGATGAGGCTCTGCCCTATGCCTCTTTACGGGAGGCAGTTGCAGATAATTTTACCACCCGGCGCGCCCTGGTCTTGATTATGGCGACAGGCATTGCCGTCCGCCTGCTGGCTCCTCTTTTACAAAACAAACTTACAGACCCTGCTGTGGTGCTCCTTGATGAAGGGGGCAGGCACGCCATATCCCTGCTGTCCGGCCATTGGGGAGGGGCAAACGAGCTGGCGTGCCTGCTGGCTGAGTCTCTGGGGGCGGTTCCGGTTATCACCACGGCTACTGATGTCGCGGGCTTAAAGGCTGTGGATGTTTTTGCCGCGGAAATGGGGGTTGTGCCTGAGCCATTTGAGCGTGTCAGGGATTTCAATGCCGCCATGCTGCAAGGCGTTACCGTGGCCGTGTTTTCCGACCTCCCGCAGTTGACAGAGTACTCTGCCGCCGGCCTCTGCTTTTACCCGCTCTCGCAATTTGCAGAACTGAAGGGAAAGATTACCTGCCGCGCGCTGCTGACTCATCTTGCCTGCTACCCGGGCAGCGACGGCCAGGACCTGTACCTGAGGCCGCCCGACCTTTATCTTGGCCTTGGCTGCAGGCGCGGCATTACAGCCGCACAGGTTATAAAAGCAATTGAAAGCGTTTTGGCCCGCTTTAACCTGGCGGCGGGGAGTTTGGCCGGGCTGGCCAGTATCGACCTTAAAAGTGACGAACAGGGGCTGCTGCAGGCAGCAGAATATTTTAAGCTGCCAATCCGTTTTTTCAGCGGCGAGGAAGTGCGAAGGCTGCCGCTTTCGTACCTGGAATCAGCTTTTGTATACCAGACAGTGGGGGTGAAAGGCGTATGCGAACCGACGGCGATGCTGGCAGCCGGCAGCGACAGGCTGCTGGTGACAAAACAGAAAGTGGACGGAGTAACTGTGGCCATAGCCCAGGCAGATTATCCGTGGTCGGGCTGGGGCCGGGAAATAAACAGGCCATGACGGTGGAGGCCCTGGAGGCACTGCAGCAGGCCGAGGTGATTGTGGGCTACAGCACCTATGTTAAACTGGTGGAACCGCTGTTAACGGGGAAAAAAGTTATTTCCTCCGGCATGAAAAAAGAGGTGGATCGTGCCCGACAGGCATTGGAGCTGGCGGCCTCCGGGAAACACGTGGCAGTCATTTCAAGCGGCGATCCCGGTGTCTACGGCATGGCCGGCCCGATTCTGGAGGCGGCTCCGGATGATCTCGAAATAGTTATTATACCGGGCGTCACCGCTGCAAGTGCGGCCGCCGCCGTGCTTGGCGCCCCGCTCATGCATGACTTTGCAGTAATCAGCCTCTCGGACCTGCTGACTCCGTGGCAGACCATTGTCCGGCGACTGGAAGCTGCCACCGCAGCCGATTTTGTTATTGTCATCTATAATCCGCGCAGCCGCGGCAGGTCTGAGCACCTGGAGCAGGCAAGGCAGATTATGCTGCAGCACAAAAGTGCGGACACTGTGGCCGGCACAGTACGCAACTGCGGCCGCCGAGGGCAGGAACACAGTGTGACCACATTGGGCGCACTGGCCGTGGACGACGTGGATATGTTCACAACAGTGGTCGTAGGAAACAGCCGGACCACGGTGCTCCATGGACGCATGGTAACTCCGCGGGGGTACATGTTATGATCCTGTTAATGGGCGGGACGAAAGACGCCCGCAAGCTGGTCTCATCTTTGTGCGCCGCTTTCCCCGGCATACCACTCATTGCCACCGCTGTCAGTGATTATGGCGCCGAGCTTTTGCGCAGCCGGCATGAATGCACTGTCCTGCAGGGGGCGCTTGATGCGGGCATGCTGGAGAGGCTGATCCGCGATAGAGGTGTGCGTGTGCTGGTTGATGCCACTCACCCTTTTGCCGTGCAGGCCTCAGGCGAAGCCCAAAAAGCTGCTAACGCGACCGGGGTGCCATATCTGCGCTGTGAACGGCCTGCCGCGGGTATACCTGCCGGTGCAGGAGTCTTCTTTGCCGATGGTTTTACGGCGGCAGCCCAAATGGCCGCTAAGATGGGCAATGTATTGTTTCTTACCATCGGCACCCGGCATCTCAGTGAATTTATGGCTGCCCTGCCCGCGGGCAAAGAAGTGGTGGCCAGGGTACTGCCGGATGCCGGCAGTATCAACCAATGCAGGGAATTGGGCCTTGCTCCCGCGTCAATCGTGGCTATGCAGGGCCCGGTCAGCCGGACGCTCAACCGGGCGCTGTTTGCTGAATACCGCGCCGATGTTATTGTCTCCAAAGAGAGCGGGGAGGCAGGGGGGACGGTGGAAAAGGTGGCTGCGGCGAGAGAACTTAAAATTCCGGTCATACTTATCAGCCGCCCATCGGCAGCGCCTGGTTTAACCGCATCAGAGGTAATTGAGGAGTTAAAAAAAGTATTTTAAAACAGACATGGAGGAGCTTATGAAAAAAGCAATTTTACTTGTAGGGCACGGGAGCAGGAGGGATGAAGCCAATAAAGCTTTGGAGAGGCTATGTGGCCTGGTTGGTGAAAAACGCGGCGGCGCCATTGTCGCTCATGCTTACCTGCAGTTTGCCGCCCCTGACCTGCCTGCCGCGCTTGGTATGCTTGCCGCGACCGAAGTGGAAGAAGTGATCATTGTCCCCGTCTTTCTTTGCGAGGGAGTCCACATCAAGGAAGATATCCCCGCAATCCTGGCGGCGGAGGCGGCGAAGTATCCGCACATGCGTCTTGTGCCGGCGCCGGTGCTGGGGATAGACCAGCGCATGGCGCAAATTGTCTGGGACCGGGTGGATGCAGCCCACAGCTAAGGAGGCAAATATGGACTATATCAGAAATCCACAGCAAATTGAAAAGAGAAGTATGGAAATCGTCGAAGAACATTTGGGCAGGTACAGTTTTGACCGCTTTGAAAAAGCGGTGGCCAAACGTGTGGTCCATACCACCGGGGATCCGTCATTCGCGGGAATAATCGCCTTTAATACAGGGGCGGCGGAAAGCGGGGCAAGAACACTGGCAGGCGGCGGCAGGCTTCACTGTGACGTGGAAATGGTACGGGCAGGCATCAACCGCAGGCTTGCCGAAGTATTTGGTTTAACAATATCCTGCCGCATCCACGACACTGAAATAGCGGCGGTGGCAAAGAGTAATGGCTCTACACGCGCAGCTGCTGCCATGTCCCTGGCAATGGCGGAGCAGCCGGAAAACGGGATTTTTGTTATCGGCAACGCCCCGACTGCACTTTTTGTCCTGCTTGAGGCTGCTGCCGCCGGAAAAGTGCGCCCTGCTCTTGTAATCGGCACACCGGTTGGTTTTGTCGGCGCCGCCGAATCCAAGGAGTGGTTGACAACTTTTGACTTTCCCTGGATTACGATACGCGGTGAGAAAGGGGGCAGTACCGTGGCTGCAGCTGCGGTTAATGCCCTGCTGATAACCGCGTCTTAAGAAAAATTAAAGGCGGGATTTCCTGACATTGTTTGTATGGGGTGATTGTGTGGACAGGATTATTGTGGCCGGCACAAACAGCGGTGTAGGCAAAACGACGGTGATGGCCGGGCTATTAGCTGCGCTGCGCCGCAGGGGCCGCATTGTTGCGCCGTTTAAAGTGGGACCCGACTATATTGACCCCGGCTTTCATACCCTTGCCGCCGGCACTGCGGCCCGCAACCTGGACAGCTGGCTGATGCCGCCTGATCAGGTGCTGGAAGTGCTTGGCAAAGGCTTCCCGGAGGGCGCATTGGCTGTTGTGGAAGGAGTAATGGGCCTTTATGACGGGCGGAAAGGCCAGGGTGAAGTGGGGAGTACCGCACACATAGCCAAAATAACAAACACGCCTGTGGTCCTGGTGGCAAGCGGCGCCAAAATGGCGCGCAGCGCGGCGGCACTGGTAGGCGGCTACATACATTTTGACCCGGCTCTTCGGTTTGCCGGCGTAATCTTTAACTATGTTTCAGGCGAGAGCCACTTCCGGCTGCTCGAGCAGTCTGTCCGGGAGCACCTGGGCCTGCCGGTTTTCGGTTACCTGCCAAAAGACGCAGGCGTGTCCATCCCCGAGCGGCACCTGGGCCTGCTCCCCACCAGTGAAATGGAGGGCTTAAGGCAAATGCTCGCTAAGCTGTCGGCGATTGTAGAGCGCACTGTGGACGTGGGAGCCATTATGGAGGCGGCTGCAAAGGCCGGCCCGCTGCCGTCCCCGGCCTGCTCTGTATTCCCCCGCCAAGCCGCTGACACGATTTGCCGCATTGCGGTGGCGCGTGACGAAGCATTTAATTTTTATTACCCTGAAAACCTGGAGCTTTTGACAGCGTACGGGGCTGAACTGGCCTGGTTTTCACCGCTCAGGGACGGCGCCCTGCCAAAAGGGTGTGACGGCATCTATATCGGCGGGGGTTTCCCTGAGATGTTTGCAGAAAAGCTGGCCGCCAATAAAAGCCTGCGTGACGAGTTGGCCGGCGCCGCACTGGAGGGGATGCCGGTTTATAGCGAATGCGGCGGCTACATGTACCTGTGCCGTGAACTGGTGGACTTTGAGGGCCGCCCTTTCCCCATGGCCGGTGTTTTTCCCGGGCGTGCGGTAATGAGGGACAGGCGCCAGGGGCTCGGATATGCTGAAGTGACGGCGGCGAGGCGCTCGTTTTTCCTGGAGCCCGGCGAGACCTGCCGCGGCCACGAGTTCCACTGGTCGGATATTGAAGGGCCCGGCCCTGTACCCCTGTATCACAAGCTGCCGCAAGCAGGGACGGCGGGGGAACTTGTGAACAATTGTGCCGGCTCATATATCCACCTGCATTTTTTAAGCAATCCGTCTGTGGCGCAGCGTTTTGTAGCTGCCTGCCAGAGATTCGGCCGCAAAGGAGAAAGAGGAAAATGCCCGAAGGCTTAGAGAAACTTATTTTTATCACAGGCGGCGCACGCAGCGGTAAAAGCCGGCTGGCGGAAGAAATAGCCTCCCGCAGCGGCGGTCCCGTGGCCTATATCGCCACCGCGGCGGTGTACGATGAAGAAATGGCAGAGAGGGTTGAGGTCCATCGCAGGCGGCGCCCGGAAAGCTGGCTGACTGTGGAGGAAACTCTTCACCTGGATGCGGAATTGGACAGGCTGCCGCCGGGGATTCAATTTGTAGTTCTGGACTGCCTGACGCTGTGGCTTTCCAACCGCCTGCTGCAGAGTTACAGTGAGGCGTCATCGGTCTGTGAACAAAGCCAACTGCAAAATGAAATCCTGGCCGGGCTTGAGCTTTTTTGCGAGAGACTGCGTCGGTCTTCATTTTCTACTGTAATAGTTTCCAATGAAGTTGGCTGCGGGATTGTGCCGGATACTCCGCTGGCACGGGTGTTTCGTGACCTGGCCGGGCGAGCCAACCAGCTTGTGGCAGCTCGTGCCGATAGTGTTTTTCTCGCTGTGGCCGGTCTCTCACTTAAAATCAAGGGGGGAGCCTAATTGCTGTTAATAAGTGCTTTCCTGCTTGGCCAGGCCATAGGCGACCCGCCCTGGTTTCCCCACCCCGTCGTCTGTATCGGCCGTCTGATAACATGGCTTGAAAAACGGCTTTACGATCCGGCAAAGACAGCGGCAGCACTTTTTTGGCGCGGACTGCTGCTCGTAACTGTGGTGCTTTTCTGCACTCTCCTTGTCACAGTTTTGATTGTCGCTTTTGCCGTCAGGTTAAACACACTGGCAGCACAGGTAGTTATTGTGGTCCTGCTCGCCACGACTCTGGCGGGACGCAGCCTCTCCCAGGCAGCAGGCGCTGTGTGGCAGCCACTGGCCTGTGGCGATTTACCGTCCGCACGCAGCGCAGTATCCCTGATTGTGGGGCGTGATACAGACAAGCTGCCGGAGAGCGCGGTGGCAAGGGCTGCTGTGGAGACTGTGGCTGAAAACACGGTGGATGGCGTTACGGCGCCCCTCTTCTATGCCATAATCGGCGGGGCGCCGCTTGCGCTTTTGTACAAGGCGGTCAATACACTGGACTCTATGCTTGGCTATAAAAACGAGCGTTACCTGTATTTTGGACGGGTTGCCGCCAGACTGGACGACTTTGCCAACTGGCTGCCGGCACGGTTGACGGTGCCGGTGATGCTGCTGGCTTGCGTGTTTCTGCGCCTGGATGCCCGGCAAGCCTGGCACGCAGTCAAATTTGACGGCAGGAAACATCCCAGTCCAAACAGCGGGCTTACTGAGGCACTGGTCGCTGGTGCGCTCGGCGTAACGCTGGGCGGGGAAAACAGCTATGGCGGCCGGCTGTCACAACGACCGCTGCTGTATGCAGACGGCCGGAGCGCCGAGGCGGGAGATATCCCTGCCACAGTGTCGCTGATGCGGTTAACTTCAATTTTCTTTTTAATCATCGGGCTCGCCGTGAAGGTGTTGGCGGTATGCCTGGCAGGGAAGGTGGCGCCGGTTTGAAACGTTTCTTTTTGGCCTTACGTTTTCTGACAATCTTTCCCTACGGCGGCGGTAACGCAGATGTAAGCGAAGAAGACCTGTGTGTCTCCACAGTATACTATCCTCTTGCCGGCGGCATAGTGGGCGCCCTGCTGTCCCTTTTCTTTGTTATGGCAGGGAAAGTACTGCCGGCACTGCTTACCGCTGTTCTTACTGTGACGGCCTGGGTTATAATTACTGCCGGCCTGCATCTGGACGGTTTAATGGACACTTTTGACGGCTTGGGTGTACGGGGCAACCTGGAAAAACGTTTGGATGTCATGCGGGACAGCCGAGTGGGTGCGTTTGGTGTTTTGGCAGCCGTTTTGCTGCTGCTGCTAAAAACAGCGGCGCTTGCCACTCTTTCACCGGAGATTAAGTGGCCTGTTCTTTTTATGGCGCCGGTGGCTGGCAGGACGGCCATGGTGGCACTGATGGCCACAAGCCGCTACGCGCGTGCCGGTCAGGGACTGGCTAAGTCGTTTGTGGAAGGTACCGGTCTTTACCAGCTTGCTGTCAGCTTTACGCTCTTTGCATTGCTTGGATGGCTCAGCCTGGGCGGAAGGGTGCTTATTTTTGCCTTAATACAGGTAATTATTTTTCTGCTGTTGAGAAAAACCAGTCAAAGCTGGTTCGGTGGTGTCACCGGCGACCTGCTTGGCGCAGCCTGTGAAATCCATGAATTTACTGCACTGTTATCAGCTTATATACTTTTTTAGAATTGAGATGGGAGATGAAAAAATGCATCCTCACGGTCATGGCGGCGATATCCTGACAGCGGCTGAGTTGGCGGGATTACCACCCGATGGCATCCTCGATTTTAGTGCCAACATCAATCCTCTGGGGCCGCCGCCGGGACTGTTTGACTATCTGGTGGAGAAGCTGCCCGAAATTACCCGTTATCCAGACCCTGCCTGCCGGCGGCTTTGCGCTGCCATCAGGGAGCATTACAGACCCCGCACTGACTTTATTCCCGGTAACGGCGCCGGCGAGCTGATTTATCTGCTTCTGCGTACTGTTGCTCCAACGTCTGTCCTTATTTCTGTTCCCACCTTTACCCTTTACGAAAAAGCGGCTCTCGCCGCAGGTTGCCGGGTTTTCCACTACCAGACAGTGAATGAATCAGGGTTTCAGCTTGATGTGGCCAGTTTCTGCGCTGAAGTCCGACGTCAGAGGCCGGGGCTGGTCATACTGTGCAATCCCAACAATCCCACAGGCACCCTGCTTAACAGAGAGGAAATACTTGCCATTGCAAAAGAAGTTGCGGCAGGGAACGGGCTGCTGCTGGTGGATGAGGCTTTCCTGGAATTTAACCCGGGCTATGACAGGCAAACGCTCTTGTCTGCACCTGCTCCGGAGAACATCCTTGTCCTGTGTTCACTGACAAAGATGTTTGCTATCCCCGGCCTGCGCCTTGGCTTTTTGGCCGGTCCCGGCCCCATGCTCGAAAAGCTCCGTGCTCTCCGCGACCCGTGGAGTGTTAACTCTCTCGCGCAGCTCGCCGGGGAATTTGTCCTGGCCGACCCTCTTTTCCCCCACAAGACGGCAGAGAAGATGGAGAAGCTTGCCGGGAGGCTTGTAGCAGGATTGCGCCGGTTGACCAAACTTGAAGTATATCCACCCGCTGCCAACTATATCCTGCTGCAAAGCCAGGAGAAACCGGCTGTTCTGGTGCAGCAGGAACTGCTCACGGAGGGAATCCTGGTCAGGGGCTGTGAAAACTGGCACGGTTTGGACTCCCGGCATTTCCGTGTCGCAGTACGTACAGAAGAGGAAAATAAAGCACTTCTAGCTGCTTTACACAAAGTAATTGCGGGGTGATGACAGTATTACGACTCATTTTTGTCCGGCATGGTGAAACTCAGTGGAACCGTGAATACCGTATACAGGGTTCAAGTGAAGTATCTCTGAACAGTTACGGTGTTTTGCAATCACAGCAGGTTGCAAACGCCTTAAGCGGCCCTGTGCAGAGGATTTATATTTCGCCACAACTACGGGCGAGAGAATTTGCCGCGCCGCTTGCGGAGCGTCACGGCATTATGCCGCAGATTGCGGAAGGACTGAAGGAAATGTGTTTCGGCCGCTGGGAAGGTTTAAGATACGCAGATATGGACTCAGATTCGCAGCGTCATTTTACAGACTGGAGCATTGATCCCTTAAAATACAGCCCGCCCGACGGGGAAAGCCTGCAGCAGCTTGCTGACAGGGTCGACGCCGCGCTTGCAGAAATAATATCGGGCCTTAAAGATGGATCAACCTGTGTTGCCATCAGCCATGGCGGTGTAATCAGGACAGCAGTGGCCCTGCTGCTGGGAATGCAACTTCCCATGGTGTCCAGGATAAAAATTGACACTGCCTCCATTACAGTACTGGAAGAAATGCCCGGCCTGTGGAAACTGGCGCTTCTCAACGACACCTGCCACTTGCGTCTGCCAACAGAAGATCTATAATTGAACTGGGTCTAGTAGGCATAATACACGCTGGACCTTTAATAGATGACGGTGAGGTTCAATATAGTAAAGGGCGGCACCTTCTTTAATGATGATTATTCTCAGGTAATGGCTTTTAATGTTAAATAAGGGTTTGCCTGGCATAGAAATAGTGATAATATGTAATTGTCGCAAAAGGAAATTCTTATCTTTAGCTCCTTTCATGGCAGACGAGCGCCTGGTGGGATGGGCACATAAGCTGCATTAATTGTTGCAGTGAGTGTTGTTGTTGTAGTAAGCAGCAGACAAAAAAGCTTAGGGGACTTTCTTTTCATGCACTAAAACATTATAATAATATAAAGTGTCCAAATATTTACAGAATTGAGGCCGCCGCAATGCATACTAATTCTGATGCACTGGACAAGTTTGCACAAAAAAATAATATTGCCATGATTTTACTGTTCGGTTCGCGTGTTACCGGAGAGCATCGGGAAGACAGCGACATGGACCTGGGTTTGTTGTTTAGCGACAACGGGTACGATTACACCGCTGTTATCCGTGAATTGATGAACATCTTTCCCGACGTTGCTTTGGACATAGTAGTGTTAAATAAGAGTGACCCACTGCTAAACTTTCAGGTGATATCGAATTATGAGATAATTTATTGTCCTGTGAGCGAAGTATTTCTACAGTTTTACACTGAGACGATCAAAAAGTACCATGACATGCAAAAAATCTTTAAGCTTGCAGATAACTACCTGGAAAACTTTGCCGGAGGAGTAAAAAATGGAACAATTACATGTAATCCGCCGAAAGTTAACTAACCTTACCGGATATAGCGCCGAATTAGAACCGTTCAGGGAATATACATTTGACCAGTATGCCTCTAATTATTTTATCAGGCGTACCGGCGAGAGACTGGTTCAGTTAATTGTGGAAAATATGGTGGATATTAACTCGCTGCTTATCGTGAGAGAAAACCACCCACCGCCAAAAGATTACTTTGCTTCATTTACAATCCTCGGCGAAGTGGGTATTCTTCCCCGAAGCTTTGCGGCGGAGCTGGCTCCATGCACCGGGATGAGAAACAGAATAGTCCATGAATACGACAAAATTGAAGACCAAATTGTTTTTGACAGTATTCCTAAGCTGTTGGATATGGTTGTGGAGTATACCAGTATTATCAATAAGGACTTGAGGAAGCATTCATAAATAATTAATATATTAACAAAAACTCTTTGATGAGATAATAGGTCTAATGAGTAATAAGTGATTACAATAAACACAAACGCACGTGGGTTTAAATCTCCAAAATAAATCAAAGGGGGATAACTATGAAGAAAAGTTTAAGTATTAGCTTGGTATTAGTGGAAGGAGCACTCTGGTCCGACGGCCATTCTGAATGGGATATCCCTATTGGCCGGGAGGTTTTCTAAGTATTAACATGGTTTGCCAATACCTTTATTGTCTCGACCATCCACTTTTTAGGTGGATGGTATTTTTTTTGTCTCTCTGCTATGAGTTTTTTTACTGGGCTTTCGTGCAAACACATTCATACTCCAATAAAAAAAATAAAGAATGACGTCAATACCTGCGTGCTGGCCAGTGAAGTGCTGAGGGGAGCCCGTGATGCTGGTACGGAAGTTGAAGAAATTTTATTGTTTTGCCGCTTTACAATCTCATTTCGTCGTCTTCCCGCGCCTTTTTTAGTTTAAGCCAACGGGATATCAAAAAGTAGATCATGGCAAGAAGAATCGCGCCGCCGGCGGCAATAACAATCCACGGTAATTTGGATGTTGGAGACGATGCTCCCGCATCAGCAGAAGCTGCAATGTCCATTTTCTTTTCAATGCTGGTGGAAAGAGGGATTTCTTTTTTATAATACTCACCGTAATCGTCCTCATAGGACAAAAACAGCTTTCCCGAAACTGCGCCCAGCACACCTGATCCCACTCGAAAGTTAGTTCTTCCCGTTTGGGAACTACCTGGAAGTATTGTGCCAACGAGCACGCTGCCGCCAGTGCTGAGTCCCGGAATTTCAAATTTCAGCAAAGCGTTGTAAATAGTGCTTTTACCGAGATTCATGAGCGTCATTGCAAAGGTCGGCGTATCTCCTTGTGTCAACCGAACCGGAAGAGAAGGTTCTTCATATTCGAGTCGCACAGGTTGACGAAGATGCAGGATTATGCGGTCAGAGGCACTAAGTGCATTGCCGTCACCATCCTCATATTCCATCATAATGGTTGCCAGATGAGGTTTGGACTGCGCCGTTGCTGTTGCCGTCACCACAAAGCTCCAGGTATAAGTATCGCCTTGGACAATCTGCCTGCGGTATTCAGCGCCTGTACCCACGGGTAAAATATCCCCACTGCTCTCTGAAAAGGAAAGTTTGATATTTTTGACCTGTTGTGAGTTGCTGGTGTTTCGTATGGTCACTGTAACCGTTGCACTTTCTCCCGCTTCCAGAAAGTTGCGATCCAGTTTATAGCTATCCACCATCAGCTTGGGTTGAGAAGATGGCGTTTTTATTGGCTCAGGCTTAGATGCATGCGGATCGATGCCGTCGTTGATATGGACATATAGCATAAACTCCTGCGAAAAAGTTTCTCCGTTAACAGTCTCCCCCCTTACACTGATGGTAACGGGATAATTTCCGTTAGCACGCGTTGCAGACAATGCAAGTGAAAATTCGATTAAGTAGCATTCTACAGTTCCGCTGTCAAAGGTGAAACTCATTTTGCTAAACTGCTTCTCATAATTTTTGAAGATGAAAGGAGAATTTGCCGGCTCACCCAGTTTGACAGTGGCAGTTAGGGTGCCTGCTACCGTTTCAGACAGCAGAGGGAGTACTATTTTTGCTTTACCGTCGGACACTGTGGGCAGATACCCTTGCGCATAACTTTTCTCCATTCCTTCATAAACATACTTGGTATCAATAACTAGTACCGGTCCTGTGGCGGAAACAATAGCCGTCTTCGATATATAGCAGAGCAGCATTATGATAAAGAAGCAAAGAACTCTTTTCATCTAGTATCCCTCTCCTCACAGTTCGCGGATGTTTTCCACGATACTTCTCCTGACGATGTTGACAACCTTGGAGCGGACATTCAGGAAGCATATCCCAAACAACACCGCGACGAACAGGAGCGGCTGCCAAACAGGAGGGAGAGCCTTACCAGCTGTGATATAACCCTTGGTAAGCAACCACCCGCACAGCGTCAGTTGCACAGCCATACCGATGGCTGTGCCCCAGGCAAACATGGACGCCAACTGCCACAAATACGAGCTCAATACCTCTCGCTCGGATGCGCCGACCGCGCGTATGGTGCCAATCTCTCGCTTGCTCGCACGAATACGGGCTGAAAGAGCGTTGCTAACCATGCTGGCACAGATGGCAAAGAATAGGGTCACCACCGCCCCCGCTGCAATTAGCAGGCCGTATGCCGTCTCTCTGTTCTCTCTTGCCAGAGCTACATACGAAAACAGCTTCACACCGGGTGACCGCGCTGCAATTAGCGAGAGATTTGTTTCCAGATATTCCTCCATCGCAGCGTTCGGACTTTCAGCGAGAGTGACCGAAAGGGCTGCATAAGGGAGGTCGAAGCCAAGTGCGTTCAATCCTGCCGTGGTGGTGACAATATTGCCAATCGCGGGATAGAAGAAAGAGGAGAAATAACTTTCCAGGTACTTGCGGTGATGCAGTCGATCTTCTATTTTAAGTAGTTCAATTAGCATTGAAACGTATTTTTCGTCCGGTTTTTTCTTGTCCAGCAGCACAGGCAGCAATATATTTTCATAGGCCGTCAGTTCCTGCACAAGATTATATGCCTGAAACACGAAGCCAAACCTGCGCCGACGCAGAATAGAAATTTGATTGTCGTTATAGGCAAAGAGATCCTCACCCTGATAAAGGACCTTCCCCCCTGTTGGATACTCCAGTCCACCGAGAATGTGCAGAAAAGTCGATTTGCCCGACCCGCTCGGGCATCATTGTAATAGACGCTCATTTTTTGTAAGTCAATTCGCAATCCGCCTTTATTGTAAAGTAGAGTCTGATTCCTCCTGAGCAGTGCACGGATACGCGAAAGCAATTCCAACATGCGGAAAGGCTTTGTCACATAATCGTCGCCGCCCGCATCGAGTCCCCGCACGACTTGTATTTCATCATCTCTTGCGGTTAAAAAGAGGATAGGAGTGTCCTTCCCGGCGCTGCGCCAAGTGGCGCAGAGATCGAGCCCATTACCATCTGGAAGGACGATGTCCAAAATAATCAGGGAGTAAGTGTTTTCTGCTGCAAAACATCGCGCTTCCTTGTACGTGCCGGCGCAATCAATCGAATAACCTTCGCGCCGCAGCAGCTCGCACAGGCCATCCTGTAAAAATATATCATCCTCAACAAGTAGTAACTTTGTTCCCATAGCAACAACCTCTTACTGCATTAAATTTACTATCAGTATATCACAGCAACATGCTCTTGGAGTATGCTTTGAAAGGCTTACAAAATTGTAAGAATGCGTTTCTACTCATGACATTGAACTTAAATAAAGGGTTTAGGCATAAATTTTGCAAAAATCTAACTTTTCATAATGATCCTGGACGCAAAGAAAGTATACACTTTTCCAGTTCACCCGTGGCTTGTAAGCTTCAACACCTGTTTTCTGTTCTGAATAAAGGGGTAATGGCATACTGGTTAATCTCACGACATGGAACGCATCCCTGGGAGGTGCGGGGTATAAAAACAAACGACGCACCGATTGTCCTCAGTGCATCGTAAATAAGGCTCTGGCGGAAACCTATTCTCCCGGGGACCAACGTCCCAAGTACCATCGGCGCTGGAGGGCTTAACGGCCGTGTTCGGATCGGGAACGCAAAATCGAAGCGTGGTTCCGGGTCTTCCCGGATTGTGCCGGCGAAAATGCCGTGAGCATAACGCTGAACGAAACGGGAGTGTGCACACCAAAGAAATGGAAAGAGACCTGCATCGATGGTTCCAGGCACTCTTTTTCAGTCTATTTTAGCCATAATCAACCATGTAGTTCCGTCTTTACAGAGGCAGGCTGTCGATGTGTTCGATGCTATGGTAAACCAACAAGCTGTGAAAATCGTCAAGTGAAAAATGCGACAAAGTGGGGTGAAATCGGCGCTAGTAAACATAATATACGATTAAACTGGAAATCATTGAATTTCAAAAGTCCTTGATTTATAAGGGTTTTTCGGGTATAATAACTTTACATGCGCTTGTAGCTCAGGGGATAGAGCGACGGATTCCTAATCCCAAAAAAACGGTTTTTCACTAAGTTTCTTAAGTGTCAAAAAGGGCCAAAACGCCCGTAAAATAAGGCTTTCCCCGCAGGAGAACGTTTGTTAGATTCGCCAAAAAACAGTAAATTTTAAAGCTTCCGTGACCATTTCGTGACCACGACCATCCACTTTATTATGAGTGGGTGGTTTGTTTTATACGAAAAAGACGTGCCTTTGCACGTCTTAGAAAGATTAATGCTTGGGGCGGAAAGTAGCACAGTCGGTCTCTTCAGTGTCTGACGCGTTAGGCGGTTGAATTTCAATAGATGAAGCGAGGCAGTGATTGCGTTCATCATTAAATTCACAGGTGTCTACGACACATTTTACCCTCGTTATCGAGTCTTCTTGCCGTTGTGCGCGGGACTCCATAAATATTACCTCCTATTAAGAATTCTGAAAATATATTTTGTAGAGATGAATGATTTTATACATGTTAAACAGTTCTTGTATTTTTAATTATTATTGCTCTAATAACAAATATTGGGTCAAATGAGAGAAGGCCAAACAAAAACAGGCATATTTTTAATATGAAAGAGCATTGACAAGTTATTTAAATAGTAATATAATTAAAATCAGTGAGAATGAATATCAGTCTCACTGAATATACATATATTAAATCTGTTGCTGTTTAATAAGGAATCTTAATAGTGAAAGAGCGTTAGTGTTTAAGTTAGCTTAATTATGTCAGGAGCTGATACATATGACGGTATTATTGGTAGGCGCAGACCGGTTAGGCAATATTCCAAAAGAGCTTGAACAATACGGTTGTGAGAAAATTATTCATTGGGATGGACGCAAGGTGCAAGATAAAAAGATTCCCAAACAGGTTGATATGGTATTAATGTTTTACGATTATTTGGGTCACGCCCTGATGGCTGATATAAAATCACAGGCTAAGAAGAGGAATTTGCCGGTGGTATTTTCACGCCGAGGCACGGCAGATTTAAAAAAAGCTCTGGACTACCACTCTTTAGGATGAAATTTTACCGACATGCCATTAACAGGGAGTTGAGTTAGCATGTTAAACGAAAGTCACCAAAAGATTCTAACTAAAATGTATCAGCTTTACGAGTCATTATTTCTACATAACGGTTATGGCGAAATGAAGATAGAAATCAAGCTTTTAAAAAGAGGTCAAAAAGAAGTCATAATTCATTGCGGCAAGCAGTATCGTTATGTTGTTGACAATGAAAACCAGCCGGGTGGGCCGGCGGAGTAATAATTTATTAAGTTAAGCTTTACTGTGAAAGTTCTGGAAGGTGGTTCTGTGGGTGAACCCTTCCAAGAAACATTGTTTCTTGGAAGGGTATTATTTTTTTAAAAAAATTAATTGGTCTGGGAGGTTAACAAATGAGAAAAATTGCGATTTATGGAAAGGGGGGAATCGGTAAATCCACCACTACATCCAATCTCTCAGCAGCCCTATCTGTTTTGGGTTGCAAAGTGATGCAAATTGGCTGTGATCCAAAGGCAGATTCAACAAAAAACCTGATGGGTGGGAAAATGGTACCCACGGTGCTTGACAGCATCAAGTTGAAAAAAGAGGAAATATCCCTTACGGATATTGTATTTAAAGGGTTTAACAATGTGCTTTGTGTGGAAGCCGGTGGCCCTACACCAGGTATCGGGTGTGCCGGGAGGGGTATTATTACTGCCTTCGAAAAGCTCGAAGAGTTAAAAGCTTTCGAAACATATCAGCCGGATGTGGTAATCTATGATGTTTTAGGAGATGTGGTATGCGGAGGGTTTGCCATGCCGCTGCGGGGAGGATACGCTGAAGATGTTTTGATTGTAACTTCGGGGGAAATGATGTCTCTCTATGCGGCTTCCAATATTGCCAGTGCTGTCAGCCAATTTCGCAGCAAGGGCTATGCCCGGCTAAAAGGCTTAATTTTAAACGCTAAAGGCGTTGATAATGAATATGAGATTGTGGGAAAAGCAGCCGGGGAAATTGACACAGAAATTATTCACTACATACCCAGGGATGGAAGCGTGCAAAAAGCGGAAAATGACGGGAAAACAGTTGTAGAGGCATTTCCCGATTCTGAGATGGCTAAGATTTACATGTCACTGGCTAATACCATTCTGACGGGCAAAACCCAGGCTCAGACCTCTTAATGAAACTTTAGAAATGAAAGGAGAGATTGAGTGATGTTAAAAAAACAAGCACTGCTTATTTTAGTAATACTTTCTTTAACACTGGCGGGTTGCGGCGGTAAATCTCAGCCTGTAAACCAGCCAACTCAGGCAGCCGCGGTGGAAACTGAAGAAGCAAAACCGGATGAGAAAGACGTTGGAGAAACACCAGACAACAGTGTTGAAATCCCTGTAGCAAGTGATACAGAAGAGTCCGATAAGAATAACGATGAGGGCACCCAAGAAGCAAAAGCACCTTCGGTCAGTGTGACACCGACGCCTGCAGCGCCGACAGCCCCTGTGGCGCAACCGACCAAGTTTCGGTTGGTAGAATCTGACGGCACAGTATTTGAAAGGGACACTGTACCTCAGCGCATAGTTATACTATCTGTGCCCACAGCTATCATTATGGATACATTGGGAATTGAACTGGTAGGGATCACCATGACTAGCCGCACATTGCCTCCTAGGTTGGCTGACTTGCCGGAAGCAGGAATGCCCAGGGATCCCAATATTGAAGTTATCAAATCCTTAAATGCTGATTTGGTCATTATATCTACAGATTTCAAACAGATGAACAAAGCCAAAATGGAACAGCATAATATACCTACCTATTATATTAGTAATCAGCTTTATGAAGATACATTTAAAAGCATTGAAATACTTGGCAAAGCGTTTGGCAAGGAAGCAGAAGCCAACCAATTGATTAGAGACATGAGGGCCAGGGAAAACCAGGTTCTGAATGCTGCTAAAGGTAAACCCGCCCCCAAGGTGCTGATCCTGTTTGGTACTGCAGATTCCTTCCTGATGCAAAAAAGCAACACCTATGCGGGTAATTTGGTAGCGAAGCTTGGCGGAATAAACATTTCCGACCAAATCAAGCTAAGCGAGGTCTCAACCGGCAATATTCCCCTCAACATCGAGCAGGTAGTTGCATTAAATCCTGACATCATCTTCCGAATTTCCCACGGTACTGCTGAAGAGACTCAACAGATATACGACAAAGAATTTGCTACGAATCCCATTTGGAATGCCGTTTCAGCCCACAAAAACAACAGGGTTTATGACTTGCCGATGAACCTGTTTTTCTCTAACTCCGGCTTGCAGGTCATAGATTCACTGGAACACTTAGCCAAACTTATGTACCCATAGGGGGAGAATAATGCTTGCTGAAAAGACAGTTGAAACCGATATCACAGAAGTTACTAATAAAGAATTAAGTGTCCGGCTAACTAAACGGCTTATCGTTTTTGGTGTTGCTTCAGGATTGCTGGTGGTGGCAGGGCTCTTATCCATGCGATTTGGCAGTGTCAGCTACTCCACGGGTGAAATAATCAGGTCACTAATAGGTGTGGAAGCCACCACAGCCAAAGTCATAGTTATGGATATCAGATTGCCCAGGACTCTGCTCGCTATGATGGTGGGAGCAAATCTGGCTATCGCCGGTGCCCTGCTTCAGGCAGTAATGCGTAACCCGCTGGCCGACCCCGGGTTAACCGGCGTGTCGGCCGGGGGCGGCCTTGCTGCAGTGACCATTATGCTGGTATTTCCTGAAATGACACGATATGTCCCGCTTGCTGCCTTTGTAGGTGGTATTGTGGCAGCATTTATGGTCTATACCCTGGCCTGGAAACGAGGCATCGACCCCATCAGAATAATATTGGCCGGTGTCGCTGTGAATGCCATTTTGGGCGGGGGCATAGCTTTATTGTCCATTCTTTACAGTGACAGAATTCAAGGGGTATTGATGTGGTTAAACGGCAGCATGGCAGCTAAAAGTTGGTATCATGTTAACATCCTGGCGCCCTATAGTATCGTTGGGCTTATTGCAGCGATTTTCTGCATCAATACGTCCAATGTGCTGCAGCTCGGTGATGATGCTGCAAAAAACCTGGGAGTTAAAGTTAATCTGGCCCGCATACTTTTGTCGATGACAGC
This sequence comes from Dethiobacter sp., assembly GCA_018335875.1. Classification (GTDB taxonomy): domain Bacteria; phylum Bacillota; class Dethiobacteria; order Dethiobacterales; family Dethiobacteraceae; genus JAGXRN01. The sequence goes on from JAGXRN010000007.1 coordinate 89,403, forward strand.
AGCTTTTTTGGCAGGCATATCGGTAGCCATGGTAGGTTTAATAGGGTTTATCGGCCTTGTGGTCCCCCATATCAGCAGGTTGCTGGTGGGAACAGATTATCGCTTTATGCTGCCTGTCAGTGCTGTTATTGGTGCGACTTTGTTGACTTTGGCAGACACAGGAGCCAGGACTGCTTTTAGTCCGGTAGAATTGCCGGTGGGGATTATCATGGCCATTATCGGGGGACCGTTTTTCCTGTATCTGTTAAGAAGGGGAGGTACTTACCGGGTATGATTAAAGCGTCAGAACTCAAGATCGGTTATGACAAGAAGGTGGTAGTAGACGGATTTGGATTTAATATCAGGGAAGGGGAAATCGTTTCATTAATCGGGCCAAACGGCTCAGGGAAATCTACTGTGCTAAAAGTGCTCGCCCGCTTGATGGAAAAAATGGGAGGCGCAGTCCACCTTGATGGCGCCGATATTCACCGCCTGCCCACTAAGGAAGTCGCTAAAAAATTATCCATACTATCCCAATACAATATTACTCCTCCTGATTTTACAGTTGAGGAGCTGGTAAGCTATGGCCGCCTGCCTCACCGTAAAATGTTCCAACTGGAAAGCAAAGCTGATCAGGAGATTGTCAGGTGGGCTCTCAGTCAAACCAAACTCGAAAAGCTGACACACAGGTTTATCAACAGCCTGTCGGGAGGCGAGCGGCAGCGGGCCTGGATTGCCATGGCTTTAGCTCAGCAACCTAAAGTTCTTCTGCTGGATGAACCTACTACCTATTTAGATATCAGCCATCAATTGGAAGTCATGGAATTGATCCACACATTAAACAAGGAATTAGGCATAACAGCCATTATGGTCCTGCACGATTTAAACCAGGCGGTACGTTACAGCAACAGGCTGATTGTTATCAAAGAAGGAAAGATGTTTATGGACGATACACCCCATGAGGTGCTGACAGCGGAGATGCTGAGAAGCGTTTATAATGTTGAAGCTGAAGTTACCACTAACAAACAAACGGGCAAGCCGATGTTTATGCCTTTGGGATTGGCGAACGGCACATAATCAGACTTTTGAAACAACTTCAAAGGAGGATGAAAGTGTATAGCTACAGTCTTGATAAACTAAAAAGGTTAACAGAGGTTGAGACTGGCAAAGACATTAAGCAGTTGTCAAACGCCCAGTTTCCCGGTACCCACTGCCCCCTTTTTGGTGTGGCTTTAACCGCTGGTTATATAAAGGATTTGTTCACTTTGGTAGTGGGTACAGATGAGTGTACTTTTTATACCAAGACGTTTACCATGGAAAGGGCCAATGCGTCAGGTTCTAGCGACAATCACTTTCTTTCTTTTGCTATTAATCAGGATGACGTAGTGTTCGGTTGCCATGACAAGCTGGAAAAAGCGGTTTTGCATATCAACAGGAAATACCGGCCGAAAGCAATTCTTCTGGTGACTACCTGTGTGCTGGAAGTTATCGGTGAAGATTTTGATGCACTGGTGTATTCGCTGCAGGATCAGATTCAGGCTAAATTAATGGTGGTCCGGGCTGAACATTTTAAGTGCCATAACCATATTCCCGGCATTGAGCGGACGCTGGAGGCAGCAGCGGGCCTGATGGAGCAACAGCCTGTACAGGCAAAAACCATAAATATTCTGGGTCACCGTTACAATGGAGTGGAGGATACTGAACTGCTGAAATTATTGTTGCAAAAGGGCGTTGGCATTAATCTTGTCATCCCTTCCAGTTGCTCGGTGGATTCCTTAGCTGCAGCACCCTCTGCAGCATTAAACATAGTAACCGACTTTAGCGCCTTGCCTTTGGCGGAACAAATGAAAACGAAGTTTGACACTGATTATGTATATTTTGACAAGTACTTAAACCTTGACAGAATTACCGCCGGGTATAAGGCAGTTGCAGAGAAGCTCGGGATTTGCTTAGATAAGGAAATTCTTCAACTGCGAAAAAGCGCTGAAGACGCTGTTAAAAAAGCTAATAACATTTTGTATAGCAAGACATTTATCTATGGGAACACCCCTTTACTTGCTTTTGAAATCAGCAGTTTTCTCTGCAGTTTAGGGATGAAACCGGTACTGCTCCAGGCCAGGGACCTATATGCGAATGACCATGTTTATATCAAAGAAATCATGGACATGGGGCACAATCCCCACGTATGCCGCATTGCAAATATTGCTCCCCTGCAACAACTTTACGATGTTTTGCAGCCTAATATCTATATTGGGCATGAGAATCCCGTCAAACTTATGGAAAAAGGAATTGTCCAGGTGACGATGGACGGAGTAGCAAAAAAGCTGGGATTTGAAGTGCCTATCCTGGTAATGCAGGCCCTGGCTGACTCTGTTTGTGCATTTGAGACATTGGCCGGAAAGGAGCACTATCACCATGCAGCTTTATAAATACCTGCCGCAACCGTCTGACAGGATGGGAACACTGTGGGCTCTGGCAACGATAAATGACGCCTGTATCATAGAATATGGCCCTGCCGGCACAACCCATTATGCATTGGAAGGGTTGATGCAATTTAATGCTCAGCTGGAAGCCCGGCTTTTTACCACACATATGGATGAGAACGACATTATTATGGGAGACAGTACCCGCCTGGAGGAAACCATCAGAGAAGTGGACGCAGTTCACAATCCGCCGGTAATTTTTGTGTTGGCGTCTTCCATTGCTTCAATAGTAGGCACCGACATTCAAAGTATTTGTGAAAATTTGCAAGAGGAAATAGGGGCAAAACTTATCTGCTTTACAAGCGGCGGTTTCCGCGGCGATTATACAGTTGGTATCAGAGAGGTGCTTACAGCCCTGGCAGAAAACATGGTAAAGGCACCTAAAGAGAAATTGGAAAATAGATACAATATTATTGGCTGCAACATTGATTCATACAATTTTGCAGCCGATTGCAAAGAAGTGGAATCCATCATGAAAGACTGCTTTGGCTTTGAGCTCAACAGTGTTTTTACTGCCAATTCGTCTGTTAAGCAAATTGAAGATGCGGCCAGAGCCAAATTTAACCTGGTTTTACGCGGTGAAGGGAGTGAATGTGCTGAAATTTTAAAAGAAAGATTTGACATGGATTATTACATAGGCTGCCCGTATGGTTTCCGGGGAACACTTCAATGGGTGCGTAACATGGCGAAAACCTTCTCTATTAAGGCAAACGATATTTACCTCTATCAGCAGCTGGATCAGGGTAAAAAACACCTGATGAGGATCAATCACGCCTTGTTCAACTATAGTAACTTCAACGGGATTTTAGCCGGCAGTTATGACTTTGTGACAGACATCCACCCGTTTTTAACTGAAGAGATTATGATCAACATTGAAAAAGTCATAGTTAACCACAGCTTGCGCGGAGAGGGCTATCGACGGCCTGCCAAAGCGTTGGAGCATAAGCTGGCTGTTAACCCCGGGGAAGAGGAGAAGGAAGTGATTCTCAGTAAGGTAGCGCCCGAAATATTGTTGGGCGACGGCGTTTTGCTGGAAATGGGGGCTCATGTACCTGTGAGGATACAGGTGGCAAACCCTAACCCCCGTCATTATTATCGTATTTACGATAACACTCCCTTTATGGGGTTTAACGGGGCCATTTATTTAATAGAGACCATACTCAATCAAATTCATGCCAATCGTAAAGAGCTTAAAGCCAGGTTTTAGAGAAAAAGCTACTAAAAACAATGGAGGAAAGCACATGAACATTAAATCTTTTAACAAGTTTATTGTCGGCATTACTGCCATACTAATGTTGCTTGCTACTATAGGAAATGCGGTTGCTACTTCTGCGATCAAAGACGGCACATATACAATTGAGGTAACTGCATTACAGGAGAAACACGATTTGCCATCACAGATGGACAATAGCATTATAAAGCCGGCCACTTTAGAGGTTACAGGTGGTCAGGTATTTGCAATATTAACAGTAACGGGAAGCTCAAACCTCGGTAGGATCAGTTTTCAAAACACAGCCGGGGAATTTGAAGCGGCTGAAGTTGTTGAGAACGATAATGAAGCAAATACCAGGACTGTAAAATACCCGGTTGAGGATCTTGAAAAACCAGTTATGATACAAACAGTAATAATTCCCGCCGGTGGGATAACTGTGAGATTCAGGTTAGCTTTCAATAAAGAAAGTTTAAAACAACCTGGTGATGGTTTGCCGGAAGAAACTGAGGCGACTCCTATACCCAAACCTCTCATACCGGAAGCCACAGGTAAGGATATTTTCCACTCTTCACAGATGATACAATTCAGGGATCCGGCACGTCCGGGGGTAATAATTGATGTAATACCCACACAGGAAGCATTCCGGTCAGCACTTGCAAAAGGTTATATCCTGTTAATTCATCCAAAAATCACACCAGGAACAACGGGTAATGATATTTTCCATTCTTCACAGATGATACAATTCAAGGATCCGACACGCCCGTGGGTTATAATTGATGTAATACCTACCCAGGAAGCATTCCGGGAAGCGCTTGAAAAAGGTTATATCCTACTAAATACTGTTACTGTAAAGGCAATGCATGCAACAGATGAAGGCACCGTATCGAGCGCTGACAGCAACCTGATAAAACTAGCTCAGTATAAAGTCGTTAACGGTATAACTTATGTTTATGTTACTATGAATCGTGCCGATATTATGTCGAATTTGGGAGTAATAAACACTGCCGGTGAATTTACGCCTGCCGAAGTGGCAGCGGAGAATTTAAGAGGTGCCACATCGCAAGAAAAAACAAGAACCTACAAGATAGAAGTTGCAAGCTTTGATGATTCTGTTCTAATGCAGACAACAGTTGACAGGGGTGCAATGGGAGTAGCGCAAGTTCAGTTTAGATTGGTGTTTGAAAAATAGCAGGTTGCAAAGGGGGAGAGAGATTTTTGTCTCTCTTCCCCAAGCTAATTAATTGTATTGATTATGAGTATATCTGACAGGTATTAATTGTAATAAAAGAGGTGTCGAAGATGATTGTATCCTGGAATACTACTAATGCATGTAATATGTATTGTGACCATTGTTACCGGGACGCAGGGGTCAAAGCTGAGGAAGAACTAAGCACAGAAGAAGGCAAAGCGCTGTTGGATGAGATAGCCAAAGCAGGTTTTAAAATTATGATTTTCAGCGGCGGCGAACCTTTTATGAGGGATGATATTATTGAGCTTGTTGCTTATAGCCGCAGCCTGGGGCTGCGGCCGGTCTTTGGCACCAATGGCACTCTGATTAAAGCGGAAGTGGCAAGACAATTAAAAGAAGCGGGAGCAATGGGTGTGGGAATCAGCTTAGGATCCGAAAAAGCATGACAAGTTCCGTCATTATGAAGACGCCTGGGAGCAGGCGGTCCAGGGAATGAAAAACTGTCTGGCCGCTGGCGTGCCGTTTCAGGTACATACCACTGTTGTTGACTGGAACTATCATGAAGTGGAGCAACTAACCGATCTGGCGGTGGAACTCGGCGCTGTTGCCCACCATATCTTTTTCTTAGTGCCCACAGGCAGAGGGGCAAATATCGAGGAAGAGTCTCTGCGTGCAGAAGGATACGAACACTTGTTGCAAAGAATTATGAAGAAGCAACAGCAAGTATCGATTGAGCTGAAGCCCACCTGTGCACCACAGTTCATGAGAATTGCCAAAGAAATGGGGATGGAGACGCGATTCGGCAGGGGATGCCTAGCTGGCACCTCCTACTGTATCATCGGCCCTAAAGGAAAAGTTCAGCCCTGTGCGTATATGGATATGGAAGTCGGCAATGTGAGGGAAACGCCCTTCAGCGAAATTTGGCAAAACAGTAAAGTATTTAAAATACTGCGCACAATGGAATACAAAGGCGGTTGCGGAACCTGCCGCTACAAAAAGATTTGTGGTGGCTGCCGGGCCAGAGCAGCGTTCTAGGCAATATTTAGATCAGCTGCCTGCCAAATATCTTTATAATAGCTTATTAGGCGTATAAATGTTTGGGTTCGTAGCAACGGTTTCTTTATAGGGGAAGCAATTCGCTAATAAAGACTAAAGTTTTTGATGATTTTACTGAACAAAATCATATTAATATCAGCTCAAGTACTTTTAATAAGCTCAATAGACTTCCACTTAAAAGCTAAGAAACACAAATGTAACCTGATTTGTATTTGTAATACGATTCTCTTTTTCAGGTATAAGTTCTAAAAGGATTCCTCCCTCTTTAGAGTTAAAGGGACCTCTATATATATCTATGTTGCCATTCTTAACAAAATAAACCTTGCTCGTAAAGTTGACATGGTTTTCGCCGATGACCGAATTTGGATAGATTATTCTGGAGTATGTCCCCAAGTTACCACTATTATCTTCGCTTAATTCTAAAAATTTTTTTGTTTGTATTTGGGCAAGTGCCTCAAAAAATTTTTCTATTTTTACAGACGAAATTCAAGTAGGCTTAGACATTCTATGTGGATTTACAGATTGCAATGCTAATTCTGAAGTATATGATATCCGCCTGACCACTGTTCAAAGTCATAAGCATACATACCCATCCACCTTACAAATGCTTTCTGATTATTTATATATATAGAAGGTCCAGCGGATTTTTGAATTCGCCAACCACTGTCCATTTCCCAAGCAACTTTTACCGGTTTCATTCAGCCAATGATGTTCGACAAATCCTCCAAATCTTGTTTCTGAAGGACTATTTTGTGCTTCATACTTGTTCTTAGGGATTGAGCCAGAAATTTTAAATGATAATCCTTGATAAGCAAGGCCAAGCTCATAATTATATTGAGAAGGGCCTTCTTGATAGGTAGGATAATTTACCTCGGCCAAATACGATGTTGGCGTCCAATGAAGCGTCTGTTGCCAAATCATATACCCAGTTTTAGGAGAAGTATACCTATTTGTTACAACGACCCAATAATCCATATCGCTAATAGTTGCATAATAAAACATTGAATAATCTCTTGCTTCAAAAAATTGGTTGTTCCATCCTATTATAGTTATCTAGTACTATTAGCCAGTAAGTGATTCGTGTATCTTTTTCCTTTGGCTCTTAGCTCATAGGCTAAGAATAAGTAAGCCGCTATTCACACCAAGTTTAAATTTAAATACCTGTTCTTTATTAGGCTCTTCCTCTAAAGCTAATATATCATCAGAATTAAGCATGGCAAAAAATACATCTTGGATAATATTATGTTCAAGTAGCTTATCCAGGAGGCACATCTCATCAAGTCCTGCGGTAATAACGCAAAAGAGAGCATATTTATAGAAAAAGCACCCTTGTAGGTGCTTTAATATTATATTTCTTTCCTGCTGATAATACACTCTCATCTGTAAGTGGAGGATGAAATCGGCAATATCTGTACAAACACCCGTTCTGCATGGTATAATCTACCTAACAGAAAGGCGGTAAACATGATGCATAATACCTATCATTTCAGGCTCTACCTTACAAAAGAGCAGCAGGAAACAATCAATCAAATCATTGGTTCATGCGCTATGTTCATAATTGCTACTTGCAAAAGAAGAAACCTCTTGGAAGGAGGTTTCCTATGCAAGACAATGTAGTAAGGCTTACGCCTCGTATGGATGAGAATTTACAAAATGTGTTTACAGGCTATGGATGTGTACCTGTGCTTACAAATTACGGTTGCACGTTCTATATCCATATAGATGCTGAGACAATTAGAGATTGCCGGGAAAGAGATTGCCAGGTGCAGCTGGGTCTGTGTAACATCGAAGGGTTCCCTCTCGTTCATATTTTGATAAAAATATATGACCGTTCTACAAAGCCACTGCAGTTTGACTGCTTGTTTAATGTTTTTAACGAAAGTGAATACAAAAGGGTATTGGCCTTTAAGGACCAGGAAGAAATCGTTTTCTACTGGTACGATGAGAATTTGAAGTACATACGCTCTTCAGAGGTTCAGTGGACAGAAGATAATCGCCGGAGGGCGGCTGAGATTGTTGAGGCAACGCATAACATGATGGAAAAATCGTGCAGTGAAGGCTTTGAGTCTGCCAGGAAAAAGTTTTTTGAAGGGGTTTAGATTCGTGGAATGCTTATAGGGACTATGATTTTGTATTCTTTGGGCGACCAGCTTATAACCATACAAACCGTGAAGTCCGTAGTCTGCATTGTATGAGAGGTTTCTGGCTGGAAACTCCCAAGCCAATGCCAAGGAATGGGACAAAGCAGTGATTATATTTGAGGCAGCTCGCAAGGGCTGTTTTTTATGGTCTTCTGATGCTTTATAAGCTAGGCTAGAGGCTAAGAATATTAAGACATCAGTCAATGGCGGCAATAACGTATTCAGCAAATTGTTTAAAGTCATCCAAGCCTTCATTTAGTATCCCGGCAAGTAATACAGCGTCTACTTTAGCGTACTCATGAACCAGAATGTTGCGAAGCCCCGCCATTCCACTGATTTTTTGGACAAATTCCTGTGGAATAATATTTTGCTTTCCAAGCTCCTGTAATATATCTTTATAACTGTCTACAGAAAGTCCTTTTTCAGCAAGGATATGATTGCCTATATCCAAAACGATTTGAATACAGATTTGCAATCCCCTCTCGATAATCCACAGCTTCTCCAAATCTTCTTCAAGTTCTCTAGCGTTAGCTCCTTTGTGCTTTCTCAGCTGTCCTAAATACCGATCCAGATCCTTTAACTTCTGCAGAACCAAGTCTTTCTTAACCACATTACAGCCCTCCAAAAGAGCCGTTTTTCAGGCGCTCTTTTAAATATTCGTTCTGGACAAATAAAAACGGTTGAAAATCAAGGTAGTCTCGCATCACACAGAAATGAAAATCAACCCTCTCATTTTCGTCATGACAGAGAATCAGTTTGCCCTGTTTAAGGATATTATAGGCGAGAAAAAGTGGGGCCTCGTTTAGAACCACAATGTCAACTTTTTGCTTTATTACATTCTCTGTTTCAGCTAAAAGCTCGCTTTTGTATCCAAAAGTGCCGCTTACCGGCATGCTCTTTTTATTAACATAAACTGCAACATCCACATCGCTAAGCCTGTTACTTGTTTCTTCTGCCACTGAGCCAAAAAGATACGCAAATATAATTTCTTTTCTTGGTTCTAATACATCTTGCAGGTTTTTTATAATTTCATGCAACTTAATCACCATCCCCTCCTGACAAGAAGATACGAACGAGTCAATGACTTATTTTGATTCAGTATACCATTATTTACCTTACGAAACAAGAAATGTCCGGTTTTGAGCAAAAATAGGAACAACCTCCGGCTTCTCTGGAATTATTTAAGTATCGCCTCAAACATCCTGAGAAAGAGTTGCCTTCAGAACTTATGGTAACACTGAATAACAGTCTTGGGCAAGAAGAAGTTTTAACCTGCCGGAATTCAGGTAAAAATCAATAGAACAGGAAGTAAAAAAATGCGAATTATAAAGGTGAAATTCGCATTTGCTGATATTACATACCTAGTAAACATAACTTACGATATCACACAAGGCTATTTTCTATCTCCTTTACTCTATTTCTCTAAGCTGAATATCTACCTGAAAACTACCTGATGCTACTGGTAGCATCACGCGAAGAGCCTCGAGACGGGCGCTCAGGTCATCTACAGAGAACGTCCCGCGAAGTACCACCTGAAACTCGTTAACAGCAAATTCAACCTCTGCTTCCTGCCCGATATCCGTTAATATTTCCAGATCCATAGGCGCCACTTTGGAAGCATTTTTCTTTCTGGGACGACGGGTTTTTCCCCATTTTTCCGGTTCCTTGATTTCAATCAGTTTACCTTTGCGGTCTTTGATTAACCCAAGGTTACTCCGCAATGTTTGGATGCGGTGTACAGGTACACCCCAGTGTTCGGCCAAACGCGCATCGCTGTTGTTGGAAATTAGTTGTTTGAGCACCCCCTGTGCATCAACTTTGTCCTCAATCTGTAGGAACTCGTCAAATGAGATATTGGTTTCCGTAGGAATCTCTCCTTTCATATATGTAATTACCAACCCGGATCTGCGGTATTTTCTTCTTGTTGCAGCATCGCCAAAATCCATAGGTGACAGAATTTTGCGCGGCCGCTTTTTCCCGACAAGCGCCAAAATAATCGTTCCTTTTTATTTCAAAATAAAATGATTTTTTTGATTGGGAGCATATAGAATTATTCCCATTTATTCTCTAAATATTCCCTTTATGAAATTCATTAGTAGTTCTTTGACATCCTTAGTTCTGTCATTTTATCTAAAACTAGATTGTAACTCGGCTTTTGATAGTATTTGTATCTTGTGACAGTAAGCAAAATAAAAAAGCGTGATTACTTTAGATCACGCCGCTTTTAGTCTTTTGTTACAGCGACTAATGGAATATGGCAGCAGAACTACAACATACAGTGAATTTCAAGGCATCGTTGGCCAAACCTCTAGCTTGATACCGCAAATCTAGTATTACTCTGCGCCTCCACTGCTTACGGTAGTGAGGGGCCAGCCCAACGATGTATAGTAGGATCAGTATAAATATTTATAGAGTATTTGGAAAATCGTGTTGAACTAACATTTGAAATTCATGTGTACCATTCCTCAAATCGGATAATTGTGTTTATCAATTTCCAATTACCAGTGACCGAGAAACTGATATGGCCTGATCAGCAGTTAAGTTGCCGAAGAGTGTAAACTTTACCCCATACTGAAGCCAACTGACTCTAAGGATCTGTGAAATATTAAACTAAAATCAATTTTTCGGTAGAATGGCATAATTCCACTCACCATGAAATTCAGAACGCTCTATATGAACCGCCGCCAACTCTTTATCGGACACCTTGATCCCTTTTGGGTATTCCTGTGTGTCCAGTTGACATTGAATGATCAAGCCGGCTTTAGTAGTGGTGTTGGCAATGAGGTTAACAATGGTTTCATGGCTTACAAGAGGTCGCCCGCGCCAGTTTTGGGTGATATGCGAAAACATTCGGTGCTCTATGGCGTTCCATTTGCTGGTACCCGGAGGATAGTGGCA
>JAGXRN010000008.1 GCA_018335875.1 Dethiobacter sp.
TTGCGGGGTGCTCAGGGTCCGCAGACCCGCCGAAGGGGGCGCGCCCCCTAGCGGACAAGAAAAACGCGACCTATGTCAAAAAGCGCGAAGCGTTTTTCTTGTATTATTGCTTCAACTCTTGTGAGGAGGGCGTTCTGCCATGGGCAAGCAGCAGGCCGGAGGCAATCGCTGTGAGGGGAATGGCGGTTATAAGCCCGATACTGCCCGCCAGGGCACGTACCACTTCAGTGGCCACCAGATCGGAGTTGATGATTGTGCCCCAGGGCATGTGGTAGCCCATGAAGAGCAAAAGAAGCGGTGCTGCGGTGCCTACATAGGCCAGAATCAGTGTGTTGGCCATGGTGCCCATGATGTCCCGCCCAACATTCATGGCTGAGGATACAAGCTCCCTCACGCATTTGCTGCGGTCTGCGCAGTAAACCTCGTAGACAGAGGCTGAGATTGTCACAGCCACATCCATTACCGCTCCCAGCGAGCCGATGATAATTCCGGCAAACAGCAGGCCGCGCACATCAATGGGCCCGCCCTCCATATACATGAGCATCTGCGCTTCCTCACTGGAAAACCCGGTGAGATTGGCAGCATTGCCGATAAAGAGCGCAAGCAACCCGGCTACGAGCACGCCGCCCACAGTCCCGGTGACGGCGGCGAAAGTCTTGCGGTGCAGGCCGTTTAGGCCCAGGATGGTGACCAGCGAGACTGCGGCAGCCACAACAATGGTGGAACCGATGGGAGAGTAGCCCGCCAGAAGCAGTGGCAGCAGAATACGGAAAATGGCCAGGATGGTGATGGTGAGTGTGACGACGGTAACCAGCCCTTTACGCCGGCCGACAATAAGCAATGTCAGGATAAAAAGTCCGGTAATCAGGTAGAGGTAATTGTCCCTGGCGAAGTCCTGAAGGTAAACCTGGCGAAGATTGCCTGCTATATCCACTCCACCCCAGAGGATAACATTGCGGCCTTCAGTCAGGTAAAGGTCAAACAGGGGGTGCCCCATCAGCGAGTTGACAAGGACAAAGCTTTCCCCTTTATACTGGCCGCGTGTGATTTTAACAGTGGCCAGCTGCTCTAGCTTGATAAAGTCACGGACGGCTTCATCAGGCTCCACGTCCTCCACTGATATAACACGGCCGCGCAGGAGAACTGTTTCAGTGTCGTCTCCGAAATCGGGCTCGCCGGCTGCTTGTGAGATCCCCGCCAGCAGCAGCATGATAAGAAAAAAAAGGCATGCGAGACGAATTGCCCGGCTTTGTACAGACATTTTCTTCCTCCTTGGCTTTTGCCTTATTTATTCTCTTGTTTGTTGTCACAGGAGGCGCAATAGCCAAAAAACTGGACGCGATGATCCACTATACGGAAATGGTTGTTTTTCTCGATTAAATCTTCAAGCTGCTGCAGTAAATCGTCTTTAACCTCCATGATCTGGCTGCAGTTTAAGCAGATAAGATGGTGATGGTGATGGGGCGAGTGCAGGTGGCATAACTCGTAACGGCTGCGGCCGTCGCCGAAATTCATTTTATGCAGAATGTTCAGTTCCTCAAGCAGGTCCAGGGTGCGGTAAATGGTGGCAAGGCCGATCTCAGGGTCCTTGTCCTTTGCCAGGGCATAGAGTTCCTCAGCGCTAAGGTGCCGTTCGGTGTTTTCCATGAGCGCTTCCAGGACAACCCGTCTTTGCGGGGTCATCTTATGCTCCTTGAACTGGTCGCGAAACCTTTCCAGTTTCTTTTTCAAGGGGTCCACCTCACTTAAAACTCGCCCAGCAGGACCTGGGCAAAATTTGTCGCGTGGTCGGCGATACGTTCAAAATTGCTGAGTACGTCCAGGTAAATTACGCCGGCGGGCGGATAACAGACTTTTTCGTTGATACGGTTAATATGCGATTTGCGCAGCGTACGTTCCAGGTGGTCGACCACATCATCCTGTTCCACAACAGCACGGGCCAGGGAAAGGTCTTCATTCTTAAACGCTTTAATGGCCTGTTCAAGCATGGCATCCACCTTACTATAGATATCTGTCAGTTCCTCTAAGGCTTTTTCAGAAAAAGCCAGGCCTTCTTCCATTTTAATTTCAGCCATGTGGATTATATTCTGGGCGTGGTCGCCAATCCTCTCCAGGTCGTTGACGGCGTGCATCAGTCCCGAGACGCTCTGTGACTGCTCGATGGTAAGAGAATGCTGGGCAAGGTTGGCCAGATAGATTGTAATCTCTTTCTCCAGGCTGTCAACCAGTTCCTCTTTTTGCAGCACCTGCTGCATCAGCTTGCGGTCATCCCGGATGAAAACCTGGAGGGCTTCGCCTACCATCTCCCGGGCTAAGCTGGCCATGCGCAGAATTTCCTGACGCGTACCGCCGATGGCGACTGCCGGGGTTTTAAGCATCCGTTTATCCAGGTACTTGGGACCGACTTCTATAGTTTGCTCCTGCCCGGGGACCAGGTGGGTGACCAGGGCAACAAAATATTTAAAGAAGGGCAGCACCAGCAGAGTGCTGGCGACGTTAAAGATGGTGTGGGCGTTAGCTGTCTGTCTTGCCACATCAGCTCCGGTATCCATGACCAGTTCAGTAAAGGGGCGGAACACGAGCAGAGCAACAAATACACCCATCATGTTAAAGGTGATGTGGGCAATAGCGGCACGGCGCGCCGAGAGTGAGGCGCCGATACTGGCAAGGAGCGCGGTGATGCAGGTGCCGATATTGGTGCCCAGCACCAGGGCAATGGCTGCCGGCAGGGTAATCAAATCCTGGCGCGTGAGGGCGATAATCACCCCGGTAGAGGCACTGCTTGACTGGACAAGGGCTGTGAAGGCGGCGCCAAAGAGCACACCAAGCAGCGGCCTGTGGGCAAATGACGCCATGATTTGGGAGAATACGGGCAGCCCACGCAGCGGGCTCAAGCCTTCCGACATGGTAAGCATACCTAAAAACAAGAGGCCAAAACCGAGGATAGCCTGTCCAACATATTTGTGGAGGCGCCGTTTGCCAAAAAAATTGAGGAATGCGCCTATACCCACAGCCGGGAAGACAACAGCGGAGATTTTAAAGGATACAAGTTGGGCCGTGATGGTAGTGCCGATATTGGCACCGAGGATGGTGCCCACAGCCTGGGACAAAGTCATCAATCCGGCATTGGCAAAGCCTACCACCATTACTGTGGTAGTACTGCTGCTCTGGACAAGGACGGTTACCACAATCCCTGTCAGTGTGGCCACAGCCGGTTTAGTGGTAAGGACTTCCAGTATCCTGCGCAGTTTGTCGCCGGCAGCTTTCTGCAATCCGGAGGCCATCATTTGCATGCCGAAAAGAAAAAGGCCGAGACCCCCAATAACTTGGGTCGATATCGTCCAGAACATTTATCCTCCCCCAAAAAAAAAGACTAGAATTATTTTTTTATTAGTTCTAGTGTGCCGTGTTTATTATACTGGATACAGCATTTTTTTTCAACTGCAACTTTCCGTTGTGTGTGTTTCAGCCGTGTTAACTTTCCACGCTGGGTTTAATACACTTCCGGAATATATTTCAGGACAGCGCCCGCGGCGGAAAGATGCGCTGCCACCACTCCAGCAGGCGCGACCTGGGTCGTGGAGGAATGTAAGAGTCGCCTGCTGCCGGTGCTGCTCCGTCACCGCCTGCTTCCACAAAGCAAAGGGGCGGGAAGAGCACACACCACCAATTTTGCCCGTAACCATCGCCAATATAAATCTGCAAAGCGCGGTAGCGTCCCGCACGGTAAACACGGTCCCCGTAAAGCCTGGTGGGAAATGAATATTCACCCAGCTGGGCGCTAACCGGGTAGGAAAAACCGGCAGCGATGACAGCAGCCCGGGCGGCGTCCTGCAGGTCGGGCAGGGCCTCTGCCAGCAGTTTTTCAGCTTCAGCTGCGCTGTGAACCTGTGACAGCAGTTGGGCGCTGGCATCAAGCACAGCATTCCTGACATGGTATTTTAAAGCCTGGTCTGCAGGCGAATCGCTGTTGGCACGCACATGGAGCCGAAGCAGCGGGGCCATTTCCGCCTGCCTGGGGTTTGCTCCTGCCGGTAAAAGCAAAATCAGGAGTAAAGCACCTACAGCCAACGTTTTAGAAGCACGCATTTTGGCTGCCCTCCCCCCCGGACAGGTGGTGCCGTACGCGCCGCAGTGCTGTTTTTTCGATACGCGAAACTTGGGCCTGGGAAATTCCGATGTCCCGGGCAATCTCGGTTTGTGTACGCCCTTCGAGGAAACGCGATTCAAGAATTGTGCGCTCACGCTCGCTTAAAAGCCCCAGCGCCTGACGTAAAGTGATATCTTCCACCCATAGCTCGGCTGAACTCCTATTGTCGCTGACAAGGTCCATCACATAGACAGGGTCGGTTGAATCATTAAAAACAGGGTCGTAGAGCGAGACGGGGTCATTGCTGGCCTGGTAGGCGAACACTACCTCTTCCGGGCTGATTTCAAGCTCGGCCGCTATTTCAGCCACTGTGGGTTCGCGCAGCAGCTTTCTGGTCAGAGATTCTCTCACCTGCTGGGCTTTTTGCGCCAGCACTTTGAGCGAGCGGCTGACACGGACAGCATTGTTGTCACGCAGGTGGCGCTTGATTTCACCAATTATCATGGGGACGGCATAAGTGGAAAAATGGACGTTTTGCCCCAGCTGAAAATTGTCTACAGCTTTCATGAGGCCGATACAGCCTACCTGAAACAGGTCATCAATATTCTCGCCGCGATTTTTAAAGCGCTGGAGCACACTGAGAACCAAGCGCAGGTTGCCGCTGATAATCTCCTGGCGCGCCTGACTGTCGCCATCGCGCATCTGGTGGAACAGCTCTTTCATGCGCGCATTTTTCAACACAGGCAGTTTGTATGTATTGACACCACAAATATTTACTTTCTTCAGCTGCATACAGCTCCCCCCTAATCCTTCCTGACTTTATTATTGTCAAAATATTCTTGGTTTAAACATAATCATTCCTCCTCTGCTTTATTTTTCCAGGCTGTGAAAGTTTGCGGCTGCGCTTTCCCCTCTTAATCTCCCACATAGAAATCAACTGAAAAAGGAAGCTGATTGATTATCAATCAGCTTCCTTTTTCAGGAATCATTTACGCTTGTAACTGCCAGAATTTGGCCACACGGATGCATTGTTTCCCTTTGGATCTGACAAGAGGGCCCCCCCGGTTCAGTCCTGTGCGAGGATAACACGTGGAATACCGGAGAGGTCCGGGAACTGACGAGTTGTTTTGTAACCTGCCTGGCGGCAGAGGCCGGCTACTGCTTCCGCCTGACCCGCGCCAACTTCAAAAACCAAAAGATGAGGCCTGTGTGGAAGCACATCCAGCTCTCCTGTAAGGCGCCTGTAGAATGACAGGCCGTCATCTCCGCCGTCTAAGGCACCAAGCGGCTCAAACTCGCGCACAGTGGGTGCAAGCAGGGCAATTTCAGTGGTTGCTATATAGGGGGGATTGCTGACGACTGCGTGGTAGGCAGCACCTTCGCAGTTTATAAAAGTTGACAGCTCCCCCGTCCCCCTGTCATAGAGGTCGCTGTGCAAACAGTGCACTCTATCCTGTACGCCGTGGCGGGAGGCGTTTTTAGCGGCGACCTCCAGTGCGGCCAGAGACACATCGGTAGCAGTCACGTGTGCTGCACGCAGCAGCACTGCCAGGCTGACGGCGATGGCGCCGCTGCCTGTCCCTATCTCCAGGATGCGGGGAGAGGGATGGTTTTTGAGCTCGCAATGGACAGCTTCCACCAGGATTTCTGTCTCGGGGCGGGGGACGAGCACAGCGGGCGTGACCAGGAAGTCCAGGCCCATAAATTCACGCAGGCCTATGATGTAGGCATAAGGCTCCCCGGCGGCGCGGCGGCTGACCCAGGAAGTAAAGCGTACGTTATCATCTGCAGTCAAGATTCCTTCGCCGTGTGCATAGAGACAGGCCAGTGATATTTCCAGGCAGCCGCACATCAGCGCTTCCGCCTCGCGCCGCGGCAGCTCAATACCGGCGTTGCGCAGCTTAAAAGAAGCCCTGTTCAGGGCTTCTTTGATTGTGATACTCATGTTTGGGCCGCCTTGAGCAGTTCTGCCTGCTCGCTGGTGTTGAGGGCATCTATCATTTCGTTGATATCACCGTCAAGGAACTGCTCCAGCTTGTAGAGTGTCATGTTGATGCGGTGGTCCGAGACACGGCCCTGGGGATAGTTGTAGGTGCGGATTCTTTCTGAGCGGTCACCGCTGCCGACTTGCGATTTTCTGGACATGGCCTGTTCCGCCTGCTGCTCCTGCTGGGCTTTTTCAAAGAGGCGGGCGCGCAGGACACGCATTGCTTTGTCCCTGTTTTTAAGCTGTGACTTCTCGTCCTGGCAGGAGACAACAATACCTGTGGGCATATGTGTGATGCGCACAGCTGATTGGGTAGTGTTGACGCTCTGCCCGCCGGGGCCGGTCGAACAGAAAGTGTCAACGCGCAGGTCGTTTTGGTTGATTTCCACCTCTACCTCCTCGGCCTCGGGGAGAACAGCCACAGTTGAGGCAGAGGTATGGATGCGCCCGCTGGACTCGGTGGCGGGTACACGCTGGACGCGGTGCACGCCGCTTTCAAACTTGAGGCGGCTGTAAGCGCCGTGACCCTCGACTACAAGGACTACTTCCTTGAAACCCCCGATGTCGGTGGGGTTGGAGTCGAGTATTTCAGTGCGCCAGCCCTGAAGTTCAGCATAACGGGTGTACATGCGCAGGAGTACGCCTGCAAATAGCGCAGCTTCCTCGCCGCCTGTACCGGCGCGAATTTCTATAATTACGTTTTTATCGTCATTGGGATCGCGCGGCAAGAGCAGAAATTTCAGTTTTTCGGCCAACTCTTCAAGCTTTCCGCCGGCGCTTGCGATTTCTTCCTTGAGAAAGCGGCTCATTTCCTCGTCGACGCCGTCATGGAGCATTTCTTTTGCTTCCTGCAGCTCTGCCCCGGCCTTTTTATATTCCCTGAAAGTTGTTACCATCTCACTCAGGCGTGCATGTTCCCTGGTCAGTTTCTGCCACTCGGACTGCCTGGCAATCATTGCCGGATCGCTGATCTGCCCCTCCAACTGGACGAAGCGGTCTTCAATTGCCTCTAATTTCTCAAACATTTTCAGGCGCTCCTGTCTGTTTCTCGGTAACAACCGCCTTTAACGCCGCAATAGCCACCTCGAGCTGACCGTCGTCAGGTTCACGGGTTGTCAGGCGCTGCAGCCAGAGGCCCGGCGACGTGAGCCAGCAAAACACCCTGTAGCGCCCTGCCAGGCGGATTATCTCATAGGAAATCCCAGCTACCAGCGGCAGAAGAGCCAGCCGTAAAATCAGCCGCTGCAGAAGGTTTGGCCAGCCGAAAAAGGAAAAAAGCAGGATGCTGACTGCCATCACCAACAGCAGGAAGCTTGTGCCGCAGCGGGGGTGCAGCGGTGAAAACCTGCGGGCGTTGTCCACGGTGAGCGGCTCTTTAGCTTCATAGCAGAAAATCGCCTTGTGCTCAGCACCGTGATACTGAAAGACGCGCTGCACGTCCTTAAGGCGGGAAATGGCAAAGATGTAGGTAAGGAAGATTGTGATGCGGATACCGCCTTCAAACAGGTTTAAGAAAAGCGGCCTGCCTGTTCTTTCTCCTGCCACAAGCCTTACAAGCACCGTGGGCAGAAAAAAGAAAAGAGCAATGCCAAGCAAGAGGGAAACTGCCATCACAAGTGTAAGCTGCCAGCCTGAAAGCTCCTCCTCTTCTTCCTCAAGGGCATGATTGGCTGAAAAGGTAAGGGCACGTATGCCCAGTGCCAGAGCTTCAATAAAAGCAACCATACCGCGTAAAACCGGCAATTTCAGCACCGGCCAGCGCTCACCCGCAGTGCGCAGTTCTTCCTCGTGGAGTAAAATCTCAGTGTCCGGCTTGCGAACAGCAATGGACAACCGGTTACGGCAGCGCATCATAACGCCCTCTATTACCGCCTGCCCGCCAACCTGCGTCATATTTCCACTCTCCCCTTACTTAAAGATCCGACTCTGCTTTTTATAAGCCCCACAATGGTTAAAAAAGAAGCAGCGGCTCGCGCTGCTTGTTTTTATTCCATTCCATACTTGCGTTTAAAGCGTTCCACACGTCCGCCTGTATCGATAAACTTTTGTTTACCTGTGAAAAACGGGTGGCAGTTGGAGCATATTTCCACTTTAAGTTCTTTTTTTGTAGAACCTGTTTCAAAGATATTCCCGCAGGCGCAGGTTACCGTAGCCGACTGGTATTTTGGATGTATCTTCTCTTTCACTGGCCTTCACCTCTTTCTCCGATCAAATCTGCACTATTTATATTAACACATGCTTTTTGCCAGTGCAAGATTTTGCTGCCAATTTTTTTAAAAAGGCTCGGAGAAAGACTATCTTTTAGGCAGATAATTGAGCGGACTCACATTTTGCCCCTGCCACAGGAGTTCAAAGTGCAGGTGAGGGCCGGTAGCATTTCCTGTCTGACCCACCGCCGCGATAGAATAGCCGGCGGTCACTGCGGCACCGGTGCTTACATAAAGCTTTGAGGCATGGGCATAAAGTGATTCCCAACCATTGTTGTGATCGATTCTGAGCATATAGCCGTAGCTTGAGCGCCAGCCGGACTCAACTACTGTTCCGGCGGCTACAGCTTTAATAGGTGTGCCTGCTTTATCGGCGATGTCAATACCGTAGTGAAATCTGCCCCAACGCGGCCCGTAACCGGAAGTAATTCTCCCTTGGGTGGGCCAGATGAAGGTTGCAGGTACAGGTGCGGTACGGGGCGCCGAACGTGAAGCTACCAGCGTAACAGGTGCCTTAGCAACTGCAGTAACGGTGGCGCCGGGGACAACCAGTTTCTGTCCCGCCACCACACGGTGAGGGTCGGTGATATTATTTGCTTCAATAATAACATCCATACTTACACTGTATCGCCGCGCCAGGTCCCAGATAGTCTCACCGCGCATAAGCTGGTGGATGACAGGGGGAGGAGGCACAGCAACCACGTTCAGTACCTGTCCTTCACGGATATAGTTTGCATTACGCAGATTATTCAGTTTTACCAGGTCATTTACGGTTGTATCGTATTTCCTTGCAATCGCGCTCAGTGTTTCACCCCTTAAGACCCGGTGTTCGGTAACAACAGGCTCTTCCGGCAGTTCTTTTTCTCCTGCCAGAATCATCAGCTGCTCCAGGTACAGGGGCGTGATACTTGGTGTTGTTTGTGCGGCCGCCTGTGCGAAGTCATAAATTCCAGATACATAAGCCAGAGCGGGTACAGGGAGCGTAAGCAGCAACCCGCACAGCGCAGTGGCAAATACCCGGCGGCACGTAGGCAATAGTTCCATTTTTTCACCTCTCTGGAGAAAATTAATGCACCGGCTAATTCACTCCGTTTAAATAGAGATACAAGTAAGTTTTTCCCAAAATAAAAAAAATATGTACAGATTGGCTCCGTACATACTCCGGCAACATTTTGGCGGGCTTAAAAAGCAGCAAGAAAAAGGAGGAGCAGGGCTATGAAATAGCCAAAAACAATGGCCATGGAATCGTAACCGAGCCGGACGAAGCAGCGCTGGGAACGATAGATGAGCCCGATTACAGCCAGGCAGGTAAGAATAATGGACATGAGCGCTGTAACAAGGTGACTGCCGCTGATTACCTGCATGATGGGGCCGGGACGGTAAAACAGGTCGGCAAAGAAGAGAATAAGAAGGTTGAAGAAATTGGCGCCGAAGATATTGCCGATAGCCATATCGAGCACTCCCAGGCGTACAGCTGTAAATGTTGTGACCACTTCGGGCAGTGAAGTTGTAACAGCGATAAAAAAGGAACCGAACAGTGTCTGCCCCATGCCTGTTTCCCTGGCGATGGCCTCGCCCGTGTCCGCCAGTATGGTTCCGGCCACAACAATGACAAGTGCGGCCAGTATAAAGAAAAAGAGAGCTTGTCCAAGCGGCCTGACAGCGCTGCTGCCCTCCAGGGCGGAGGCCTGTACGGCATGGCGCCGTTCAAAGCGCGAAAGAAGCCAGTTCCCAAGCAGATAAAAAGCCAGAATTGCCACTGTATCAAGGCCCAGCCAACCTAACCGGAAACTCGAGGGCATGAGGATATTGACGGCAACAAAGGCAGTCACCAGCATACTGAAGGTGGCCGTGAAAATATGACGCTGGCTCACTCTGGTCAGGAGCGGGCTGTTGCCATGGCTTAGGTCAATCATGGCGATTATAAAAATATTAAACATGTTGCTGCCAAATACATTACCCACAGCTAAATCAGGGGCGCCTATAATTGCTGAGCGCCAGCTGGTTACCAACTCCGGCAACGATGTGGCAAGCGGCAGCAGGAAAACTCCGGCCCAGAGGGCGCCAAGTCCTGTATGACGGGAGATGGCCTCGGCATTACGCGTCAGGCCTGTCCCGGCCACAATAATTAAAAAGGCACTGACTAAAAATTGTATCCACAGCGTGGCCATCCATATTCCCCTTTATGTCAACACTTTGTTAATTTAACAGAGCACAGTCCTAATCCTGGCAGCGTGGTTTTCTGGCCACAAAACGCGGTTTTTTGGCCAGGTAGTGGGTGGCGGTAATGTTGCGCACGGTGCCTGTAATCCCCCGCATCACCAGGGAGTGTGTTTGTGCCGTCTGCCCCAGATAGCGGACGCCGCGCAGCATGTCGCCATCGGTAATGCCAGTTGCTGCAAAAAAGATATCATCCCCTGCCACCAGGTCGTCGAGAAAGAGAAGTTTATTTTCATCGCCAAGGCCCATGCGCCTGACACGGCCGGTTTCTTCCTCACCGTCGGGCTTTAGGCGTCCCTGCAGTTCCCCACCGAGACACTTGAGGGCAGCTGCGGCAATGACACCTTCAGGCGCGCCGCCTGTGCCAAACAGGATATCCACACCGGTATCTTCTAAGGCTGTGGCAATGGCGGCTGATACATCACCGTCGCTGATTAGTTTGACACGGGCTCCCGTTGCCCTTATTTCCTCTATGATTCCCGCATGGCGCGGCCGGTCCAGAATAATGGCTGTCAGGTCGCCCACACTTTTGTTTAAGGCACGGGCCACCGCCCGCAGGTTTTCCCTCACAGGCGCATCAAGGTTGATGCACCCCTTGGCACGGGGCCCCACAGCAATTTTCTCCATGTAAATATCGGGGGCGTGAAGCAGGCAGCCACGGGGCGCCACAGCCACCACTGACAGGGCGTTGGGCAGGCCTTTGGCTACCAGGTTAGTGCCTTCCAGCGGATCCACGGCCACATCAACACACGGTTCCACACCTGTGCCGACCTTCTCCCCGATAAAAAGCATGGGCGCTTCATCCATTTCGCCTTCGCCGATTACAACAGTGCCGTCGATATGAACGGTATCAAACACTGAACGCATGGCATCCACAGCGGCCTGGTCGGCGGCTTCCTTGTCGCCCTTACCCATCAGCCGCCCGGCAGATAAAGCTGCCGCTTCAGTAACACGGACAAACTCCAGCGCCAATTCCCTCTCCATATTTCTCCCCCCAAATATATTAAAATCTATAGGAGAACCTTTCTTATTTTCCCGGCCTTTTTGCCGCTTGCCAGTCAGCAAGGAAACGTTCCACCCCCAGGTCTGTAAGCGGGTGTTTAAACATGCTTTTGAGCACGGTAAACGGGATGGTGGCCACATTGGCGCCGGCAGAGGCCACCTGGACAACGTGGAGCGGGTGGCGGATGCTGGCGGCGATCACCTGGCTTTGCAGGTTATAGCCCCTGAAAATCACACATATTTGGGAAATCAGAGCCACGCCGTCATGCCCCAGGTCATCAAGCCTGCCCAGGAAAGGGCTGATAAAAGCAGCGCCCGCCTTGGCGGCAAGCAGTGCCTGATTGAAAGAAAAAACCAGGGTAACATTTGTCTTAATCCCCAGCTCTTTTAGTTTTGTGGTCGCCTGCAGGCCAGCGGGGGTCATCGGCACTTTAATAACCACCTGCGCCCCAACAGCTGCAAGTACTTGTGCCTCAGCGACCATCTCCGCCGCCGTCGTACTGATAACTTCAGCAGATACAGGGCCGGGGACCAGCTGGCAGATTTCAGCAAGCAGGTGGTGGAAATCGCGTCCTTCGCGGGCAACCAGAGTGGGATTGGTTGTGACGCCGTCAATGACTCCCCACGTCATTGCTTCCCTGATCTCGTCTGTGTTGGCAGTGTCAAGAAACAGCTTCACTTATTTCACCTCTTATGCTTGCCCGGAGCAGCCAAAAAGCCGCATTTTTTCTTTGATCACGGCTTTCATTTCTTCCTTGGCCGGCCCGAGAAGTTTTCTGGGGTCATATTCATGCGGCTGATTATGCACAACATGCTGCACTCCGCGTATAAAAGCCTGGCGCAGGTCGGTGTCTATATTTATTTTACTGATACCAATGCTGATTGCGCGTCTGATGCTGCCGGCAGGCACACCGGATGCCCCATGGAGCACCAGCGGCGTCCCCGCCACCTTCATAATGGCTTCAAGCCTGTCAAAGTCCAGCTTGGGCTCGCCTTTATAGGGTCCATGGGCAGTGCCGATAGCTACTGCCAGGGCGTCTACGCCCGATTCCTCTACAAAACGCCTGGCCTGAGCGGGATCGGTAAATAAAGCGTCACGCTCATCCACAGAAATGTCGTCTTCGGTACCGCCGATCTTGCCAAGTTCGCCTTCAACAGAGACGCCCACTGCACGGGCAACTTCCACCACGCGCGCAGTGGCGGCAATATTGTCTTCCAGGGAATATTTTGAGCCGTCAAACATGACAGAGGTAAATCCGTGCCTGATACAGAGCATTGTCTGCTCAAAACTTGTGCCGTGATCCAGATGAAGGACGACAGGAATTGTTGACGACTCCACCGCAGCCCTGACAATGGCTGTTATGTAGCGAATACCGGCATACTTAAGTGCTCCCTGGCTGGCCTGCAAAATAACGGGCGCCCTTTCCTCTTGTGCAGCCTCAATGATGGCCTGCACAATTTCCATATTATTTGTGTTAAAAGCCCCGACGGCATACTTTCCCTTTTCAGCTTCCGCCAAAACTTCACGCAGCGTGGCAAATGGCACTGTAAAGACACTCTCCTTTGCATTATACAATGGAAATCAGAAAAAAAGACCTTTAAAATTTACACTAAGAGGCGGTGGCTGTATGCAGTTTTCTGGCAATCATATCTTTGAGTTCTTCGATATCAAATGGCTTTGAGATATGGCCGCAGGCGCCGCGCCTGGCGGCTTCCTTGAGCACTTCCAGCTCTTCATAGGCCGTCATGATCAAAATTTTAACGTGAGGCCGGATTTTTTTCAGCCGTGTCAGGGTTTCCAGCCCGTCCATCCCCGACATTTTCATATCGAGCAGCACGAGGTCAACTGGCTGGGAGCCTATTTTGTCAACGGCTTCCGCCCCACCCGCCGTGGCGAATACAATGTATCCCGCCCCGTCAAGCACTTCCAGCAGCAGTTTTCTTATGCCCACCCTGTCGTCGACAATCATAATGGTTTCTGCCATAATATCGCCCTCCAGGAAAGAATTGCTCCGGCATACCGGACCTTAAGAGTATTCTCTTTCTGGATGCTTTATTCCTTTTCTTTTGGAAAAAATTTGTCAAAACGGAAAAAAGCACATCCGTATTGAGTTTGATAAAAAAACTCATAGTTTGACTCAGGCCGTTCAAAAAGGATGCAGAACGCGAAGCCAGAATGCCCGGCACCGCAGGCGTATCGTGCATACGTTAGGCCTAACCCAGCGAAGCGGAGTTAAAGTACTCAACTTTGCATAAGAGGAAACACTTTTATGAGTGTAACCATTGGGTAAGCAGATTGTGTAGCATTCGCCAAAGGATGCCGGGCATTCGCAGCGACAAAGTTATGCGCCTTTTTCAACGGCCTATGCTTTTGACCGTTTTTGGATATATCAGGTACGCATCCGTCGAAAGAGGCTGCGCAGGGACGAATAAATCCCGGAGAACCAGTCCAACATTTGCCTGGTACGAGATTTGCGGCGAAAAAATAACATGTCAAACCCTCCCGAACTTTTCTGCATTGATAATTTTTCCGAAGATTAACGACATTATTCAACTTTATCCGGGAAGGGAAGAAGAAGCTAAAGAGGAAAAAATTCCATCAGAAGCGGCATGAGAAAAGCAGCGAGAAAAAGTATAAATATAATAAGAGCGCCTATCAGTACAAGTGCAGGCAGGAAATATGCCAGGGCGGCACGCCTTGTGGAGAAGGAATGCACCTGGCGGATAGCAGTTATTTTTAAAACTATTGACCAGACAAAGGCTACAAAGCCGGCAAGGCCGACTATGTCCACAGCCAGGTAGCGCGCCGCCAGGCTTATCGGCACCACCAGTATATACGGGAGCTGTGCGTAGCCGATTGCCGCACCCAACCGCAGGCCCCGGCCCTGTCCCCCCAGCAATTCAGCTGAAAAGTTAAGGACGGCAGACCAGAGAAAAAGAAGCAGCGGGGAGAAAACAATAATTGAAACAAGACTGAGCGCAGGCGAGGAGCGAAAGAGCATCGCCATGGCCTCCGGCGACAGGAAGCCTCCGGCGTCACCGGCATATCCGCCTGCATTGGCGGTTGCAATGGCTGTAAGGGAGGAAACAAGTGACACAACCATATACACAACAAGCCCGTGCCAGATTGTCCGTTCAGCAGCTACACGTGCAAAGCCTTTGGCAGGCTTAAACAGCACATCATAAAAGTCATCTATAAACTGGTTTAACAAGCAATCACTTCCCCACTCTTTTTACCGGAGCAGCATGCTCCCGTCAAACGGGCGCAGCGGCCAGGATGACGGAAGCAAATCAAAGCTGGTTCCACCAAAAAATATTTCAAGTGGTGAACGTCTGCCCAATTCCTTGACGCGGGGGCGGCCCGGTATTCCCGCCAGCCGGCCTGCAGCGTCCACCGCATCATAAAAATCGCCCAGGCTGTCCACAAGGCCTGCCTGCAGGGCCTGACGGCCTGTAAAAATACGCCCGTCGGCAAGCTTCCGCACTTCTTCCTCGCTTAGGCCCCTACCTGCTGCCACCACATCGACAAACTGGTCAAAAATATCGTCCACCATGGACTGCAGGATGTTTCGCTCACCCTCTTCAAGCGGCCTTGATGAGCTGCCAATGTCTTTGTGTTCCCCGCTCTTGATGACATCAGTTTCAATCCCGATTTTCCTGTAGAGTTCCACCAGATTGGTCACCTCCATAATCACACCGATACTGCCGGTGATAGTGGCAGGGTTGGCAAAAATTTCATCTGCGGCGCAAGCCACCCAGTAACCCCCGGAAGCTGCCACGTCAGCAAAAGAAGCCACCAGTGGTTTCCCCGCTTCCCGGATACGCAGTGCTTCGTTATATACTTCCTGGGAAGCGGCGGCTGTGCCGCCGGGGCTGTTGATACGAAGGACCACCGCCTTCACATCAGGATCTTCCTTGGCCAGGCGCAGCTGCCTGATCACGGCGTCAGTGCCACCCACTGCTGCCAGCAGCGTATTCTGGCCGCGGCCTCCCACAATCATACCTTCCAGGTATACCACGGCCACAGCCGGACGCCCGGCCTCGCGCACACCATAGAGGGGCCTGGCCGCCTGGCTCAGCGACACAAGCAGTGTCAGCACTATTAAAGCAAGTATAACCAAGCTTATTATTCTTTTCTTTTCCAACGCGCACCTCTATTCTCTTGCAACACTTAAAAAAGCAACTCCTACTATATTATTCGTCTTGCCACTCCTTATTCCTGCTAAATTATGGAGGGCGCAAGCAGAGTTGATGCGGCAACCATAGTTCTGTAACGTGAAAATAAAAAAGAGGACGCAAGTGAGCAAGTCCTCTTTCTCTGTCAGCTCTAAATTATTTGACTTCTTCTTCAGGAAAAATGGCTTCTACCGGGCAGACTTCGGCGCAGGCGCCGCAATCAATGCACAGTTCAGGGTCGATAAGGTACTTTTCCTCTCCTTCGGAAATGGCGTTCTCCGGACATTCCGGTTCACATGCACCGCAGGCGATACAGTCATCCGTAATAATATGAGTCATTCTTTACACCTTCCTTTCTGAAAAATATATGCTTGACTGCAAGAAAGATGGCAGTCACATCATTCCCTGCACATAATTAATTATACGTTAGGCCGTTCGCACTGGTGGTAGTTAAGAGAAGCGGCAATAAAATCACGGAAAAGGGGATGGGAGCGGTGAGGCCGTGATTTAAACTCGGGGTGGAACTGGGTGGCCACAAACCAGGGGTGCCCTGAAAGCTCAACTATTTCCACAAGTTTACCGTCAGGGGACAGGCCTGACATGATGAGCCCTTTGTCCTGCAATCTTTCGCGCAGAACATTATTAAGCTCATAACGGTGCCTGTGGCGCTCATAAATAATTTCCTCATTGTAGGCGCTGTGGGCGAAAGTATTGTCTTTGACCTTGCAGGGATAGAGGCCAAGGCGCATAGTGCCGCCCAAATCTTCAATATCTTTCTGTTCGGGCAACAGGTCAATCACAGGATGAGTTGTATCCGGGTTAAACTCCGTGGAATGAGCGTCATCCCAGCCGCAGACATGACGGGCGAATTCTACGGTAACACAGTGCATGCCGAGGCAAATGCCAAAAAAGGGAATCTTATTTTCCCTGGCATAATTGACCGCCAGGATTTTTCCTTCAATGCCGCGGTCACCAAAACCTCCCGGCACCAGGATGCCGTCGAGGCCATCAAGTAAAACGCTTGCACCCTGTTCTTCCACGTCTTCGGCCTGAATCCAGCGAATATCCACTTCGCAGCCATTTTCATAGCCGGCGTGATAGAGCGCCTCTGCCACACTGATATAGGCATCGCGCAGTGCCACATACTTTCCTACCAGGCCGATTGTTATTTTCTTATCCAGGCTGTCAATCCGTTTTATCAGCGACGTCCAGGCGGAAATATCGCACTTGCGTTTTGGCAGTCCCAGCTTCTCTATCACTATATCGTCCATACCTTCATTGTGCAGCTTGAGCGGGACTTGGTAGGGGACTGATACGTCAGTGTTTTCAATGACGGCATGCGGGCCAATGTCACAAAAAAGGGCAATTTTATCCTTTATATCCCTGGAGAGCTGCTTTTGGGTGCGGCAGACGATGATGTCGGGCTGGATACCGATGGAGCGCAGTTCTTTTACAGAGTGCTGTGTTGGCTTTGTTTTAAGCTCGCCGGTTTTGTCCAGATAGGGGATAAGAGTAACATGAATATACATCACACTGTCTCGCCCGATGTCACTTTTCATCTGTCGAATGGCCTCAAGAAACGGCAGGCTTTCAATGTCGCCCACAGTGCCGCCAATCTCGGTTATGACCACGTCAACGTGGTTATGCTGGGCTACACGCTGGATGCGGGATTTAATCTCATTGGTAATATGAGGGATGACCTGAACCGTACCGCCGAGGAAATCGCCTTTGCGCTCCTTGCTGATGACGGACCAGTAAATCTTTCCCGTGGTAACATTGGAATTTTTGGTTAAGTTAATATCAATGAAGCGCTCATAGTGTCCCAAATCCAGGTCTGTTTCCGCCCCGTCGTCAGTAACAAACACCTCCCCGTGCTGATATGGGCTCATTGTGCCGGGGTCAAAATTTATGTACGGGTCAAACTTCTGGATGGTAACCTTCAGTCCCCGACTTTTGAGCAGACTGCCAAGAGATGCAGCTGTAATTCCTTTCCCCAATGAAGATACTACGCCGCCGGTAACAAAAATATACTTGGTTCCCATTCCGCTCCCCTTTCTTTATTTAGCGAAAGCCATCACAACTTCCCGTATAACTTTGGCTGCCAGCATGGCGGTAATTCCCGCCGGGTCATATGCGGGCGCCACTTCCACCAGGTCAAAGGCGACAACATCCAGCTCTGCAAGCAGGGGCACAGCCGCCAGGAGCTCCGCCGATGTTATCCCCCCGGGCTCCGGTGTGCCTGTACCGGGCGCAAAAGCCGGGTCCACAACGTCGATATCAATGGACACATAGAGCGGACGGCCGCGCAGTTCTGCAAGACAATCACGCAGAGGGCCCAATACATGAAATGGATAAAAATGGGTATGCTGATTGGCAAACTCCACCTCCTGCGGGGAGGCCGAGCGAATGCCGAACTGGTAAAGGTCAATGCCGAGATCATTATAGGCGTGGTACATGACAGCAGCATGTGAATGCGCTTCTCCCATGTAACCGCTGCGCAGATCGGCGTGAGCATCAAAATGGACTACCGCCAGGCCGGGTTTTTTGGCGGCAACAGCACGCAGCGCAGCCAGGCTGACCAGGTGTTCCCCGCCTAAAAGCAGCGGAAACTTATTGTCGCATAGGATGCCGGACACTGTTTTCTCAATGACTTCAAGACTGCGCCCCACGTTGCCAAGGGGCAGCAGAAGATCACCGGCATCAAAAAAGCTTAGTTCACGCAGGTCTTTGTTGCTGTAGATGCTGTATTCCTCAAGTCCGGGTGAAGCGAGCCTGATGGCTTGGGGGCCGCTTCTGGAGCCCGGGCGGAAAGAACCTGTAAAGTCCATGGGAGCGCCGAGTATAACCAGGGTGGCTGACAAATAATCGTCTCCGGCGGCCATGTAGCCTCCCCCGCGCTCACATAAACCACCCAAATTAAACATTGATTTGAGCCTCCCGAGGCGAACCCTCCAGAAGTTCACGGACAAAACCCGGCAGGCGAAACGAGCCCTGGTGCACCCCGGCATTATAGTATTTGGTTGAAACAGTTTTCCTGTGCGTATCTTCAGGTTCATAACACTTGGAGCCGACAGTAAAGCTCCACAGCCCGCTTGGATATGTGGGCACACTGGCCAGATAGAGCTTGGTAAGCGGGAAAACACTGCCGATACGCGCAAAGGTGCTCTGGATCAGGTCGCGGTTAAAGAAGGGCGACTCTGTCTGGGCCACAAAAATTCCGTCTTTTTTAAGGGCACGATAGATATTGGCATAGAACTCCGCCGAAAAAAGGCCAATGGCCGGCCCCACCGGTTCTGTGGAGTCAACAAGAATTATATCGTATTTGCCTATTGCATTGCGTACATGTTCTATGCCGTCAGTAACCAGAACAGTTACACGCGGGTCAGTGAGGCCGGCGGAGATAGTGGGCAGATATTTTTTTGACACTTCAATCACGGCCTCGTCTATTTCCACCAGTGTGGCAGACTCAACAGAGTCATATTTAATGACTTCCCTGATAACCCCGCCGTCTCCTCCCCCCACCACCAGGACATGCCTGGGGTTTGGATGGGCCTGCATGGCAATATGGGCAAGCATTTCATGGTAGACAAATTCATCACGCTCAGTTGTCTGCACCATGCCGTCCAGGACCAGCATCCTGCCAAACTGCAGTGTGTCAATCACAGCCAGGTCCTGATATGGAGTCTGAAAATGACAGAGGGTTTCTTTAATCAGGCATGTAATGCCCAGGTGCGGCGTCTGTTTTTCGGTGTACCAAAGTTCCATCAGTTAATAATCCCTTCCTCTTTCAATAGAATCAACACCGGCAGGTTTTTCTAAGCGCTCGTTCATCCTAATACCAGAGCGCCACTGCGGCAAAGGCACAGGCAATGCTTTGAACTGTATGTTCCACCGACATAATTTCAGTGCTGGCAAGCTTCATGCCTCGGTTATCAAAGGCGTCGCGCAGCATGGCGGCAATTTTTTCTTCAGCTTCTTCCCTGCCGCAGGCACCTGAAAACTCCATAATTACTCCGAAAGTGTCCTCGGAAAACCCGATTCCAACCGCGGCGGCTATTTTAATACCCGGCTCATCACAGACAATGGAGCCATAAGCTGTGGGAACGAGGGAACCCGGCGGCAAAAACAACCCCTGGTCCTTCTGGGCGGTGGGAGGCAAAATACTGCTCATACGCACAAGGTTGACATTGCCGACGCCGGCAGCCAGGAGAGCATTATCAAACGCCGTTAGTTTGTGGGCTCCCTCTGCGGCCGCGGCCACGATTTTAAATTTTTTAGGTGTTGGTAACATTAATGCAGCCTCCTTGTTATCTACGACAATAGTTAATTCAAAAATAGACTATCTAAGTTGTCCCACATATCGCTAGCATTATACCAAAAAGGATTGAAAAAATAAACATAAATATGATGAAAACCGTAATTGTTCCAGAAAAAAACATAGTAAACAGATAATTACTGCACCTGGTATACATAGAAAGTGATATAATTTGTATATACAGATTTATATCAAAGAGGGATGAGCTATGAAACGTGCAGCAAGAGTATCAATAGTTCTTATAATGGCACTGCTGATCGCCGGCACAGGCGTATTCGGTTTCTTTGTGCTCTCGGTGGCGGGCATGGGCGACATGCCTGAAATTGACACTCCCCTCACAAGCACTTTTTACTACCACAACGGTGAAGTGCTGGCAACACGCTTTGAGCAGAACCGGTTTGAGCTGCCGCTTGAGGATATGCCCGAGCACCTGGTGGAAGCTGTAATAGCGGTGGAAGACCGGCGCTTTTACCGGCACTTCGGCATAGACCCTCAAGGGTTGATGCGTGCCGTGGTGCGCAACATCCAGGAAAGGCGTGTGGTGGAAGGAGGCAGCACAATCACCCAGCAGCTCGCCCGCAACCTGTTTTTAACTCACGAGCGGACTTTTACGCGCAAAATACAGGAAGCTTTGCTTACTGTGCAGTTGGAGCGCAAATTCACCAAAGATGAAATACTTGAAAAATACATGAATACCATTTACTTTGGCCATGCCGCCTACGGTGTGGAAGCTGCATCACAAACCTACTTTGGCAAATCGGCAAGAGATTTAAACCTGGCTGAATCTGCAATGCTGGCGGGTATACCGCGCGGCCCTGCTTACTATTCGCCCTGGCTCAATCTTGCAGCCGCCCAAAACAGGCAAAAGACTGTGCTGTCACGGATGGTGGGCGCAGGGTACATCACAGCCGACCAAAGGGACGCTGCCATTGACGAGCCCATTGTTCTGCAGAACAGGAGCGAACTACGCGGCCGTTCGCAGGCCGGCGCCTACTTTATTGATTACCTCATCCAGCGCCAGCTGGCGGCCATCTTCCCTGATGACCCTCAGATTGTTTATCGCGGCGGGCTCCAGATTCACACCACTCTGGACAAAACAATGCAGGCGGCAGCTGAAGAAGCAATTGCGAAGCTGGATGTCTTTTCAACCAACAACAACGGCGTGCGCCAGCCACAGGCGGCGCTTGTGGCGCTTGACCCTGAAACCGGCGCGGTGCGGGCCATGATGGGCGGCCGCGATTTCCGTGAAACACAGATTAACTATGCAACTATGGCAAGCGGCCAATCTCCCGGTTCCGCCTTTAAACCTTTTGTCTACGCGGCGGCACTGGAGGCGGGGTACACGCCTGCCACCATTCACACAAGCGAGCCTGTCTCTTTTAATATACCCGGTTTTCCTGAGCCATACGAGCCCAGTGAATACGGCGGCAAGTTTTATGAGCGCCCGCTTAGAATGCGCGAAGCGCTGGCATTGTCCAGCAACGTGGTTGCCGTCAAGACCCACATGGACATCGGGCCGCAAAGGACAATAGAGATGGCGCAGAGGATGGGTATCAAGAGCCCGCTCCAGCCTTATGCCTCGCTCCCTCTTGGCACATCCAATGTAATCCCGCTTGAGATGGCTGCCGCCTTTGCCCCCTTTGCCAATGGCGGTATCAGTGTACAGCCATTCTTCATCACCAAAATAACTGATGCGCGCGGGCGCACTGTCTTCGAGTCAGGGCCCGTTTTGAGCAAAGTGCTGGATGAGCGTATTGCTTACCTTATAACCGATATGCTGAAAGACGTTCTTTTCTCACCGTCAGGGACAGCGCGCAGTATCGGCCCGCAGCTTGGCAGGCCTGCCGCAGCTAAGACCGGCACATCCAACGAACACAAGGACGCCTATATAGTAGGCTATACACCTGACGTGGTGGCAGCAGTCTGGATTGGCAACGAAGACAACACCACTCTTGGCTGGGGCAGGACCGGCTCAGTGCTTGCAGGGCCTGTCTGGGCCGATTTTATCCGTGAAGGCCTCAAAGG
Source organism: Dethiobacter sp. (assembly GCA_018335875.1). GTDB lineage: Bacteria > Bacillota > Dethiobacteria > Dethiobacterales > Dethiobacteraceae > JAGXRN01. Next base: position 22,023 of record JAGXRN010000008.1, read on the forward strand.
CGTGGAGCCCCGGGACTTTGAACAACCCGAGGGATTGGCAGCAGCGGTGATATGCCCTTATACAGGCCTGCTGCACAACCCGCGCTGCAGCCTTGAGCCTGTAACAGAACTGTTTATCCCCGGCACGCAACCTAGCGAGCAGTGCCGCTGGCCGGCCTGCCCTCACTGCCCGCCCGAGTGGCAGTGGCACTGGGATGGTTTCTGGTTCAGGTCCAGATAAGTTTTAAAAGATAAGCCGGCTCAGTTTGTTGAGAACCCCAGGCTGTTCAAAAACGAGCATGACGCGAAGCAAGAAGCCCCGGCGCCGCAGGCGTATATATAATACGTTGAGGATGCCGGGGATTCGCAGCGACAAAGTAGGCCTAACTCAGCGTAGCGGAGTTATAGTAGCTAACACGGTGCAGTCACCTAGTCAAACTATTTGCACTCGCTGTGGGGGTGCAGGTTATGTAGCAAACGCCTGCGAAGTTTTTCAACAGCCTGAAGCCGGCTCCGCAGGGAGCCGGCTTATCTTTTGTCAGCGTAAGAAAGGGTTGTATTTTTTTTCGTCACCGATGGTGGTTTCAGGGCCATGTCCGGGATAAACAACTGTCTCGTCCGGGTAAACAAGCAGCTTTTCTTTGATGGAGCTGATAATCTCTTTAAATGAGCCGCCGGGAAGGTCAGTGCGCCCGATAGAGCCGGCAAAAAGAGTGTCGCCTGTAAAGAGCACGCCGCCTGCTGAAAGTGTGATGGAGCCTTTTGTATGGCCCGGCGTCTCAATCACCTCAAACACCAGGGTACCCACAGTAATTTTGTCTCCCTGCTTCAATAGCCTGTCTGGTTCGGCCAGCTTCATCTTACCCAGAAAAGCAGAAAGGCTGGCATGTGGCTTACTGCTCATTTCCCCGTCTTTTTCGTGAATAAGAATGGGCACATCCAGCGCACTGCGCACATCTTCATTGGCGCCCACATGGTCGACATGGCCGTGGGTGTTGATAATATACCTGACCTTAACATTCTCTTTTGCCACCAGATTAACAATCTGTTTCCCCTCGGCGCCTGGGTCAATAATTACAGCTTCTCCGGTCTCCCCGCAAGCAACCAGGTAACAATTGGCTGCAAACGGGCCTACTTCCATTATGCGCAACAGCAAATCAAAAACCTCCTCTGGCACAGAACAATAAATATAATAATAAGTATTTCCACAGCAGGAGAAAAAATCCTTTTTTTAATACTCGCCCTGCAGGAAACCATTAATCAGCCTGCTTATCTGTGCAAATTCAATCAGGAAAGCGTCGTGCCCAAACGGGGACTGTATTTCACGGTAGCTTGCATCCACACCGTGGCGCCTCAGTTCTACTGCCAGGCCGCGCACTTCCTGAGGCGTGTAGAGCAGGTCTGTGCTGATGCCAAGGAGGAGCACCCTGGCCCTGATGCGGCCCATGGCGGCAGCGGGCGAAGTATAGCCGCGTGTCAGATCATGAAGATCCATGGCCTTTGTCAGGTAAAGGTAGGAATTGGGGTCAAAACGGCTGACCAGCTTTGCTCCCTGGTAGCTCAGGTAGCTTTCTACTGCAAAGTCCTGAAAAAAGTTGTAGTAGTCGGACTTATCCCCTTGGAGCTTACGGCCAAAACGTTCTTCAAAAGTCTCGTTGCTTTTATAGGTGATCGTACCAATCATCCTGGCCAGCGACAGGCCGCTGGCGGGAAAAGTCCTGTCATAATAATCACCGCGGCGCCAGTCGGGGTCATCCATGATAGCACGGCGGCCGGCCTGATTGTAGGCGATAGCCAGAGGGGTGAGGCGTTCAGAAGCAGCGATGGAAATTACCGAAGAGACAAACCCGGGAAAAACCACAGCCCACTCCAGTGCCTGCATACCGCCCATGGAACCTCCGGCCACAGTAACAAGCCGTTTTACGCCGAGGTAGTCAAGCAGTTTTTTTTGGGCGCATACCATGTCGCGGATGGTGACCACGGGAAAATCCATGCCGAAAGGGCGGCCTGTCTCCGGATTGAGAGAGGCAGGGCCGGTTGAACCGTAGCAACCGCCAAGGACATTGGCACAGACTATAAAATAGCGGTCAGTATCAAATATTTTCCCCGGCCCAATCAGTCCGTCCCACCAGCCTTCCTCTTCGGCATCGGGACTGGATGCCACCAAAGCGCTGCCGGTAAGGGCGTGAGCGATGAGGATGGCGTTGCTGCCGCTTGCGTCTAGGCAGCCGTATGTTTCATAAGCCACTGTCACAGGGCTCAGGGCCCTGCCGCTTTCCAGCCTGAATCCTCCCGGCTGGCAGGCAAAAGTGAAAGTTTTTGGTGCGTGCCAGTCAGAGGCACGGAAATACGCGCTGGAACCCATTTTAACACCTCCGGATTCAGGCTTTTGCCAGTGCCTGGTCTAAATCATCTATTAAATCTGCGGCATCTTCCAGGCCAAGCGACAGGCGGACAAAATCATCAAAAACACCTGCTTTTTCCCTGTCAGCGGAATTAAGCTGCGAATGAGTAGTTGTGGCGGGGTGTATGGCCAGTGATTTGGCGTCTCCGATATTGGCCAGGTGCGAGAAAAGCTGCAGGCTGTTGATAAACTTTTTGCCTGACTCCAGCCCTCCCTTGATACCAAAGCCGACAAGGGCGCCAAAACCATTTCTGAAATATTTCTGCGCTTTATCATGGCTGGGGTGGCCTGGCAGGCCGGGGTAGTTAACCCAGCTTACATTGGGGTGCGCGCTTAGAAACTCTGCCGCTGCCAGAGCATTTTTGCAATGGCGTTCCATGCGCAGGGGCAGGGTTTCCAGTCCCTGCAGAAGCAAAAATGCATTGAACGGCGAAAGTGATGCGCCCAGGTCCCGCAGCAGCTGGACACGGGCTTTGATTATATAGGCGAGCCCGCCAAAAGTTTCCACATAACGCAGGCCATTATAGCTGGCATCCGGTTCTGTCAGGTCGGGGAAACGGCCTCCCGTCCAATCAAACCTGCCGGAATCGATAATGGCTCCACCGATAGAAGTGCCGTGGCCACCAATGAACTTGGTGGTGGAGTGAACCACGATGTCGGCGCCGTGGCTGATGGGGTTAAACAGCACGGGTGAAGGCGTTGTGTTGTCGACAACCAGCGGCAGGCCGTACTGGTGGGCGATTTGTGCCACTGCTTCAAAGTCGGTAATGTCAAGTTTGGGGTTGCCCAGCGATTCCACAAAGACTGCACGCGTCCTGTCGTTGATGGCCTGGCGGAAGTTTTCCGGATCGGCCTGGTCCACCAGATGTACTGTAACGCCAAGCTTGGGGAATGTGGATGTGAAAAGATTGAAAGTGCCGCCATAAAGGCTGGCCGAAGCCACAATTTCATCTCCCGGCCTGGTCAGATTAAGCAGTGCCAGGCTGATGGCTGCCTGCCCGCTTGAGACAGCCAGAGCGGCCGCTCCCCCCTCCAGCAGGGCAAGCCTTTTTTCCAGCACGTCGGTGGTGGGATTCATAATACGGGTGTAGATATTGCCGAATTCCCTCAGGCCAAATAGGTTTGCCGCATGTTCAGTGTCATTGAATACATAGGAAGTTGTCTGGTAGATGGGCACCGCGCGGGAACCTGTGGTGGGGTCGGGCTCCTGGCCTCCATGTACGGCCAGTGTGTCAAATCGGTAGTCCTTTGTCATTTTTTTTTCTCCTCCTGTTGTGAGTTGGCCACAAAAAGACCTCTTCGTATAAGAAGAGGTCGCAAAAGCTTTCTCTTCTTATCTCCCAGGATTGCTCCTGCAGGAATTGGCACCTTCCAGTCATAGCTGGGGTTGCCGGGCTTCATCGGGCCAGTCCCTCCACCTCTCTTGATAAGAGTTCCCTGAGGCTTTTTATAGCCTATTTAACGACTATGATAACAAGGAAATACACTTTTGTCAAAAGTTTTTTTAATATTCTTTGTTAATTTTATAAAAATTATCAGAAATACATTCGCAGAAATACCAAAATTTACAGAAAGGGAAGTGCCGTACATTGTTGAATTGTACATAAACATCACATACAAGAAGATGGAGGAAACATGGCTGACAATACACCAAGACTGTTAATTATTGTATTGTTGCTGTCCCTGTCGCTGGCGGGAGCAAGGATCCTGCCGCGCGCACCGCTGCCCGCTGCAACCATTGCAGACACGGCGACTTTCCGTGTTGCACAGGCAGAGTGGCATCAAGATGAAGAGGCTGCAGTTTTCATGCGTGCAGAGGAAGGCGCTGCTGTGGAAGAGACAGAAGCACCCATGGTGGGACAGGCGACTTCCCGTCAGGCAGCAAGCCGCACCGGTACTAGGGATAACAGCATGCAGTCTGCCGTGGCAGAAGTGATACCTGCACAGAAAGAAAAACCTGCAGCAGCCCTGCCGACAAAACTGCCCTCTGAAGAGAAAGCAGAACCCCCTGCAGTGCTTCAGGAAAAAGAAGAGCAGCCGGCTGAACTTGAACCAAAACAGCAGGATAAGACGGAGACGGCTGACCCTGCTGTTACTTATATTTCCCATACTGTAGCCAGCGGCGACACCTTCTGGAATTTATCGATAAAGTACGGCATCCCGATGGCAGAACTTCTGGCCGTAAACAAGATGACTGAAAAGACCCCTCTCAGTATTGGCATGCAGCTTAAAATTCCTGTCTACCACATACCTGTCGTGCCCACTTTAGGAGCGCAATACGGAGAACTGCTGGACTGGTGGACCCAAGCCCAGTATGTATGGCCCATCGGCAAAGATGCACGCGTCATCGACTTTGCAACCGGGAAAAGCTTTATGGCGAGGCGTACTATAGGAGCCTTTCACGCCGATGTGGAACCGCTCACCGCCCATGACACACAGCTTATGAAAGAGGTCTGGGGTGCGTGGAGTTGGGCTACACGACCTGTAATTGTGGAAGTGGACGGCAGGAGGATTGCCGCTTCAGCCAGCGCCATGCCGCACGACATTCAATTTATTACAGATAATAATTTTGAGGGGCATTTTGACATCCACTTTTTAAACAGCACCCGCCATAAAGACAACCTGCAGCAGGCAGATCACCAGCGCAATGTCAGAACTGCCGCCGGCCAGTAAGAGTAAAGGGCCGCCTCATGTAAAGTGCGGCAGGCCTTTTTTATACTGCGAAATTATAACGCTTCACAGCTTGTGAAGCTGCCAAGGAAACCATATAGCAAAAGCGCGCGTTGAGGGAAGTGAATTCGCGCGCTTTTGCTTATTTCCCAAGAAATACTTGTTCATCAGTGTACTTATGAATTATAATAGAAAGAAATTCTCCCACAAATTTGGAGGTATTAAGCAGCTATGACAGAGAGGGTCTACAATTTCAATCCCGGCCCGGCCGTCCTGCCGCTCTCAGTCCTGGAGCAAGCCAGGGACGAGTTCCTTAACTATGCCGGCACAGGGATGTCTGTAATGGAAATATCACACCGCAGCAAGCAATTTGAAGCTATTGTACATAGTGCAGAAGCCGGGTGCAAGGAACTGCTGGGAGCGGGGGATGATTTCCGCGTGCTTTTTATCCAGGGTGGAGCCAGCATGCAGTTTAGTATGGTCCCGTTAAATTTTCTGCCTGCTGGCAGGCATGCCGATTACCTGTTAACGGGCAGCTTTGCAGAAAAAGCGTGGCAGGAAGCACAGAAGCTGGGGCAGGCGCAGGTGGCAGGGAGTACCTGGGGAGAAAACTACAGACGTGTGCCGGACAAGAAAGAAATTAATTTTAGTGATAATGCGGCCTATGTCCATATTACCACCAACAACACCATTTACGGTACACAGTGGCACAGCCTGCCCGACACAGGCAGCGTACCGCTTGTCGCTGATATGTCAAGCGATATCCTTTCCCGTCCAATTGATATAAATAAATTCAGCCTGATTTACGCAGGCGCACAGAAAAACCTTGGCCCTTCAGGGGTGACGGTTGTGCTCATACGCAGGGATATGCTGGAAAAGGCGCCCGCACACTTGACAAGCATGCTGCGCTATGACACTTATGCTGAAAATGACTCCCTGTATAACACACCTCCCACCTTTGGCATATACATGATTATGCTGGTCCTTGACTGGATTGAAGAAAGCGGCGGCCTGGCGGCAATGGAAAAGCATAATACAGAAAAAGCGGGCTATATTTACGACGCCATCGACAACAGCAACGGCTTCTACAGCGGGCATGCGGAAAAAGGGAGCCGCTCGCTGATGAATATTACCTTCCGCCTGGCAAGGGAGGAACTTGAGAAACAGTTTCTGGCGGAAGCAGCAACTTATCGTCTGTCAGGCCTCAAAGGCCACCGCTCGGTGGGGGGCATGCGCGCCTCGGTCTATAACGCCATGAGCAAGACAGGCTGCGCAGAACTGGCAGATTTTATGGAAAGCTTCCGCAAAAAGAACAGCTGAAGTACTACAACCGCAAAGAAAGGCAGTGAAAAAGATGTTTGCAAAAAAAGCCCTGTCTATCAGCCCTTCACCGACACTTGCCATTGACGCTCTGGCTAAAAAGATGAAAAGTGAAGGGGTCGACGTGGTGGGATTCGGCGCAGGTGAGCCTGACTTTGACACCCCTGAACACATCAGGGACGCAGGCATCAGGGCTATTACCGACGGCTATACAAAGTACACGCCGGCGGCAGGCTCCCTGGAACTGCAGCAGGCAATCTGCAAAAAACTCAAAACCGATAACGGCCTTGATTACAGCCCGGCAGAAATTGTTATCAGCAATGGGGCAAAGCATTCACTGACAAACATCTTTGCCGCCATCTTAGACCCCGGCGATGAGGTTATCGTCCCGGCGCCGTATTGGGTAAGCTACCCGGAAATGGTAAAGCTCAACGACGGTGTGCCGGTAGTGCTGCCCACAAGGGCGGAAAACAGGTTTAAGGCCACAGTAAAAGAGCTGACGTCCGCTTTGACAGTGAAGACAAAGGCAGTAGTGCTGAACAGCCCCAGCAACCCCACCGGCCAGGTTTATTCAGGGGAAGAACTGCAGGCCGTAGCACGCTTCGCTGTAGAGAACAATCTTTTTGTTGTCTCCGACGAAATCTATGAAAAACTCATTTATGGCGAAATCAGGCATATCAGCATCGCCTCCCTGGGCGAAGAAATAAAAAAGATGACCATTGTGGTCAACGGTGTCTCTAAGACATATGCCATGACAGGCTGGCGCATCGGGTATACTGCCTGCGATGCGGGACTGGCCAAGATTATGGGAAACATACAAAGCCATGCTACTTCAAACCCCAACTCAATGGCCCAGAAAGCTGCGCTTGCCGCGCTTGAGGGGTCCCAGGAGTGCGTTCAAACAATGCGGGAAGCATTTGCCGCGCGCCGCGACTTCATGGTGAAGAGGATTGGAGATCTCGCGGGGTTATATTGTATTGAGCCTGAAGGTGCTTTTTACGTTTTGCTTGGTGTGAATAAAACTTTCGGCCGTTCATACCGGGGTACAGTGCTTAAGAACTGTGACGATTTTGCCTCGGCGCTGCTTGAAAACAGCCAGGTGGCGGTAGTACCGGGCAGCGGCTTTGGCGCCCCGGACTTTGTACGTCTGTCCTATGCTGTATCCATGGAGCATATCAGCAAAGGCCTTGACCGTATTGAAACCTTTGTTAAAGAACTGAGATAGCTGCAAACTCATAAAAGCGGGGGCAGATTGAGCTGCCCGCTTTTTTTTATTGCTGCTTGCAAATGTTAAATCTGACCCCGAATCTCAAATGTTCGAATGTTCGGACCTGACCCCGAGTCGACGAGTGCTTCTATATCGAGAGCGGCTTCGGCTGCTTCTACTTCAGCCAGGCGCGGCCTGGTCACCGGAAATTCTGGCAGGAAGACTGTGCAGCAGTCCTCGTAGGGCCTGATGGAAATGGGATAGGTATCGATGCGGCGCGAAATCTCTACTATTTCGGCCTTGTCCATACCGATCACGGGACGCAGTATCGGCAGGTCTGTGACGCGCCCGATGACGCTGATGCTTTCCATGGTCTGGCTGGCCACCTGCCCCAGGCTTTCCCCGGTAAAAATAGCCTGTGCGCCGCGCTCTGCAGCAAGCCGCGCGGCAATGCGGAGCATCATCCTGCGCATGAGAGTGACCTGCAGCTTGTCAGGGCATTTCTGCCGCAGTTCCTTTTGAATTTCTGTAAAGTGGGACACATGCAGGCGTGTGGCGCCATTATAAGCGGCCAGCACACGACAGAGGTCCACCACCTTTTCTTCCGCCCGCTCACTGGTGAAGGGAAAGCTGTGAAAGTAAAGCGCTTCAAGCTTAACGCCGCGCTTCATTGCCATCCAGCCTGCCACCGGGCTGTCGATGCCTCCGGAGAGCAAAAGCAGCCCTTTTCCTGTCACACCCACAGGCAGGCCGCCGGGGCCGGGAATTTTTTGTGTGAATATGTATGCTTCATGCTCCCTGATTTCCACTTCAAGCAGCAGGTCCGGTTCGTGCACGTCCACCGTGAGGCTGGGCAGGTTTGTCAGGAGGTGGGCGCCCACTTCGGCGCTCATCAGAGGCGAAGCGAGCGGAAAGCGCTTATTGGCTCGTTTTGTCTGCACTTTAAACGTCAACCCTGCCCTGGCAATCTTGCTAAACTCGCGCAGAGCCACATCCATGATGGAATCCATGTCCAGTTCCGCCTCAACCACCGGACTGATGGAGACAATACCAAAAACCCTGCTTAGCCTGGTAATTGCATCGTCAAGCAATTTATCCGGAACTTCCACAAAATTTCGGCTGCGTGTCTGTTCCACGCGGCAGCCAGACAGGCCGCGCAGAGCTTTTTTAATATTTGAGGTGAGCGCATTCTCAAAATACCTGCGGTTTTTTCCCTTGAGGGCAATTTCGCCGAAGCGTGTTAACAGCCTTGCCATTTTTTCACCTCCGCCCAAGCACGCGCAAATCGGACACAGCCTGGCGCAGCCTTTCCAGAGTGATATCTATTTCTTGCATGGTATTGTATGGTGAAAAGCTGAAGCGAAGCGATGATTCAACTGAAGCGGCTGTCCTGCCCATGCCCATCAGCACATGGCTGGGGTCGGGACGGTGCGAGTGGCAGGCTGAACCTGTTGATATGTAGATGCCCTGCTCACCCAGGGTGTGGACAAGGACTTCACCTTTTATCCCCTCCACTGTCAGATTGAGAATATGCGGCGCAGCGTCAGCCGGCCCGTTGCAGGATGTACCCGGGATTGTGTCAAGGATGCCTTCCAGCAGCGCACAGCGCAGCGAGGCCATAATTTTCATGTGTTCTTCACGACCCTTAAGCGCCAGGCGGGCAGCCTCGGCAAAGCCGGCAATGCCTGCTGTGTTTTCGGTGCCCTGCCTGACTCCCTTTTCCTGGCCGCCGCCATGCAGCAGGAAGTCCAGGGCGACACCCTCACGGCAGTAAAGGGCACCCGCACCTTTGGGCCCGTGAATCTTGTGGGCTGATAACGAGACCAGGTCAGCCTGCCACCTGGCAGGCGCAACAGGCAGCTTGCCAAAAGATTGGACGGCATCCACGTGGAAGATAATACGCCTGTCTTTCTCTTTTAACAGGCGGCCTATTTCCTCTACCGGCTGAACGGAACCCACCTCGTTGTTTACGTGCATGATGCTGACAAGTATGGTGTCGGGGCGCAGTGCAGCCGCCACCTGTGCCGCATCCACCATGCCGCGTGCATCCACGGGCAGGAAAGTAATATCAAAACCCTCCGCTTCAAGGGCGCCTGCGGCATAAAGCACTGATGGATGTTCAATGGCGGTGGTGACAATGTGGACCCCGCGCCGCCGCCTGCGCCGGGCTGCCCCTTTAACCGCCAGATTGTTGGCTTCAGTCCCGCCGGAGGTGAAATAGATTTCGCTTGCTTTCACTGACAGCGCCGCGGCCAGCAGGCGGCGCGCCTCGCTCAGGCCCCTCTCAGCGGCAAGCCCTTTGCTGTGCAGGGAAGAAGGGTTGCCAAAGTTCCCGGTAAGCACAGTGGTCATCACTGCAGCCACCTGCGGCAGCACCCTGGTGGTTGCGCTGTTGTCAAGATATATCTCCTGTTTGACCATTTTTTCCTCCAGTATCTTTATAGCTAATCTTAACTTTTCCAGCCGCGGGCCTTAAAATACCCGCTGATATTTTCCGCAACCTCCGTGCGGGAGAGCGGCTGCACTGTTTTTCCCTCCCTGCCGGGCAGGCTCTGTTCATAAAAACGGTCCGGGTAGACATAGTCGGACTCATTTTCCCCTTCGCGCACATTAAACGCGTGCTGCAGGTTCCAGATGGCCGCCGCGGAGGCATAGACACTCTCTGCGTCATAGCTCTCCCCGGTAACCGCCTGCAGCGCCCTGGCATAGAAATCCGGCCCCAGGGAGCGCAGCACAGGGGGACGGATGCACATCCCAACGGAGTTGACGATTGTGATGAGGTTTTCGGCGTAGCAGGCCATGCGAGGCAGGTTGACGCCTCGGGGCGGGCCGCCGAATATTTCTTCTTTAAGACGCGGCGGCATATCAAGTTTTTCGATCTGCGCCGGGTCTACACCAAGGGGTTCTGTCTTGTAGTCCTGCATTCCCTGCAGCAAAGCTTCCACCGGGGAGCGTGTGCGCAGGCTGTCACCGCCGCGGGTATTGGTGAGATAGCCGAAAGTAAAAGTGTCGCACTTGGCACGCGGGTCTTTGACCGGAATTTCTACCCCCTTGACGTGCATGGCCAGTTTTTGCGCACCGGGTATGACAGCAGAGGCATGTTTTACTCCCTCGGCAAGCAGGCAGCCAATCCCCCGGCGCTTGGCAATCAGCAGCAGAAGCTGTGAAATGGAGTCATAGTTTCCCCACTGCGGCGCAAAGCCTATCTCTTCCGCACTAATCAGCCCGCAGTTAAAAGCCTCAATCAGAAAAGCCACACTGCCTGCGGCGGAAATAACGTCCATACCGTAGTGATTGCAGATATCGACGCAGCGGAAAATCTCAGGTATGGAAACCAGGTCCAGCTTGGCGCCAAACTCCATGACAAAAGTTACTTCAAGCCCCCTTGTGGCAAGTCCCTGGTGCGGCCCTTCTTCTTTCACCTTTGACCAGTGCGCGCAGGCGATGGGGCAGGCGAAACAGGCCACGTCCCTTTCCTTGTAGCGGGACTCAAAGGCTTTGCGGCCGCGGGTTTTCTCCCAGTCAGGGTAGGAGCCAACAGTGAAATTGCGTCCCGGCAGGGAACTCATGACATCGAAGGGGTCAGCCGCCACCATGCTGCCGTAGCGCTTCATAAAGCCGTAACTCGGCTCAGCTTTGACTCTGTCAAAGGCTTCTTTTCTAATCTTCTGGAAAGCACCCCTGTCGGCCACATCAACGCTGCCGCTGCCGCGCACAGCCACAGCTTTTACATTTTTGCTCCCCATAACAGCGCCAAGGCCCGTGCGGCCAAAAGAGGCAAAGTAGTCATTCTGGATAGAAGCAAAACGGACCTGATTCTCACCGGCAGGGCCGATGGCCAGCACGCTGAAATCATGCCCCAGCTGCTCTTTGATGCTGTCGGTTGCCTCCCACACAGTGAGCCCCCAGAGGCCCTCAGCGTTTTCCAGGCGTGCACCGGAGTCGTCAATGACAAGCATGACAGGAGAAGGCGCCCTGCCAAGCAAGGCAAGGTAAGAATACCCGGCAAAGCGCAGGCTTGGGCCAAAAGAGCCGCCGCTGTTGGCACTGCCAAAACGGCCGGAAAGCGGAGACTTGGCAGTGGCCTCTGTGCGGCAGGCGGTGGGAATCATGGTGCCCACAAGGGCCCCTACGCCAAAGATAAGGGCATTCTGCGGCGCAAGCGCATCAGTTCCCGGCGGTACAAGCTCATAAAGCAGGTGTGTATTGACACCGACGCCGCCCAGGCTGCTCTTCTCGAGGGGAGTTATATCCACATTTTGCAGTTCGCCGCTGTCCAGAAGGGCTTTAAGCAGTACAGCCATTGCTGCGACCCCCCTCCTGCATGTTTTCCGCTTCAACCGCCTGCAGAGCGCCGCTGGGGCAGAAACTGACACACGACAGGCAGCGCCTGCATTTTTCCGTGTCCAGTAATATGCGGCACGCGAAGTTTTTTTCGTTTACATCAACGCGGATAAAGGAATTGCGCGGGTTGTGAGTCTTTGTATTCACCCACGAGCAGGCCAGCATGCAAATCCTGCACCCGGTGCATTTTACGGCGTCACAGCTGATTTGCGGTCTGTCGGCCATCATTACTCCCCCTTTGCCCTGATTCTTATGCGCACAGTAGATACTTGCTGGAATCTTCTACAGACAGCAGCGTTTTACCTGCTTTGTTTTCACTCTGGTGAAACTGAATCCGCGAGGCCCGCAAAGCCGCCAGCTACAGGAAGGGGAAGAAGAATCATTAAAAGATTGGCCCGCAAATAAAAGAATCACTCACCCCAATGGGGGTCAGTGAAACATCTGCTCAGGTAATTTGCGGTTTTTGGAACAATGAAAGCTGCCACAGGCGGAAAATGAGAGTCTATCAAAAGAGGCAGAAGAAAAATTTCTTCTGCCATCATATGTTTATTACTGACCCGAAAGTTGTCTTTCGGCTTGCTCAATCATGCGCTTTACCATGGTACCGCCAACATAACCATTCTGGCGGGAGGTCAGATTGCCTTTGTCACCATTATAGTCAAGCCCCAATTCACTGGCTATTTCGAGTTTAAAACGGTTCAAGGCTTGTTCGGCACCACTGACCAAAACACGGTTCCTACCAGTTTGATTTGTGTTTGCCACAAGTTTCACCTCCCTAATCATAGTGTTTATAGTTTTTCTCTCTCCATCACAAATATGCTGGAATTTTTTTTCTCTTTACCCCCCATTAATATCGGCCTTAAAGTTTAGCTGCGTATCAAGTTAATAAAGGCGGAAAAAATTCAGTTTTTTTAAAGCGTAGACAGTAACTACAGAATAGATCACAAAACTGAAAAATATGGCAATCATAAAACAATGCACCGATTAAAGGGCATGAATGAAACCGCTCCCTGCCTTGTTGCTTGTGGTGGGAAAGCAAGAAAAACGCTTCGCGCTTTTTAACAGAGGTCGCGTTTTTCTTGTCCGCTAGGGGCTGCCGCCCCTTCGGCGGATCTGTGGGCCCTGAGCACCCCGCAAGATTAAGGGGGAGTCCCCCTTAACAACCCCCGTCGTCAAGGAAAGAGAGTTAAAAGGTATGATATAATTTGCTTGACGACAAGAAAGACATCCTATAAGGATGCCTCAGATTGTTGAGAAACCCCAGGCTGTTCAAAAACGAGCAGGACGCGAAGCAAGGAACCCCGGCACCGCAGGCGTATATGCAATACGTTGAGGATGCCGGGGTTTCGCAGCGACAAAGTAATGTGAAGTTTTTCAACAGCCTGAGGATCCTTCAGCGGAAGAATCCTTTTGCTGCTTGCAAGACTACAGGCCCAGTGCTTTTTTAACTTTGGCCAGTTCTGCTTCGTCAATCTTGTAGCAGTGTTTGGCTTCAGGGAATAGTGACTGCTCCACTTCTTCCTTGTACCTGGTAAGGGCTTCTTCAATAATTTTTCCTACATTGGCATACTGTTTGACGAACTTTGCTATGTGGCCGTCATAAAAACCGCAGAGGTCGTTGACTATTAAAACCTGGCCGTCACAATACTTGCCTGCCCCGATGCCAAGAATAGGCACTTTTGCTCTTTCAGTGATAATCTGGGCTATTTCAGCTGGGATGGCCTCAAGCAGGATGGCAAAACAGCCTGCATCTTCCAAGGCCTTGGCGTCGTTTACCAGTTTGACCGCAGCGTCGACGTCCCTGCCCTGGGCTTTAAAGCCTCCCAGCATGGAAGCCGATTGGGGCGTCAAGCCCAAATGGCCCATTACAGGGATACCGGCTCTTGTAATTGCCCTGATTGTATCACACATCTCAGAGCCGCCTTCAAGCTTGATGCCGTCCACTCCGGTTCCCTGCACCAGTCTGCCGGCATTTTCCACAGCCTTTTCAATTGAAACCTGGTATGTCATATAGGGCATATCGCCGATAACAAAACAATTGGGGGCGCCTTTTCTTACGGCCTTGGCGTGATTTATCATTATGTCCAGGGTTACCGGCAGCGTGCTGTCAAAGCCATAGACACACATGCCCAGGGAGTCACCGACCAGAATTAAGTCAACCCCGACACGGTCTTCTATTACTGCCGTCTGATAGTCATAAGCTGTCAGATAGGTGATTTTTTCTCCTTTGGCCTTTTTTTCATTAAGAGTATGAATGGTAACCTTTTTTCTTTTTGCTTCCTGTGGCTGAGTGCTCATTTGTGATTCCTCCCGATATTTTATTTTATTTTAAGTTAGCACTACAGAGAAATTTGCTGTAGTGTCAGTTTTTGTTTGATGTTGTGGTTTTGCCTGAAGTTTAGTAAAAACCGGGTAAGAAAGTTACGAGCCTTGGGAAAATAAGCATCAATATCAGCGAAATTACAATGGGTATGGTAAACAGCATCACACTTTTTACTAAACGGTTAAAGGGTATATCGCAAATTCCAAGGATGGCAAACAAGACCATACCAAAAGGAGGTGTCAGCTGGCCTATCATCAGAACAACTATCATGATTATTCCAAAATAAAGAGGGTCAACCCCGGCAGCTACCACAAGGGGCACAAGCACCGGCGTCAGAATGTTGATAGCCACAGAAGTGGACATAAAGCAGCCGACAACCAGCAGCACCAAGACCACAAGCAGCAAAACGCCCCAGTAACCTGATGTTACAGTAAAAACCGCCTGTGTGATTGTGACCGGAATTCTGGATCTGATGACAAGGGTTGAGTATATCTGTGCCGCTGCCAGGATAAACATCACATTGGCACTGGTTTTGGTGGTATCTTTGAACACTTTAAGCAAAGCCGGCAGAGAAAACTTTTTATAAAAGAGGAAAAGTATCAGGGCATATAAAGCAGCTACGCCGGCCGCTTCGGTAGCTGTAAAAACCCCTGACACAATGCCCCCGACAAGGATGAGCGGGGTCAGAATCGGAAAAAATGCCTCTTTAAAAGCTTTCTGAAACTCTTTCATAGTCGCCCTTGGCCTGACAGGGTATTCTGTTTTGTGGGCGCGGTAAATTACATACCCCATTAAACAGGCAGTCATAATCAAACCTGGAATAAAGCCGGCTATTAAAAGCCTTGTTACTGAAACTCCCGCCAGCACCGCGTAAAGAACTACCGGGATGCTGGGAGGTATAATAGGGCCGATTAAGGACGACGAGGCTGTAACACCGACACTGAAGTCCAAATCGTAGCCCTCATCAGTCATAGCCTTGATTTCTATGGCGCCAAGGCCTGCGGCATCAGCCACGGCCGAGCCTGACATGCCTGCAAAAATTAAACTGGCCACAATATTCACATGGGCTAAACCGCCACGGAAATGGCCGACAAAAACTTTGGCAAAATTAAATATCCTGTCGGTAACGCCTGCGTCATTCATCAGCTGGCCGACCAGGATAAACAAGGGGACTGCCAGCAGAGGAAAGCTGTCCATGCCGTTAAAAACTCTTTGCGCTATCATGGCGTGTGGAATATTGGCAAAACCCCGCTCCAGGCCCAGCAGCACCATGGAGGAAAGAATCATTGAATAGGCAGCCGGGATTCCCAGCAGCAGAATTATGATTAAACCTACTGTTAGTATAAAAAGCGGCATCTGTTCACCTCTCCTCTAGACATTGTCAGGCTCCCCGGCTTCGGATTTGGCAAAGATTGCTCTGAGGTCGGTTACAATGTGATCAAGTGTAAGCAGCAGCATCAGGCTTGCGGGGAGCAAAAGGGCAAGATACATCTGCCCCAGAGAAAGAAAACGCATGGTTGTCAGAGGTATGGACCACTGATCGCGGGCCATATAGAAACTGCCGTAAATCAGACTCGGTAAAACCAGAGCTATAACCAGGTTTATAAAAATAGCGTAGATAAGTTTTGCTTTCCTGTTGAACCTGTCCAGCAGGCCAAAAATCAGGTCGACTCCCAGGTGGTTCCTGTTGATTGTGACAAGGACCGCCCCCAAAAACATGGCATACATATTTAAATAGCGTGCCGCCTGTTCACTCCAGCGCAGAGGCATTTTTAATACATAGCGGTAAAAAACCTGCAGGACTACGGCAATCAAAAAGGCGAAGAGAAAAGATGTCGCCATCCAGGATATAACCTGCTCCAGAGTACGTGTAAACTTTTTTCCAAGCATAAAAAACCTCCTTGCCAAACAGGTTCTTTTTTTAAGGGGAGGATAAAGAGTTATCCTCCCCTTAATCTCTTCTTAATCTCTACTTATTGAGAAGCCTGATAACTTCTTCGTATGCTTCAGTAGATAAGTCTTGTTTGAGCAGTCTTTCTACTGTGGGCCTGGCTGCTTCATAGAGCTCTTCACGGTCGGGAAAAATAACTGTCATGTTGTTGTCTTCGAGTACTTTAATAAAGCTCTTGTTCATTTCATCGATCTTGGGTTCTACATAGTTTACGGCGTCGTAGGCAGCCTGTGTGATAATGTCTTGCTGCTCTTTTGTCAGTGTGCTCCAGGTT
This sequence comes from Dethiobacter sp., assembly GCA_018335875.1. Classification (GTDB taxonomy): domain Bacteria; phylum Bacillota; class Dethiobacteria; order Dethiobacterales; family Dethiobacteraceae; genus JAGXRN01. The sequence continues at coordinate 38,495 of JAGXRN010000008.1, forward strand.
TTTTCACTGGCGCCCCACATAATAATCATATCGATGTGATTTGTGGCTATGGCATAGTCCTGCACCTCATAAAGCCCGCGCCCGGCTATATTGGACAGAAAGTTTTCCTGGGCGTCAACAACACCGGTCTGCAGGGCACTCACTATTTCCGCCGCAGCAATGGGTGTGGGCAGAGCGCCGATTCCCTGCCATACTTCCATCCACCAGGAAATATTGGGCATTCTGATCTTGACGCCGGCTTGCTTTAATTCCTGAGAGTTGCTGAAGGGCTTGTTGGAAGTGGCCCAGCGGGAACCAAAGCTGTGGACAGGGCCTAAGATGATGGAGCCGCCTTTTTGTCTTGTTAATTCTTTAGCCTTTTCGCCAATGGGGCCATCAAAGTATTCTTTCACCACATCTAAGCTCGGCCACAGGAAAGGCATGTTTACAGCATCATATTCGGGGAAATACACAGGGCCAAACTCGCCCACATAGGTAAAATCTATTTCCCCCAGCTTAAGCAGTTCCATGATCTCCCTGGTGTCGCCAAGCTGTCCTGCCATAAAGAGGTTGATTTCCATTGTGCCATTACTTAATTCACTCACTCTTTGCTTAAACTTCTGGGTTACTTCTCTGTCAAGGCCTGAATCGTCAAAAGTGACTGCAAATGTAAATTCCCTAACCTGAGGTGTCCCGCCACCTGGCGCAGGGGTTTCCGCTTTTTTGCCGCATCCTGCAAGTCCTATGATTAATACAACAACCAGCAGTGCTGCCAATACTGTTACATGCTTTCTGTTCATCACGATGTTAGACATTTCTTCCTCCTCTTAGTACACTTTTTTTGTAGTTTTTTAATACTTATACTTATGGCGCCTACCGCAGTATTTTCATTAACACCTCCTTCACAGATTACAAACTCAGGAAAACAATTATGTTATACTCATTAACTTATCTGCCAATCTATCATAATTCGACAATATTCTTGCCTTCCCTGCTTTATCTAAATATTTCAAATGTTCTCCTGCATAAATGAGTACCGGTCATATTATTTTGTCAGCTATTAATTGTTCAAGTTCAGTGTCTGAAAGCTTTAGGAGCTCTTTATAAATTTCTCGGTTATGTTCACCCAGGCGCGGGCCGGCCCACCCGATATCGCCCGGCGTTTCACTTAACTTGGGGACAATACCGGGATGCTTAATATTTCCCCACACCGAATCATTGACTTCCCGGATCATGTTCCTGAATAGATACTGCGGGTCTTTGACTATATCAGCAATACTGTAAATAGGCCCTGCAGGGACACCTGCCTCGTCCATCATGGTTTGTAATTCAGCCATGGCATAGTTTTTTGTCCAACCGTTGATCATTTCATCCAGTTCATGCTGGTTCTCACCGCGGGCTGCATGAGTGGCATAACGGGGGTCGGCAGCCACCTCCGGGTGCCCCATTACTTCTGCAAAGCGCCTGAATATATTGTCCTTGTTAGCCCCGATTACAATATAGGTGCCATCGCTTGTTTCATAGTTATTGGAAGGGGCAACTTTAGGCAGCGATGTGCCCGTACGCTGCCTGATGAGGCCAAGCTTGTCGTACTCCGGCAGAATAGACTCCATCAGCGCAAATACCGATTCGTAAAGCGCCACATCGATATATTGGCCTACGCCGCCGTTAACGTCCCTGTGATAGACGGCCATCATGGCTCCCATAAAGCCAAACATTGCTGCTAAAGAATCGCCGATAGCGATGCCGATTCTTGGCGGGGCAAGATCGGGATACCCGGTAATATAACGCAGTCCTCCCATGGCCTCGCCGACACTGCCAAAACCTGTTTTGTCCCTGTATGGGCCATCCTGGCCGAAGCCGGAGATGCGTACCATTATTAAACCAGGGTTGTCCTTTTTCAGGTCTTCATAGCTTAAACCCCAGCCTTCCAGGCGCCCCGGCCGGAAGTTCTCCACCAGAATATCGGCTTCTTTGATTAACCTGCGAGCCAGGTGCTGGCCTTCTTTTTCTCTTAAGTTTATAGTCACGCATTTTTTATTGCGGGACTGGGTAGACCACCACAATGAACTGCCGTCTTTAGTGGCCTGTCCCCAGGTTCGCAACGGGTCTCCCTCGCCGGCAGGTTCAACTTTTATCACCTCTGCGCCAAAATCAGCAAACAGGCGCCCGCAAAAAGGTCCTGCCACCACGCTTCCCAGCTCTACCAGCCGCAATCCCTGCAACGGCTTGTCTTTCATAGTTGTCACTCCCATAGTCTGTATTTACAGCCATTTCAAGCTTGATTAGAAGGAAGGGGGTGCAAATCGCATACTTTCCCCGCTTTCAGGACATGGCCCGGCAGCTGGCGGCCAATAATTCTTTCCAGTTCCCTGGCTGCCTCCAGCACTCCTTCCAGGTTGATGCCAGTATCGATGCCCATTTCCTCCAGCATGTGGACAACATCTTCGGTAGCAACATTTCCTGTTGCGCCGGGCGCAAACGGGCAGCCGCCCAGACCGCCGAGCGACGTTTCGTAAATAGTTATCCCTGCCTCCAGGCCTGCCACAATATTTGCCATGGCCATGCCCCTGGTGTTGTGGAAATGCAGAGAAACTACAGTATCAGAAAACTCGCTGCGGAAACGGCACAAAAACTCGTATACCTGAACCGGGTTTGCCATCCCGGTGGTGTCGGCAATAACCAGAGAATGTGCCCCCAGTTTTAACACCTGGTCAGCCAGTTTCAATACCTGCTCAGGCGATACTCTGCCGGCGTATGGGCAGCCGAATGCTGTTGCCAGGCCGACAGTAACAGGGATGTTGTGCTGACCGGACAGTCTGATAATCTCTTTTGCATTTGACAATGAATCAGACAATTTCATACGCACATTGGCTAAATTATGAGCTTCCGAGACAGATATAACCTGAACCAGTTCGTCGGCTCCGGCATTTATCGCGCGCTGCGCCCCTTTTAAGTTTGGCACCAGCGCCGCATAAATTACTCCTGCCGTCTTTTCTATTTCCTGCGTGACCTGCTCTGCATCTTTCATCTGGGCGATAGCCTTGGGCGATACAAAAGAGGTGTATTCCAGTTTGGGGAATCCCAGCTTTGAGAGAAGGTTTATAAGTTTAATCTTATCTTCTGTGGCAATGAAGTTCTTCTCCATCTGAAACCCGTCACGGGCACAGACATCGGTAATACTTACCTGCTGCGGTAAATGCTTCATGATTTTTCCCCCTTTACCTGACTTTTCTTCTTATATTTGCTTGCCTGCTGAGTCACAAAATCCATTATGTTGGGAGTCAAAAGATGCGGACTCCCTGAGCATAAAAATGCTGCCGCTCCTGGCCATATCTTTAATGCAGTACTTTTGCATTTCCCCGACAAAAGTGTCCAGCTTGTCCACCTGTCCGGTCAATTCAATTAACATATAGTCGCCGGCAACCTCAAGCACTTCCGCCTCAAACATGTCGGCAATAGATTGAATGCTCTCGCGGTTCTCCTGTTTGGCGCTCACTTTAATCAGCATTATTTCCTGTTCAATCAGTTCTTTCCCGCTTACATCGGTGACGCTGAGGATATTAATCTGTTGGCCAAGCTGCTTTATTACCCGTTCAGTGGCAAGGGAGTCTGCTTCCAGCACAATATAGATACGGGTCAGGTCCGTATCAAGGGGATGGCCGGCGGAAATAGTCTGCACATTGCAGCGGTGGCGGTTGATAATATGCAGCACCCTGGTCAGCACCCCGTGGACATCTTCAACCAGGATGTCCAGTATTTTTCTCATCTCTTTCACTCCAATTCCGGACATTATCAGAATTTCTATGATGATAAAAACGAGTCAAGCAGTTTAAGCGCTTTAGTCCCTGCAGCCGAAACATTTTGAAATCTCTCTGGCATAGAAGCTTACTCTGGCGCCTATTTCAGGTATCTTTTGCTGTATCCTTATCGTGGGGCCGGCGACGCTGATGGCGGCAATGGCTTTTCTGTTCTGGTTCAGGATGGGGGCGGCGACGCAGGTAATACCCATGATAAACTCCTCATCGTCTACGGCATATCCTGTTTCCCTGATATTTTGCAGTTCTTTTAGGAAACTTTCGATTGTTACCAGGGTTTTTGCTGTGCGGGGCTTGAAAACATCGGGTAAGTATCTCTTTTCCACTTCTTCTTTTTCATACCAGGCCAGCATGGCCTTGCCAAGGGCTGAGCAGTAAGCAGGGATAGAAGTACCGGGCAGCAGATCGGTCCGCAGGAAATGAGAGCTTTCAATTTTGTGCAGATAGACTATATTTGTACTTTCCATCACGGCAAAATTTATAGTTTCATTAATTTCCTGGGAAATTTTTTGCATATACGGAAAAATAACATCCAACAGTCCGATTTTTGCTGTTACTTTGGCGCCGAGCTCAGGAAGTTTAAGCCCTAAGCTATAATTGCCGGCCCTTTCATTTTGCTGCAAGTAGCCGCGCGCTGTGAGAACGCGCAGTGTTCTGAAAATTGATGCTTTATCCACTTCAAATTTTTTGCTCAGTTCTTTTACACTGAATTCTTTATCGGGACTGTCGCAAATGAATTCCAGCACCTCTAATGTCCTGTTGGCTACTTTCAGCATCGGTCACTTCCCCTTTGCTCCAGCTCTTTAATTAAGCGTGTGATAAATTTATTGCAGGGCGTGGGCACACCGCATTTTTCTCCTTCTTTAACCACAGCACCGTTGATATAATCTATCTCAGTAGCACGGCCCGACATGATGTCCTGCAGCATTGATGAACGGTTGGCGGCGGTGGCAGCGGCAACCTTTTCAAGGACGGCAAAAGTGTCGTTGTAGGGAAGCTCTATCCCTGATGCCCGGGCTACAGCCTCTCCTTCATCAATTAACAGCTTTGCCATTTGGCGTATATTTTCGGCTTTAAGCAGCTCGCCGTTTAGAACACCGCAAATAGCCGTTACAGGATTGATACCGGCATTAATCAAGAGCTTGCCCCAGATTACACCCATAATATTGTCGTCTGTCCTGGCATTTAAGTGGCAGCGCGTAAATTCTGCAGCGATGTCTGAAAGATGCTGGTCAATTTTGCCACTGTATTTTCCCACTACAGTATCTCCCGCCCCTGCATGCCTGATTTGGCCTGGCCCAAGCACCGTGGCGCCATGGGATGTTGTACCGACAAGAACTGTCGCTTTATTAAAAGCTGCGGCTATAATATCTGCATTCCCCAGGCCGTTTTGCAGCGTCAGGACAGCAGTGCCGTCGTGAAATAAATGATGAATATTTTTTACTACAACTTCTGTATGATATGATTTCACAAATATTAAGACCAGATCCTGGACTCCAAGCAGCAGAGGGTCGCTCACTGCCTTGACTGAAAAAGTCTTAAGGCAACCACCTGTCTCGACCTGCAGCCCATGTTCCATAATCGCCTGCACGTGCTCCTGCCAGGCGTCAACCAGAGTCACTTCGTTGCCGCCTTCAGCAAGCAATGCGCCATAGAGGGCGCCCATAGCTCCCGCTCCCATAACTGCAATCTTCACCTTATAACCGTCCTTTTTATAAGTGTGTTCTTATTTTGCTTTGCCTGTGCGTTTATTCTTTGAGGCCCAGGAGTTTAACCGGGGACGCCATTGCTGTTTCCAATATAGAAATAGCGTTTCATATTATAGTATATTTTTCTACACAAAAAGCAAAAACCCTTTTTGTAAATTTAAATACAATAAGTTTTTGCTTTGAAACAGCAAGACGCGCCATTGCCAGTGACGCGTCCTTGCAAGTTTATACTGTTTCTGCTTCACCGTAGTCCTCGCCAAAGGTGTCCACAGTTACTTTTTTCATTCTCTCATCGCTAAGCGGCCTGTCTTGGGCATCCTTTTTTACGCTCACAATCCTGTCCACTTCATCCATTCCCTCTGTGATACTGCCAAAGGCGGCATACTGTCCGTCTAAGTGAGGTGAAGCCTTGACCATGATAAAAAACTGGGAGCCGGCGGAATCGGGCCTTGCCGACCTGGCCATGGACAATACCCCCCTATCATGCTTGAGGTCATTGGCAACTCCATTGCCCCTGAATTCTCCCTTAATCCCATAACCGGGGCCGCCCATGCCTGTCCCCTGCGGACAGCCTCCCTGGATCATAAACTGAGGAATAACTCTGTGGAAGATAAGGCCGTCATAAAAGCCCTTCTCTGCCAGGGAAATAAAATTCCGCACAGTATTTGGCGCGATATGCTGGTAAAGCTCCGCCTTGATTTGGCCGCCGCTCTCCATTTCAATTGTTACCTGCGGGTTATCTTTCATCATCAACACCCTTTTCTATTTGATAAATTTGGTTAAAGATAGTTTTCCTCTTTGGGCCTGCGTAATACGGCAATATCCTTTGCCTTTTCCATCATACCCACCACCGGAGGCAGGACAACAAGCAGCAATAAGCCTGCCACTACCAGTGAGCTGCCATAAAGTAACAAAGTACGAAGCAGGTTTTGTGACAGCGCAAAGAGAATATCAGGAATTGACCTCAGGGGAAAAACCATGGCTATGTCGTAGAGTAAAGAGTTGAAAAACCCGTGCATAACTGTTGGGTTGGCTCTCAGTAAAAACATGGCAAAAAGGGATGGTATGGCTGTTAAAAAACCTGCCGTCACCAGTGAGGTACCAATCCAGTTCAGCCAGCGCCAGCCGCTGCGCCAGATCAGGAAAATGACCGCTGGGATTATCAGGGCCAGGGATACTGAGCCGTAGAGCGCAGTTTTAAGATTAGCCAGTACTTTTCTGGGGCCGCTTAAGCCTGATATCACAGCCTGCCTCTGGTCCGCCTCCCAGTTTGAAGAAAAAGGAATATCTGAGAGGCGCGGGAATAGCTCCCGCCTCAGGCGGTCCGTAACAGCTTCACCCACCACTTGGCCCAGTATTCCAAGCGATCCTTCTGCCAACTCTGCCACATTACCCAGAAACTTATCAACCGGCGCCTCAAAGTCAAGCTGCGGCAGCTCTTTCTCTTTTCCACGCAGGTAATCAAGCAAGCCGCTGACAAGTGTTTCAGCTTGCAGCACAACCCATTCTTTAGTAATAACCCCATCCAGTGCTTCTGCCGGCACCCCCATTGTTCCGGCACGGGCCCGCAGGTTTGTGTCCAGATAGCCGTGCAGTTCCCCGTAGAGTCCATGCCCGGCAAAAGCGTCCAGGTAAAAGCCGGGCGCAGTCAATTTATACTGCACAAGCAGCAGGAACTGCAGGAAAAAAAGGTTAACCAGCAAGATAATCACCAGCAGTACCGATGTAGTTGTACGCAGCACCTTCATGCTATCACTCCAATGGTTAAGTCGCCTGCTGCTAAAACGAACGCGGCAGAAAGATTCTAGATATATTCAATTATTATTGACTTATTTCCTTCCTAACGCAGTAAAAGTTTCCCCGATGTGTGGAACAAAGCCGGCAACTAAACGTCTGAATAAGTAAAAAAAGAATTGGTGAGGTGGGTTGAGATGAAGAAACCGGGGATCTGGCCGGTTATGATGTGCGTGCTGCTTATAGTTTTGTTTGGCCTGGCGCTGACAGGGACGGAACATCCGGATTATCCCGTTGTTGCCGGCGGGGAACTGCCGGTTGTGGGGTCATATCATAAACTGCAGGAGCTGCTGCAAGACGCCAATGATTACCGTGCTTATACCATGATGAGAGGCTTGGGGGGCATAGTGCTGGAACAGAGCATGGATGCCGCACCTGCCGCCAAGGCTTCCGCTCCCGATTATTCGGGTACAAATGTCCAGGTGCAGGGAGTGGACGAAGCAGACCTGGTTAAGACCGACGGCAGTTATATTTATCAGGTCAACAATGGTCGTGTGATTATTGCCAAATCTCACCCGGCACAAGAGATGGAGATTGCCAGTATCCTTAAATTTGAAGAAAACTTCACACCACAGGAAATTTATATCGATAAAAAACACCTGGTAGTAATCGGCTCCACTTATTATTACCAGCCATACATGCCGGAGCCCTCACCGCGGGAACCGGGGATAATGATATTCCCGCCGCCCTTTGTGCACGGCACAGTAAAAGCTAAAATCTTTGACATCAGTGACAGATATAATGTGCGCTCACTGCGCGAGGTTGAACTTGACGGCTACTACATCTCATCAAGGAAAATCGGGGATGTTCTCTATCTTGTAGCCAATAAATACATCGATTTTTATATCATGGAGCAAGGCGGTGAAGTCTCCACCCCCGTCTTCCGCGACTCAGTCGGCGGCAAAGAGGGTTATCAGCCTGTGGGCTATGACGACATCCGCTACTTCCCGCATTCAGTGGAACCCAATTACCTGATGGTGGCGGGCTTAGACCTGTCAAAGCCAAACCAGGAGATGAGGATCCATACCTACCTGGGCGCCGGTGAAAACATCTATGCTTCCACTGAGAATCTCTATATTGCGGTAACACAGTATAACACAAGCAGCGAAATTATCCCCATGATAAGGCCGGACGTCCCCATGGAATCGGTGACAGGTGTTTACAAATTCGCCCTCGCTGGCGGCAGGGTTGAGTACAGCGCACAGGGCGAAGTGCGCGGCAGAATCCTAAACCAGTTTTCCATGGATGAGCACAAGGGTTATTTCCGTATTGCCACCACCAGCGGAGAGATGTGGCGCAACGATGAGCATACCTCTAAAAACAACCTCTATATTCTCGATAAACAAATGAATAAAGTTGGGGGCCTTGAGGACCTGGCGCCGGGCGAGCGGATTTACTCGGCAAGGTTCATGGGCGACCGTGGCTATATGGTCACCTTCAGGGACGTAGACCCGCTCTTTGTCATAGATTTAAAGGACCCGCGTGCGCCAAAAGTGCTTGGTGAGTTGAAGATCCCGGGCTACAGCGACTATCTTCATCCCTACGATGAAAACCACCTGATTGGCTTTGGCAAAGATACCGTAGAGCTGCAGGTGACAGACTGGCAGGGCGGTAAGAGGAGCATGGCTTTTTATCTGGGTATGAAAATATCGCTCTTTGACGTCACCGACGTAAGCAACCCGGTGGAAAAATTTAAAATAATAATCGGCGACAGGGGCACAGAATCGGAACTTCTCCGCAACCATAAGGCGCTCTTATTTGACAGGGAGAAAAATCTGCTTGCCTTCCCTGTCACTTTGATGGAAATAAGAAACGCACAGCCCGACCCCCACGGTTTTCCGCCTCATGGCGAGTTTGCTTTCCAGGGCGCTTATGTATACTCACTTGACCCGCTCACAGGCTTCTCGCTTAAGGGGAGAATCACACACATGGACAGCGGCGCTGAATCCGGCCGCTACGCCTATGGCTGGTACGGCAGCGGCGCCAACGTGGAAAGAATCCTTTATATCGGAGATGCACTCTACACCATGTCCGGGACCATGATTAAAGCGAACGGAATAACAAACCTAAATGAGATAAACAGACTGTCCATTCCACAGTAAATTATTGTGTCAGGGGGACAGTCCCCCTGACACGCTTGCAAGACGCCACATTATGACGCCGTTATCTGTGACTCTCTCCACAAGATGCGTGGTTGTCTGGAAGTATTCGCGGTCCAGCATTTCGAGCAGCAGGTCCTGTAAAGCTTTGTCTGCCACCATTTATGTGCTCCCCAAAACTCTTTCCAGGAGCGCGGCAAAACGCCTGTCGTCGTCCGCGCTTCTTTTTTTTGGCCCCCTGGTCCTGCCGCCGCCGCGGCGGAATCGGGCCTTGGCTTCTCTTTCCTCGAGCATAAACTCAATTTTTGTCGCCGTGTATTCAGTCCCATGCGGGCTGAGGCAGCACAGGCCCTTGCCCAGCAGCACAGCCGCCAGGCCAAAGTCCTGGGTGACGGCTATGTCACCGGGAGCGGCCAGATTGATTACTTTGATGTCAGCTTCCTGCGACGAGTCGCCCACTGTCACATGGTGGTCAGAGATGATATTGTGATTAAAGCCGGCCACTGTCCATACGGGCACACCATACCTGGCGCCTGCCTCCATGCACATCTGCAGCACAGACTTGGGGCAGGCATCGGCATCAACAATAATTTTCATTGTATCACCACTGCAATTAAATTTCTTTGTCCTCTTCTTTAGCATTCAGATGCCGAGTATCTTTTCCAGGCTGCTCTTCATCTCTTCTATCTGGCATACTGTCCGGTGGAGCACCGGCTTCTGCTCCAGCTCACTGACAGCTTTTGGTATGCCGTCGGCAATTAATTTGCCCAGTTCTTTAACCAGTGCGAAATCATCAAGTCCGGCGTCGATGCCGGCGATGGCTTTCATCACATCCCGCGGAAATTTAAAGGGGCTGGCGGTGGACACTATCACTGTTTTTGTGCTGTCGCCGCTCTCTGCTCTGTATTTTTGGCATGCCGACCAGGAAACAGCTGTATGTGTGTCAATCACATAATCATCCCGTGCAAAGACATCCCTGATGGCGCGGGCGGTATCATCCTCTGAGGCAAAGCCCGCTCTGAAGCTCTTAAGCTTCGCTTTCACTTCATCACTAACCCGGTAGCTGCCGCTAACGGCCAACTCCTGCATCAGGCGGGCAGTGACTGCGGCGTCATTTTCGCTCACAAGGTAGAGCAGCCGTTCCAGATTGCTTGAGATCAAAATGTCCATTGACGGCGACATGGTTACCACAAAGCGCCTGTTTCTGTCATAGGTCCCTGAGCGGAAAAAATCAAAGAGCACCTTGTTCTCATTGGAGGCGCAAATCAGGGTTTTTACCGGCAGGCCAAGCTCCCTGGCATAGTAACCTGCCAGGATATTGCCAAAATTGCCTGTGGGCACGGCAAAATTTATTTCTTCTCCTGCTTTAATCTCACCGGCTGCGCGCAGCTGCAGGTAAGCATAGAAATAATAGGCCACCTGCGGTATTAACCTGCCGATATTGATGGAATTGGCGGAAGAGAAGACCAGATTCGTGGCGGCCATTTTTTTACTGAGCCCTGTGTCGGAAAACATGCTTTTCACACCGGCCTGGGCGTCGTCAAAATTGCCTTCAATACCTATGACATGGACATTGCTGCCTTCCTGGGTGACCATCTGCCTCTTTTGTATCTCACTGACACCGTGCTCGGGGAAATAGACAATAATGGTTGTGCCTTCCACCCCGGCGAAGCCCTCCAGGGCCGCCTTGCCTGTGTCGCCGGAGGTGGCTGTGAGAATAACTATTTCCTTCTCTATCCCCAGTTTTTTAACTGCTGTTCTCAACAGGTGGGGCAGAATTGAGAGCGCCATGTCTTTAAAAGCCAGTGTGGGGCCATGGAAAAGCTCCAGGAAGAAGACTTCGCCCTTCTTAACAAGTGGGGCAATCAGGGGCGTGTCAAACTTCCGGTCATAAGCGTTTTCGATACAGTTCCTCAGCTCGTCCTGGCAAAAATCAGTCAGGAAAGGCTGCATCACACGGTAAGCCACTTCCTGAAAGCTTTGGCCCACAAGTGCTTCAATCTCAATGGGGCGGGGAAAAGATACAGGTACAAAAAGCCCGCCGTCGCCGGCAATACCCCGCACTATGGCTGCGGCCGCACTGACCGGCAAGCTGTCGCTTCTTGTGCTTTTATAGAGGGTCTGTTTCATCTGGAGCGCTCCCCCTTAAAAAGAAGTCCATCAGTTTATGCCCTTCGGCAAAGTATACCCCTGTTCCGCCGGCGCAGTCCTCATCATAGACATGTGAGGCTGCTTCAGTGCTGCTTGTGCTCTCGTAAATTATAAACGGCACCGGGTCTGAGGTATGCGTCCTCAGTGCCAAGGGCGTGGCATGGTCCGGCAGCACCATGAGTTTATAGGCTTCACCGGAGCGGTCCAGGCCTGCCTTGATTACTTTTACCACCTGGTCATCTATGAGTTCAATGGCCTTCACTTTATTTTCAATTTCATACATGTGCGCACACTCATCGGGTGCTTCAATATGAATATAAACAAAATCGCCGCCTGCCTGCAGCCACTCAAGAGCTGCCCGTGCCTTGCCGCTGAAATTAGTATTAATATTACCGGTGGCGCCCTCTACTTCTATTGATTCCATCCCGGCGCAAAGCCCCATCCCTTTAATCAGGTCAACGGCTGAAATGACAGCACCGCGCACGTCATATTTTAGGTTGAAATCAGTCAGCAGTGGCTTTTTACCCTCTCCCCAGATCCAAATGGAGTTGGCAGGCCCTTTGCCCGCTGCCTCCCTTTTTTTATTGATTACATGACCGCCCAGAAATTGGGCGCTCAACCTCATCATATCTTCAATTGCCCGGCTTTCACTGCCGGCAGGCAGGTAGTCTTTAATCTGCCGCCCGAGAATGTCATGGGGTGGGGTCAGCTTCCACTCATAGGGCCCTTCGCTCCAGACCATGAGGTGCCTGTAGCCGACGCCGGGATAAAACTTAATATCCAACCTGCTTAACTCTTCATTTACCGTAGCGATCAGTTCGCGGGCCTCCTGCGAGGATATTTCACCGGCGCCGTGATCCAGCATCACTCTTTCTTCATAGGGCTTGCCCTGTGACAGCGTCACCAGGTTGCACCTGAAGGCGATATCAGTATCCTTAAGCATTATACCCATGCTGTATGCTTCAAACGGCGAGCGCCCGCTGTAATAAATGCGGGGGTCATATCCCAGTACTGCAAGATTGGCGGTATCGCTGCCGGGAGCCATTCCTTCCGGTACAGTCTTCACAAGCCCGAGTGTGCCGTGCCTGGCCAGATAATCCATGTTAGGTATATGCGCTCTCTGCAGTGGTGTTTTGCCGCCAAGTTGCGCCACGGGGTAATCTGCCATCCCGTCTCCCAGTATGACCACATATTTCATCTCAACACACTCCTTACTGCAACGCTTACCATGCAGGCACCGTGACATTTTCTATAATAAACCAGTAAATTTATAAAGTAAAGAAGTAAAGTATATAAGGTTAAATGCCGGGTGAAAGCTGACTGAACCCGGACTCGAAGGCTTTTACATTTAACTCACGGATGCTGCCTTTAAACAGCGCTTCGATTGTTGTCTGAAAAAATTCCCTGCCAAACGGCAGCAGGCCGCTGCCCGCCAGAGCGCCCGTCATGACCATGTTGGCGGCAAGAATGCTGCCGGCTTCTGCGGCCAGCTCAGCTGCTGCCAGAAAGTGAGCGCGAGGCGCGATCTTTTTAACGGCTTCTTCTATGCGGTCTTAAGGTGTTCAAGCAAGAGCTGCTCCGGCAGCGGCCAGGTAGTGCCCAGCTTGAGTACACCGACGCTGTGGCTAAGGCCGAGCATCTCCAGTGCTTCCAGCGCATACATAAAACTTGGCCCGCTGGCGATGATTAACCGGGAAGCACCGCCTGGGCCGCTATGGAGGTTGAATTCACTGCTGTTAAACATCTCCGCTGCACGGGACATTTTCTGCTCCTGCAGAACATGAGGCTGTATGGTAAAGGTTATCATCCTGTCTTCCCTGCCAAATGCCGACTCCCGCAACGCACGGTTAACAGCGCCAAGCTCCATGTCACCGCTGGCGTGGCATATACGCGTCACACACCTGACAACCACAGGCAGTTTCAGTGCTTCCGAGAGGGCAAAAGCTTCTCTTGTCATATCCTTTGCTTCCTGGACAGAAGCAGGCTCCAGCACAGGCAGGTGAAGAACCTTGCACAGGTTGCGGGTGTCTTCTTCCCTGATACTGGAGTGGGCAGAGGGGTCGTCGCCGACAACAATGACCATGCCGCCCCTGCAGCCTGTGATGGCCAGCGAATCGGCAAAATCCATCGCTACGTTGAGGCCGTCGGCTTTCATTATCACCAGTGAGCGCAGGCCGGTAAAAGAAGCGGCGGCCGCCCCTTCCATGGCCACTGTCTCGTTGACCGACCACTCGGCGTATAAATCAAACTGCCCGGACAAAGCTGCCAGGGTGCCAAGCACTTCGGATGTGGGTGAGCCCGGGTATGATGCGGCAAAAGCCACCCCGGCCTCGAGGGCGCCTCTGGCATGGCTTCATTGCCGTTTAATGCAACCTTGGCTCCCGGCTGTAATCTGCATACTCCCATTAATGTCACCTGTTGCATCCCCCCAACTGTCAATAATACTGTTTTCGACTCAAATCGCTGTTTACCTCTAACCTGCGTCTTTTTTAGTCTCCATAGAGCCACAGGTAGGTGTAATATGAATTTTTGACTTTTGTTATATATTCACGGGTTTCAAAGAAGGCGACAGCTGTGGGGAAACCGGCGGCAGTGCCGCCTGTTTTGGAGGCGCTCCAGCGCTGCACATTGCCGCCGCCGCCGTTGTAGGCGGCGAGCGCTTTGTCTAAATCTCCCTTGAACATATTAAGCATGTTGCGCAGGTAGTAGGCGCCAAAGCGAATATTAATTTCCGGAGTCAGCAGGTCTTTCTCCGAAAATTGAACTTTTAACCCTGAAGCAATACCGCGGCCTGTTGCCGGCATAATCTGCATCAGTCCAAGTGCTCCCACGCGTGAGACCGCGTCGGGGCGGAAATGGCTTTCTTCTCTTATTACGGCCAATACTAAATAGGGGTCCAGGTTGTAATTGGCCGCCTCCAGCAGTACATCATCCAGGAAAGGCCGCGGGTAGGCTAGTTCATACGCTTTGCGGACGGGGAGTTCCCTGAGGGCGCTGCTGCCCCACCTTACAGCCTGGAAATACTGCCCCTGCGCCAGGTACCACTCCCCAAGCGCCAGTTTCTCTGCTGCCTGCGCCTTATTTATGCCGATAGCAAGCTCAATCCCTGCCGGGTAATCAAGCCCCGCTGCCCGGAAGGCATCCACGCGCTGCAAAAAGTCGGGCAGCTCAGCTGCATAGTCCTCTTCAATCTGCCAGGCTGGTTCATTGCCCAGGCGCTTCATCCAGGCGGGATGCCCCGCAAGGACTGCATGCATTTCTTCTGCCACAGGCCCGCTGCGGGCTAAAAGAATATAGGCGCGGTAGGCGGCATCGTCCTGGTATGACCCCGGCTCCCGCGCCAGCGCCAGGTAGATTTCCAGTGCCTGATCGCGCTTGCCCTGCTCGTCAAAAAGCCGTGCGCCGCGCCAGCGGGAAAGAGCCAGCGTGCTTTGACTGAAAGCCTCCGCCGCCTGAGTTGCTTTCCCTTCTTTTTCAAGCAGAAGCCCCAGGCGGTAAGCACCGGACTGGCCGAGACTGCTGTAAATCTGTGCAGCTTTTTTCACCTGGCCGGCTGCCTCCAGGGAGCGCGCGTACCACCAGCTGAGTGTGGGATCAGGCTCTGCCTGGCCAATCAGTGGCTGTAAAAAAGAAAGAAGTTTTTTATATTCGGCTGCCTCGCCAAGGGAGGTGGCGTATAATTTAGCCAGGGCTGTGTCACTGCCGGCGTCTGCCTCAAACAGCGGTTCCAGAAACTCGGCCGCCTGCCACCAGTGCCTGGCAGCTGTGAGGACGCGCGCAATCGCCTCAGGGCCCGCAGCCAAATCCACAAGCGCCTCCAGCGCTTCCTCGTCAGGGAGCAGCTTTAGATACTCCGCCACAGCTTCCTCCAAGCGGCCTGCCCCGTGCAGCCAGGACGCAAAGCGCCAGCGAATATCTGTGTCATTATAAAGTTCGAGCGCACGCCTGAAATACGGGGCAGTGTCGCCGCCCTGCGATGCGCGCCTGCCTGCCAGAATAATATTGGCTTCATAACCCAGCACACTTGTCTGCGTTGCCAATTGTTCAAGCTGTTCCTCGCCGTATGTACTGCTAATGTCCATACCTAAACTTAGGAGAATGTCCCAAACAAAGAGTGCATCGCCTTCTATGTCCGGCCCGGAGCCTCCCTCGGCCGGCACGTAGAGGTCAGGACTCCCGCTTTTGGTCTGTGTTAAAGACCTGAAAACCCAAACTCCAATCCCCAGTGAAAAAAGCAGCAGAAATAAAGAGAAGGACGTCAGGAGTTTTTTGCGCATGCGGCAGCACCCTTTCTGTATATCCTATGCAACATTCTACACAAAAAGGTAAAACCCTTGCCGGCTTATCTGTTAAAATGTACTAACGCTACAGCACAACTTAAATTGTCTCACTTACACTAACTTCTGTGTCTCTAGTAAAGCCAAACAACTGTTCCTCGATGATTTTTATACACCTTTCCCTGGAACATTCAAACAGATTTCAGGGGGTATTAAAATAGTGTAGGGAAACCAGTTTAATGGCTTCCCTTTATAATACGTATCATGTTAAGCTATCCTGATGGAAATACTTCTATTGGTTTTTATATACTTAACTACTGCAAAACCCTGAATTCCTGCAGAAATACCTCTACAACCTGTGGGTCAAAGTATCTTCCGCTTTGTTCCTTAATGTATTCCAGCGCTTTTTCTTTAGACCACGCCGACCGGTAAGGGCGCTCGCTTGTGAGGGCATCGTAAACGTCTGCCAGTGCGAAAATACGTGCCTCCAGAGGGATCTCCTTACCCTTGAGGCCTCGTGGATAACCTGTGCCGTCCCACTTTTCGTGGTGGCAGTAGGGAATTTCAAGCGCCGGACGCAGGTACTCAATGGGGGAAAGCATCTCATAAGCGAGCCGGGGGTGCCTGCGCATGATCTCCCATTCCTCATCCGTCAACTTACCAGGCTTGCGGAGAATATTATCGGGGATGCCCATCTTACCTATATCATGCAGGAGGGCACCACGTCGGACATAAGCCAGCTTTTCTTCCTTCACACCAAATTTCCTGGCAATATTTACAGTCATCTTCGCGACGCGCTGGCTGTGGTCCTCAGTCTCTTGGTCCCTCATATCAAGAGCGCGCGCCCAACCTTCAATAGTGTCGTTATAGGCCTGCATCAACTCAATGTTGGATTGCTCCAGGTTGTGGAACAGCTCGGCATTATCGATAGCAATGGCCGTCTGTCCAGCCAGGGTTTCTAAAAATTGCAGCCAGTCTCCATGGGAATTAAACGGTTTTCGGTGATATACCTCCAGTACTCCATGAATTAAACCTTTAGCGATGAGGGGGACAGCATAGTATGCAGCAAAACCTTCCTTGAGCAGAATTTGACCTTGATCGGCATCCTGCTCTGCTTTATGTAGGTCTGGTATCTGAATAGATTGCCGCTTTAAGGCAGCCCGACCTGCAAAGCCTTCGCCTAAGCGCAAACTGATATTTTCTGGTTTCACACTGCTGAAACCAACCCATGCTTCGTATCTGAGTGTTTGGGAGTGCGAGTCAAAGCGCAGGATGGCAGCAGCATTGATACCAAGTTGGCTGGTAATCTCATTTAAAATAACTTTAAAAGTAACACGTAAGTCGAGGCTTCCAGTAATAGCCATGTCAATATTACGCAGGGCCTTCACCTGATTTAGATGCTTCTGGGTGCTTTCATACAGACGTAGGCGACGCAGAGCAGTGCCCGCCATTTCACCGATTGCGGTCAGAACGTGCATTTCAGAAAGGTTAAAAGGTTGGGCATCAAAAGAGAGCCGCCGTGCAACTGCGAGGACACCGATCATCTGCTCATCCTCCGAGAGCATTGGTACAAACAAGCTGTGTCCAATCTTGGCCGCATAAGGCAGAGGAATGGATTGGGATTCGGCACCATAGTTTTCACTCACATAAAGCTTTCCGGTGCGCAGCACAATACCGCTCAGTCCCTGATCTACAGGAAAGGTCTGACCGGTGCTATCCTTCCAGAGACCATTGCCAAGAGCAATACTGAAGCGCATCCCGTCCGGCGAAAGCAATGTAACAATGCCGCTATCAGCCTTAAGCAGCCCTTGGACTTCGTCCAGCATGATGGGTATCAAGTCAGCAGTGTTTGCGGCTGTACGTAGACAGGTTGAGAGATTGAAAAGTACGCTCAGTTCATCTTTGCGAGTACGGAGTTCTTCTTCTTTTTGTTTATTTACTGTAATATCTGTGGCAAACCCATGCCATAATACACTGCCATCATCTAACCTTTCAGGGACGGAGCTGCCTCTTATCCACTTTTCCCCGTACGTTGGCAAGACCACGCGATATTCACAAACCCAAGGCTGCAAAGTCTGAAAAGAATCCATGATGGTTGCAACAACATTATTATAATCCTCTTTGTGAAGCCGCTGAAAAACAACAGCTGCGTCTTGCCGGACCTCTTCAGGGGTAACCTCGTAAATTTCACGGATTCCTTCACTTGCGTAGGGGAAACAAGACCTGCCGTCAGGGAAATATTGATATTGATAAATAGCACCCGGCACACGTTCGGACAATTTTTTAAGTAAAGCATCCCCTGCCCTTAACAACTCCATTGCCCTCTTTTGCAGGGTAATATCCTGGACAGTACAGTCAAAATGCTCTATTTCCCCGTGTTCATCACAAATAGCGCTAGCTTTAACAGAGCCCCAAATTGGGGTGCCATCCGTTTTCTTAAAGTTCAACTCTACACCAGTAACATTTCCACTCATTAATAACTCATTGGAGAAAGCTTTTCTTTCCTCCGGATTTATGTACAAATCCACGGCTTTAATGTTTCCGAGCATCTTTTCATTTTCTATATCAAATATTTTGAAGAAAGTTGGGTTTGCCATTAGAATTCTGCCTTCAGGACCAGGTGTAGTCCGATAGATTCCTATTGGAACATTATTAATAAGTGTACGGTAGCGCGTTTCACTCTCGAGAAGAGTTTTTTGCAGTTCCCTTTGCTCTATTATTTTAGCCGCTAATTTCTTATTTATCTTTGCTAATTTGGCCGTTCGCTCCCGGACCTTTTGTTTCAGCCCGTCATTTGCCATTTGGAGTGCTTCTTCGGCCTTTTTAAGATCTGTAATGTCCTTTGCTGAAAAGTAGGTCAGGTTGTCTTTCACTACAGGTACAACGGCCCAAGAGAACCACTTGTAGGAACCGTCCTGGCACAAATAGCGGTTATTAAAAGAAATTACCGGTTTGCCTGCTGTTAGCCCCCCTACGGCATTAATAGTGGCTTCACGGTCCTCGGGATGAACCAACTCCAGGTATGGCTTGGACAACAGCTCTTCAGTTTTCCACCCCAGGGTTTTTTCCCAAGCCGGATTTAATTCTTTCAAATAACCATTTAAATCTGCTATGCCCAGCATATCGATAGAGATGTTAAATAAACGGTTGCGCTCTTCTTCTATCCGTTTTCTTTTGGAGATGTTACGACTGGAAAAAATACCGCCTATAATTTCCCCGACATCATCCTGTAATAACTTTCCCATGGTTTCAAGCCATAAATAATGTCCCTCCGCGTGTCGGAAGCGACATTCTACCGTCCCCCGCATTTTCCTTTCGAGCCCTTTCTGGAACATATCTGTCACTATTGCCAAATCATCCGGATGCACGAAATCAAAAGCTCTTCGTCCGATTAAATCTTCCTCTTTATAGCCTAGTTCAGATTTATATGAAGGACTAATATATTTAATAACTCCTGTTATGTCAATCTGGCAAATCAGATCGGTCATATTGTCAGTTATGCGACGCAGAGTTGCTTCACTCTTTTTCAAATCTTCTTCAATTTGCTTCTGTCTGGTAACATCTCGGTTACTGGAGCGCCTGCCCAGGAGTTCCCCGTCTGAATCATAAAAGGGTTGGCATACTTGCTCAATCCACCGCACTTCACCACTGCGGTGGAGAATCCGGAACCTTATTGTAAGCATCTCGCTGCTGCTAAATGAGTAATGAATATGTCCTAGTAATATGGAAACATCATCAGGGTGAGTTATCTTTTCAAGCAACTTCTTATCTTGAAGGAAATCTTCCGGCTTATAGCCGGTAATTTTTTCACTGGAACCGGAGACGTAAAGAAAATTCTCTTTGACATCGAGTAAGAAGTCCCAGTCGGGAGTAAGGTCTACTAACGTGCGAAAGTGTTCCTCGCGTTTCTTAATAGATTTTTCTTTTTTACGAAAATTCTTTAGTTTCTCCCTTATCTTTTTAGCAACTTTAATACGGTTAATAAGCTCACATTCCATGTAAGGTTTTAGGATAAAGCAATCTACACCGTTATTAACAATTTCTGTTATATTATTATCCTTGGGATCTATAAGAACCAGGACCTGCGTATCTTCATCCAGAGATTTAAAATTTTGAAGTAATTTAACCGAGTCAGGTATGTTAATGACATCAATAATAACTATGTCAGGATGTTCATCCGCGGCGGCCTCCATGGCTTTATCGATAGTAGCTACAAAGTTAGTACGATCCCAGATTTCAAGGCTCCCTTTAACATTACTTTCCACCTGTTTAAGAAGATTATTGTCGCTAATTATCAGTATCTTCATGTTGCTCCCCCGCTGAGTTCTGTTTTTCACTAGTAACATCCGCTTAATACCGATTGGCGTTACATTATACTACATTTTTCTACATCTTACTACAATGTCCTTTTTTTAGAAAACTCTGTTTGTAACTTAGTGGATATAAATTCTAGCTTTTAGAAATGTTTATATAGGCAAACAATACGAATATTAAAGTTACAGCGGCATATCATTTCGGGCGGATTTTACTGAAACGCTATCAAAAATAAGTCTTTGGCTAAACTAGCTTTTCCCTTCCTGGAATAATTGCTCCATAGTCCAGTGAAATTGTTTATATAAAATTACGCTGTACTAAAAAAGCCCCCTTAAAAAAGGAGGCCTGAGTCTCTTGAAAGAATTGTTTATGCCAAGCCGTTTTGCAGCTCACAGGCCATGATAGTCTGCTTGCAAAGGACAGAGGTGGTGACAGAACCAACGCCGCCGGGTACAGGTGTAATTTTTTCCACAATGGGCTCCACCGAGGCAAAGTCCACGTCCCCGCAGTACTTGCCGGGGTTGTCCGGATCCTCATTAATTCCCACATCAAGCACTATCTGGCCTGGTTTTACATAACCGGCATTTACCATCTTAGCCTTTCCGATGGCAGCAATCAAGATATCAGCTTCCGCACATACTGACTCGAGGTTTTCAGTCCTTGAGTGGCAGATGGTAATTGTGGCATGTTCACGCATAAGGAGCATGGCCAGGGGTTTCCCCACCACCAGTGAGCGACCGAGAACAACTGCTCTTTTTCCTTTGAGGGGGATATTGTAAAATTTTATGATATCCATACAGGCTGTTGGCGTGCAGGGAGGAAAGCCTGTGGGGTCATCGGCGAATACTTTGCCGGCACTTCCCAAAGACATGCAGTCAACATCTTTCTCCACGGGAATAAGTGAACGGATTTTTCGCTCGTTTAAGTGCTTTGGCAGCGGAGCAAACATCAAGATGCCGTTTATTTCCTTGTTCGCCCCCACCTCAAGCACAACCTTTTCAAACTCTTCCTGCGCGATGTCCTGCGGCGATTCAAAAACTTCATATGACATCCCTATGGAATCGCATGTCTTTTTTGCTCCGCCTTCATAAAATAAATCGTCAGGACGGGCGCCCACCCTGATAATGCCCAGTCTTGGCGTAAAGCCCTTAGCTTTTAAATCAGAAACCTTTTTGCTCAATTCTTCCTTCATCGCATCGGCGACGGCTTTTCCCTTTAACAGCTCAGCCATTTTTTTTACCTCCTGGTTTGCTTAAAGTAGTTATTTTCACGTTCTACAAAGCCCAGGCATTTCCTTCTCACTCTTGTACATTTTGCGGGAAAAGCTGCCAATAATTCTACTTTTTTAACTACTACCAGACTTTTTTTGATTGCTTGGGTTTACTCCCGTATTGCTGCCTTCGCCCTTTATTGTTGTCAAATTTGCGGCGCGGAGGACTCCACTGCTGCTGACGCCTGTCGTCCACGGTTTTTTTCCAGCGCGACGGCACTTCCTCTGTGAGATTGACAGGTGTTGTATCAGGCTCTTTTGTTAAAAGCTTCAGCGCAGCAGAGAGAAGGGAAACTGAATCCATGGTTTCAAGCAACCCTTCGGCCAGTTCTTTATATTGGAGAGTGTTGCCCTCGGCAACTGCCTGCATCAATCTGTCTATTGTTATTCGTTTCTGGCCTTCCACAACTTCATTAATTGTGGGGAAGGACTTGCGGATAATTTTTCTGTTTGTCAGCCGTTCAATTAATCTGAGATGTCCAATCTCTCTGGGCGTAACAAGGGTAACGGCCAAGCCGGCGTTGCCGGCACGCCCTGTACGGCCGATGCGGTGGATATAACTATCCGGATCCTGAGGGATATCAAAATTATAGACGTGTGTAACTCCGCTGATGTCTAAGCCGCGGGCTGCCACATCAGTGGCCACGAGAATTTCTGTAACTCCCCCTTTAAAATGCCGCATCACACTGTCTCGCTTGGACTGTGTCAGGTCGCCGTGGATGCCTTCTGCGGAATATCCCCTTTTGTTTAAAGCCTCATGCAGCTCATCAACTCTTCTTTTTGTCCTGCCGAAGATGATGGCCAGCGCCGGCGATTGGATATCAAGCAGCCGGCAGAGCACATCGAATTTCTCTTTTTCATGGGTTTCAACATAATATTGTTCAGTATTGGCTACAGTAACTTCTTTTGACCTGATGCTGACAAATTCCGGGTTTTTCATAAAACGCCGGGCCAAGTCCTGGATGGGCCCGGGCATGGTGGCTGAAAAAAGCATGGTCTGGCGTTCCTGCGGCACCTCCCGCAGAATGTTTTCAATATCTTCAATAAACCCCATGCTAAGCATTTCATCGGCTTCATCAAGTACAACCATTACTATTTGCTGCAGGCGAATTGTCCTTCTTCTCATATGGTCCATTAAACGCCCCGGCGTACCCACAATAATTTGCGGCCTGAGCCTGAGAGCCCTCATCTGCCTGTCAATATCCTGGCCTCCGTATATAGGCAGGGCACGGATGCTTTTAAATTGTCCGATCCTGTTTATTTCCTCAGCAACCTGCACTGCCAGCTCCCTGGTGGGAGTAATGACAAGTCCGCTTATATTCTCAGCCTGCGCCTTTATTTTTTCCACCATCGGTATGCCAAAAGCCGCTGTTTTGCCGGTCCCGGTCTGTGCCTGGCCGATAACATCCCGTCCTGACATCAATAGCGGGATAGTCTTTTCCTGAATGGGAGTGGTTTCTTCAAAACCCATGTCCCTGGTTGCTTTTATGACGGGGTCGCTAAGCCCCAGCTCATAAAAAGTAGGCATATTTACTTCACCTTCCATATATAAAATTTACATTTTGATAATTGACGATAAAATGAACAAGGACATTTCCGGTAGAGACCGGAAATGCCCTTCCTCTCCACTATTTAATTATGCTATATACGGGTGACATTAGCTGCCTGCAGGCCGCGGTTGCCTTCGACAACTTCAAATTCCACTGTTTGGCCTTCTTCTAAGGTTTTGAATCCCTCTCCTTGGATGGCAGAGAAGTGAACAAATATATCTCCACCCTCATTGCTTTCGATAAACCCAAAACCTTTTTCTGCATTAAACCATTTTACTTTTCCTTGCATTTTAAATCTCCTTTTTGCTTTAAATTAGTTTATTGAATCAAAAAGCGGAATACGTCAACAACCTTTTCATCTAACTTTATAGAGTTAAAGTCATGTGAGCGCTCTCGTCTTTTTAACACTAACTGTAATACTACCATAAAGAAAACCGAATTGCAAGCAATTCTTGGAAAATCTACTTTTTTACAGGAGTTCCCACTTATTGTTTAAAAATAGTTTGCCCCGCTGACGGTTTAATTATTATGCAGTTTTTTGGTAAAATAAAGCGGGACAAGTTGGCTGTCTCCTTGTCCCTTATATTTATGACTTAATTTTATTTATTACCAGTTGAAGTGTCTTATCCGCAATTTTGCCGCCTTCTTCCAGCAAACTGTTCATCTCTTTAGAGGCAGCTGCCACATATTCCTGGTCTTTGATGATGTTTAAATTAATTATTACATTGAGATATCCGCTGATCAAAGCTGATTTGAGAAAAGCTACCCCGCACCCTACATCGGAGATGGCTATCATTGCGCCAATCTCGCCCATTCTTTTATGGATTTCTATGCCTTCATAAGCTTTGCGCATAATTTCCATGGGCACAGAGCAGGCCTCCTTGGCGCATTGCTCCAGGGTCTCTTCCTTGATTTTTAGTTGCTCCGGGGTGTCTTTTGGCAAACCGTAAGCTTTTGATAATGGGGCAAATACCTCAGCATCCTTATCAGTCAATAACTTTAATTCTTCTATGACACGGCTGCCCTTCTCCAGCAAAGCTTGAACTTCTTCTTCAACATCAGCATATTTCTTTTTGCCTACTGTCAGATTGCCTACCATATTGGAGAGGGCCATGCCAATTGCCCCTCCCAAAGCGGCGGCTCCGCCTCCGCCAGGCACAGGTTTTTTTGAAGCAAGTTCCGCCAAAAAGTCGCTGCATGTTTTTTCTACCATAGACATATAGCGTACACTCCTTACAATAAGTATTTTGTTATTCTTTATACAAGCAGGCAGGATATTCCTTCCTCAGGATTATCTATTTTTTATGTGTTGATAATAGCTGACGAAAAACGGGTTAATTTTTCTAAAAGGCATAATTGCCGTTCTTAAAGACCGCTATTTCTTTTCCTCCTGCATCAATTCCTGTTATATTGAGGTCTTGTGTCCCAATCATGAAATCCTCATGGATAAGGGAATCATTCATTCCTGATTCTACCAGCTCTTCTTTGCTCATAGATTCACAGTTACTGATGCAGATAGGGTAAGCTTTTCCTATGGCCAGGTGGCAGGAAGCATTTTCATCAAACAGTGTGTTGTAAAAAAGTATTTTTAATTTTGAAATTGGCGAGTCATATGGAACCAGCGCCACTTCTCCAAGGTAGCGGGAACCCTCGTCGGTTTCAAGCAGCTTTTTCAGAGTCTTATAGCCCTTCTCGGCGCTATAATCAATAATCTTCCCGTCTTTAAAAGTGAGGGAGAAGTGTTCAATCAGGTTCCCATTATAGTTTAGCGGCATTGAGCTCACAACAGTACCGTTAACTCCTGTTTTTTTTGGCAGTGTAAATACCTCTTCAGTGGGCATATTGGCAATAAAGTCTGTCCCCTCAGCCGTGCGGCTTGAGCCGCCATGCCAGACATGATTTTGGGGAAGCTCCACCAATAGGTCTGTGCCTAATGAGTTTTCAAAGCGAAGAAACCTTAGATTAGCTGAATTCAAAAAGTCTATGCTTTTTTCAAGGGTACTTTTGTGCTCTTCCCAGGCAGCAACGGGATCTTCTGTATCCACCCTGACACACATAAAAATTGCCTCCCACAGCTTTGCCACAGCATCATCCGCAGAGTGGCCGGGGAAAATTTTCTTTGCCCAGGAGGCAGTGGGAATTGAAACCACACACCAGGGATTTTTATGTGCCATCAGCCCCTCCCTGTATTCTTTCACCGCCGAACTGCTGCTTTTGTGCGCCCTGACTATTCTGTCCGGCTCCACATCCTTCATCAGTTCCGGATCAGATGCGGAGATACTGACAAAGGCCGCCCCCTGCCTGAAATAGGAAAGATAAAGCTCCTTCTGCCACGAGGGAAATTCGTCAAAGACCTCCTCCGGCGCCAGCAGGAACCTTATTTTTGTAAGCAGCTCATCTCTCCAGTTTACAATTACGTCTCTTGCTCCCTCACGGTAGGCGGTTTCTGCAATCATCCTTGCAAAAGTAGCACATTCTATGGGCGAGGTTATGACCAGAGTCTGGCCCTGTTGAATATTTACTCCTGTTTTTACTATGAGCCGGGCATACTTTTCAAGCATGTTGTCCATTAAGAGCACTCCTTTCTCTACGATACAGCATTATTGTTGCCTTTTAACAGTAAACCCCATGGCAGAACCTGCCAAAGTGATTATGTTTTGTTCTTTTCCTTCTCTGCCGCAGGAAATCAGGGCAGCCGGGACTGGAGCCAGTAATGTTTGCGGCTTTAAATTCTTTTTTGCCATAACTTTTTGCCACCTTTCTTTACTTTTTAGCAGCGTTTATGATTTAATGTAATTAATTTTACCCTTCAATTACTGTTCCCACATTGCACTGAAAAAACTTTGGCCCGAATTCCCCGGCCAGCAGCGTGCTTACCTTAAATCCGGATTCACTTAACCTATACTTCCACAGCTTGATGCGCAGACTATTATTACAAATTCCATAGAAATGAGGAATTTATATGATTTTGAGTCTTAAACAATTTCAGGAAGCAGAAGCGCGCTTAAAAGGTATCATCAGGCCCACAGGGATAATATACAGCACTTCATTCAGCAATGAATCAGGCAATGAAGTCTATATAAAGCCCGAAAACCTGCAAATAACCGGCTCTTTTAAAATCCGCGGCGCTTACAATAAAATTTTTAAATTAAGTGCACAGGAAAAACAAAAAGGCCTAATCGCCTCCTCTGCCGGCAATCATGCCCAGGGCGTTGCCTATGCCGCACAGAGGCTGGGAGTGGAAGCAACAATTGTGATGCCGGAAACTGCGCCGCTGATTAAGGTGGAGGCCACAGAAAGCTATGGCGCAAATGTAATTCTGTCAGGGGATTGTTATGATGCAGCCTGCTTTGAGGCAACCAGGCAGGAAGAAAACAACAACTTTGTCTTTATTCATGCCTTCAATGATTTGGATGTGATTGAAGGACAGGGGACAATTGCACTGGAAGTTTTAACAGAAGTGCAGGATGCAGACTGTATTTTGGTTCCTGTAGGGGGCGGCGGGCTAATCAGCGGGATTGCCATGGCCGCAAAAGCTATTAACCCTGAAATTAAGATCGTGGGCGTAGAGCCCGAAGGGGCACAGGCGATGAAACTATCCCTGGAGAGCAATAAGATTGTTTATATAGATAAAGTCAATACCATTGCAGATGGTGTTGCCGTCAAAAACCCCGGTGATATAACTTTTTCAGTTATACGCGATTATGTGGATGAAATTGTCACTGTCTCTGATTTTGACATCATGGATGCTTTTCTGCTCCTGCTGGAAAAGCATAAGCTGGTCGGGGAAAGCGCAGGCGTCCTCTCCCTGGCCGGCCTCAAAAAGATTAAAGTTAGAGGCAAAAAAGTAGTTTGTATTGTCAGCGGCGGCAACATAGATGTGTTAACCATGTCTGCCATGATTAACCGCGGGCTGCTTTCGCGGGGCAGAATTTTTTGCTTTGCTGTTGATCTGCCCGACAAACCTGGACAGCTACAGACCATTACAGAAATCCTGGCCAAAGCCAATGCCAATATAATTAAACTTGAACACAACCAGTTCAGGGATTTTGAGAGATTTATGGAGGTGGAACTGGAAGTAACAGTGGAAACCAACGGCCACAAACATATTGCAAGGATTACCGACGATTTGGCAAGAGCCGGATATAATATTACTAAAATATGCTAGAATAAGCAAGGCATAATTAACAGTACCAACAAAGCGGCAGCCTGATAAAAAAGGTACTGCCCTTGCTTACGTTGTTTTCTGCCCAGATACTGCCCCCATGCTTCAATAAAATATCTTTACATATATAAAGCCCAAGACCCAAGCCTCCGGGGTCATTGCCGGCAAAATTGTCTCCCCGCGCAAAACTTTCAAAAATATGTTCCAGCATCCCCTTCGGAATACCTATCCCCTTATCCTTCACAGAAATTATTGCACTCTCATCATCCACCTGCAGCGAAACAGCAATTTCTCTCTCACCAGGAGAATACTTAGCAGCATTACTCAGAATATTTCTACTTGCAGGAAGTATTTTCCTGCTATTTGCTCTGCTATAAAAATACTTTATAAAACTTAAAAAGGAGTCTTCCCGACTCCTGACAGGGCTGTCTCCACAGCTCAAAGCACAAACAATACAGTCATATATGTTGTGATCACCATTGCTGAATACGTATCTAAGATTGAACTTAAAAAAGCGTGTCATGGGGACTGTCCCCATGACACACCTGTCTTTACGTTTAAGTTAATACTTTCCAGATATTATTGGTGAATTCTACTGGATCCTCGACCGGTAACCCTTCGATAAGCAGAGCCTGGTTATAAAGCAGGTCTGTGAAAAGCTTAAATTTCTCCTTATTATTTGTAAATGCTTCCTGCAACGATTTAAACACACCGTGGTTTACGTTTATTTCCAACACTTTTTCAGCTTTTATCTTCTCTTGATTAGGCATAGCGTTTAATATTTTCTCCATCTCGATGGTCAGTTCCCCCTCGTTGGACAGGCATACCGGGTGGCTCTTTAACCGTTTTGAGGCTTTCACAGCCGCAACTTTGTCCGCTAAAATACTTTTCATTTCAGCAAACATATCGTTATCTTCAGAGTGGGGAGATTTACTTTCTTCTGCTTCAATGCCCAAATCACCGCTGGATACAGATTTAAACTCCAGTTCTTTGTAGGCGCCCATCATCTTTATGGCGAACTCATCCACATCGTCGGTAAAGAAAAGTATCTCGTAGCCTTTGTCAGACACGAATTCGGCCTGTGGCAGCTTTGCAATCCGTTCAATTGACTCTCCTGCAGCATAATAGATATACTTCTGACCTTCCGGCATTCTGACCATATACTCAGACAAAGTAACCGGTTTCTTTTCTGTGGACGAATAAAAGAGCAGCAAGTCCTGCAGGACATCCTTATTACTGCCAAAATCGCTGTACACACCATACTTTAATTGCCTGCCAAAAGCCTTAAAGAATTTTTCATATGTTTCTCTGTTATTTTTCAACAGGTTTTCCAGCTCATTTTTAATTTTAGACCTTACGCTCTTGGCAATCTGTTTTAACTGCCGATCATGCTGCAGCATTTCCCTGGAGATATTCAGCGATAAATCTTCCGAATCTACCATGCCTTTAACAAAACTGAAATAATCCGGCAGTAGTTCAGCGCACTTATTCATGATTAATACTCCGTTTGCGTAAAGCTCAAGGCCTTTTTCGTACTCCCTGGTGTAAAAGTCGTAGGGGGTTTTCTCCGGAATAAATAAGATAGCTTTGTAGCTCACTGTGCCTTCGGCGCTGATGTGGATATACCTGACCGGCTTGTCAAAACCATACCGCTTTTCCGTATAAAAATTCTCGTAATCTTCATCAGTTAGTTCATTTTTGTTCTTTTTCCAAATAGGGACCATACTGTTAACAATCTGTTCCTCGGTATAATCCACGTATTCGTTCTCGCTGCCTTCTTTCGGCTTTGTCCGGGTCACATCCATTTTAATGGGATAGCGGATAAAATCCGAGTACTTTTTTATCACAGACCGCAGCCGGTATTCGTCCAAGAACTCGTCATAATTCTCTTCTTCGGTATTCTCTTTGATTTTAAGTATCACATCTGTACCAATCCGTTCTTTCTCAAACGCTGCAACCGTATACCCGTCCACACCTTTGGACTCCCACTTATACGCATCGGTGCTGCCAAACGCTTTGCTGATTACAGTAACCGTTTCGGCAACCATAAATGAGGAATAAAACCCCACACCAAACTGACCGATTATATCAAAACCGTCCTTGCTTTCATTCTCTTTTTTAAAATCCAAAGACCCGCTCCGGGCAATAACGCCCAAGTTATCTTCCAGTTCCTCTTTGGTCATGCCGATGCCGGTATCGGAAACCGTAAGTATCCTGTTGTCCTTATCCAAGGTGATTTTAATAAAATAGTCATCTTTGTTGAAGCTGACAGCATCATCGGTTAACGCCCTGTAATATATTTTATCAATGGCATCGCTGGCATTAGAGATTAGTTCTCTTAAAAAAATTTCCTTATGTGTGTAAACCGAGTTAATCATCATATCCAGCAGTCTCTTTGACTCCGCCTTAAACTTTTTCTTCGCCAACAGATTCTCCTCCTTCTAGCTGCGACTGATTAGCACTCACGCTATCTGAGTGCTATGCGTTTATTTTGTATATATCAAAAATTATGGACCCTGTCAATCTTTCAGGACATCGACGACACCTACTTCCGGCGGGCGTCAAGAAGCCCTATTTATTTTCATTTACTGCATATAAGGTAACGTCCCGGCATCACAGCAATGAAATAGTTGCCGTCTTCATCCGATGTTTCTTCAAACATAACGTAATGTTGGTTATCCATATTGAAGAAACTTACATTTGCACCTGGGTATGGTATTCCGGTAAAGGGGTTGGTAAGCCTGCCTTCAACCAGGGAGGCTTCATTGGAAGCTATGATATAAGTTCGTCTGTCAATCCAGTCATCGTTATTGTTGGCATTGACATGAATATAGATTTGCTTGTTGTCATCCTGCGCCAGGGTTGTGTACGTGCTGGTGGCCATGCCGTTAGCGTCTGTAACCGCAGCAGTTGCCGATAGTTGATAGTTTCTGTCTTTATCATCTTCCCCGGCAAAGAAACCCACGTCAACCCCTTGGGCCGGCCAATTATTATCACCATGAGTTACATAGGCTGTGATTGTGGTAGTCTGGCCACCGCCGGCAGACAGCAACCTTTTGCTGGTTTTCACTGACAAGCGCATGTTTTCATAGACCACATCTTCGCCTATTTGCCTCCTGAAGTTATTTTCAACCCCTGAATCAACAGCTTTTGTATCACCAATGATCACGAACCGGGAAATGCCTTTTACATCAATCACATTTTGCGTGTGTTCAGGGATATATGTTAAATTTACTTATGATACGGTTAGCCGTATGTATTCAATCGAATAAATTTACCTATACAACAGTTATTTCAGATTATCTAAGAACCTTCTCCATCAAATAGCTTCTGTATGTCTTGCCGGGCCACTGTAACTCACCACTTACGACATAACCGACACTTTGGTATAACCTTACAAGGTGTCCCGCCGGAATAGCGGTATCAAGCCGCAGGCATGTAAGACCCTTTTCTTTCGCAATTATTTCTGCAAATTGTTCCATCTAAAAATGCAACAGAAGAAAAGATGCATCCTGTAACGTATGCATTATTCTTGTTATGGACCTCACTAAAATCACCAGCATCATACAGTTTTTGATTTTCTGCACTTAAAAGAGAAAATAGTGCGGCAGATTTAATATGCTGTAAAGAATAATACGACCTTATAACTAATTTAACACTCATGGCATCCACCTCCTATACATGACCAAACATCTTTATAATAAACACATATAGGCTAAATGGCGATAATGGCTCACTATTATCCTGTAACTATGCTATTTTCATGTATAAATGTAGCTGAAACGCAATAAACGTGCTTTGTATCTTGCTCACTCCTCCAAGCATCTCTACCGCGTCAGCAATAGAATGGTACTTTAGCTCAAGGAGACTTGGTAATTTTTCCTGGTCGAGTTCCTCCACGCCCGTCTCTATATACTTTGAAAGAACAAACTCTATGAACTCCTTTTGCTTGTCATCCAGGCCGTAGAAAATACTGGCCTGTGCCTCTGCCACACGTAATTTACGTGTAATGGGTTTAGTCGCAAAAGAAACATATTCCAGCACATCGAACAAGTCACTGTTTTCGGCGTCGATTAGGCGCTGCAGAGTTTGGAGCACATCTTTTCCATACCCAGCTTCATCGAGCTTTTCAAGGAAGACCTTCCGGGTCGAGGGAACAGACCAGATGGCACGCAGTTCTTCCTCATCCCTGAATAATTCTGGAAGTGTTCCAAACAGGTTATCCATAAACTCTTGCGCTGAAATGGGCTTGCCGTCCGCGCTCCAAAATGATGTAGAAATCATGTGCTGAATCGTACGTTCTTTTCCATCAGCCAGCTTGATTTTTAATTTAGTCTTTGGCTCAGGATACTCCGGACCTGGGCCTTCTCCTATTTCGCCAGGCATTCTAGGTTCTCGTGGTTCTCTCGGTTCCTTAGGTTCAGGCTCAACCGGCTCTCCATCCCATTCTGGGTCTGCAAAATGGTGATATGCATTGACATAATCATAAATGGTAAAGAACTCTTTGCCATCAAAAAGTCGTGTACCTCGACCAATAATCTGCTTGAACTCAATCATTGAGTTTATGGGCCGCATTAAGACTATATTGCGAATGTTTCTGGCATCCACACCGGTAGAAAGTTTCTGTGATGTGGTAAGAATCGTCGGGATTGTTTTTTCATTGTCCTGAAATTCGCGTAAATACTGTTCGCCCAGCTCACCATCGTTTGCGGTGACTCTGACACAGTAAAGAGGCTCATTGCTGTCTTTGTATTGGTTAATTAAATCCCGCACAGCCAGCGCATGGTCCTGTGTAGCGCAGAAAACAATCGTTTTCTCAGATTGATTAATTTCAGAGAGAAGGATTTGCACCCTTTTGGCTTCACGTTCTTTAATCTCAATGATTCTATTAAAGTCAGCTTCAACATAAATTTTACCTGCTTCAACATCACCCTCAATAATCTGGTCATCAGAGACATAGACATACTCATCCAACGTTGTCTGGATGCGTTTTACTTTGAACGGGGTCAGGAACCCATCGTTGATTCCCTCTTTGAGAGAGTAAACGTATACCGGTTCACCGAAATATTTATAGGTGTCTACGTTGTCTTTTCGCTTGGGTGTAGCGGTTAACCCCAGTTGCACAGCCGGTGAAAAGTATTCTAATATACCACGCCAGTTGCCTTCGTCATTGGCTCCACCACGGTGACATTCATCAATTACAATAAAATCAAAATAATCAGCAGGGTATTCCCCAAAGTAAGGTTGGTCGTCCTGACGAGACATAAAGGTCTGGAAAATGGTGAAGAAAATACTGCCGTTGGTTGGCACTCTACCTTTTTTACGAATATCTGCTGGGTTTATACGTACCAGTGCATCGTCTGGAAACGCACTGAAAGCATTAAATGCCTGATTTGCTAATATGTTTCTGTCAGCCAAAAACAGGATACGCGGCCTCCGTGAACCATCCCGCCTTAGGTTCCAACGGGTATGAAACAGCTTCCAAGCAATTTGAAAGGCAATAAAGGTTTTGCCCGTACCTGTAGCCAGGGTCAGCAATATACGCTCTTTCTCTTCAGCAATAGCATTGAGAGCACGATTAATAGCAATTTCCTGGTAATAACGTGCGCTTTTAGTGCCGCCCACATCTTCGAACGGGACGCTGTTAAACTTGTCTCGCCACTCATTCTTCGCAGAGAAAACATTATTCCACAGCTCGTCAGGGGATGGGAAACCAGCAACCAATCCCTCAGCACCGTTTTTCATGCAAATTTGGTAAATCTCTTTGCCGTTTGTGGAATAGGTGTAATCTAAGGAAAGCTTGAGTGCATAGTTCTTTGCTTGGGCTACACCTTCGCCGACCTGTAGTTCATCACTCTTTGCCTCTATGACAGCAAGTTTCTGCCCATTATAAACAAGGACATAATCGGCAATTAACGGCTTAGAGCGGCCACCTCCAGGCTGAATTCTGCCTGCAGTAATATTGAATTCCCGAAGGACTCTTGTTCCTTCGACAACACCCCAACCGCTTTCTTTTAATTTAGGGTCAATAAGCTCCGCTCTGGTTTCGGCTTCGTTCATAATGACCTCCTCTTTTTAGAGTTCGCCGTTAAAAGCTTTCTGCAAGATTGATTTCTTTAGTTCTTCCAGGTCGGCTAGCTTCTGTTGATAGATGGATTCGAGATTTCGGGTTTCGTGAGACAAAGCATTAAGTTTTGAGACAATTTCATTTTGCACTTCAAGAGACTTAGGAACAGGGATTGAAAAATTCACTAAAGTCTTAATTGGGAGTTGCGGCTGTGCAGCGCCGGACACATGACTA
This sequence comes from Dethiobacter sp., assembly GCA_018335875.1. GTDB lineage: Bacteria > Bacillota > Dethiobacteria > Dethiobacterales > Dethiobacteraceae > JAGXRN01. The sequence continues at coordinate 71,922 of JAGXRN010000008.1, forward strand.
TTTATTTGAAATTTTATTACACCGGACCTTAAAACCTCAAACAGGTACTTCGGTGTAATGACTTTTAGGTTCGGACGAAATATCAGCATTCCTGAGTTAATCCGGATATTTTCGTACTTAACATCATCACAGTAGATGCCAAGATTGCCAATGGTTCCTCTTGTGGTCATAACAACGTCGTTACGATTTAATTTACCTTTTCCGAGTGCATTATCTTTCTCCACATTAATAAACATGGTGCTGTGAAACTCGAAGCCGTCAGGCCTTACATTCTTTGTATTTAAAAACAAACAAAAACCATCTGAAAGGAAATCACTTTGTTTGGGGTAGTTTTTCCCCCTGTCGCCATCAATAATTTCAAGGACATTTTTGTCCCCTAACTCCTTCTCTTCCCAATCATCACCCGGATTAGCAAAGACACTCTGCAAATATGACTCGAATAGCTCCTGGGCATTTTGCAGATTCTTCTCGGCATTCTCTTTTGCCTTGGCAATGGAGACAAAAGACTCATCCAGAATGGAGACTATGCGTTGTTGTTCTGGGAGCGGGGGGAGAGGCAATAGGATTTTCTCAATTTGCTGTTTATTTATAGAATCGAATACTGCTCCTGTATTTCCAGTAATTTCACTTTCATATTTTAAAAGAAAATTAAACAAAAATTCTCTGTCTATTATTTTGGACACTCTTATTGCTGCAAGCCCACGACCTATACATATACAGTTTGTTGAAATGTTTACCGGTCCTACAGGCGCTCTGACAGACATGAGAATATCGCCCTGCTCCGCTTGCTTAGTTATCTTAGTTGTCCAAACTGTCGGGTCACCAATGAATTTTTCAGTAAAATCTTTCTTGCCTTGATAAAAAGGCAAGCCACTGCCAGCCTTGTTATAATGCTTACTTTCTGGAGATTGGCCTGCGATAACTTGGCAAACCTCTCCAAGTTTCTTTACTTCCCAATTCTTCTTCATAGCAGATTCCTAATAAGCCTTAAGATTTCAGCACTTTCCCCATCAAGAGACTTAATCTCATCCAGTATTTCATGTGGGTCACGCAGTACAGCTTCATCTTTCCTGTTGGGATTCTTCACGGACAGGTCATAAGTTGCAGTATCTACATCACCAATATTTACTGACCATGACTTTTCAGAATCAGTTTTTGTTTTCTGTAACTCAACAAACTCAGCCAAATCTTCTTCATTCAGTGGATTGGTCTTGCCAAGGTTCCTGTCCAGGTTAAGCTGATAATACCAGACACTGCGTGTGGGCGACCCTTTCTCAAAGAAAAGAACAACCGTCTTCACGCCTGCCCCTGCAAATACACCGCCTGGTAAGTCAAGAACAGTATGCAGATTACAGCTCTCTAAAAGCAATTTACGCAGACTTATAGATGCGTTGTCAGTGTTGGACAGGAAGGTATTCTTAATAACAATACCGGCGCGACCGCCTGCTTTTAATATTTTGATAAAATGCTGTAGGAATAGGAAGGCCGTTTCCCCTGTCTTGATAGGGAAATTTTGCTGAACCTCCGCACGTTCTTTCCCGCCAAACGGTGGATTGGCCAGGACAACATTATAGCGGTCTTTTTCCTGAATGTCTGTGATGTTCTCTGACAGGGTATTGGTATGAACGATATTAGGCGCTTCAATACCGTGCAGAATCATATTCATGATGCCAATAATATAGGCAAGTGACTTTTTCTCTTTCGCATAAAAAGTCTTCTTCTGCAGGGTTTCCATTTCTGATGTAGTTAGGTCTTTACTCGACTTCAGGTAGTTAAAAGCTTCAACTAAAAAGCCTGCAGAACCTACAGCACCATCATAAATCCTGTCACCAATTTTGGGAGCCACGACTTTTACAATGGCGCGAATCAGTGGCCGGGGCGTGTAATACTCACCGCCGTTTCTACCGGCATTCCCCATGTTCTTAATTTTTGCTTCATACAGATGGGACATCTCATGCTTTTCCGCATGTGTACGGAACCGGAGCTCATCAACCAAGTTGATGACTTCGCGCAGGTTATAGCCGCTTTGTAGCCTGTTCTTCAGTTCCGTGAAAATCTCGCCAATTTTATACTCTATGGTGTCGGCATTTGTGGAGCCCATCTTAAACTTCTGCAGGTACGGAAACAACTTTATATTTACAAAATCCCTCAGGTCATCACCGGTAAGGGCTTTATGGTGGTCAATTTTGCCGTTACCATTTTTGGGAGCAGCCCATGTCTCCCATTTATATTCAGGGCTTATTATTTCCGTATATGTCTTTCCCGACAGCATAGCCGCCATCTTCTTGTCTTTTTCCAGGTCATCCAGGTACTTTAGAAACAAAACCCATGAAGTCTGCTCTACATAGTCTAATTCGCTACTGCACCCTGCGTCTTTATGTAAGATGTCGTCAATGTTCTTGAATGTTTGCTCAAACACTTAGGCGTTCCCCCTAGTTATTTGCATTTTAGCGCATATGTTATAGGTTCAATTTTAACTTTGGCAATAAGCGCAGACAGAAGCATGTCCGTGCTTCGTGTTATATTTTGTAAATCACCTATAATTTTCGCCATTTTATGTCTATTTCCTTTATAGCCTTTTGTTTTTACTACATGTAAGCCATTTTTTGGTGTGAGTAAAAAGCAAAAACGGCCAGGTGGAAGGGCCTACAATAATAAGAATTATCTTACAATAGTTTTACCAGGGAATTCTCTCACTTTATGCCCCGCCTGAGCCCTAACCTTCACCGAAGAAATTCGTTGCACCTTGCGCATTTTAGATGACTTAAAATTGAAACTAAGAAAACACCTCTTCCCCGATAAAAGGCAGAGGTGTTTTACAAAATCTATCTTTATTTCTCGTTATCGAACATCTTTTTAATTTTCTCAAAAAGACCTTTTCCTATCATATCATCAACTGATTTTATTATTCTTTTAACCAATGCTAATATATCTTCATCACCAACCCAGTGCCCTCTTACAACCACTGGATCTGTTGTGTTGATAATTGAGTTTAAGACATAAGCAGCTACCGCAACGTCATCGGAGAAACCAACTGGGCCAATAAACCCTTCTGGTAAAAAATCAAATGGTGATACAATATAAGCAAGCGCAATTCCCAATTTTGCTTTTGCACCAACCTCAACCTCTTTATCCATTATTAATTTGCATAATAAATACATTAAATCTGGTATAACAACAATATACTCTGTGTATTTGTAAGCTTTTCCCTCTTTACTTCTAGCCCACTCTTTAAGCTTTTCTCTTAAATTACGGTAAAAATCATCATGCATTTCCATAGCAATTGACAATACAATCACTCCTCTTTTAGTTACTGGATATATGAGGGTGGTTAGACAAATATCGGCAAATTCCTCTAGAAATTCCAGATGTTTAATCAGTTACGTAAAAATATTTCTCCGTTACTTGTGGTACGGTTCACCCCGGATAATCTTAAACGACCGATACAGCTGCTCGAGCAGGAGCAGGCGAAAGAGTTGGTGGGGGAAAGTTAGCGGTGAAAAGGAGAGAAGCATATCGGCACGGGCAAGGAGGCGGGGAGAGAGGCCGAGGCTGCCACCGATGAGAAAGGCGACGCGGCTTTTACCGGCAGTAGCGAGCTGCTCCAGATGGGAGGCAAGTTCAGGGGAGGAGAGCAATTTGCCCCCGATAGCCAGGGCAATCAGGTACGCGTCAGGGTTTATAAGCTTCTCCAGGCGGGCGCCTTCCTGTTCAAGCACAGACGCCTCCTCTGCCGGGGAGGCGTTGTCGGGAATTTTCTCATCGTTTACCTGATGTACAGAAACACGGGCATAGGGTACGAGCCTTTTTAGGTATTCCTCTATACCTTCTGCCATGTATTTGTCTTTTATTTTGCCCACTGCCAGTATCTGGATGTTCATTGTGTCACCTCGAGTCAGACGATGAGGAAGAGGGGCAGGCGTGCACAGAAATCACAGTGCTGAGGCGCCGTCCATTGTGTAAAGCTCACTTCACCCAGCCGGTAGAGATCCGGCGGTGATTCATAGACTTCAACAAATTCGTCGATAGCCTTGTCCAGGTGCTCGTCGCATACGACATACACTGCACGGCACCTCCTTTCCTGTTATTTTCCATTAAGAATTTGCATAATCAGCGGCACAACACCCGTCAGGTCTGCCGGCGCCGTTAAAAGGTTGATTCCTGTTCCGACCATGAGCAGGGGCACCGGATTCCTGGTGTGGGTGCGGGAAGTAAGATCTTCAATGTTGCCGTGGTCGCTGGTAATGATAAGCCGGGTTTGCTGCAGGTCCAGGCTTTGCACCAGGCTGCCTATAAAGCGGTCCAGTGTTATTATGGTTTCAGCAGCGTTTTCAGGGCTGCGTTTGTGACCGACGATGTCAGTGAGGAAATGCTCAAAGAAGATAAAGTCATACCCTTTGGCAACTGCTGCCACTCTTTGCCCGGCCAACTCGGGGGTAACAGGAGGCACATCATGCCCGAGTGAAGGAAGAATGCGGTTGGTGATGTCAAAGTAGACTGCTTCTCCTCTTGCCATGTCTTCGAACTTTCTAAAAGGCAGGCCAGCGTAGAGGTTGAGCATGGTGGAGGCGGAAAAAGAGCCTTTTTCAGGTTGCTCTATAGCAAAGAACTCTGGCCGGTAACTGTTGACAAATGTGGCTTTGTAGCCCGCGGACACTATTTTTCTTAGCATTCCCTCAGACGCCAGAATTTTACGCAGTTCCTCGTTGGGGAACCCGTTGATGTGACGCCCCACTGCCTTGGCGGCATTTACTCCTGTAAAAAGTGTGGTCTGACCGGTGGCGCTCTGCGGGCAACCCGGTAAACCGAGCGTGGCGTCAAGCGGGTAGAGAACAGCCATTTCACCGCTGTACCCGGCAGCCTCTATGGTCAGGTCCCGGCCGCCGAGCAGGTGGTTAAGATTGGGTGTGGGCGTGGTGGACAGGGGATTATCTTTGCCGGCAGGCCCAAGCCCCAATCCATCAATAAAGAGAAAAACTACTTTCATAAATCCTCCGCGGCTTTTTGTCTATCATAACATACTATACAAGGCAAAAAAAGGATATGGCTTAAAAAGGTTCTAATAGTGAGAAGGCGAAAAGAATCAAAAAAGCGGCTGACAGTATTCGCAGCCGCTTTTAGTGGCAGTTAAAGTGCAAATGTTCGAATGTTTAGACCTGACCCCTAGTCGGTGCGGGCGGGCAGTTCGGCCAGTTTGATGGTGGCAGTGTGTTTCTGCTGGCCGCGGTAGAAGACAATTTCAAAGCTGTCACCTACATTTTGGTTAAAGATTATGCGCCTCATCTCGTTAAAGGTATCTACTTTTTTACCGTTCATTTCAACTATCACGTCGCCGCGCATAATGCCTGCATTATCAGCAGGGCCGCCTTTGACAACATCCTGAATCAATACGCCGTAATTAACAGGAAGCTGCAGTTGGCTGGCCATGGCCTGGTTTATATCGCCGCCCCAGTAGATGCCGATCCAGGGGCGGATGATGCGGCCGTGGATGATGAGGTCTCGTGTGATGGTTTTTACTGTGTTGGCAGGAATGGCAAAACCCATCCCTTCAACACCTGAAATTTTAATCTTGGCGGTGTTGATGCCGATTACTTCGGCCCCGAGGTTGACCAGTGGGCCGCCGCTGTTACCGTCATTGATGGCGGCGTCAGTCTGGATAAAGGTAAAGTTATGTTCGTTGATGGTGAGTGTGCGCTGTTTGGCGCTGATGTAGCCCACTGTGACAGACTGTGAAAAGGCAAGCCCGAGCGGGTTGCCGATGGCTATGGCCATCTCCCCCACCTTTATTGTATCTGAATCACCAAATGTGGCTACGGGCAGGTTGGTTTTTTCTATTTTAATTACTGCCAGGTCAGTGGCCGCATCGGCGCCAATCAGCGTTGCCAACAGTTCTTCTCCACTGCTGAGAGTAACGCTGATCTCATTTGCCTTGTCTATCACATGGTTGTTTGTGACTATATAGCCGCTGCTGTCAATGATTACGCCTGTTCCCGTTGCACGTTCAGTCAGAATCTGCCTGCCTCGTATAAAGTCATAAGTGAGGGCCTTGTTGGTGATACCGACAACCGTGGGAACAACATGCTCGGCTGCACGTACAATTGCCGTGTTTTGGTATTCAGGCAAGTCACGCTCCGAAAACCGGACTTCCTCGGGCGGAGGCAAAAAGATTGGGTCCGGCTGGGCCTGTGCACTCTGGTCAAGATAGCGCACCATGGTCATGGCCACAAGCCCTCCGCCAAGTACTGCCCCAAACAGGGCAGCGATGACAATTGAAATGAGGCCTATTTTTCTTGGTTTTTGTGAAAATCCGTGAAAGAAGTCCATTTTTACACCCCCTCGTAATAAATATAGCAAGGAGTTGTGACAGAAATATGAAGATATCCTTTTTCTTTAAGGATTATTTACACATTTGTTGTCGTCCATACTAGGCCAGGCGGATGTGGCAGCTTGGGCTGTGGCGGCTTGCTACGTGGACGGCAAAGTTTTTCCCGGGTCGGCAGCCGGCGCATTCCAGTTCGGATAAAACAGTCTCTAGCGCAAGCGCAGGCAGGTTGTTGTGCTCACTGAGATGGGCAAGCACAATATGCCTGGTGGCAGGGGCGAGGGCATTGGTCAGGACTTTGGCCGCCGTCTTGTTGGAAAGATGGCCGCTGTTGCTTAGAATACGTTTTTTTAGCGGCCAGGGATATGTACCGTTTAGCAGCATGTCCTCGTCGTGGTTTGCTTCAAGAATCAGGCAGTTGGCATTTTGCAGGCGGTCAAGGATACCGGGAGTAACATAGCCCAGATCCGTGGCCAGGGCTACAGTTTTACCGCCGCAGTGAAAGAGGAAACCTACTGTGTCCGCGGCATCATGGGGCAGGGGAAACGTTTCGATTACCAGATCCTTGTGGCTGAATCTTCCCTGGCGCGGCATTGCCCTTTCATAGTGTGGGAGCAGAGGGCCAAGCCTGCCGTTCATTGCCTGCCAGGTACCCACTGTGGCAAAAATGGGCAGTCCGTAGCGCCTGGCCATGATACCGGCACCGCTTACATGGTCGTTGTGGTCATGGGAAACGAGCAGGCAATCGAGTGTTGCGGGATCAACACCGATTTGGTTTAGAGCAGAGGCAAGACGGCGCCCGCTTATACCGGCGTCAACCAGCAGGCGGGCGTTTTCGGTAGCCACATATACAGCATTGCCGGAGCTGCCGCTGGCCAACATACAGACTTCTATCATAATTGATTATCCATCGCTTTCTTCCAGGTGGCACTGTTCATTAAAAGTAAGCAGGCGGCGTGCGCCATCTTTTTCTTCAAGTACTGTAATGGCGGCGGATGAAAAAGGAAAGGGCCACGGCCCCTCAAAGTCGAGCCCTAAAAACTCCACTAAGAGCGCGTTCAGGTAGCGCCCGTGCCCTATCAGTGCCACAGTGTGCAGGCCGTTTTTATCAAGCAGTACTTCAAGCCCCTGCTGCAGGCGGCGCCGGAAAGCCGGCGGCGGTTCCTGGCCGGGGATTGGGGCACTGCGCAGGTCGCGCCGCAGGTGTAAATAAAGCTGTGGGTATTGTTCCTGTATTTCAGGCCAGGAAAGCCCCTCCAGCAGGCCCCAGGAATATTCACGGAAAACAAGGGCAGGCACCGGTACAAGGCCCAAAAGCTTTGCCGCGGGCCGCGCAGTTTCCATGCTGCGTGTCAGGTCGCTTGTATACAGGCGCTGCGGCCTGTAATGAGCAAGACGCCCGGCCAGTTTTTCTGCCTGAATTTCTCCAAGGGCGCTCAGCGGGTAGTCAGAATGTCCCTGGAAGCGGCCTTCGGCATTGGCTGTGGTCTGCCCGTGCCTGGCTAAGATAATGCGCATATTAACCGCCTTCTTTAGTCGATTTCTTTAATGATGGCGCCCAAAGCGCCGAACTTGCGGCAGATGTTTTCATAACCGCGGTATATATGCTCAGTATTACTGATAACTGTTTCACCCTCGGCAATCAGGCCGGCGATGATAAAGGCAGCGCCGGCGCGCAGGTCTGTTGCACAGACGGGTGCGCCTGTTAAGCGCGCACTGCCTTCGATGAGAGCAGTACGGCCTTCCACTTTGATACGCGCCCCCATCCTCTTGAGTTCGTCTACATGCTTAAAGCGTCCTTCAAACACATTTTCTGTTATTATGCTGCTTCCACTCGCCCTGGTCATAAGGACCATGGCCTGTGACTGCAGGTCAGTGGGAAAACCGGGATAGGGAAAAGTTTTAATATCCACTGCCTGCGGCAGGTCACTGGCGATTACTCTGATCTCGTCGTCGGCTACGTCCACAGTTACACCCATCTCACGCAGCTTGGCAACAACAGGGTCCATGTGCTTGGGGATAACGTCCCGCAGGAGCACATCGCCCCCGGTGGCAGCGGCAGCGATCATATAAGTGCCTGCTTCAATCCGATCGGGGATGACTGAATGGGTGACGCCGCCGAGTTCATTCACACCGGTAATCTTTATCACATCTGTGCCGGCGCCGCGTATATTGGCGCCCATGGCATTGAGGAAATTGGCAACATCTACTATTTCAGGCTCCTTGGCAGCATTTTCAATAATTGTTTTGCCTTCGGTCCTGACAGCAGCCAGCATGATGTTGATGGTGGCTCCCACGCTGACTACATCCAGATAAATATCCGCTCCCACCAAATGCTCCGCCTCGGCCCTAATCAGGCCGTGCTCCACATCAACTCGCGCACCGAGGGCCGCCAGTCCTTTTATATGCTGGTCGATGGGCCGGGGGCCAAGATCGCAACCACCGGGCGCCGGTACTATGGCGCGTCCGAAGCGGCCTATCAATGCGCCAAGCAGGTAGTAGGAGGCGCGCAGCTTTTTTACTGATTCATAGGTTGCCTTCCATTCAGTCATTGAGGAAGCATCAATCTCCAATGTTCCCGCCTCCCAAGAGGTACGGACACCAAGGGAGGTGAGAATTTCAATCAAAATCTGAATATCCCTGATATCAGGCAAATTTTCTATTTTAACCGGCGCAGCGGTGAGGATAGCGGCAGGAATAATGGCAACGGCGGCGTTTTTTGCGCCGCTGATTTTCACTGCACCCCGCAGCGGCCGCTTGTTGCCGGTAATGGCGAGTCTACCCATTTTTCAGCCTCCCGACAGATACATTTTAGTAAACATAATTATGATTCGTCTTTAATCGCTAAATTCCTGTTTTATATTTATATATTATTAAAAAACTCATTCCTAAACCTTAGGCCGTTCAAAAAGGATATTTTAATTTTCTGCTTCAGCTTCGCCGGTAAATGCATTCACATAAAAAACACTGCCATCGGAGGCTGCAAAGCGCCAGACAGGAGCAATTTCCCAACGCTCGGCGTCATAGTGCTGGCTGTAATAGCCAAGAGAAATATCGACAATTTTCTTTGCTATAAAAGCGCCTGGCTGCTTAACCAGTGTATTGACAGCTGCGGCAGCGGAAATAACACGCAATTCCTTCTCGCTGAATCCAATCGGTAATATACTGTAAATCCTGGCTTCCCTTATCCCTTCCGGGCTGGTCCTGATATCTATATAGCCGCTAAAAAGCGGGAACCCCCGGTAGGTTTGCAGGTAGCGGTAAAGATAAGCCGCGTCTTCTGCAGCAATTGCCAGGTCAAACTTCAGATTATCCTCAAGCAGATTTCTCTCGCGCAAAAACCTGTCAGCGTTGACGCGCCCGTCTTCACCGGCTGCTTCACCTGCGCCAGGCCTGAGGTAAACCACCATGCCACCCGGCGAAATCTGCACTGTCTCGCCGCCTTTGCGTAAGGTCAGAGTTCCCTCCTGCAAGACAGCTGTAATTTCACCTTTATCTCCCCAGAACTTTTCGGACCAGAACGGCCCGCTGACAGGGGGCCGGGAGACATGAAGCAGTGAGAGCCGCGGCGTCTGGCGCGGGACAACAGTTGAGACCTCATAGCCTGCATTCTGCAGAACTTCCCTGGCCAAATCTGCTTCATCGCCTGTTATCCCGCCTCTTACCCGCACGTATTGAGGACTGTGATACAAGCGCAGGCCGAGAAATATGTTGAGCAGTAAAAATGAAACAATCAGGATTGTTTTAGCGCGCGAAAGATCCACCAGATTACCCCCTATTCAAGCCAGGCCATAAAAATACCCGTTTGGCCGTGAATCACTGCTGCTCTGTTATTGTTAAATAAAATTACCCACACCGGCGGGGCAACGCTTGATAAACCCGCAGCGCTGTGCAGAAAATAAGCAGGAAAAATTTCTGTAAGGGCGTGCGATTTATCGTCTTCGTCCAATAATTGGGCTACAGTCTGTAAGGCATCCAGCGGCTCAATCAACGGCCTTTGTTCTTCCACTGTAGTAGTAAGTGTCCTGACCTGGCGTTTATAGTAAATTATGCCGCGGTCGGAAAAGCGCAGTTTAACGGGCGGATTGGCGCTGACAAGGCGTGTGCCGTGCTGTACGGAGATGAAAGATACCAAATAGCTGTCCCACTGCCTTCTGGAAAAAAGAAAGCTTTCTTCACGCACCAGGTGATTCAGGTAAAGGTGATCCTGCCAACCACCCATCAGCTGAAGATACTGGGCCGTCCGGCGCAGCGCCGGTATGGTTTCCATCATCTCCGACCCCGGCTCGCTGCTGGGGGCGCTGAACTCCACTTCCCCGTGGGCAAACAGGCGCAGGCCCTTATGGCCGTCTGTATAGATAAAAGCGCCGTCCCGTTCCTCAATCTGCCTGACCAACGCCGTGTCGACGAAAATACTGCGCACCAGCTTATCCCTGTCAAGGGACTCGGAACCTACCAGGCGTGACGCCAGCACAGGCGCCTCCGCGGGCAGTAAAATTTCACCCTGCGCAGAAAGGCCCAATTTTTCCAAAACTCCGGCCTCCAGAAAACGATATAGGGACGCCTCGGCAAAAGCGCTGCTGATGGCAAATTCCCATTCATCGGATAGAACCATCAGTCGTGCCTTCAGCCAACCGTCTTTAATGTCATGGTACCAGACAAATTGCGGATCGGACTTTAACCAGACCATGTCGCTTATCTCAAGGCCAACCAGGCGCTGTGACCCTCCCCAGACAGAAGGGGGAATGCTCACAGGGAAAACGGCCCACAGCCGGAGACCATTCGTTTCAGCGGGCGGTGCTTCTGCCAGCGCAGGCACCTGACTGTAAAAAATAAGCTGTTGCACACTCTCCCAGACAGAAGCATGATTTTGCTCCCAGGGTTTAATAACACGAAATTCACCCTTTTCCTGGAGGCGAAGTTCGGGTAAGACCTGCCTGCTCACGGGGCGAAGTTCACCAAAGACAAGCTGTTCAAACGAGGAAGGCTTTACTGTTTCCATCATGGGCAGCCCAAACAGCAGGCGTGATGTGAGGGTGATGCTGGAAAGAACAAGGCCCAGCAGAACATAGGTTTTTACCTGTTCACGCATGCCTTTTTTCCTCCTTGTCCGCAGCCGGGCCGGGTAGCATAATAACTACTTCTGTCCCGCGGTTGAGTTTGCTGTCAATTGAGATGCTTCCACCGTGGGCTTCCACGATCTCTCTGGCGATTGAGAGGCCAAGGCCTGTGCCGCCAAGCTCCCTGGAACGCCCTTTATCCACCCTGTAAAAGCGCTCAAACACTTTATCCAGGTCCTCGGCAGGGATGCCGATGCCGTCATCACTGACGCTAACCTTTACAGTCTTGCCGTCGGACTCCAGTGCAACTGTGATGTTGCCTCCCGGGCCAGTATATTTATAGGCATTTTGAATGACATTGAGGAGTACCTGCTTCAGTTTGTCACGGTCAAAGGCCAGCACCACAGGCGCCTGGGGGATTCTTACTGACAGCCTGCGTCCTTTTTTGTAATACTTTACTTTCAATTCAGCCACAACCTCTGCCACCAGCTGGTTGAGCTCCCGCTCTTCCCTGCCCCAGCTAACCTGCTGGTAGTCAAGCTGTGACAGCACCAGCAGGTCCTTAACCAGGCGCACCATCCTGTCAGTCTCTCTTTCCATGGTTGTGAGAAAGGAGAGGCAGACTTCCGGCTGGCGCATGGCCCCGCCCAGAAGCGCGTCTGTGTAGCTTTTAATTGTAGTAAGCGGTGTGCGAAGTTCATGGGATACATTGGCTACAAACTCCTGCTGTATGCGCGCCAGTTCCCGCTCCTTGGTGATGTCGTGCAAAACCACAAGCACTCCTGAAAAACTTGTGTCCTGTGGGGCATCAGGGGTAAGAAAAGGCACAAAGTATGCCTGGAGAAGGCATTTATGAGCGTCCAGCACAATCTCCCTGCTCTGCTGGATACCGGACTCCAGCAAATGCGGCAGGTTTACACCACCGGCAATCATTTTCACAAGCTCATGTCCCGGTTCTTCTCCCCCGGCAACACGCAGCAGTTTTCGCGCCGCCGGGTTTACGTGCAGGAGCTGCCCCTCGCTGTTAAGCGCCAAAATCCCATCTGTCATATGATTTAAAATGGCTTCCACTTTACCTTTTTCTGAGGAAATTTCGCGCAAAGTCTCCTCCAGCTGACAGGAAAGGTAATTAAACATCTCGCCGAGATGCCCTATTTCATCCTGCGAGCGGACTTCGATGCGCTGCCTGAAATCACCGCGGGCAATTTGTGCCGCTTTGGATGTTACCTCCCGGATGGGCCCGGAAATTGTCTTGGCCAGGGCAACCCCAAGCAGGATGGTAACTGCCAGCACCAGCAGTGCACCCGTAAGAAAAATAAACTGAATCTCTCTCAGCGTCGCATATATAGGTTCAAGGGAGCCAATGAGATAAACTACACCAAGAATTTTATCGCCGGAACGCACCGGTAATGCAAGATACTTGAAACGCTCCCTTGTCTCCGGGTCAAGCCTTGTCTCCTCGCTTTTGCTGCCGGTAAGGGCGCGGATGGTTTCGTCCTGTACAATACGTTGGCCGCGCAGTTCATCCTCCGCACGGGAGGAGGAAATAACGCGGCCGAAAGCATCCAGGACCATAATCTCTGTAATCCCGGCATAGCGCGAGTATTCGCGTACAAGGCCGTCGATGGCAGCGCCATCATCCCCTGCCACCAGGTGGCGCTCCAGAAAGTTGGCAAGCAGCAGGCCCTGGGATTCCAGGTTGGTAGAAAAGGTATTCAGGTAATAGCGCTCCAGCGATTGGGTAAGAAAAACTGCAAAAAACTGCATGGCAAATAAAATCAGCAGAGAATAAACGAGGACTATTTTCCACTGCATGCTTTTAATCATGGGATTGTCTCCTGATAAAATAGCCAACGCCCCGTTTTGTCTTTAAATAGCGCGGCTGGCTGGGGTCTTCTTCTATTTTTTCACGCAGGCGCCTGATGGTCACATCCACCGTGCGCTCATCTCCATAAAAATCATATCCCCACACTTCTTCCAGCAGCTTCTCGCGGCGTATTACATAGCCGGCATGACGCATCAGAAAAACAAGCAGCAGGTATTCCCTGTATGTGAGATCTATGCCGGCACCGCCCTTGTAAACTTCCATGCGCCCTGTATCCACCACAAGGTCCTGGCAGGCCAGGCGTTCTCCGGTTTCTTTCTCACCGGCGGCAAGACGGCGAAGCTGAGCCTTGACTCTGGCCACAACCTCGCGCGAAGAGAATGGTTTTGTTACATAATCATCGGCACCCAGTTCAAGCCCCAGGACTTTATCCAATTCAGTATCTTTGGCAGTAAGCATAATAATGGGCACATTGCTTATGGCTCTGATCTCCCGGCAGACTGTAAACCCGTCTTTTTTAGGCATCATAATATCAAGCAGCACCAAATCCGGCTGTTCACGCCTCATCTGGTGCAGCGCTTCTTCGCCGTCATACGCCACTACCACAGAAAAACCTTCCTGCTCCAGATTGTAGCGCAGGATTTCGGCAATGGGCTTCTCATCATCAACAACCAGTATCTTCCTGAGCCCAACCATAGCAGCACCTCAGCCCGATATTTTCTGACATACTTCTGTACCCAAGAGCCTATTTCCTGCTTGCTGTTAAAAACCAGCGCTGGTCCTGCCTGAACCAGGACTGCCACTGCTCTGTAAAAGAGCCCCTGTCAAGGCCGTAGATTTCTGATAGTGCCTGATAGAATGAGATGCCTCTGCCGAGGTCGTCCAGCAGGTCGTTCAGCCCCTCCATCCCCCGCAGCGACTCCAGGTAGGAAACCTTACTGAGCGCCTGACGGTATGCCAGTGCCTGCCGGTCCAGAGCAGTAAAATCTGACTCCAATTCCGCCAGTGTATAAAAATCAGACAGCGAGCTATCTTGCTCCACCCATTCATAGCCGTTTAGTTTATACTCCACAAGTTGGGCCAACCCTTCGCTGAACCAGTAAGGATAGTTGCCGCCTGTGCGCAGGTCAAGAACATAATGGGTATACTCATGTGCCAGGGGCCCTTCAGCCAGGAAAACTTCCAGGCGCTTTTCTTTAGTCACCCAGTCCCACGCCGAGGGGGAAAGGATTGTCAGTGTATCCACCATATAAACACCAAGAGCCCCTGTCCCTTCTCCCCAGCTAAAAGCAGCTTTAAGTGTCTTCTGGTCTGGAGCTATTATGAGCCAGGGTTTATCTGTTTTATGAATATGAGGTAACAGCTTGGCGACTTCACCTACCACCCTGTCCGCCTCCTGAGCCAAGCGGGGGGCAAGCTCGCTGTCGGCAGCGTTAATTCTGATATGAAAATAATCACTCTCCACTCTTTCAAAGCCGGCGTAATGGCTCCTCAGCACGGCAGCCTGGCCTGCCCGCCAGGCTACTGCGGCATGCGGCAGCAGCAGACTGACTGCAAGCATTAAGATAAGTGTTATATATAAATAATTATATGATTTATTCTTACAATGCGGTGCTCTTACCACCCTAATCCCTCCCCCTCCCATGATAGCAGGTTCAGGGTGTGTGTTTCACTGGAAATAGCGGGAAAAAAATAATACAAAAAAAATAACGTGGGCTAGCCACGTTATAAAAATATATTAAGAGGGGGTCAAACTTAATTCTATTGTACCGATACATTATTACAGCTGCATTACAGAAAAATTATATTTTAATGACAAAAGTGGCTGCGGTATATCCCGCAGCCACTTATTGGCAGCAATTATAATCTGAAATAATTAAGAGGATTAACGGCAGTGCCGTTTCTTATAATTTCAAAATGCAGGTGAGGCCCGGTTGAATTGCCAGTACTTCCCACGCGTGCTATCTGTGTCCCCTTCTGCACTTTTTGGCCTACAGAGACAAGGACTGCCGAGCAGTGAGCATACTTGGTGATAAAGCCGTTGCCGTGGTCGATGGTTACCAGGTTGCCGTAGGAGCCGGCCCAGCCGGCATAGATGACAACCCCGGCATCGGAAGCTACAATCGCTGTCCCTGTGGGAGCGCCGATATCGATCCCATAGTGGTACGACCTACCGCGCGGGCCAAAGGGTGAGGTTATCCTGCCTCCGCTGGGTACGGGCCAGATAAACTGCCCGGTGCCGGCCACGGGTGCTACTGCTGTTCCACGCGCCACCACCTGGGTACGCGGTTCCTGGAGCACAGTCTGACTTAAAGCTTCCCGCTCCACTTCCTGGCCGTTTTCCCTGGTGATGCGGTAGGTGACTTCCTTTTTACCGTGGATGCCCCCGGTTATAACTTTGGTCGTCCCTTTATACATCTTGCCGTCATCCTGGTAAGTTGTCTTAAAAGGGATATTTTCAGTGACTGTAACTACTTCGGTAACTGAAACATGCACCAGGGGTTCTGCCACAATCAGCTCCAACTGCTCCCCGATTTGCAGGCGGTCGGAAGTTTGCAGACGGGGATTGGCGGCCCTTATCTGTGCTTCAGTCAAATTGTTTGCCCGTGCAATACCCCAGATAGTATCGCCGCGGGAAACGAGATAGACTTCTCGCTTATCTGTGCCGCGCTTGAGTATTTCAGCGGCAATATCAGCGCTGTAGACCATGCCCTGGTCCACAGTGTCCCACTTGGCCTCAATTTTCTCATTAAGCACGATGGCTTGCACCACGCTGTTTTCTTTGCCGCTGACATAAGACAATTTAATGTTCTCAAGAACTTTTTCATATTCAGGCAACGTGCCTACCGCTATTGTGGGCATGTCGTTGACAGTTATTAAATAGCCGTATGTGTTATATTGAAGCCTGCTTCGCAGCTGGTCTCTGACTTCGCTGTCGTTTGCATTAACCCCGTTGCGGCTTTCTTTTTCCACACGGACTTCCTGTACCTGCTGAACCTCCAGCCCGGAAAGTCTGGCCTCCTTAATGTAAAGTAAAGCCACAAAATCAAGGATTTCCCCTTCGTCTGACACAATGCCGATTTCTTCATCATCAAGATAGACCACATAGGCGAAAGCGCGCGAGTTATCCCGCATGCCAAGCAGCACGGCCAGGACTGCCGTGATCAGAAAGCACGCGATAATCTGCCGCACATATTTGCGAAATTTTCTGGTAACCATGCTTACCATGGAGTGCAAAACTTTTTTCTTTTCTTGGCTCAATAGTTGTCTCATAGAACACCTCGCTAAAATTGCTGCCTGGATAATACAGCTTTTTTAGGGTAGCAAGTCCATTAATTCGTCAAAAGAGACAAAGATTCCTGCCTATATTAATTAATATATTAATTTTTCTTAAAAAAGGTTACCAAAAATTAAAAAAGAGGCCGCAGCCCCTTTGATATACAATGGTGAGCCATGGTGGACTCGAACCACCGACACCCTGATTAAAAGTCAGGTGCTCTGCCAACTGAGCTAATGGCCCAAATTTTAAGTTTGTTACGGGTTATTATGTTACTACATATGTGTTGGTTTGTCAACGCCGTGAGGTATCAAGGGGTGCACTTGCAAACTATGTACCAAATATTGGCATATAGACTTTGCGCCTCACGCGACTTTGAGGATGCGTTCCACATCAACCCACCGATTGCTGGCGTTTTTAGCTCGTAGCGAGGCAATGGATTGACCTGTAGGAACGTTCCACCGCATACCGGATTGCTTCATTCGCTGCTGAATAACCTTTTTATTGCCGCTTTCTACCGCTCCGCTTCCAATCTTGATGCCCTTTTCTTGTAATTCATTATAATTGAGCCGATTGCGATTGTTTAGCAAGTAACCAGTTAAGTTGGGTGTTCC
>JAGXRN010000009.1 GCA_018335875.1 Dethiobacter sp.
CTGCGCTTAAGCCAGTTGCCGGCGCCGAAAAGTGCCGTTCCACCCTATTATTATATCCATGCGTAGCCTCGTGCTTTAAAGGAAGGAGGGCTTGCTTTAGCCTGCCATTATTGAGCTTACCAAAGAGCGTATTGCCATATGATGTTAATATTGTAATTTTTTGCAAATTATCCTTGGTTACCTTTAATATTTAACGAAGGGACTTTCTGATACTACTCTATATTGCCCGCAGGATGTGCTTTTCTTTCATCTTTAAATAAATCTCAGCGCTTCGGCAGGGTCAAGGCGCGCCGCCTGCCTTGCCGGTATGATGCTCGCCGCTAAGCCGATTACCACCGCAAGCAGGACAGCAAGGGCAAAAAGGTCAAAGCGCCAGGGGACAGAAATCTCCATGCCGGCTAATACAGGGCCGGCTAAACGCGCGGCGGATGTGCCGGCAATGTAGCCGATGATCCCGCCCAGCACGCTGACAAATGCGCCTTCCATCAGGATAATCTTTGTCACATGTGATTTTCGGAAACCAATGGCGCGGAACACCCCTATTTCACGCGTCCGTTCGCGGACGGCGCCGGACATGGTCAGTCCTACCACCAGCATGCCCACAAACAGAATCAGGACAGATACCGACATACCGAAACGGGAGAGGCGGGTGAGCATTTCATCACGGCGGAGGGCTTCCTGGCGTAGGCTTGTCACCTCTGCCCTGGGAAGTGCCTGGCGAAGTTGGGCAATCAAAGCATCCTCAGAACCCAAAGTGTAGTCGGCTGCCAGTTCAATCACTGTCACTTCATGGGGGCGGCCCAAAAATGCCTGCGCTGCTCCCAGATTCATTAATATCTGTTCATCTTCGGATGAACCGCTGTCTTTGAGTACGCCAAATACGTGAAATCCCTGCCCTGATAAAGTAAGCCGGTCACCTTCCATTATGCCAAGGTTAGCTGCCAGGGTGGAACCCAGCAGGATTTCGTTATCTTTGAGAGACAGTTGTTCAAAGTCCTGCCGGGCGAGGTCAAGCCGTTCAAATTCCATCTCCTGCCCGTCGGATGTGACCATGGTGCGACGCCCGGTTTCGGCCATCTCTTGCGCGTCACGCAACCGCAGCCAGGGTTTGACCATAAACTCTTGCTGCAGATTGCTGCCTACCACAATTAAGTTTTGTCCAGTCTCCAGGGAAGCTAAGCCAAGCAGCTTAGGCGCCACGGCACGTATCATATTACGGGAGGGAACACTTGCAATGGCCGCCACATCATCCATGGTCAGCCGCTCCACATCAAACATGACTTCAGGCAGTGTAATGCCGCCGTAGGAGAAGGTAAGCTCTCCCGCATCCGGAGTTATCACCACATTAGCGCCAAACTCCGCCACCTGGCGCGTCATTTCTGTTTTCATCGTTTCCACCACTCCATACACTGACACCATGGTGGCAACCCCAATCACAAGTCCTACAAGAACAAATAACATTTTAGCCTTGCGGCGGCGGAGGTTATTGATGGCAATATGATAAAGCTGCATAGTATCAAACCTCCGTTACCGTTTTTTACCTGAGACAAGCTGTAAAATCTCAGCTTTGTCTGTGCAAAGCTGCCCGTCCTTCATCAGTATGGTGCGCCCCATATAGCGGGTATTGTCAGGGTTATGGGTCACCATCAGCACTGTAAGGCCTTCCTGGTTGAGCTCCTGAAACAACTCCATAATTTCATCCCCTGTTTTGGTGTCCAGACTGCCTGTAGGTTCATCTGCCAGCACCACGGGCGGTTCATTAACTATGGCACGGGCAATGGCCACCCGTTCCTGTTCACCGCCGGACAGTTGGTTGGGCAGCCTGTTCATCTTCCCTGCCAGGCCGACACGGCAGAGAACGCCCTCAGCCATTTCCCGCTTTACTTTATTTGAGTTGCTGGTTGTTGTGAGGGGGAGCATAACATTTTCAATGGCCGTCAGATACGGTATCAGTTGAAATTGCTGGAAGACAAATCCCAGGTATTCACGGCGGAAATCGGCGCGCTTCTCCTGTGAAAGTGCGTATAAATCAATGCTGTCAATTTCAATGGTACCGGAGGTGGGCGGGTTGAGGCCGCCGAGAATAGAAAGCAGGGTACTCTTGCCGGAGCCGGAATGGCCCATTACAGCAAGGGACTCACCTTTATAAATATCCAGGCTTACTCCACGCAGCGCCTGCACTTCGTCGCCCATGGATGTATATGTCTTTTTTAAGTCGTTCATGCATATCATGATCTCCGGCATGCTCGTTCCTCCTTTGGTTGGTTCATCCTAAATGAAACGCAGGGCTTCCGCCGGGTCAAGCCGGGCGGCTTTTAATGCGGGGTAGGCGCTGGCCAGGACAGCCAGTACAACCGACAGTATCACCGATGGCAGAATCAAATCAAGCCGCAGAGGAATGCTCCCCTGGAGTTGTGCCAAAAACGGGCCTGCCACACGGGCGGCGACGCTACCGAAGAGATATCCTGTCACTCCGCCAAATACGCTCACCAAACCAGCTTCCAGGAAAATAATCTCCATCACATGGACGCGGCGAAAACCAATAGCCCTGAAGATTCCGATTTCACGGGTCCGCTCATTGACGGAAGAAAGCATGGTTGTCAATACCACAAGCGCTGCAATTATCAGGACCACGCCGGAGAGAGCAAAGCCAAACGCTGAAAACTGGTCGATGGTCTGATAGCGGAACATTGCCGCCTGCCGCAGAGCTATGACACGGCTGTTGGGCAGCGCGCCGGAGAGCCCCGCCACAATTTCTTCAATAGGGCAGAAGTTGCAGTAGGCGGAAACTTCTATCATCGACAGTTCACCCGGACGCCCAAGCAGCCCCTGCACCACAGCCAAGTTGCCATAAATCAGGCCGTCCTCTTCGGTACCCATTTCGTTAAGTACTCCAAAGACGGTAAAAGTGCGGCCGTTTAGATCAAGTGTGTCTCCTGCCTTTTTACGGAGCACCCGTGCCGCCGAAGGCCCCAGAATCAGGCCGTCTTCCGGCACGTCCAAAAGCGCCAGGTCCCCCACTTTTTCACGGGTTGACACACCTGCCTGCTCACGCAGGGAGAACCAGGGTTTTTGCGTAAACTCCCGTTTTGTCTCTACGCCTACAAGGAGGGCATTTTGATTGCCGACTTTTACAGCACCGATAAGCTTCGGGGAAACGATATTAATGTATTGCACCACGTCAGATTCATAGATTCCGGGTATGTCATCCATGGTCAGCGTCTGCACCTCAAAGGCGACATCGGAAACCACAGTCCCGCCATAGCTTAACTCCAACCCTTCAGAACGGGGAATAATCACTGCGTTGGCGCCAAACTCATCAATCCTGTCGCCAAGCTCAAGGCGCATGGCCTGGACAATACTCAACATCGCCACCACTGTGGCTACGCCAACCACCATTCCCAGCATCAGGAAAAGCATTTTCATTTTGCGGCGTTTTAGATTACTTATGGCAACCTGAAATATATTCATCTGCTCACCTCAAACTAAGGCTTATGCTGCTTAAAGTTCGTAAACCTCGCCGTTGGCATAGCCGATACGGGCCACACGCACGCCGTCCTTGAAAATATAGATTTCCTGGTGGCAGCCAAAGTCTTCCACTGTCGCTTCCACATCACTGTCGCCATAAGTTCCCGCGTAATATTGAAGACCGATTAGACGCATCTCTTCCGTGGAAACAGCAGCTCCGCCGCCCCCGCTGCCGCAGCCGCCGCAGCCGCCCCCGCCGAAAGCGCCATTTCCGCCCGTACGGGCAAAAATATAGTTATTGTAGCCAATAAACACGATTACCGCAATTAAGGCTATAATCACATAGTCTTTGATTGTTGAAAGTGAGTCTTTCTTGTAATGCCTTTCCCGCCCGACAGTATTACTCTCAATCTCATCAAAGCCGCCTTCTTCATCCCAATCATCCCGATAAATATCATTTGGCATTTTTACACCTCCGTTAATTTAAAACAGCTTTTAAATCGCGCTACAGCGTGCGGATACGCCAGTTAAGCACTTCTTCAAGTTCAATATTAATTATCCCGTTTTCAACCACTCCGTTCATATTAACCGGGGGATACGAACCACAGGCGACCGCACCGGAGATAAATTTATGATCCTCAATGGTATAAGTGGTACGGCAGGTATCACAGAACAGTGTCTCTCCGGCCAGTGAAAAAGTCCGGCCTCGGCAGGGCTCACACATGCTGCTGCCGGCAAAGAGACGGCCTGAGGGCGTGATATAGGCCATCAGGGGGACCATGACGCCTTCATTGTTCTCTATTTCGAAGTATACAATATTCTTTTCATCAACCACAGACAGAGGTATCTGGATTTTGCCGCCGCTGATTTCCGGCTCCACCCTGGTCATGGATACAAACTTACCCACATAAGAGCGTGTTGCCGCTACCGGCTCGCCAAAATATTCTCCCTGCGCCTCCTGGCCTGATTTAAGCATCACCATTGCCACCGCTGCAAACACCACAATCGCGACCGCCACCATAATCAGAGGAGCTTTGCTCTTTTGCGGCTGTGTAAATTGCTGTTTTTTACTAGTAGTTTGCTTCGACATTTTATTCCTCCTAAGCTTTACTAAAAGATGTAGTAGCTGATTTAAATTATAGATTCACGTGAAAGGAATTGCAAGCATTTAATTGTGAATAATTTGTGAACATTTTTTTTAAAAAAAAAGACCAAGCTCTATCTTGCTCTCAGACAGAACCAGGTGCAACTTTTAAGCTATAATATATTAAACTTTGAATTTCAGCGTCCAGGTCCGTATTATGCAATTCTCACTGATTTCGCTGGAAGATATAATTTCTACATTATACCTGACCTGCTCGTCAAGTATCCGTAGATACAAAGGGAGACGCTTGATGACCTTCCCTGGGATAGTCCGTTTAGCCATTTTAAACTCCTCCTGTCTTTGTTCTATTTGACCAAAAAAAGTATCACCACTCTTAAATGTGGCCAAGAGCTGTTATGGGGTCAATTGATGACGCCTTATAGGCAGGATATGCTCCTGCAGCCAGGGTCAAAGTCAAGGCGCCCAACACTGAGAAGTAAGCTAACGCAGGATTAAAAGCGCTTTTTAAAGTCAGGTCAAGCAGAAAAGGAGCCAGCTTTAACGACATATAAGAGCCTGCTATATAACCGCCTGCTCCTCCTGCCAAGCCAATGAGGGCTACCTCTGTCAGTATAACTTCAAGTATATGCCTGCGGCGGAAGCCCAGCGAGCGCATAATTCCAATCTCCCGTGTTCTTTCCCTGATTGAGGCAAGCATGGTGACTAAGACAATCAAAGCTGCAGTAAGTGAAAGCAGGATGACCGAAACAACGGAAAAAGAGAAAAAGCGGTCAACCACTTCCTGACGGCTTCTGACAACCTCCGCCAGGGCTGTGACCCTGGCATTGGGAAGAGCTTCCCCAATTTGACGTACTATCTCCGGAAGGGGACAAGTAGTGCAGTAAGCAGCCACCTCAATAAAAGAAAGCCTGCCGTCAAGTCCGAACATGTCCTGAACTGTGAGCAGTTGCATAAAAACAAAGTCATCTTCCTCCGACCCCTGCTCCTCCAGCACAGCTGTAACGGTGAATTCATTTCCTTCAATTTTAACACTGTCGCCTGGGCCGAGCCCCAGGGAGCGAGCTGCCCTGCTGCCCAACAATACATCTTTAACTCCACGGGGGCGGTCACCGTAGTATCGCCACCAGCGTTTCATCTGCAGTTCCTGTGGAAAGTCAACGCCTACCACCAAAACCTGTTGACCTGAGATTTCTGCCGGTGTTAAAATCTTGGGCGCCACAAAAGCTATGCTGTCACGCTCTTCAATAGTGTTAATCCTTATTACGTCTTCTGTCTCCAGGTAGCTCATTTCACCACCCGCCCCCGGGATAACAACATCCCCATAACTAAACGCTCCCACCTCCAGCGGAACTATCATTATATTGGCCCCGATTTCATCAAAGGTATCAGCTAAGCTTACAGCAGCCTCTCTGGTGATCGTGAACAGGCTTACAGCTGTTGTAACTGCAATCAATATCCCAACGAGTGGGAAAATAATTTTGGACTTACGTCGACATATATTTTTATAAGCCAGGTCATCAAGACGCATGAGTTAAACTTCTCCTTCGCTCATCTGACGGTCAATCACGGCAGGACGCGGCTGCCATGATTTGATCTCTTCCTCCGCAATCAGGACATACTCTCCGTCTTTATCGACCTCATAATCAATTTCTTCCGGAGGGTACTGAGGGCAACCTCCCGCAATCCCTTTAAGGTCAGTAAGCCGCCATGTAGTTCTGCAGGTGTCGCAGACCAATTCCGTTCCATTGATATGAAATCGCTGTGACCGACAGGGTTCACACATAGAAATAGCAGCAATTACACGACCGGAGGGTGAAATAAAAGCGACAAGGGGAATTATCCTTGTGCCTCCGATGTATTCCGTGTATATTATCTTCTCATCAAGCAGCGCCTGCAGTGGTATACGGACTTTGCCGTTCACTGTTTCAATGTCGATATCTGTCATCTGGATGATTCCGCTGTAGCTCATGGGGCGGCCAATATTATAACTGCCCCCTTCCCAGCGCCGCGGTACTCCTGTTGCACCCCGATTGGCCCAGGCAAAAACCAGGGTACCCCCGATACCTGCCAGTATAAATATTAAGATCACAAGACGGTTGGGTCCATGGGATTTTCTTTTTGCGGCAAATTCCCTTTTTTTATCATCCGGTGTCACAGGTCTTCCTCCTTATATCCAAAACCGCTAGGATGCACAGATATGTCTTAGAAATTATTGATGATGAGCTGCAAAGCTTCCATCAGATTTTGCGCCATAATTCCAACCCAGAAAACACGGGTGCCTTCCACCCAATAGAAATTCTCCATGCCGGCGCCTGTCACATAGTAATAAGTATTGCTTTCTGTCTGTAGAACCTGCCTGTTTGTAAAAACAGTACTGGCCGGAATCTTTTCGTCCATAATATCCAGAAGATAATGTGCATCATCCTCGGTGCCGGAGACGCTGATCCAAAGGATAAAGCTTTCCCTGTCTCGTGTATAGGTAGCAACAAAAGCATCAGTCACCTCAATTCCTACACCGCCGTGCAGCATTTCAATGTTTGCCTGCGCCGCCTCTCCTTCAACTAAATCGGTCAAATTGTAACCTCCGACATTGCCCGGAAAAATATGCCCCCTTACATTTCTGCCCCCCTGTCTCGCATTATTTTGTCCGGCGGGCAAAAGCCTGATGCTGATGACAGTGACCGCCGCCAGGACAGTTAGTACAATTAACAATGGAACCGCTTTTTTCACAGGATTCCCTCCCACTAAACAGCATTCTTTTTCTGTAAAGCTTCACTGAGCATTTCAACTTCCGCGGCCAGCTTCTTCTGGCGGTGTCCCTGCAGCAGGCTGTAGCCGAAAAGAATAATCCAGATTGTCAGATAAGCTGCAAAAAAATAATACATTTTTCAAGCCTCCTTATTCTCTGATCAAGTCTTTTAACTCCTCAAGCTTCTCCGCTGCAAGCCGCAGGTAAATACCTCTGACAAGGAAGAAAACGTAGAGGAGAGTAAACGTCAACAGGCTGGCCATCAGGGTTCTAAACATATTGGGACCCATATGAAAGCCACCTGAGTCGACCACGGTTGGGTGAATACTCCACCACCAACGGATTGACATAAAGACCAGGGGCACGTTGAGAAATCCGACAATGCCAAAAACTGCCGACAAGACCCTCTTTTTTTCTTCTTCAAGTGCAGTACCCCTGACCATGAGATATGCCAGGTAGATGAACCAGAGAATGAGCGTCGTAGTGAGACGCACATCCCAGTTCCACCAGACGTTCCACGAAGATTTGGCCCATATGGGCCCGGTAATAAGTACTATGGTCGTAAATACTACCCCGACCTCAGCTGAAGAAAATGCAATGCGGTCAAGTGAGCGTGACCTTGTTTTCAAGTAAAGGATACTGGTCGCAAAAACGATAAAGAAGGCAAAAAACGCAACCCAGGCAGAAGCCACGTGAAAGTAAAAAATTCTCTGCACATCACCAAGGCGTACATCCCTGGGTACCCAGATAATAACCATGTAAATCACGGCGGCACTAATAATATAAGTCAGCCAGGAAAAAATGTTGTACCAGGCAGGATAGGACAATTCCTTTTTCAGTGACATTTTCACACCTCCAGTAAGTAGTCAAACAGTAAAAAAGATAGTGCCAGCGAAAGTAAGTTAAAAGCTATAATCAGCAGCAGCCACGGCGCCGCCGCTAAAAGCCCATCGCCCGTCAGGACAGTCCTCGTCGCTTCAACCGAGGCGATCAAAAGCGGTACCAGAACGGGGAAAAGTACAAGCGGCAGCAGGACATCACTGGATCTGGTGTTGGCGGTTAAAGCAGATAAAAAAGTACCGATGGCGATAAATCCCAAGGAGCACAGAAGCAGAAGCGGTATGAGCAGCAGCAGCCGTACTGTAAAAGAATAATTAAAAAGGATCAAAAACACGGGCAAAGATACCAATTCAATGGCAAACATAAAAAATGTGTTTGCCAGAACTTTACCAAAATAGATAGCTGTCCTGTCCACGGGACAGAGCATCAGTCCAAGCAGGCAGTCATTTATCTTTTCTGTGCTGAAGGAACGGTTAAGGCCAAGGATGCCGGCAAAAATGAAAGCAACCCATATCACTCCCGGAAAGATGTCCTGTGTAGTCCCCCTGGCGGGATTAAAGGCAAAGCTGATAATAACCACCACCAGAAAGGCAAAAATGAGTACTGAATTTATCATCTCTTTGGTACGCCATTCCGCCTTGATATCTTTTTGAAAAATATAATAACTTTTTCTTATAAGATCCAATTAGACATATCCCCCTACCTGCTGCGAGTATACTTCCCGGAAAACAGCATCCGAAAGCTTGGGCTCAGGCTGATTATGAATAATCCGCCCTTTTTTCAGTATCAGAAGACGGCTGCTCAGAGCCAAGCCTTGTTCATAGTTATGACTAACCATAAAAACGGTGCCTTTGCCAGCTTTTATTTTTGCCAGCAATTTATTTAATACATTAATCGCCTCCCGGTCCAGACCGGTATAGGGTTCATCAAGAAAAAGAATGTTCGGATCATTGATGAGACCCCTGGCAATAGACAGACGCTGGCGCATACCCCTGGAAAAAGTGCGGACAGGGTCTTGCAGGCAGTATGTCAATCCCACTTCGTCAAGGATTTCATCCACGCGCCGCGAAAGATCCGGCACATCGTACATTCTACCGTAAAAATGAAGGTTTTCAGCCGCTGTCAGGTTATCATAGATTAGTGTATTGTGAGAAATAACCCCCATCTGCCTGCGCATTTCAGTCAAATCTCCTTTTGTTGCGGAATAACCTTGAACAATCAACTCACCCGCAGAAGGGCGTGTCAGCAGACAGAGTATTTTCAGCAATGTCGTTTTGCCAGCTCCGTTTGGTCCAAGTAGTGTTATGAACTCACCTGCAGCGGCGGAAAAGCTGATTTCACTCAGTATTTCTTTCCTGCCGATTTTTTTGGATAAGTTGATTGCTTCAATCATCTGCGGCACCCCTGTTATTCGACATATGCTGCCAGTAAATTTTCTACTTCCTGTTTTTTCTTCTCCAGAGCAGTTTTGGCGACTCTCAAATGAGACTCGGAAATCTCACCCGCTTTATGTCTTGCCTCATATTCCCCTAACTTTTGCTCAATTACCTGCAACTTTGTATCCAGGTTGCGTATAATTTTTTCATCCTCACTTAAAAACTGCTGCATCTTTTCTTCTTTTTTAAGCTGCCACAGCTTTCTTGAGTATAGTGCCAGCAGGGACAAGGGAATGAGTATAAAGGCGAGGGAGAAAGCGTGAGGTTCCATGCGCCTGAAAGGCGAGTTATTCCACAATCGTATATGTGAAGGGTTATGAAAGGCCGCACTGTAGCCCTGCCGAATTCTGTCCGACCCCCGGACAGGCAATTTAACCGATATTTCGCGGCGGCTGCCCGGCGAGACATTTGTGCGGTAGTATTGGTTAAAGAATAAGTCATCAGTCATTTGTACTACTCCTCTAAAATTTAGGTCTCCCGACGTTACCTCCGTCTCAGTGGAAGAAAGCAGCAAAAGCTCGCGGGTAAAGAATACTGTCTGCAGAGGAAATGTAAAGACGGCGCTTCCCGCGTTTTCAAGTCTGTACCTGAAAATAATCTGGTTATCTCCCGGCGGGAGAGGAGTTAAAATTTCCAGGCTCCCAGTCTCTTCGTTAAACTTGATCTCTCCATAACTCTGCATAACTTCAACTTCTGTTGCCTGCGTCGGAACAGGAAGACTAAAGATAACTGTGCGCCCGACTTCATCTATAGTTTCATCTCCACTGTAGGTATCGCCCAGGTTTTCCAACAATACAAACTCTCTTACTTCCAGGTAGCCATCGCCGGGCAGGATGAACATATGATACGTAGCTGCATGCACATCGGGAGCAGAAGCATTAAGATTGGCAACCGGAAGCATCATTGTAACAAGTAGAATCAGGACAGGACAAATCAGTTTTATTCTTTCATGCACAAGCCGACATCTCACACTGTCGCTGATTCTATATGCTTTCATTTGCAAGAGCCCTGGCCACTTCGCTTTCAACATCTGCCCCAATCTCATCCATCAGACGCTGTTCCAACTCTTCCGCGCTCAGATCTTCGGTGTCCTCGCCTTTTAGTTTCTTTTCCTGTACAAGCAGCGAGACTGCTTCGCGCTGGTAGCGCCCCTTCAGCTTTTCATAGTCCTCATCATCCAGTTTATTTGTCCTATAATCAAACTCAATCTCGTTAAGAGCAGTAAAAACAGCCTCTTTATCTTTTTGCATTGCGGAGACTTCTCTTTCCAACTCCCATGAAAACTCGACACTGTCGCTTTGTGCAAAGGGCCTTGTAATCAAAAGCCCACTCACGACTATGGCTATAATACCACCTACAACCAGGATCAAGGTATTGCCATCCACGGCTTTTCCTCCTCAACAGGCAAATATTTTTAAAGGTACTTTAATTGTTCGCCAGCCAACAATTCTTTGTATTCTTCCAAATTAACATCATCTGCAAAATCTTCTTCACCGTCGCAATCATCTGGATCCTTAACCCACTTGTTTAATACCAGGTAGACCAGGAGGCCTCCCGCCAGGATACCAAAAAACGGCACCACCCAAGCCAGCAGGTTAAACCCGGACCGTGGTGGGTAAGCAAGGATTCCTATACCGTAAATATCAACAAACCCCTGAATTATTTCCTTCTTCTCGTATCCGGCGTTTATCCTCTCCCAGATTTGACCGCGCATCTCAAGCGCAGTATCATTATCGCAGGAGGGAAGGTGCATCCCACAGGTGTCAGCACACATCAGTTCCATTTCTATTTCCCTGAAAAGCTGCTGATTGGGCTCCTCGGCAGCCCCTGCCGTGGACGTTAAGATGATAACAAGCAGCAGTATTGCTGCCAGGAAGTTTCTTCCCTGTTTCTTCATTTTCAACCCCTCCGCAGGTATTTGGGAGTTAGGGCTCTGTCCCTGCCGGGCCAGAGAGCAAATGCAGTACCGAAGATCATCACATACATGCCTATCCAGACCCACATAATTCCCGGATTGACATTAATTTTAAAACTTGCCATACCGTCGTTTTCCCAGCGGTCGAGGACAACATATAAATCCTCCTTTAATGTCCCCCGGATGGCAATTTCTGTCCGTGGCTGCTGCCAGTAGGGATAAAATATCTTATCAGGCTGTAGTGTGCCAAGATAGCGTTCCCCTTTGTAGACCGACAGCGTAGCAAAAACAACCTCGTTATTCCCCTCGGCGCGCATCTGGAGATTTTGATAAGTAAGGTTGTAGTCGCCGATTGCCACTGACTCGCCATAGCGCATGGGTTTGAGGACCTGCAGTGTATAAGAATTTGAGAAAATCATGCCTACGGCCACCATGATGATACCGATGTGGATAACATAGCCGCCATAGCGCCGGCGGTTTCTGACAACAAGGCGCCCCAGGGCTGTCAATACAAATTCACCTGTCATCCGCATTCGGACTTTAGTGCCCCTGACAAATTCAATTATATGTGTAATTAAAACAAAGGCACAGGCAGTAAGGCCGATAAGCGGTACGATTTTCCGCATACCCAGCAGATAAAGGGCCACTGTTACACCTACCGTAAAAATAACAGGATACAAGAAGTTTTTCAGCAAATTCCCCACGGTAGATTTTTGCCAGGCGATTAACGGACAGATACCCATCAGTATAATCATGGCCAGCAGGATTGGGCCGTTTACCTGGTTATAAAAAGGTACGCTCACAGTTACTTTTATACCGGTAACCGCCTCAGAGATAACCGGATAAACCGTCCCCCAGAAAGTGGCAAAAGTAACCCCGAGCAAAACCAGATTGTTTAACAAAAAGCTGCTTTCCTTGGAGATAAATGACTGGAATTCATTCTCCTGGCGCAGGATATGGAGCTTTGAAATCATGACGGCAAAGGGAATGACAATTACCAGTACAGTCATGAACAGGAAATACCCGCCCAGGGGAGAATCCACAAAGGCGTGGACAGAGGCCAGCACACCACTGCGCACCAGGGATGTGCCAAAGATGGTCAGGGCATAAGTCAGAATAATCAAAGAGATATTCCACAGCCGAAGCATATTTTTTCTTTCCTGAATCATTACTGAATGGAGAAAGGCGGAACCGGTCAGCCAGGGAAGAAATGAGGCATTCTCGACCGGATCCCACATCCAGAGTCCACCCCAGCCCAGTTCAACATAAGCCCACTGGGCGCCGTAAAGGTTGCCGAGTGTTAAAAACAGCCAGGCTATGACAGTCCAGCGGCGTGTGACTTTGATCCAGTAGTCATCCGTCCTGTTGAACAGCATGGCGGCCATTGCATAGGCAAAAGGTATGGCAAAACCGACGTAACCAAGATAGGTTGTGACCGGGTGCAGGACCATCCCCGGGTGCTGGAGCATGGGATTAAGACCGTTTCCATCAGCCGGCGTGTAGCCCAACCTCTCAAAAGGACTGGCGACAAAAGCCAGCATAGCCAGGAAAAAGAAGGTGTTAAATGTGAGTATGCTTGAAACAACGGGCAGCATGATATTATCGTCATGGCCCCTGGAATAGGTTACGATCAGTGTAAATAGGGCAACTATCCAGGCCCACAGTAGCATAGAACCGGAATTGCCCGCCCACCAGGCCGAGAACTTATAAAAACCGGCAAGATCCCGGGTTGTGTAGCTTGCTACATATTTGACAGAGAAGTCACTGGTAACCAGAGACCAAACCAACGTAAAAGAAGCCAGTGTAACCAGGAAAGCAACTGCAGCTACACCCCCTTTGGCGCTCTTAATCAATCTTTTATCCTGACGCTTCATCCCTACCAGAAAAGCTACCATAACATAAACGCTGATTACCATGGCGAGAATTACTGAAAGATAACCTAGCTCAGCCATTTGCCAACCTCCCCTTACGACTCTTCTTCATATTTGCTGGGGCATCTTGTCTCCAGGCGCTCTGCCCGGAAAGGCTCACCGGCACTGTAGTAACCGTAAATTATCACTTCGACGTCATCCTCAAAATTATCGGGAGTCACATCGTACCACAGGACAGGCAGCACGCCATTTCCGTCTGTAATTTCAAAATATAATTCCACATTGCTGATATCGTATCTGACGGAAGTCTCGATCAAATTTCCCTCAAGCTGCAGATATTGATCCTCGTACTTGACGGGGTCGGCCAGCAGTTCACTGATTGTTACAACCAATCCCGTCGCCCCGGCCATGATGGATGAAACAATGAGGGTTATAACGGCTGCAAATACCAGCAAACCCGTTATGGTAAGCTTTGTCTTTACTTTCATTAATGTTCTGCACCTCCCTGGGAGTGTCTCTTTTTAGTTATCATCTTCATCTATTTCAGCCACCAGACGATTGTATGTTTCCTCACTGATTTTTCCTTCCAGCAGCAGGCGGCGCGCTTTTTTCCTTTCACCTGACTGCGGTCCCTTCTTCTCAGTGGAGGGGGGCTGCGTTTTTTTCTTTTTTGTAATTTCACCTGCAGTCTTAACCTGTTTTTTTACAGCTTTGTTTGCTTTTACTTTGCTGTTTTTGTAGCTGCTTTTTCCGCTTGATTTTACGGCATAGGCTACAAACCCGCCTGTGACAACAAAGAAGAGCAGAAGCAGAGACTGGATGGGGCGGGATATCTGGGAAATACCTACACCAGTGGGTCTGGAAGCGCCGGCAGAGCTATCTCCGGCGTAGGACGGGCCCGAAGCCACCCGGTTATAGCCGGCAAGAAAAGAAATGCTCTCTCCGGCAGAAAGGGTTGACATACGGTTATAAAAATTGGTAAAGCCGTCACCACCCTTACTGTCCCATTGGGCAACAGGCTCCATAAAAAACCCTTTAGCATCGACGGGTGGTTTCACAGAAAAGACAAAGTTTTCTATGTTATAGTAAGTAAAAAATTCATGCCTCAGGGTTTTTATCACGTCCCCATCCAGGGGATCATAGTAATACTCAAACATAAAGGGGAAAGTCTGACCGGGGCCGATAGTTGTTGTTGGTGTCCACGTTAGCTCCCCGTAACCATCTCCCATTTCTCTAATCTCATATTGGATACATTTCATGCCAAACTCTGTTTCACAGACCATTTCTGCTTTCCCCAGCAGCAAATCGCTACGGCCGGGCATTAAAAATTTCAAGCGCCCGGTAAAATCTTCACTGGAATCATTTCTTAATTTACCGGTGAAAATAACGAGGGTTTCGGCACGGTCGTATTCGGGCCAGATCGCCACTTCCAGATCAGTTAGCACCAGAGGTTCAGGTACCAATTCATCCCTTCTCCCCTGGAATAGCCCTTCTTCTTCACTGCCTGGGGCCATAAAGGCCACACTCTGCAGCAGGAGCAGGATAGCAAGCAATATGTTGAAAACCCTGGCACAACTTTTCATTTTTTTAAGCATACAATCACTCCTCAAATCTCTTTGGCTTTAGTAAAGACAGCATGCGATCCTTCCCGCAGATCTGCAGGCTATATCACCAGTTTAACTGCAGCCGCAGGGGAGACACCGTGGCTTTCGCTCTCGCCCGGCAGCAAAGGCGGGTTACTTAACAGAGACAGCACAAACAAAAGCGCCAGCAGCACAAAAACAATTAAAGTAATTATCGTATTCTTTTTCAAAGCTCATCACCTCAAAATTCCAGAAATTCCTTCTCCCAGATAAAACTCAACTCATCAATACTGACCATGTCAATTATTTTTAATTCAATGTAGTCTACATCCCTGAAAAAAGATGCGGAAGGCATTGCCAACTCCAGGTAGCCCCAGGGGTGGTGGCTGGTATAATCCCTGATATCCCAGTTAAATCCCGTACTGATCTCTTCATCACGGCTGTTTTTAATGAGTACGTGGCTTGCCAGGTCAACGCTCCCCAAGTCGGGGGAATGTGTATCCATATTCACCGCAAAAACAAGCTGCCGCCAAAACCAATACACTTTTACCGGAAAAACTTTTGTTTAGCATTTTCACAATCCTTTCTGTTTAAGATACTACAGCTTGTAGTAAAAAAAATCAGCAAGATTCCTTCCCTGCGGCTAAGCAGGTCAAATATGCCGCATTGAATCAATGGGATCAAGACGTGAGGCACGGTATGCCGGGTAAAGACTGGCAAGAGTACTGATAACCAGGGCAACGACAAAGACAGTGAAAAATAGATACGGTTTAAAAGTTATCCGTACAGTGGTATTTGCCAGTAATCTTCCTGCCGGCAGGGACAGCAGCAATCCCAGCAGGTAACCGCTGAAGCCGCCTGCTATCCCCACAAAGACCGCTTCCGTCAAAATAATTTTGGCAACATGACTGCTTCTGTAGCCCATAGCCCTGAAAGCCCCGATCTCCGCTCTCCGCTCATGCACGGACCCCATCATGGTAACCATGACGATAATAGCACCCGTGAATAGAATTACCAGCGTAACTACCCGGGAAAGCCGGGTAAAGCTTTCAGCCAATTCAAGCCGTGAACCAACTTCGTTTTGCACCCGAATGACTTCAGTGTCCGTTGTTTGTTCTCTTAGCAGTTCAGTGATTATGCCTGCTTTGGACGAATCTTCCTTTTTTAGTGGTATAGCTACCTCAATAAAGCTTAGCTCCTTCACTCCTAAAATTCTTGAAGCGGTTTCAATGGTGGCAAAAGCCATAAGGTCGTCCTGCTCTCCGGTTTCAGACAGAATTCCGGCTACAGTCAAAATCTGATTAGATGCAGTCAATAAATCACCCTGCACTATTGCAAGCTTGGACGCCAGTTGGTAACCTAAAAGCAGTTCACCTTCCTGCGGCAGGGAACCCTTTTGGGCTTCCCACCAGGGCCGCAGTTTTACTTCTTCAGACGGGATTATACCAACCAGAAGAGCATCTTTTCCTGATAAATTTGTTTGGCCTGCTACACGGGGAGCGATAGCTGCCGGATATTCCCTAAGTATCTCTTTGAGATCATCTAATATGGTGTGCGAAAGACCCTTTTTTTCTGTATAAAGCCCTGAAGCGACTGTTATTCCCCGATAGGATAGTGATAATTGTTCACGCAGCGGCAATACCAGTAATTTTAGACCCTGTTCCTCAAACTGGAAGTTTACCTCATCCTGCAGCGTTGCCGCCACTGTAGAAAATGTTACCAGGGAGGCGACTCCGATTAGGATCCCAATAACGAGAAAAAATGTCTTGGCCTTACGGACCTTCAAGCTGGCAAGAGCTATATCTTTCAGTTGCACCGGTAATCCTCCGTGCTGCATATTTTACCGTCTTTTATGCAGACTACCTTTTTCACATGATGAAGGTTACTCCTGTCGTGAGTTACTATAATCACCGTCAAACCTTCTTCGTTTAGAGATTTAAAAATATCCATGATTTCACGGCTTGTGGCACTATCCAGGCTTCCTGTAGGCTCATCAGCGAGAATTAAGGGTGGCTTGTTGACAATTGCCCTGGCAATGCCCACTCTCTGCTGTTCACCGCCAGAAAGCTGATTGGGCAGGCGGTTGTATTTTGCCTGCAGGCCAACTTTATCAAGGACAGTTTTGGCTTTATCCAGTTGCTGCCTGTGTGAAAGCCCTGATATGGCCAGGGGAAGCATTACATTCTCCAGTGCTGTCAGATAGGGTACCAGTTGAAACTGTTGAAAAACGAACCCTATGTAAATACTGCGCAAATCAGCACGGCGTTCGTTGTTCAGGCTATAGACATCAATATTATCTATATCTACTTTACCTGAGCTTGGGGGATGGAGAGCCCCCATGATACTAAGCAGTGTGCTTTTCCCTGATCCTGAGGGTCCCATCAGTGCAGTGAAATCCCTTGCTTCAACACTAATATTTATACCGTTTAAAGCATGTGTAATTTTATTGCCATTTGTGAATTCTTTTGTTACATTACTGATTTCAACAAGAACCAACCGATGTCTCTCCCTTAAATACGATTTTCACTAGCCCTAACACCAAAATAATTGTGGAGACAGGAATCCGTATATACAGGTTATAACTTTGCGCAACTATATCTTACTACTACAGTAAGTAGTAGTCAATATTTTCACAAATATTTCACATTTACTACACTGCTCTATTCTAAAAAGGCAAAAAAAAAGCCCCCCACTAACAGAGAAAACCAAGAAAAAATGACATCACGGTATAGGCGCTTAAAAGAATGGAAGTTGAAAGTGCCAGAGGTAATGCTTCCCCCCTACCCGTTTTGTTAAGCAACAGTGTTATACGTGTCTCCATATCCCGCTTCTGTCCAGTAAGGCCGGTTACCAGACCTGATCCAAACTCCCTTTCTTCAACCAATACGCGCCATACTTTAAGCAAGGTTGCAGCATATTCACGTCGATTTCCTGTAACTTCTATAGTTTTTTGATCACAGAGACGTTCACTCTCCAAAAGATATCGTTTTAACAGGATACTGCTGAATGGACTAAAAAACATAGCACCGCAGAGTAGGTGAAGCAACCAGTTTATCTTGGAGTCACCACGTCTGATGTGGACCAGTTCATGGGTAAAGACAGCTTCGAGTTCATGGTCGTCAAGCTTATATAAAAGTTTTGCGCTTATTACCACAACAGGGCGAATAAGCCCTGCACTAAAAGCGGCGAAATCACTACGGTTACTAAAAATTATCTCAGGAACACCAATGCCCATAAGCCGTGCTTGTTTTCTGAGGAGTTGGTCAACCCGTTGACCTTCGGCAGGAGGCAGGACAATTGCATGCCGGCGCATACGTAATACAAGCAGTGAAGCAAATACAGCCTTCAAGAGCCCCAACAAAAGCACAACTGCCAGAAGAGGGCTGAGATAACGAATTGCTGCAGTACCTAGAGAACATAATGATGCAAATGTTTGCCACCCCATACCCTGAGGGTAAATACCTGACTGGCAGCGTTTTATAAGAACAGTACTATAAAGTATAAAGCCTGTTATAGGAGCGGTCAGTGCCAGCAGGTAAATATTCATGCGCTGTTTTGGGTCATCAATTTTAAAGAGTTTCAGCCAAAGCAGGGTGATCGGTATAATAAAAAAATACCCGAAAAGAACATAAACAAAAAAAGAATGCAGGTCAGTCAACCGCACCGGATTCACCATCCCCTTTTGTAGCAGCCAGCATTTTTTCCAGCTTCTCGATAGTATCCCGGTCTTTATCCTGAACACGGTTGACAAAATGTGCAAGTGTGGCGTCTGCAAAATCTTCAAGTAGGCTGTCTACCACATTGCACACTACCTTCTCAGTAAATTCCCGGCGTGACATGGCAGGCTCAAAAAAAGAAGTATTTGAACTCTTTCTTTTCGTAAGGAGCTTTTTATCGGCAAGGCGCCCCATAATAGTCATTACCGTAGTATAGGCTATCTCGCGACGCAGGGCTAACTCCGCGTAGACATCACGAACACAGACCTCTTCGCCTTTTTGCCAGATTATTTCCATGATTTCACTTTCAAGGTGGCCAAGCATTTTGCTAAGCCCATGCATTCCCGGCCTAAAGTCAACAGGAAAGCGCGTTTTCATAGGTTTCGCCTCCTTTGCGCTAGCACTCTAATTATACAGTATCATTCTACTACAGACAATAGTGTGGTTAATTTTTATGTGTGTTACATATACATGCTGTCGGGATTGCTTCCTGCCATCATCCCTGTCTACAAAATACAGACAATTGAGTAACAAGGAACTAAGAGTAAGGGGACTTGAAAAATACTACACGTTGTAGTAGAATTATCTCCATAAGAAAGGAGCTGCTTATGGAACACTTAAGCATATACGGCTATGGCTACTGGCCGCTTGTTATTGGTAATGTGCTGTTTGCATCGTTTATCGTGTTCATGGTGTTCCGCCCCCGGACAAGGCGTGATTGGAGAAGCATGGGCGCTTTGAGTTCGTTTTTTTTAGCCCTGTTTTTTGAAATGTTCGGTTTCCCTCTGACCATATACCTGCTCTCCTCGTGGTTGGGCAGCCGCTATCCTGTTGTCGACCCATTTTCACACAATAACGGGCACCTGCTTGGAGTCTTTTTCGGCAATCCCTTGCTCTCTTTTCTGGTTCATCCAGGGTCAGACATCATGCTTTTGTTCGCTCTGATTATTATCGCTGTTGGTTGGAAAAAAATACACAAGGGCGGCGGCGAACTGGTGACCGATGGAATTTACGCATATGTCAGGCACCCGCAATACCTTGGCTTCTATTTAATTATTTTTTCCTTTCTGCTCCAGTGGCCAACTCTGTTAACCCTGTTAATGGCGCCTATACTGGTGGTAATGTACAGCAGGCTTGCCAAATCCGAAGAAGAAAAAATGATAGAACAGTTTGGAGAACAATACGTACTGTATAGTGCTTCTACCAAAAAGTTCATTCCATATGTCTATTGACCTGACCAATAACAGAGATATTGAATCATTGGTTCACGATTAAGGCAATTATCAATACGCTGTGAGTATCGAGCCATCTTCGGCACAAGTGGTACCGGTTGTCTATACCTGAGGGGGGCAAATATATGGAAACAAAAAGTGCTTTAACTAATAATGAAGTTTCAAAAACTGACCTTAACACCCTCATCGAAGAGGAACGTGCCGAGATGTACCGGCTAAGCCATGCATTTGGCTATAATGATGAACGTACCCTACGGCAAAGTGAGAAGCTGGACTGTCTTCTGCTCGAAGCGATCCGGCTCTCCATATAATTATCTCCACACCATCTCCATCTTTTCTCCATCAGTCTGTAATAATTAAGAGTTATTATTAATTTATTAAGAAAGACAAGGAGAGTGATAAATATGAAAAAAGGATTGATTGTTTTTCTGGTAGTATCTCTTGTCCTGGCCGTGGCTGTGCCAGTCGTATTGGCGCTTACTGACAGTCAGAAAGCTGAACTTGAGGCTCTGTATGAGCAGGAGTATGAAATCAAGCTGCAGATATTGGACAAACAGGAAGAGTCCGGCCTGGTTAATCCTGAAGATGCCCAATCGCTTCGTGCGAGGCTGTCGCAAATGTGGGAAGTAAGGAAAGAACGGATGGCTGAAGGCAACTACTCCTTTGGCATTGGCAGAGGAGACTGTCATGGCGCAGGAGGCGCCGGCATCCGGGGCGGCGGTATGATGGGCCGGGGCGGTATGATGTATTAATCTCCATACTTTTACAGCTGAAATAATGAACCGCTTTACGTAGGATAAGTCAAGTAAAAAGAAATGCCGGCCAATATTGGCATTTCTTTTTACTAGGTTTAGGGGTGTTTAGATGAGACAATTATCTGTTAGCAAGATAAAAGAAAAATGTCTTAGTAAAGCAGGCGGTATTTACAGCAACTTTCCCAGGAAAAGCACACAAGTTTGCATAGCTATTTTACTGGCTGCTGTGCTGACAGCCCTGGGTATGCGCTTGATTGCAACCTCTTATACTTATGTGGTTTATCTTGATGATGAAGAAATCGGCTACGTCCAGGACGGACAGGAAATTATGGATTTTATGGTGTCGCTTAAGATGAGCCGGTCAGAGCTTACCGGTTTAGAAGTACAAGCTGTTCAGGAAGTACGTGTAGAGAAGGAACGTCGGTGGGGAATCAAACCGGACGATGTCAGTGTCAGGGATTATCTTCTCAACAGGCTGAAATTCGACACATATGGTTATTTGATTACTGTCAACGACAACCCGACGCTAGCAGTACCCACCTTATCTGAATACGAACAGGTCCTTGAAAATTTAAAACTAGCGTATCTTAGCGGCAGTGAAAATACAGTTGTCCAGGAAATCGTTCTACACGGAAAAGTAGAGGCGCAGTGGGACGTTGTGGATCCCGATTCTGTTTACAGTGCTGATAAAGCGGCTGAAATACTCAGACGCGGCACGGATACGCGCCAAACTTACCTCGTGTCCCGTGGCGATACTATTTGGGGCATAGCTCGCGCCAATAATATAGCAGAAGACCAAATCAGGTCAGCCAACCCGCAGTTGCAAAATAGCGACCGCTTGCAGATAGGACAAGAACTGGAACTGGTAGTGGCGGAACCTTTGGTGCATGTGCTGGTAACTGAAGACATAACTGTAACAGAGAAAATCCCTTTTCAGACTATTTACCAAAATGACGCTGGCATATACAGTGGCGCCACCAGGGTTCTCACCAGCGGCAGTCAGGGTAAAAAAGAAGTAACATACCGTATCTCCAGGGAAAACGAGAAAGAAGTGGAGAGAAAAATTTTAAAGGAAACCGTGCTTGAAGAGCCCCGTACCCAAGTGGTAGCACGCGGTACCAAAGCAGCACCTGTGGCCGGCAGCGGGCGTTTTATCTGGCCTATTAAAAGCGGGGGCAGAATTACTTCACGCTTTGGCCCGCGCTGGGGCAGCATACACTATGGTGTCGACATCGGAGCTCCGCTTGGCACACCGATTGCGGCAGCAGACTCGGGAGTAGTGGTTTTTTCCGGCAGAGCAGGAAGCTACGGCAATCTGATAACAATCGACCACGGCAACGGGTATTCTACCAGATACGCTCACAACTCTGTCAATGTGGTTTCTGTCGGGCAGAGAGTGCAAAAAGGAGCACAGATTGCCAACGTAGGCAGCACAGGATACTCAACAGGACCTCATGTTCATTTTGAAATTAGACGCAACGGCGCCCCGGTCAATCCTCTTGATTTTTTTTAGCTCTAATGTAAAGGATTTATATGGAAGGTAAGTGTCTTTAAATATGCTTTGTATTTTCATGCCTGCTAATAGCTTTACTAGCACTAAAAATGTCTGAGGGGGGGGCAATGCTTTGCTTGGAATCATTGTGAGTGCCGGCAAAAGATCCTGGCCTGTTTTTCTACTCGCTGCTTTGGGATTAGTACTTTTTTACCTAACGTTAATTAGCCTACTGTCACGTTCTGTGGCTCATGCTCTGGAACTGCTGTGGGAAGACAAACTATATGTGATTTTGATTGCTTTTGGCTTCGGGCTTCAGTTAATGCTGTACAAATATTTCAAAGATCTAAAAGCAAGAAGTCAAAACGTGATTGCGGCAGCAGGAACAGGTTCATCCACTGCAACAATGATCGCCTGCTGTCTTCACCATCTGGGGGATGTGGCCCCAATTATAGGGCTGTCGGGCGCTGCGATTTTCCTGGCACAGTATAAATCATATTTTATGATATCTGGTATTTTAATGAACTTCCTGGGGATTACACTAATGCTAAGAATTTTAAGAAAGCACATAATTATGGCCTGTCACGGCTAAAACGGAGGTTAGCATGGGGATAAAAGGCAAGATTATAGTATTAATTGCAGTCGTTTTCTCCGTTCTGGTGCTTACTGGATGCTCCGAAAAAGTAAACAGAGAAGGAAGCAACCTCAATTCTGTGCGGGTTGAAAAAAAAGGTAATGTTACAGTAACCGTAGTTCTTCTGGACCTGGAAGGTGAGCAGCAGGATATTAGATTTGACATTACACTAGACACCCATTCAGTCAATTTGAGCAGGTATGATATTCTAAGTGAGGTAAGTCTAAGCAGTGAGAATGGGGCCTCGCTTACAGGTGAAGAGCTTGTATGGGAGAGCGTATCCAACGAGACCCATCATATAAGAGGAAACCTTGTTGTTCCCGGTCAATTAATGAAACAGCCGGGATATGACAAGATTACACTTGAGATTTACAACCTGGACGGTGTGGATGTGCGGCAATTTACCTGGAATTTAAAATAGATATCAACTATATCGACAAAAAGTGAGAAACACTATCCGTTTAGTTGGATAGTGTTTCTCACTTTTATGACAAACGAAGTGTGCATTTCTAACTAACAATTCTACATTATCTATTTTGTTAGTTTAACATGTACCTAAACCAGGACATACTTAAATTAAGCCCTAATTGATTATGAAATCTATACTCCTAATCTCCCGCGTATTTAAATAATCTGGGGAAGGTGATACCATGAGTAAGGCTGTTTTAAAAGTTGAGGGCATGACATGCAGTGCCTGTGCCCGTTCGATAGAAAAGGCATTACAGGGCACTGAAGGTGTAGTTGAAGCGGGTGTTAACTTTCCTGCTAAGAAAGCGTATATAACTTTTAACGAAGGTATAACAGGCACTGACGCACTGTTGACAGCCGTGGAGAGTGCCGGCTATACTGCCATCGTAATCGAAGCTGATGTAGCTATATCTAAAACAGACACTAAAGAGAAGCAGGGAACAATAACCGAAGTTTACCGTATATCCGGAATGTCGTGCGCTAGCTGCGCGCAGTCGGTGGAAAAAATTATTGCCGATGTGGATGGTGTGTTTTCGGCAAATGTAAGCTTCGCCACTAACAAGCTGGCATTAGCTTATGTTCCGGGTAGAGTAGATTTAGATGCATTACGCAAATTGGTTGAAACCGCTGGCTATAAAATGGGAAAAAGCGCGGACGATTCTGCTGCTGATGTGGAAGAAGATGAAGAAAAAGAAGTAAAGGAAGCACACCGCCGAATGGTGATAGCAGGGGTACCTGCAGTTATTATCGTCACTTTGATGATCATTAACATGTTTGTGTATATGATTGAATTTAATATCTACACGACTGTGGTGGCAATCTTAGCATTTCCTGTCATCTTTATTGCCGGGTCAAAAACGCATAAATCCAGTTTAAACGCAGTTCGGCACCGTAGTGCCAATATGGACGTACTAGTACAGCATTTTTCAAATAAGTATGCAAACGCTAAACTTCTATATCATCCATTTTATATTTCCAGCGATAAACAACAGGCTCAGCATTGACTTCATCCATATACTGATAAATGCGCTGAACCAATTCATCTTTTGTCCTTACACGGATACCTTTTAAGCATACTCGTGCAAACTTGCCAAAGAAACTTTCTATCATATTTAACCAAGAGCCATGCTTAGGGGTAAATACAAAATCAAACCGTCCAGGGTGCTGTTCCAGATACCTACGCGTTTCTTTTGATGTATGCGCACTATGATTATCAAGAACAATTTTGATCTTCTTATCCTTATCATACTTTTCATCAAGTATTTTCAGGAAATCAACAAAATCTGAGCTTTTGTGGCTTTCCCTGACAAGAGGGATGATTTCCCCAGTCATTAAATCCATGCCGGCAAGAAGTGTTACCGTGCCTAAACGCTTGTATTCACTATCGCGGCCCACAAAGCCATGTTTCATACTTGGTCTCAAATCATCCATCGTGTTGGCAATTGCTTGGATGCCTGGTTTTTCATCATAAGATATCGTAATGATTCCGGTCTCTTCATCGCTTTCAAATTGCAGTTCCAGCTGTTTATACACAATAAGGACATCGTTCATTTTTCGTTCGAATTCAGGATCTCTTTTTTCTAGATAATACCTGATCTTGTGGGGCTTTATGTCCGCTTCATTAAGAATAGTGTTAACAGTAGATGGAACAATTGTTGATAGGTTTGGATATCCTGCATCATCACAGTTTTTTCTAATATGGCTCTGTAGACTACGTACTGTCCATAATTCCTGGGCATACCCAAAATCTGTAGGCCTTTGGCATGCAAGATTTCGCACATATACTTTATCTTCGTCTGTAAGAATGGCTTTACGACCTCTGCCTAAATCGTCTTTCAATGCCGATTCCACACCTGATGAAACGTATTTTTTTAGACATAGCTCTACTGAATTTCGATGAATATCCAGTTTTTCTGCAATCTTTACATTGCTCATACCGTCTGAGCTAAGTAGTAGAATTTTTGCGCGTTGCACCTTTTGAGCTTCTGCTGTTCTTGTATTTGTAATTGCAGTCAAGTATTCAATTTCTGATTCAGCAAGTTTAAAACTGCCATATTTTTTAGGACGTGCCATACGTATCTACCTCCATAATGTTTATAGATATAGTATAGCACTTTTCAATATATTTGCATAGTTATTTTAAAAACATTGTACTAGTAACACTGGGTTCCATTCCGCCATTTCTTATCGGGCTCGCATCTTTTATTATTCCTGTAACCACGTTTATCGAAATGGGTGCAAACATAATGTTCTTTCATTTAATTGGGCGTTATTTAGAAGCACGCGCCAAAGGTCATGCCTCTCAGGCAATCAAAAAATTATTGCAAATGGGAGCAAAAACTGCGAAAGTTTTGCGAAATGGCGAAGAAATAGAGATCCCAATTGAAGCACTGCAACCCGGTGATGTGATGGTCATTCGGCCTGGTGAAAAAATTCCCACTGACGGTATCGTTGTGAAAGGGCATAGTGCTGTGGATGAATCGATGGCAACTGGTGAATCTCTGCCTGTGGAAAAAAGGGAAGATAGCGAAGTTATCGGTGCCACAATTAATAAGCATGGTCTCTTGCACGTTGAAGCCACAAAGGTGGGTAATGATACTTTCCTCTCTCAGGTAATTAAAATGGTGGAAGAAGCGCAGGGCACGAAAGTCCCTATACAGGAATTTGCTGACCGGGTTACGGGTTACTTTGTTCCAGTAATAATTGTATTCTCCATTCTCACTTTTACAACATGGGCCATTTGGGGCGACTCAATGCGTAACTTACTTTTTGTCGTATCCCCCTTTCTCCCCTGGATAAACCCTACTGTTGGTCGTTTTACCCTGGCTTATCTTGCTTCAGCCGCAGTTCTTGTCATATCCTGCCCGTGCGCATTGGGGCTTGCCACACCAACCGCACTAATGGTTGGCAGTGGTATTGGCGCGGAAAAAGGTGTTCTGATACGCCGCGGCGAGGCGATTCAGACAATGAAAGACATTAAAGTCATCGCTTTTGATAAAACAGGTACTCTAACCAAGGGTAAACCTGCTGTTACTGAAGTAGAAGTCACCGGTGAACTTGCGGATGAACAGTTATTGAGCTATGCCGCCAGCGTGGAATCTGCTTCAGAACACCCACTGGGCCACGCCGTTGTAGAGGCAATTAAAGATAAAGATGTTAAACTTAAAGAGGTGTTGAATTTCACTTCACACACAGGCAAAGGAGTAAGTGGAGAGGTAGAGGGCTACACAATACTGGTAGGCAGTCGTTTGCTAATGCAAGATCACGGGGTTGAGGCCAGTGGGTTTAGGGAAAGGATGGAGCAACTTGAAGAACAAGGCAAAACGGTGGTTATTGTAGCTATGAACCATCAAGTTGCCGGTTTGATCGCCATCGCCGACACATTAAAAGAAGAAGCACATTTTGCTGTATCCGAACTAAAATCTTTGGGGCTGGAGACAGTAATGATTACTGGAGATAACATGCGAACTGCAGCAGCTATCGGCAAGCAGCTTGGCATCGATCATGTGGTGGCCGAGGTTATGCCTGACGGTAAAGTGGAAGAAATAAAACGGTTACAAGAAAAAATGGGTATAGTAGCCATGGTTGGGGATGGCATTAACGACGCACCCGCGCTGAAACAGTCTAATGTGGGGATTGCCATAGGTACCGGTACGGACATTGCCATTGAAGCTGCAGACATTACGCTCATCCGTGGTGATTTGGCGGGCTTGATTACCGCAATTAAACTTTCACGAGGTACATTTACTAAAATTAGACAGAATTACTTCTTTGCCTGGTTCTATAATGCTATTGCAATTCCTATTGCAGCCATGGGATTATTACACCCAATGATAGGTATGGCTGCCATGAGTATGAGTTCCGTAAACGTAGTTTGGAATTCTCTTCGCTTGCGACGTTACAATGTTGACGCCGAATACAATGTAAAGCTAAAG
The DNA here is from genome assembly GCA_018335875.1 of Dethiobacter sp. Classification (GTDB taxonomy): domain Bacteria; phylum Bacillota; class Dethiobacteria; order Dethiobacterales; family Dethiobacteraceae; genus JAGXRN01. The sequence continues at coordinate 27,200 of JAGXRN010000009.1, forward strand.
CCGTAAACGTACTAATTTAATAAAATATTAACATCTCAGGTTAATAGTTTTCCAATAAAAGGTGGTTGGAATAAATCTCCAACCACCTTTTATTTTTGGAATTTCGATAGGATACACACGTTATATTTGCTAACTTAGATGCCCTTATTAATAATACTCTCGGGGATGACATCAATAATGTTTCCATCTTTTTCATCACAATGTTCTTCTTTTTTGTCACAATGGCTCTTTCCGCCACCGTGCATACCACGCATCATGAAAATATGCATTAGCGGGCACAACAAAAATATTAAATAAGGTAAATAACGTTCCATTCTCATGCCTCCTACAATTTGTAGTAAATTATGCCACAATAATTTCCATCCTTAAACAAAGAAGGGGGGTAGTTTAACGCCATACCTAGGGCTAAGAACTATGACCGTCGTTGCAATGAGCGACCCGGGGAATAAAAAAACGAATTTCTGCTGCCATTTTTTTGCCTCCTTCCTATGTGTGTCAAGCATAGTGCTTATTCTAAACTAACTGTTTTTATGGTTATTTTTATTTTGATTTTGAGGGTATTGTTCCAGACGGTTGATAGTGCAGCAATCGGGGGTTTGTCCCTGAAACTCCTTCTCGTTCGCCTTGGCCAGCTTGTCAATAAAACGCTTGAAAGCCTCAAACATGAGATTTACCTCCTTGTAATAATGCTTATATTCAATGGCGTTACCTGATGTAAGGAAGGGGGTTTACCCGCTCCCCGTTAATTCTGATTTCAAAGTGCAGGTGCGGTCCGGTAGAAAAACCTGTGGAGCCAACAATAGCAATACGTTGGCCTTTCACAACAGGGGAGGCGTCCTCCACCAGAAAACTGTCGTTATGAGCGTATACTGTAGCTACTCCACCGCCGTGGTCTATGATGACAAGATTGCCGTAGCCGCTGCCCATGCGGTATGTATAGGCGATACCTGAATCAGACGCCACCACATAAGCGGGCTTGCCGATGTATGAACGCGACTTGGGCCAGCGGTTATGGGGGATGCCGATATCTATGCCGCCGTGCCAGGAGCCCGGTTGGCGTGTAATAGGGTTAGTACGATAGCCATAACCTGAAGTAATCCAACTTGGTCCAAATTCCTGCAGGGGCCACAGGTAGGCTCCGGTGCCTCTGGGTACTCCGCTTTGCGCAGCCTGCAGTTGCTTTATTAACTGCTCAATTTCCTCTGCTTCATCTTCCAGTTTTCTGATAGCATCTTCCCGTTCTTCAATTTCTCCCCGTAGTGCGGTAAGCAACTGTTCTTTTTCCCTGTTCTTAATCTCCAGTTCCTGCTTTTTGTCCAGGTTGGCCCCATGCAGAGATAACAGCTCCCGGTTACTTTCCTCAAGTGCTGCCACTAAGGTCTCTACTCTTTCTTTTTCTGTTTCAAACGCAATAAGCAGTTCCCTGTCCTGCTCCATTATTATACTTAGGTCGTTGTAGCGCGTCAGGAACTCGGTAAAAGAAGAACTGTTGAACAATACTTCCAGATAGCTGACACTCCCGTTCTCGTGGATAGCGCGCAGGCGAATCCCCAGCAGTTCTTCCATTGCATCAACGCGCTCTTGTGCCTCAGCAAGTTCAACCTCCGCCTCGGAGATTTTTCTTTCGGTGTCGGTTATTTTGTTTTCAAGAGAGCGCAGTTCCGCCTCTACCCTGCTGATTAGGTTATCAAGATTTGCCAGTTCCCGTATCAGTGTGGTCTCCTGTCTTTTGCCGGCATCCAGCTCTTCCTGGGTTCTTTGCTGTTCATCCCTGACCGCGTCCAACCGGTCGTGTTGTTCATCAAATTGATTTGCCAAAACGGGCAGGAACGCTCCTATCAAAAGTAATCCTGCCAGTATATAAACAAACAGCCTCAATACTTTTCTTGCCAAAACTATTCCTCCCTGGCTTCGCAAGTGCCGTCCCTGTTAAGCGCGCTTTTTTGAAATTATGATTTCTTAAATTGAGCGTTTAGCAGGAATAGTGCCCTATGGAACCACAGCAGATTCCCATTGTTTCACAACTCCTTTCTTCTTCACTGTCACAATGTCCCTTACTACCACCGTGCATACCACGCATTATGAAAATGTGCATGAGTAAATACGGCAAATACCGTTCCATGGCGTTCCTCCTACACTCTGTAGTAAACAATATTATCACAATGCCTGGAACATGCATGCAAATAGTATAGTGCTATAATATTATAAACCTTAAACCTGACTTTAATGTCAATACATTTTTTATGCGTTAACAGACTTGATTCTATTGAGGACTCAACGTATACAAAAGGCTGACAATATGTTTTATGCCAGCTTTTTGTGTATAGGGAAATTCTTTTTGACTAACAGAGCTTGAATTAGTTAAACCGGCAATTATTTATTCACAGGCTTGAGTGGCGGTAGCACAGGTGGAAACTCCTCGCTCCATTTTTTGTACACATCGAGCCACTTGTGTGCCACCTTTTTGTGTCGCCATGTTTGACACCATGCTCGCAGCAAAGGCTGATCCACCAAAGGCCATTAGGGTTGCAACCATCGTGACAGTTACAACTAATTTTCGTATCTTCATCAGTTTCACCTCCTTGCCCTAAAACAACTATAATAAAAATTTATGACTAAACAATAATATAAGTGTGAACAAACATTGTCTGCACAGTATCTTCACAATTCCCCGGGTCATTAATATGAGAAGTTAAAAATGGGTGGCTTGAGGAAAAATTCATCCCACCCACCCATTTATAAAAGTTTAGTGATCAAGCTTCGATTTCAGCAAGGACAGCCTTTATCAGCTGAGGCAGCGCTTCCTGTACGGGCGGAGAGAGGCCGATGCTGAATTTATTACGTTCAGTGATTTCCATGGCAAAAAGGACTACTGCCTGCGGCATCCTTTCTTCACAGGACTTCAGCCCACGCTCAAATACGGGAATAAGATTAAAGCCATGCACTGTCTTTTTCAGGATGTCAAGCGACGCCTCGTTGCCAGTCAGTTCAAAGCGCTCGAACGCCCCGGCCCTGCGGCCCAAAGAGACGGCATCTATCAGGATCAGCTTACGCGAACCGAAGACCAGTTCATCAAGGAGAAGACCCGGACGCCTCATCTCCAGCAGTGTCACACCTGGACGCATCTTATTCCGCTTTAATTCCCTGACTGCATGAATGCCAAGACCCTCATCGTAAGCGAGGATGTTTCCGCAGCCAATAACCCTCGTCATTTAATCTCACAGCCTTCCGGCTTCATTGTTTATTCTATTCTAGGAACTAAGCCAAATCCCTTTATAGTTTTCAGAATATTGTTAATATTAAGTAACTTATTTTCTACTTCCTGGCTTGACCGCCGGAATACCCTGCAGGCAAAGGGGGCAGTCGGCTGAGTCAAAAGCTTTTGCATCCAGTTTTATCAGTGACGTAAAAGGTACATCAAAATCAGCCATGCCGCCGCTGCGGTCCACTATTGACCCTACTCCTACCACTTCTCCTCCCATATCTTTAACCAGGTTTACAACTTCAAGCACTGAACCACCGGTTGTTACCACGTCTTCCAGCACCAGCACACGCTCGCCCGGCTTAACATTAAATCCCCGGCGCAGCTCCATTTCCCCATCCTTATCGCGCTCGGCAAAAATACCACGCACACCAAGGCTCCGTGCAGTTTCATAAGCGATAATGACCCCGCCCAGTGCCGGGCCGATACACAGCTGGGGCTTTGCAGATGCAAAATGTTCTGCCAGGGCGCCGCAGAGAACCGCGGCATGGTGCGGGTACTGCAGAACACGGGCACACTGCAGGTAGCGGTCGCTGTGTTTTCCCGATGTGAGCAGAAAATGGCCTTCCAGCAATACTTCTGTTTCTTTTAAAATTTCTAAAACCTTATCTTCTGTTAACATTTTTCACCATCCATTTCAGCCAGCAGGCGCTGCAGTGCTTCTTGCGGCTTTGGTGCTGCAGTTACCGGGCGGCCCACCACCACGTAATCCGCGCCAAGATTTACGGCACAAGCGGGAGTTACAGTGCGCTCCTGGTCGTTTTGTGCCGCCCAGGCCGGGCGCACCCCTGGCGTTACTATTAAAAACTTTTCACCACACGTTTTTCTGATCAAGGGAATTTCTCTGGCTGATGCCACCACACCGTCTAAGCCGGCGTCGCGGCAAAGCAGTGCCAGAGAGGAGACCTGCTCGTCAAGCGGCCTTGCTACACCCAGTTCATCCCTTAGCTCATGCTCCGACATCGATGTCAGTACTGTCACGCCAAGCAACAGCGGTGGAGTAATCCCAAGTGCTGCTGCTCTTTTTTTTGCTGCTTCTGCAGCCTGTGCCATCATTTTACTGCCACCGGAAGCGTGCAGATTGAACATGAAAGCACCAAGGCCCACCACAGCTTCAGCCGCTCTGGACGCCGTATTTGGTATATCGTGGAATTTGAGGTCTAAAAAAACTTTAACCCCGGTGCCGGCGAGCTCAGTCACAATTCCCGGCCCTGTATTATTATAAAGCTGCAGTCCCACCTTAAAAGCGCCGGCCAAATCCTTCAGGCCGGTTGCAAGTCCCAGCGCTTCCTCTTTAGTGTCCACATCAAGCGCTATTATTATTTTTTCCCGCAACCGCACTCGCCTCCCGCTTCTGTTTTATTCTCTTTCGCCAGTCCTATTATCTGCCCCAGCGACGAAAAGCTGTTATCACTCAGGTAGGCAGAAATCCCGTCGATTATCTGCGGGCAGATGAGAGGGTTGTTAAAATTGGCGGTGCCTACCGCCACTGCGCTGGCGCCTGCCAACAAGAACTCTGTGGCATCCTGCGCGCACGAGATACCCCCGAGGCCAATAACAGGAACATTCACGGCTGACGTGACCTGCCAGACCATGCGCAGAGCCACCGGTTTTACTGCCGGACCGGAAAGGCCTCCTGTCAGGTTGGCCAGTACCGGACGCCGCGTCCTCACATCAATGGCCATTCCGAGCAGTGTGTTTATTAGAGAAAGTGCGTCAGCGCCGCCTGCCTCAGCAGCACGGGCAATTTTTACTATATCTGTCACATTGGGCGACAGTTTTACAATCAGTGTCTTTTTTGTCAGCAGTCTTATCTTTTGCACCAGTCTCTCTACCAAACCCGGTTCAGTGCCAAAAGCCATGCCCCCTGCCGAGACATTGGGACAGGATATGTTCAATTCAAAAGCAGCTACTGCCAAGTCTTTTTCCATTGCCCTTACAACTTCACAGTAATCTTCCACCGAATGGCCGGCCACATTGACAATTACAGGGACACCGTATTTGGCAAGCGAGCTGATTTTTTCTCTGGCCGAGGCGGCGCCGGGATTTTGCAGGCCAATAGCGTTTAAAAGGCCCGCCGCTGTCTCTGCCAGGCGCGGGGGAGGGTTGCCTGGGCAGGGCGAAGCTGTGGTGCCCTTGACAATAATAGCACCAAGGACAGCAAGGTCAAAATAGTGCGCATATTCCTCCCCGTAACCAAAGCAGCCTGAGGCGGGCATCACCGGGTTTAGCAGCGTCATACCGCCAATCTTCACACTTAGGTCAGGTTTCATAGAAATACATCCTCCCCTCGAAACACGGGGCCATCCGTGCATATCCGACTGTAGTCAATCCCATTGGCCCTCATTGCTGTGACACAGCCCTGGCACGCTCCCACCCCACAGGCCATCTGGGCTTCCAGCGAGACAAAAACGTCCCGCTTAAATCGGGCGGACAGTCGAACTACTTCGCGCATCATAGGCGGCGGCCCGCAGCAGTAGACAGGCGCATCGGTTTCTTCAAGAGCAATGGAAGCTGGCTCGGTAACCAGCCCACGGTGTCCTGCCGTGCCGTCGTCGGTGGCCAACACCACACTGGTGGCAACTTTCCCAATCTCTTCAGGCAGGTATAATTCCAGGCTGTTTTTTGCTCCGGCAAAAAAGTGCACCTTTTTCCCCGCCCGCCACAGGATCCGCGCCAGAAAGAACAGAGGTGCAATCCCTATTCCACCGGCCACAAGCACTGCTTCTTCGCTGTCAGCAACAGCGAACCCGTTTCCCAGCGGTCCAAGCACGTCCAGTACCTCACCGGGCTTTTTTCCAGACAGCAAGTCTGTCCCCCTGCCGCAGACGCGGTAAAGCAGTACAGTTTTATCTTCAGTACAATCGTGGATGCTGAGCGGACGCCGCAGCAGCGGGTCCAATGTTTCAGATACCGAAACATGGACAAACTGTCCGGGTTCTGCCTCCAACCTCCCTGAGAGCACAAGGCGCCTGATGCCATCTGCAACCTCGCAATGCTTTTCGATTTGCATCAAATTAATTTTCATTATTAGATCCCTCATTTGCATGTCCGCTGACAATACCGTCCCGCATAACCACCTTCCCCGCAACCATGGTTAAAACGGGAGTACCATACACTTCCCAATCGTGAAAAGGTGTATTTTTCCCCTTTGAGTAAAATTGATGGCGGTTTATAACACGCTTTGTCTCAAGGTCAAGTATTACCAAATCGGCAGCACTCCCTGGAGACAGGGTTCCGTAAGGCAGGCCAAGAATAGCCGCAGGAGAACAAGACATCTTTTCTACCAGGAGGTCCAACGGCAGCATTCGACTTTTTACAAGATGGGTATACAAGACAGCAAAGGCAGTCTCCAACCCCACAATGCCAAAAGGCGCGGCAGTAAAATCGCCGCTTTTTTCACTCTCGCTGTGAGGAGCGTGGTCGGTAGCAACTGCATCTATTGTCCCGTCTGAAAGCCCCTCACGCAGCGCCTCCACATCAGCGGCAGTACGCAGCGGCGGCTTCATTTTAGCCATAGCAAACAGTGCTGCTACAAGCTCATCGGTCAGCAGCAGGTGGTGTGGCGTAACCTCCGCCGTAACATTCACGCCTTCTGCCTTTGCTCTGCGTATCATTTCCACGGCCCTGGCTGTAGAGACATGCATAATATGGAGCCTTGCGCCTGTCTCCTGTGCAATTTGCAAATCACGCTTTAACATACGGGTCTCTGCTGCGGCAGGAATACCCGACTGCCCCAGTCGCAGGGAAACGCTGCCTTCATGCAGCTGCCCCGCGCCGGAGATGGCTTCATCTTCACAGTGCTGGAGCAGGGGAATATTGAGCTGCCGGCATTGGATGAGTGCTTCCCTTAATAAATCAGTGGCGGCCACTCCCCGTCCATCGTCAGTCACAGCAACCACTCCGGCTTCTTTCATGCCGCCTATATCCGCCAACTCCCGCCCAAGCGAGCCCTTAGTCACAGCACCCACAGGCCAGACGCGTACCAAACCGGCAAGTTCCGCTTTTTCCCTCACATACCTGACTACATCTTTATTGTCCAATGACGGGTTTGTGTTTGGCAATGCGGTAATGCTTGTGTAGCCGCCTGCAGCTGCCGCCCGGCTGCCGGTCAGAACAGTCTCTTTATACTCCTGGCCGGGTTCCCGCAAGTGGGTATGCATATCGAACAGGCCCGGAATAACTATTTTCCCTGCGGCGTCGATCACTTCCATGCCTTCAGGTTCTATCCCCGGAGCCAGTGCTTTTACCCTGCAGTCACTGATTACAAGGTCATACCGCCCATTAATTCTCCGGGACGGGTCGACAACCATCCCACCTTTAATCAGAAGCACAAGATTTCCCCCTGTTAAACATGATTGCATTTCCTAAACTAACCTGAAACAGCAGTACTGTACCAGTTCCGGTCCGGATGCTCCGGGTAGTGCAAGAGACGTTGCGCCACCGCAATCCCCATCATATATAGCGCCGATGTGGATAGGTGGGTCTGAACTGAAGAGTCAAACAGGATGTTGGCTGAGGGGGCAAATTCCTCATCTCCCGTCCATAGAATTATCCCAAGGGGAACGAGGGGAAAGACCGGGATAATCATACCCACATGACCAAGAGTTGTTGGGACACCTCCCAAAAACCCTGCCGCCTGGCGAAACATCTCAGGCTGCGGGCCGAACTTCCTGGCCAGCGGAAATATAGCTTCCTTCTGAAACGGCGCGAAATGGTGCGGCCCCCCGGGAAGCTGCAGAAAAGAGAGCCACTGGTTGCGCAATGGCAGGCTGCTGGCTCCTGCCAGATATTGAAGGATAATTATCTGCTCCTCGTGTGACGGGGCAGGCCAACCATCTACAGTTATCCCGCCTTCAGGGTGAATCACCAGGCAAAGGCGCCCCAGGTATAAAAATTCAATTTTTCTTTCTTCGGTTTTATAAGAACCCCCTGCAGCCTCGGCCATAAATGACGGGTCTTTGGCAGCAAAGTTCTGCAGTGATTCTAGATAGGCTTGTCTGTACTGCATAAACTTACCTCCTGAGTTAAATCTGTACAATATTCGTCGCTTTTACCTGCTTCACCTTTTTTTATTAATATAAAAAAGACGTAAAACGTCGAATATGCTCAGGATAAGTCTTTCCAGACCGGCCCGCCTATGGTAAAATAAAGGCACTGGAGGGGGGATGGATTTGGCTAAACAAAAACCCGCATTGCTTTATACCACAGCTGTTGCAACTCTGCTTACCCTGCTGCTCGCCGGCGCTTTTTTTAATCTGATTCCGTGGACAAGCAGTGCCACAGAGGCTTACCCCGGCACACAGCAACAGCCGGGAGAAGTTCCCGTTGACCCTCCCGGTGCTGTGGAGCCGGAACCAGGGCCGCAGCAAAAGCAGCCCTTATTCGAAGGCAACATTAACCGCCTGCCGCTGGAAATGATAATTGACTTATTAAGTTTTATGGAATCCCCCATCGCAGGCGCCAGGATTAATATGACAGACGGCCAGTTGCCCGGTGCGCCTCGCGCCTACAGAAACGGCACCCACGAGGGCACAGATTACTATAATGGTTTTTCCGGCACCCCCATTGCCCGGGGCACTCCAATCCTGGCTGCAGCTGATGGAATAGTGGTCCGCATAGACCATACATACATAGAAATGACAAGAGCGGAGAGGGATGAATATCACCGCATCAGCGCTGCATCACTCACCACCCCCGAGGATATCCTTGATAAGTATCGCGGGCGGCAGATTTGGCTCGAACACAGCGGAAAGGTGATAACGCGTTATGCGCACCTCGATACAGTTAAAGATGATTTAGCCGTGGGAGACAGTGTCACGGCCGGGCAGCAAATCGCCACTGTTGGCAATTCAGGGACAGGTCCCGCCATTACAGGCGCCAACACAGAAATGCACCTTCACTTTGAAATCTGGCTGAACGGCTATTATCTCGGCCAGGGTCTGAGTGCTGCTGACACACGTACAATTCTTCGCGGTATTTTAGAATAGCCTAGATGACGGGCAGGACAATTTTCCTGCCCGTTTTCGCTTTTCTAAACAACGGGTTAAATAGCACCTCGTGGTTTATCCTCCACAGATTATCCTGGTAGCGCAGAGCTACACGCATACAGTGCTCAGGGAAACGTTCATAGCGCAAAAGCGATGCAACCTGGTAGTAAAACTCCCTGCCCTCCCTGGACAGGGCGAAGCGTTCACTTTGGAGCAGGTCATTTTTATCCAGGTCTGAAATAATACTCTGAACCTCAAAACTGTGAACACCTGTTGTGCCTTTGTAGAAATCATACCTGATGCACGAGCGTTCGGACGGTTGGCTGCTGGCTGTGGCAAGAAACAGGAAGTTGTGCATTGTACGCTGACGGTCAAAATTAAAAGCAGACAAAAGCTTAAGCAACAACACATGATGTAGTGTATAAGTAAAGGAATAAACGCTCATAAATCCTACCCTCTCACAATTCTCCACACATATACAGTTTGGCTCAAACCGCCGAAATTATTACAATAACCAAAAATTAAACGCCGGGAAACTGTTCCCGGCGTTTATGAGTTTGTTGAAAAAATCATAGTTTGACTCAGGTAATATGATATTCCCGAGAATATACTCAGAAAATATGACAGAAAACCCGTCCCCGTGTCTTATACCCGTAGTTTTTTTGTTTAGAAGGACCCTCTAATCATTGACGCAAGAAAACACATTACTGCATATGATATAGTGCATTTGCTTCTTTGATATACATACAATTGGCAGTACTTGGGAAAGTTATCAAATAGAATGTTCGCTTTGAGAGGCGAACTTCTGCCGTGTTCGTGTTTAAGCACGAACATATTGATTACGCGGTGAGGAGCGATTCTATGGAATACATGACGATTACCTGCGATATAAAAAATTCATGTAAACTGAATAATCGGGAAGAAGTTCAGATAGAACTGATTAATACGCTTAAAGAAATAAACAGGCAGTATGCACATGTTATAGCTTCCCCTTTTATCATTACCCTGGGGGATGAATGGCAAGGGTTAATGAATGTGGAATGCAATTATAATGAGATTATTGCGTTTATTCAGGCCAGAATGCCTGATATTACGTTTTATACAGGGATTGGGATCGGCGAAGTTACGATATCTAACTTTGAGCTAACTGTAAACCAGCTGGACGGGCCTTCTTTTCATAAAGCCAGGAAAGCAGTAAAACTCGCAAAGCAACTTGATTACTCTCTTGTCCTGATTAAATAAAAATTAAATATCTCTGGATAACAAAACCAATAAAAAAGGCCACAAAGATACTAATAAAGCTGCCAATTAAAAAATACTCTACAAACGCATCATCTTTAAACTTGCGGAATCTTGCTACTGATTTTACACCTAATATTAAGCCGGCCCAGGAAGCATTATTGGTAGCTACAACGGTAATTACCAGGAGCCTTTCCAACAGGCCGATAATGTATCCACCATCTTGAGCGCCCGCATCTTCGATTTGGCTTCCTCTCATTTTTTTTATGTATATGCGGATAAAAATACCGGTTCCCCAAATCCCGACTACCAGGAGATTGAATACGGCAAGTATACGTATAAAGGCCCCGGTGCCGGCTAGACTTTCTAGCTGACGTATGAAAGGATTCAGCCATGGAGCAGGTGCCAATTTTTGCTTTAAAATAATTACTAAAAACATGATTACCGTGATATGCAGTAACTGGTCAAAGAAAAATGAAACAAGGCTATCCTTCCCAAAACGTGCTTTCATCTTGTCTATCAAATAATGAGTAGCTGAAATAATAATTAGGAAAAACAACAAAAATGGTGTCCAAACGTAATGGATAATGGCAAAAACCCCCGCGAAAAAATGAATAAGTATATGCAGTCGTAAACCCCGTTTTCTTTCGTCCGGTTCATCCGAAAACCTCATGTCGCAAAGTTTTGTTGTTTGAAAAGGGAAGTCAGCCAAAAGGTGAGCGAGCAATAGTGACAAAACCAGCGCAATTTGCGTCAACATACTAGCTCCTTTCCAGGAGACAGTAGTACGCCAACAGGCTTTCAATCACTTCTCCGTTTCGCTTAATTGTAAATACTTCAGCACTATTTAATCTTTTACTAATATTGCTGATAGATTTTTTTTCTGTTTGTTCCACTATTTTTCTGTATGAACCATACTTTAAGTAATCAAGGTATATCTTTTTTTGATTAAATGTCATTTTATTTTTTAAAATTTCATTGTTTTCAATAATAATGTTTACTAATTCATTGAGTGTAATTGAATTAAGAAAGTTTATATCTCCGGACAGTTCTTCAGAAGTGGCCGCTATTTCATGCTTGAAGGAATTTCGACCTGTTTCATCAACACTAAAATATACTTTTTTTCTTTTACTGGTAACGCGATCCTTTTTCGCAGATTCAACTGCTTGTCTGGCATGGTGGAAACAAGGTCCATCCATATTACGAAGATCATTGTCCAGTGAAGTGGACAATGGGCCAATACCCATCCCTGCATAAAGTTCAATGTCATCATTCCAGAACATACGTTGAAAGGCTTCCACAATGTCGTAAATTTTAGCTGGCTTATGGGTAATTACCTGCCACTCATCTCCAAGCGTGACGCCCGCCGGTGCAGCAAGCATTTCCTTGTAACGCCCGTTAAATTTAATAATATTATTATTGAGGCGGAGTTGGAGCTCGTTTCGCTTATCACTTCGCCTTGAGCCAACAAGATCAAAGATGACTACACCATACAATGACATGTTTTCACCTGCCTAATATCTTTGGTGCCATTATAACAGTTTTTTCCAAGCTATACAATTCTAAAACAGCGTGCTGTGTTGTTTATGATTGTAGCTCTTATGACCTATGAGACCCGTCCCCTTGGCTCACAAGCTTGACTCAAGAAAAAGATGACAGGAACCCCGTCCCCCCGTCAACCCCCCCCGTCAACCCCTTTTAGCGGTAGACGTCGAGGGCGTCGAGAATGCCGGTAAGAACTTCGCCGGCAGGCGAGCGGATTACTACACGGGCCATTTCATCATAGGGTGTTGTGCCGCGGTTGATTATTAGAAGATTCTTGCTGTAACGCGGCAGATATCCTGCCGGGGCTACCTGCAAGCTTGAGCCTACAACCAACATACAATCGCAGCGCATGGCTTCACGCTGGGCTCTCTGAAAAGCAGGAGGCAGGTCTTCGCCAAAAAGTGTTATATCAGGTTTTATTACGCCGCCGCAGCTTGAACAAGCGGGCTCATCGACGAATTCATGCAGTTTATTTTTGCTCCCGCAGGAAAGACAGGTACCTGCTGTTATCGACCCGTGCACTTCAAGCACATTTTTTGAACCTGCTTCCTGGTGCAGATTGTCAATGTTCTGTGTAATAACCGCCTGCACAAAACCGCGCCTTTCCATCTCAGCAAGCGCCAGATGTCCGTTATTAGGCACTGCTCCGTTGATAACACGCAGCAGCGGCATTATTCTGCGGTAAAACCGCTGCGGGTCACTGTTAAAGCTTTCGATTGTAAAATCTTCCGGGTCTTCATTCTCCCACAGGCCTGTACCCGGACTGCGAAAATCCGGTATACCGCTTTCAGTAGAAATGCCTGCTCCAGTGAGCACAACAGCATGACGGGCTGACCCCAGTATGTTGGCAGCTCTGTTGATTAGTTCTTCAATGGGCAAAAAGCCACCCCCCTTTTTCTAATTATACCATATTAAGGGAATATTTCCACTAATCATGCGGAGGATTTTTTTTTATCTTCCTGAGAGCATGTGAAACAGCTGCCTTAACCTCCTCATCATACCGCCTGTTGTCAATTTGTTTTGGCTCACTGCCTAAACTTCCGGAGAACAGATAGCAGGGGGGCAGCAGATTGAGCGCAGATGTGATTATTTCAAGCCTGCACTGCCGGCAGGAGCAAATCTTATTTTTATCCAGCGTAAAGGTTTCATCAAGGCGTCGGACGACAAGTTCTTCCATTAAATTATGCAGCCCGGGCGGTTCACTGCCGGCAGTGTTTGGAGTACTTTCTGATTGTTGGGGATTATTTCGCTGCAGAAAACCCGCAGCCCAACCCGTTGCAAGCAAAAAGAACTCCTGGTTTTGATCCATTGTTTTACTGTACTCATCAAGCAGCATTTCTTCGAGGCGCTTGGCCGCCCTAATCCTGCTGCGTACAATACGCAGTGACTGCCTGATAGTAATTTTGTGGCCGCCTTCGATATCCAGTGTGCTTGGCGCCGGTTCCTTCCCGACGCCTGTTATTGACCGCAGGCGGAAATAACCATAGGCAGGGTCGCATCCTACCCGGGGGGTGGAAGCTTTAAGCGGGAGAAATATCAGAAAAGGTGAGAAAGCAAGGGGAGTCAGATTTACCTGGCCAAGCAGGGAGCCATATTTGCGCCTGGCATCCTGTATATTAATAGCAAAAAACCTGGCAAGCTGTTCTACAAATGAGCGCAACCCCCGTGACTGCCAGCCGGTTGTACCGTCCCGGTAAAAAAGCGTTATTCCCTGTCCTACACCTTCACGGTAGGATGGAATAAAAGCTGCAATACTCAGTACCTCCTGAAATGACAATTTGTATGCCAAAAAAGAACCCCCTTCATCCATATGTAGGGGGACATTCTACTATATGCAGTTAATTGTGCCTGGGTTCCAATGTAGGTAGCGTATGCTACTTGTCCCTTTTAAGATATGAAATCATATTTTGATAGGCCTTATGGTCAATATTCAGTGTTGCATTTATCTCTTTAAACCTGTTGGAGACACTTCCTGCTGAGACCCCGTACTCCTGTGCCAGCTCTTTTTGTGTGAGGTTCAGGAAATGGAAGCGCGCCAGGCTGTACTCGAGAGCTGCAGCCCAGGTTTCATACTTTGCAATGCGTGGCACATCTGGGTATACCGAGTTGATATAGTCAAGCCAGATCGCCTGAATATCATCAAAAAACCCCTCGTCATAGCAATCACTGCGGCGCATGTTTTCCATGGCGCAATCCATGACCTGCTGCCATTCTTCCCGCCAGACAGGCGTTTTAACCGGGTAGCTGTCAAGATCCATACTCTTTAGCTCGCCATCGTTAAAGACCTGCACAGTGCCGCCCTGTCCCATGTTTTTAAGTTCCAGCAGCGCCAGTTGGCGAATTCTTTCTTTGATCCACGGATTTTTTATAAAATCCTGCAGCGCCCTGCAAGCTGCTTCACCACCCTGTGTGCCGTAAAAACGGAGAATATTTTCTTTGAATTCGTCTGAACCATGATACAGCCGGTTGCTTAGTGCCTGCCGGAAGCCGGTGCTGCCGGAAAACATACTGCTTAGCTCTTCAGGGCTCTCAGAGCGAAGTATTTCTTCCAGCACTAAATCCTTCTCCGCGTAAGCAGGTAGATCACCTGGCGCCATGTCGTCCTCCAGTGCATCAAGAAGCTCCATGGCCTCAAAAACCATATCTCCTTCGGGATCGGCATCCAGATATCGCTGCAGATATTCCCTTGATTTGTTCATATCCTCCAACAGCCCGTAATTTATGGCCAGTAAAAAATAACAGTCGGCAAGGGTATTGTCAAGATCTAATATAATATGGTGAAAAATACGGTTAGCTTCCTTGAGACGTCCCAATTTGCTGAGCAGGCAGGCAAGGTTGTAATGATTATATGGATTCTTTGGTTCCACTTCTACAGCTTTCCTGAAATGCATGAGGGCTTTGTTTAATTTATTCTTCTGATAATAGGTCATACCCTTCTGCAAATAATAACCCGCTTCCCGCTCAAAAGGTACAACTTTATACCTATTGGCGGCTCTTTGCTCTCTGGAGCTTTTCATGTTCTCACCACCGAACTCTGTTATTTTAATCAACCTGTATCCGCATTCACTAAACCGAGGAACACACTGCGATCAAGCAACCGATCCCATTCCGTCCAACCGGTGGCATCACTCCCCCTGCTTACTACTTTGGCAAACTGGTTGAGTCTGGCTGAAGTCAGGTCTGCATGAAACAGTGCAAAGGCTTCAAATGTCTTTGGCACCTCCGGTGAACCCCATTCTTTGTGTCCGTGATGACTCAATATCAAATGAGACAGTTCCATTCCCAGCTCTTCCGGGAAACAATCGATGACAGCCAATTCTTTGTCTATCATTTCCTTTCCCAGTGAAATATGGCCAAGCAATTTCCCTCTGGTGGTTAGTTCAAAAGTAAGGCTGTTGACATCATATTCATCGATCTTGCCTATATCATGCAAAAGTGCGCCGCTGTAGAGGAGTGAAGCGTTAAGATTGGGATATAAAGTTAAAATATGGCGGCAAAATGAGGCAACCTCCAGGGAATGTTCAAGCAATCCTCCCAGGTAATTATGGTGTACCGAGCGGGCTGCAGGCGCCTTTGCAAACCGGGATAAAAATTCCTCATCTTCAAAGAACGCTCTCAGCAATCTCCCCAGGAAAGGATCGGCAACTGCGCCCAAAACATTATTTAATTCGGCAAGCATATCGCTCTCATCTCTTGGAGCTACTGCCTGAAAGTAGCGTCTTTCCGCATTGCTCACAGCCTCAAGGCTGTAGATAACCAGCTGCAAGCCCCTGTATTCGCCAACCTCGCCCCGCACATGCACAATATCGCCTGTTTTAAACTTGGAGGCCACTTCCGGCCCTTTTTCCCACACTACCGCACGGACAGTACCGGAAATATCCGCAAGCGTCATCCTCAGGAACTGCTCACCTGAGCGGTTTGGCTGGTTAAAAGAGACAAGTGATTTTTCAGTGACGAGAAATTCGCTGTCCACAGCAACTCCAACTTTAAGATCTCTGACAAATTGCTTCAACTCACAGGCCTCCATAACTCTTTCTTTGACACTATATTCCCCACAGCTGACGTTTTTCCTCTTTCGGAGAAGTAAATCAATAAAAACGAGCGGTCTTTTACACAAGAAAAAAAACCGGCCACCGGCCGGTTAAAATAGCGGATAGCGCGCTTCTTGCCACAGAATCCACACCATCCCACTCATAGTTTACCAAAGTTGCTTATACTAGTAAACTTTTTCCGAAAAATTCCATCACTTCATAAGATTTACTAAATTGCAGCTGAAAATATATTAATGCGGCTACAGCGCTGTGAATTTACCGTGGCTGTTTGTGATTTTACCCATTTCTTTCAGTCGGGAAAGATGTTTTTGCAGAATGTTTTTTTCAAAGAATAAAAAAAGATAAAGCGGCTCCCTGTAGCGGGGGTAGATTAGCTTTTTACCCACCAACTCATCAAGTGAGCGTGGTTCTTTAAGTGCAGCCAGTATTGCTCTGTCGCGGCCTGCAAAAAACGCGGCATAATCAGTCAGCCTGCGTTCAATATTGTCCGCAAAGTAACCTTCACCATGACCTGAAAGAAAATGACCGGCATCAAGATTCATCACTTTAAGTATGGATTTCTCAAATGCATCCAGATCAGACCTCTCATGGGCATACCACGGCCCAAAGGAGGTAAGGTCGATGTCAGCGCCAATCAGCAGGCCGCTCTTTTCTTCATAAAAGCAGCAGTGGCCGGGAGAGTGTCCAGGTGTATGAATGACACGCAGCTTTGTGCGGCCAAAATCAAAAATCTCACCATCCAGGAAAGTACCGTCAACCCTCGATTCACGGTAGCCGGCATTGGCGAATATGGGCTGGGCCTGCTCCGGGGTGAAGCTGTCAAACCCGGTAAACTTCAGGAATTCCTGGCGCGAGAGAATCGGCAGCTTATCTTCCTCATGACAAAACACCTGCGCTTTGGGAAACATGCCGTTGCCTCTTATGTGATCGGCATGGAAATGGGAGTTTAGCAGTATATCCACTCTCCCCGCCAGGGGAGCAAGCGCATCTTTGCCTGCCGCGCTGTCAATCAGCGCACATACTTCATCCTTGATGTATACACAGTTGCAGTAAGGGAAAAGCCCGCGGTTGTTTCCGGGCACCAGGTATATTGTGTCGGTGATTTTCAGCATATTTCCTCCCTGAAAAAAGGCGGCCTGACCCGTAGGGAGTCAGACCGTTTTTTTGTAAATAAATTGCTAAAACTTAGGTCTTGGCAAAAGCCCGGCACGAGTCACAATTTCCGGCACGATTTCTTCCCAGGCTACGGCCATGATGTGGACGCCTGCCACTCCTTCGACATTCTTTAAATGTTCAATGGTTTCTACGCAAATCTGAATTCCTTCTTCTTTTTTGTTGGCAGCGCCCTTCATGCGTTCCAGAACCTCATCGGGGACAATCATCCCTGACACATTGTTCTTCATATAGCGCGCTGCGCCCAGTGATTTCATGGGGATTACGCCTGCCAGGATGGGAACCTTTTTATGGATGCCCAGTTCTCTTACTTTTTCCATCCAGCGTTCAAAGCGCTCCATGTCAAAGATGGCCTGTGTCTGAAGGAAGTCGATTCCCGCCTCCACCTTTTTTGCCAGGCGGTAGGCACGATACTCAAAGGGGTCTGCAAACGGGTTTTCCACAGCGCCAATTAAGATGTTGATAGGCGCTTCCAGCTTTTCTCCTCCGGCAAAGACCTGCTCATCGCGCATATTTTTCAGCATGCGGATTAGCTGCATGGAGTCGATGTCATTGACATTCTTGGCCTGCGGTTCATTGCCAAACTTGGCATGGTCGCCCTGCAGGCAGAGGATGTTCTTGATGCCCAGCGCCACAGCACCCAGCACATCGCTTTGGATGGCGATGCGGTTGCGGTCGCGGCAGGTGATTTGGATGATGGGGTCAAGGCCCATGTGGACAAGCATGGCGCCGCAGGCGATGCTGGAGGTGCGGACAATAGCTGTCTGATTGTCAGTGAGGTTGTAGGCGTCCACATATTCTCTCATCATCTCGGCATGATGCTCTACTTTTTCTCCTTCAGCGCTTTTTGGGGGTCCCAGTTCGCCGGTTACCACAAAAGCGCCGCTCTTTAAAACCTTTTCAAGATTGCTTCCTGCTATCACAGTTTTACATCCTCCCTCACCATTTTTCTCGGCCCACCGGAGTGAGTCGTCGACCAGTCCTTGGGAGGTTTGATTTCAGCTAACGCGTCCAGCTTGCCAAACTTCTCCAGACGCTCATAAATTAAATTCCAGCCGCAGTCCACGTCTTTGCTGATTTCACATTTGCCGTATTGTGAACCGCCGCACGGTCCGTTGAGCATACTCTTGGAACAGCGGGCGATAGGACAGATACCCATTGTCTCCTCAAGCACACAATTTCCGCAGCCCAGGCAGTTTTCCATCCAGACGCCCTGCTGCACCGGCAGTCCCATAAAAGTTGTATTGATGCCGGGCAGGGTCAGTTTATCCTGGTAGTGCATATTCATTGTCTGCACACCCACACCACAGGCCAGAGAGACTATAACGTCGGCTGCTTCAACTCCTTTGCGTGTTGACTCCAGGAACTCAAACTCACACTGCCTCTCCACGGTATGGCTTTCCACCTCTACCGCTTTACCGGCTTTTTTGCGTGCCAGTGAAATGGCCAGGGCAGTTTCACGGGCTTCTTTGTCGCCGCCGGCCATGCAGACTGTTACACATTCGCCACAGCCAAGCACAAGCACTTTCTCATATTTTTCAACCGCCTTCAGGATTTCCTGCAGGGGTTTACGTTCGCCGACGATCATTTACTTTCACCTCCCCCGCCAATTTCAGCTACATTTTTAGCTTTAGCAAGGAAACTTTCAGCCGTCTGGGCGAAGTTCCTGACCTCGTCCGGGGCAAGATTAAGATGTTCCACACGCTCCTGGGCAAGGCCAAGTTCAGCGATGATTTCTTTGGCACGCATTACGCGCTGGCCGGCCCATTTGGCAACATCACGGTACGAGCACTCTTCTTCCTGCTCGCAGCCTGCAACAAACACAGCCTCGGCTCCAAGTTCAAGCGCCTGCAGCATATTTACAACCTCGACCTTGGCAACGCAGGGTACGCGCACCACAGCAAGGTTTGCAGGCCGGCCGTTATTCAGGTACTCAAGAAAACTCTGCTCGGCGAAAGCGCCGTAGCTGCAGCAGAATACCACAGCAGCAGGCCCGTTTTGCTGTGCCGACTTGACTGCTTCTTCCAACCTGTCCAGGGATGCCTGTGCGTAGTAGTTGCGGAAACGGATAGCACTCGCCGGGCAGATACCCACGCAGAGCCCGCAGGCCTGGCACTCTACATTGCGGATGGTGAATATACCGTTCTCGTCAATGCTTGGCACGCCATAGGGGCAGGTGCGCAGGCAGGTAAGACAGACAGCACACAGTTCATCGATGCATTCAGCACCTGCTGCACAATCCATGCAGCGCCTGCTCTCACAGAGAGCCATCTGCTCGGTGTAGCCGGTTTCGGCGTGTTCAAAATGGGTCTTGCGGGTTTTGGCATCAAGCAGAGGTACAGAAACACGCTCCACAAGCTTTACTTTTTCAATTGTAGTAGCCGACAGCCCATCAAACGTTGTAAATTGTTCCACTTTATCAGCATCAAAGGGTACGCCATCAAGGTGAGCCTTCACAGCCAAAGCAGTTTTGCGCCCTGTGGACATGGCCTTGACAGCGGAGCCGGGGCCAAATACCAGTTCACCGCAGGCAAATACGCCGGGGCGCGTAGTCTGCAGGGTGCGGGCATCAAATTTGATAATTCCCCGCTCCGTGAGCTCAATACCAAACTCTTTCAGGTAAGACAGGTTGTCGTTGCCCTGCCCGATAGCAAAAATGACAGTATTGCCGTCAACAAGCTGGCATGTGTCACCCAGTTTGGGGCTGAAGCGTTTCTGCTCATCGAATACTGACAGGCATTCCTGCACTTCCAGCCCTGTAATATTGCCGGACCCATCGAGTGTTATTTCCTTGGGTCCCCAGCCGGGAAACATCTCAACTCCTTCGTCGATGGCCTCTTCTATTTCCCATTCAAAGGCCGGCATTTCTTCGCGGCACTCCAGGCAACCCAATTTAACCTCTTTTGCACCGCAGCGCAGTGCCGTCCGCGCCACGTCCATGGCGACATTTCCACCGCCGATTACGATTACACGACGGCCGGGTTCAAACTTAAACCCGTTAAACTTGGCATCATGCAAAAAGGGCAGGGCAAGCATTACGCCTTTGGCGTTATTGCCGGGAATGGGAATGGCACGGCTGACGGGCAGGCCCATGGCCAGCACCACAGCCTGATAATCTTTTGCTAAATCATCAATGCTGAAATCTTTGCCAAGTTCAGTGCCTGTCTTTATTTCCACACCAAGGCCGGCTACCTGGGCCACATCCCTGCGCAGCCACTCCATAGGCAGGCGATAGTGGGGGATGTAGCTTGCTACGGCGCCTCCGCATTCTGCGGTGCGCTCAAAGACAGTTACTGCAAAGCCCATTTGCGCCAGTTCTCTGGCTACCATCAGGCCGCCCGGGCCGCCTCCCACCACTGCCACTTTTTCGGGGCGGCTGGTCTCAACTTTTTTAACTTCCGGCCAGCTTCCGTTTTCCACAGCAAAGCGCTTAAGCGCCCGGATGGAGACTGCCCCATCCACGTCCTTGCGCCGGCACTCATCCTCACAGGGATGAGCACAGATCATGCCGCAGACTGCTGATAGCGGGTTTATTTTCATAATCGCTTCCAGCGCCGAGGTATGGTTTCCGACGGCGATTTGCCGTACGTACTCCTGGACGTCAGTATTGATAGGGCAGCCTGCCTGGCAGGGAGGATACTCCGGCAGCAAAGTTGCCGCGTTGTTTTTTACTTTACTCAAATGGCCCTCCTCCTTACAGCAGTACTATTTCTGCTTGCGGTATACATCCACATAGCTGTCGCAGTAAATGTCAAGGTTCATGATAATACGGGCGCTGGCAATAGCCTCCACCAGTTCGTTATCACAGGCGTCGCAGATGGCGGCGTCAAGCCCGTTGGAGATTCCCATCACTGCGAAAGTGCGATTGATGAGTTCCCGGCTCTTGGTGCCCTGTGAAATGTTGGAAAGGCCCACCACGGTACGGGGGGATGGGTCTGCCAACAGCTTAATCTGGCGCAGTGTCAGCATCACTTCGGGGCCGTGGTCCTGACCCACATTGCAGGGCAGTACCAGCGGGTCGATATAAAGATCTTCCATGGGAATACCGTATGAGTCAGCACAGGCCACCAGTTCCATGGCCAGGGCTACGCGCGCATCGGCATCCTTGGGAATACCCTGTTCGTTCATGGCAAGGCCGATCACAGCAGAGTTATACTTCTGGGCAAGGCCAAATACGCGCTCCATTTTAGGCCATTCAGCGGGAACAGAGTTAATCATGGCCGGGCGCTTGCAAATCTCAAGGCCAGCTTCGATGGCGTCATAGTTGGTGGAATCAAGAGCAAGGGGCGAGTCGCTGGCTTCCTGGGTCACTTCAACCAGCCAGCGCATAACCTTGACCTGGTCCTTAGCGGCCGGTCCGGTGTTTATGTCGAGATAGCGGGCGCCTGCAGCATCCTGTTTCCTGGCCCATTCCTGGACGGGACGGGGGTCCATATCCCGGATGGCCTGGCCGATGTCTTTAAACATCCCGTTAATTCTTTCACCGATAATGAACATTGAATTACCTCCCTATCATTAAATGGTGCGGCCGTACAGTTTTCGGCCGTACGGCCGCGTTAGGTCCCAAACTAAAGTTCGGCCTTAACCATGAGCTCGTCGATATTCTGTTTGATAAGCGCCGCCGCTTTGGGGTGGCGCATAACAACGATGCCCATCCCGGCCTGTATCAGGGACATGGCGGTGGTTGCTTCCCACAGAATACCGCGGCCTTCCTGTTCACCCCAACCGGGATAATCTTCCACAGAAGCATTGGCTTCTTTAACACGCCAGACTTCATAGCCGACGTTGCCAATCATGGGCATACCCAGCATTGTGTCACCCTGCAGGGCGCCGTTGCGGGCGCGCTCCATGATGGAGTAGCCGTATTCCAGGCCGTAGCCCATCGCGGCAATGGTTGGATCAATTACGATGCGCTTGGCAGGCAGGTTCATTTCAGTGATAAGAATGTTCAACTGTTTACAGATGTTGATATCAATGGGTGATTGAGCAATAATGTTGTGCTTGTGAACCATACAGGCCGCTGTCAGGGACTTGTAGTTCTCCTGTTCAGCAACGCCGAGAAGAAGGTTTTCACCTGCTGCCGCCTCAGCGACGGCGGGCATGACAAGATTGTCTTTTTCCGGCTTGCCACAGCCGATAATCACCAGCGGGCAGCCAACGGCAGCCAGCACATCTTTTACAACCTTTACGCAATCTTCGGGAGAAGCATCAGAAACATCGGGATCAGCGCTGCGCAGGCGGAGCACTATCAGATCTGCGCCGAATTCCTCCACGCATTTTTTCGCCCAGGCTGCCGCGTTGCCGTAGACATCACCATAAAAAGCATCAAAGCAGGCATTCCAATCTGTGGGTGCAGAGTCCCAGACCTCCAGGGCCACCACGGGACGGTTAGGGGTTTCACCCTCATAATGTTGGAAGGGCAGAGCGGCTTCGCCGCCTACTGTAATGGTGTAAGCACGGGTGCCTCCCTGATCTTTGGTAGCGCCAAGGACCACCTCTCCTACCTTACTTCTATACCTTTCTTTCACTGCAATAAAAGCCATGAGGTACTCTCCTTTCTTATGCTTTATTAACGACTGTGACCGTGGGAAACAGGTTCATATCGGTGTGCGGCAGAAAGAGTGCGGATACAAACTCCTCCATGAATTCATTTCCCGCGGAAAGCTCAATGTAAGTCATTTTTTTACCCAGTTCCTGCGCTTCACGGTAGGCATCCTGGGAAAGAAGGGCCAGCCTTGACCCTTTTACTGAAGAGTTGCCGATAAAGACATACTTTTCGGCGGGTAAATCGGGAAGCAGCCCGATGCCTATGGCATCACGGATATTGATATAGTTGCCAAAGCCTCCGGCGATCAGCACTTTGTCGATGGCTGACTCTTCAAGCGACACAGCTTTCAGCAGGCAGCGGATTCCGGCATAGACAGCTCCTTTGGCACGCAGCAGGTTCTTAACATCATTCTCAGTGATGACGATATCTTTGCCGCATTCAGTTACATCACCGGGGACCAGCACAAATTCGTAGCCGTCGTCTCCCTCGCGCATGCGCGGGGTGTTGATGTCAGATTGCATTTTGCCCGCCCTGTCAATGATTCCTGTCTCGCGGAACTTGGCCAGGCAGTCTATCAGGCCTGAGCCACAGATACCCATGGGTTTCATCTTGCCGATAGTGGACACTTCCACTTCAAAAGTCTCAGGGTCGATCACAACGTGTTCAATGGCGCCTTTCATAGCCCGCATGCCAAACGTTATACCGCCTCCCTCAAAGGCAGGGCCGGCGGAGCAGGCGGCGGTTACAAGCCAGTCTTTGTTGCCAAGCACCATTTCGCCGTTTGTGCCGATATCGATAAAGAGGATTATTTCATCAGCTTTGGCCATGTTGGTCAGAAGCGTCCCGGAGACGATGTCCCCCCCTACATAAGAAGCGACAGAGGGGAAGCAGGCTATAAAAGCGTTTTGATTAATATTGAGCCCAAGGTCAGCAGCACTTACGGGCGGTGTGCTCGCCGCCAGCGGGATATAGGGTTCCAGGCGGATATATTTTGGTGTCAGGCCAAGGAACAGGTGGGTCATGGTTGTGTTCCCCGCCACCATCACCATGTGCACATCATCGCCGCTGACATGTCCTTGCGCCAGAAGATCGTCAATAAGCTGGTTGATGGTACTGATTACAGCCTTGTGCAAATCCTGCAGGCCGTCTACCTTTTCAGACGCATGGATCATCCGTGTTATTACATCGTCACCATAGCGGGCCTGCTTGTTATACGTCCCTTTTTTACCCAGGGTCATTCCGGTCTCCAGGTCTATCAGGTAAACTACCACAGTGGTTGTGCCAATATCGACGGCAAGTCCGAACGACTGCCGCGAAGAGTGCCCTTGTTCCAGATGCACAATATCAGCGCAACCGTTTAGCTGCGCCACAGTTGCCGTCACATTCCAGTCACCTGCGCGGAGGATGTCAGCAAGCGTCCGCAGCGTGTTAAGCCCGATGTGGATATCATTGCAGTCCACTTCGCTACGCAGGGCCGCCTGCAGGCGGGTGAGGTCGGAGGCATTCTCGATCAGTGTGGGCGCACTCAGTGACAGTTTGAATTTGCGGCAAAGCGGCTGCAGTGGATAGCCTTCAGCCAGCTCTTCATCTTTTTCCACCAGGATTTCTTTTTCACCAAGCAGGACTTTATGCTCGTCCAGCCGGGAATCTCTGGGGATTTCGATAACAACATTGCCGTCCACCACAGTCTGGCAGGCCAGGACAAGTCCGGCCTGGCGCGCCTTGGCGGAAATATTGCCTTTACCTTTCAGCTTGACCCGGCCGTCCTTCACCTTTACCAGGCAGCGCCCACAGGTTCCTTCGCCACCGCAATTGCTCTTTAGTTCCACTCCTGCATAGGAAGCGGCGCGGAGCAGCGAGGTCCCGGGCTCTACATGTGCTACCAGGTTATCGGGAAAAAAGAGGACCGAAACTTTATTCATAGTTGTCACCTATTCTATGCAAAATTAGATTTTGCGAATTTTGGAATACCGGAGGCTTCACGCGGACCGACCATGATCTTCCAACCCGTGGCTTCTTCGGTGCTGCCGGAAAGTACAGCCACGTAACCGGGAAGGACCAGTGTCTTGTGGTTAACCTTGGACTCCATATCGTTTAGTTTCAGAGCTTTGCCAATAGACTCGCCTGTAAGCTTGCCTGCGGCCCAGGCGGTGAGGACTGAGATGCCGTCTGTGTTGACAGGTACTATATAGGCAGGCACCTTGCTGCTTTCAACTTCACCCTCCACGATAAAATAAGTGAGTGAGAAGTTGGTAGTGATATAGACGGGTGAATCCGGAGTCACATCGCCCACGGCTACAGCCTTGGCTTCTACCTGGATTGGTTTTTGCGGGTCTGTAAAGAGGTTCTGGCGCCAGGACAGAAGCGGCAGCAGCTGCTCTTTTTTGGCAGCCTTCATGACGACAAGGCCGGCATACTTGGAGAGATAAACTCCTGCCTGTACAACTTCCTCAAAGGGGTCATCCTTGCTTGTAAAAGCCATTGCAGCGTAACCAAAGGGGCGGAAACGCTTGCGGACAGCCGAGCGGCGCATCTGCGTCAGATCGGTCAGCACCTGGGATGTTTCCCTGCTGCCGCTGTCAAGAACTAATTCCTTGTAGCCAAGCTTTGTTATTTTCTCAACCAACTCGGACAGGTCGTCCAGTCCGTTGCCTTTAACAGCCAGCGGGCACGCATACTTTTGTGCCAGTGCAGTCATTGCCTCATAGTTATCATTGGTGGCGGCATAAACAAGGGGTTTACCGGCGGCCACCGCAGATAAAGCGGCTTCCATGGCGGCCATATCTTCGCTGATGAGCACCATCGGCCTCTTTGTACCGGCAGCCACAGCTTCGGCAGCGGCCTTAAATTTGGCAGCGTCACCGGAGGCATTCTTCAGTGCCACCATGTCAGTGATAAAGCGTAAGCCCACGCGCTCGAATTCCAGGCCGGTGTATTCAGCAACTCTGGCTGCAACATCCTCCGTGTCGGAAATCTCTACCGCAATGGCGGTGGGATGATAAAAACGCTTGTCGTGGCGGAACAGTTCAGTTTCATCACCGAGTTCCACTGTGGTGTCGCCGACCCCCACTTTTACCAGGCGAATCGGCGGGGCGGCGGCGGCGCCCAGCGCCTCCTTGGCAGCTTCAGATACATGCGGGCATTTCTCCAGAGAGGCCTTACCGGCAGCCATAGCCATGGCAAATGCCAGGCAGGTGGGAAAACCGCAGTCACCGGTGTTGGTTTTGGGCAGCTGTTTGTAGATCTCAAGACCTGTTAAACCCATAATTACTTCTCCTTTCCCTCGGATATGATTTTTAAGCGATTAACTGATGTTAAAAATTCTAAAGGGCGGGCAGGCTTTCTAACCGCCCGCCCTTTTAAAATTACATCAAGGGGTCCATGGTCAGGGCAGGATGCCCTTTCTCCTCAAGGAACGGCAGGATTTCGTCCACAGTGGTTCCAACAGACTCATCGGCTATCTTGTCGACGAAGTCAGCACCCAGGCCCTCCTCCTCGGCCCGTTTGCGGAAGTCATCTCCCAGGAACTCTTTGAGTTCTTTGGGCATCCAGACGATACGGCCAAGGCCGCCGTCAGCTGTAAGGAACTTCTTAGACAACATGTAGGTGCGGCCGATGCCCATAAAACCAGGCGCCTGTACACCGCCGCCCACTGAACCGGCTAAAGTGGAGAAAGTCATACCACTGGGAGTGTCTCCTGAATGCTCACGGGTGGTAACCATGAGGCCGTTGGCTTCGGGCACAATGGCCAGGATAGCTTCAAAGCAACCGCAGGAAGTCATGGGACGGTCCATCAGGGTGTAGAGGTTGACCTCTTCCACGCTGCGGTTTGAAGTTGTATAGACATATTCATTGACCGACTGCCACATGCCCTTCTCTTCATCGATAACGCCCTCTTTCTTGATGGGACGGTTGGGGCCGTTGGGATCGATTTCGAAAGAAGCTTTGGCATCAAGCCAGCTCACAGCGCCGCATAAGCCGACGCGCTCCGGCGCCACCACACAAACATGGTTTGGCGCGAAGGACTGGCAGAGAATGCAGGAGTAAAGCTCTTCCACTGCTTCGTCGGTAAGGCCCTTGAGGCGCGCATCGCGGACGTTGTAGCGCTCGCGGGCTGCTTTTGCTAATTGGTCTACTTTTTCCTGCTCAGTAACTATGGTTACCTCAACGCGGCCCACGATTGCCGGGAATTCATCCTTGAACTTGGCAATTAAGAGCTCACCGTAATGCTTGAGCCTAAAGCCCTTGTTGAACGCTTCCTTGGAGACACGCAGCCAGCACAGGTCACGCTGGGCCACGTGCCACAGGCCTTCTCCGTAGTTGATGAAGTAATGGATCCGGCGCTCAAGCACACCTTCAAAGTCTTCCTGCATCTTGCGGCCAAAAATCTTGACCGTGATGCCGAGGGGGTTGCTGCTGCCTTCCTTCATTTCGTCAAGGTCCGGGCCGATAACAGTAATCTTTCCGTCATCGATTTCTTTCTCATCCACCATCTGTACCAGCTCAAAGCCGGTAGCTTTGCCGCCGCCGAATTCCACATGCATATCACCCTTGCGGATTGTCTCACCCTCAAAAGCGGGACCCACAGTGATGGGCACGGGAATCTCCAGGATTTTCAGTTTAATGCCGCGCAGCTCCATGGCGTATTTGACAATAGTTTCATAGTTGGGATGCGAAACATACCAGTCGGGGATTTCTTCTTCCAGCTCAGTGTCACAGATAACCGGGAAGCCAAGGAAAATGGCGGCCATGTGGGCAGCCACCTGGACTTCGTCGATCTCGCCAAGGTGGAGTACAAAGGCCAGAACACGGCGGCGCTGGTAGTCACGGTGTTGTTCGCGCAGGCCGGGGGCGATACCGCCGAAGGCCATGCCTGCACGAAGCGCATAGTTGACTGCATGGATTACCTGGGTGAAGTTGCCAAGCGGGAAAGCGATATAGTCTACGCCGAGCTTCATATTTTGCTCAAGCAGCTGTTCGATAACTTCGTTGACCATGAAAAGCATCATGCCCTTGGCCTGAAGTTCCTGCACAATCTTGGCGGCGTCGGCGCTTGTGCGCGCCCTGCCGACGATAACTGCCTGGCCGGGGATGGTCCAGTCAACCAACTGGATACCATACTTACGCAGGATGGGGTCGGTAAGATATCCTGTCCACGGAGCAACATGGGGCTCAGCGCCGTTCAGGTAGCGCAGGGACTCGATAATTTCAGCGGCATAGGCGGTTGATTCACCACAGAGGCGGGCGTTAAAGAAGCTAAGTTCTTCTCTGATCTGGCTGCGCATCCTGTTGAGGATTGGCGGCAACTCGCCCAGTTTGGTCACTTTTTCGCCTGACAGGCTGCTGATAACAGGCAGATAATAAGCTGTATCGGGATAAGCCACCGACTGATCGGGGCCGTATTTGCGGATAGCCTGGTTCATTAGGATTTCCGCATAGCTGGTGGCGATTATTGCACCGTTGTAGGCTTTCTGCAACAGCTTCTTCGGGGCTTTATCTTCGGCCCCGGCAAATATTTCATCAAAGGCTGTTTTTGTAAAGGCTGTCTTTGACATGCTCTTTCCTCCTTTTTCACAAAAGTTTCCGTTTACCAGCCGGTTGAAGCGGATGCCTCGAACTTTTCAGCAGTTTGGGCGTGAATCTTGAGCTTCCAGCTGCGATAGTCGAGAGCTTCCAGTATTTTTTCGGCACCCTTAGACGGGTCGGTTTCCCAGATAAAGAAGCCACCGTAAACGTCGTGCGCTATTTGCAGGGCTATACCGTTAACCAGTTCACTGCCTGTTACAGGCGGTACCACGCCGACATGGGTCGGCAGGCCCATGGCCACGCACCAGGAACCAATGGCGATTGCCTTTTCACTCATAGCCTCAGGCGCGCTGGCTGCAAACGGGATCTTGGGCACATCGACACCGAGGTCGTTGGCGATAGCAGTGGCCAGGTTCATAGCCCTGGTGTTGTCAACACAGGAACCCATGTGGAAGACCAGGGGCAGCTTGCCCTCCAGCTTATCAGCGTTAGCTTCTTCAAGCCTGCGGATGAAGGCTTTGAGCCCGTCGCCCGCATACTGGTCCACAGCTTCCGGCGAGAGCAGCCCAAGTTTGGCAAAGGAACCGGCAGCACAGCCGGTGGCCAGGACAAGGACGTTATTCTTGGCCAGTTCTTTGGCTACCACTGTGTGGCTCTCGTCATGCATTACCTTGGTGTTGTTGCAGCCTGCCATCAGGACAACACCGCGCAACTCGCCCGACTTAAGGGAGTCGGTAAGCACTTTAACCGGCGCGTCGGCGTTGATGGCGCCAAAGAGGCCAAACATGGTCTCCAGGCTGAACCCGGCCACAACCTTGCTCTTCATGGACGGAATGATACATTCTGCATCACCGCGCTCTTTATAAGAATCGATAGCGATGCGGATAACCTGCTTGGCCTGCTCCAGGGCTTTTTCCTCACTGTAGTCAATATAGTGGGAGCTTGGAATCTTGGCGTTTTTTGAAGTTGTGATAATCTTAGTGTTAAAGCACTCAGCCACAGTCTGGAGGCCGGGCATGATGCACTGCACGTCGACGACCATGGCGTCGATGGCGCCTGTCATCATCGGCAGCTCCTGCGACAGGAAGTTTGTAACAGGGGGAACGCCCTGACGCATTAACACCTCATTACCTGTGCAGCAGATGCCCATCAGCTGAATACCGGCAGCGCCGGCAGCTTTAGCTTCGCTATCCAGCTCGCGCGCGGCCTGGACAATCATTTCAGACAGGAGCGGGTTGTGGCCGTGCACAGCGATGTTGACCTTTGCCGGGTCAATTACGCCGAAGTTGGCCTCGGTATAAACAGGTATCGGCACGCCAAAGAGCACGTCAGAGAGGTCTGTCCCAATATGCATACCGTTGTAATCGCAAAGCGCCACTTCAAGCGCCTTAAAGATCAGGTTAACGGGGTCAGCGTCCATGCCCATATGTGTTTGGGCGGTGGCGCTGGCAATAGTTTCAAAAATACTTGTGGGCAGAATGTCACAATCGCTGAATTTCTGCAGGCGGCCCGGGGTAACTGTCTTTTCTATCCATTTAGATTTACCGCCTGTCATGCGGGTAAAATCCTCAAGGCCTAGTTTAACAACGTCAGCGAGAATTTCAAGGTCACTGCGTCCTTCAGTTGCTATATTAAACCGGACGGCAATTGCCTTTAGCTTCTCTGGGCTCTTAATGCTATAGTCGGGAGCATGGCCCTCAAGCATAGCCTTTAAAGTAAGCAGGATATGCTTGGAATGATCTGAGTGAGCTGCTGCCCCGCCAAGCGCGGAGCGAACCAGATTACGCGCAACAATGGTGTAGGCTGTAGCGCCGCAGATACCCTTTGGCGCCTTGGCGGTTATCCGGCATGGCCCCTGGATACAGATACGGCAGCATATTCCGGTATCCCCGAACTTACACTGTGGTTGCTGGGCAAGGTAACGGTCATAAGTTGTTTCCGTCGGAAGTTCTCTGGAGAGCACTTCTAATACGGCCGGGTCAATAGAACGGTTGCGATCGACCGCTTTCTTTTTTGCATCAGACATATCTTCACTAACCTCCTCTAAAAGATTGATAAAAATGGTGCACATACAGCCGCAAGAGCAGCCGGTGCAAAGAGAGAGTTACGCTTAACGCGTCACCTCCCTCAGGAGCTTTTCCACCAGATCTTCAATACCCGGCATCAGTCCGGAGCCGGAAAGCAAACCGCTTTCCTCCTCCAGCGCATTATCCAGGACTTCTTCATCAAAGGGGATAATTCCAAGCAGCTCCTCTTCTGTAAACTGTGAATGGATGAAGTCTTTTTCCTTCTCGCTGCGAACCTTGTTGGCCAGAATTTTAACACGCCGGATACCCAACTCCAGCGCCAGCTTCTGCACTACCCTGGCTGTCTGGACAGAAACCCGGGTGGGCTCGGTAACAATAACAATGACATCAACACCGCGGGATGTGCCGCGGGTCAGGTGCTCTATCCCCGCGCTCATATCCATGATTACCATGTCGTCTTTATCAAGCAGCAGGCTGTTTAAAACAGCGTAGAGAAATGAATTCTCTTTGCAGTAACAGGCTGTGCCTCCCTGTTTGACAGAACCCATGCGCATAAAGCCGATATTCCCAAGCTTGAGGCTGAATTTATCAATAAGATCGTCAACTTTTGGGTTGAGGGAGAAGAAAGCTCCCCCGCCACCAGTACGCTCTTCCACCAGCTCTTTCATCTCAATAACAGGCCGCAACCCTGCCAACTCATCAGCAGGGAAACCTAAGGTGGCCCCCAGGCTCACATCAGGGTCGGCGTCTACTGCAAACACATTATAGCCCCGTGCGGCAAACGCTCTTGCCAAGTTGGCGGAAAAGGTGGTTTTGCCCACGCCGCCCTTACCTGAAATGGCAATTTTCACACAATTCCCTCCTGACATAGATGTATCCACCCGTTTAGATGGACACCCATATTTCTATTCGACGATGCATAAAAAAATCCTTTTTTTTTAATAAAAAATGATTCTCCTGACCCACTACGAGAGATTAAGCAGACAAAAATACTGTTTTACGCCGTGCTGCTAACGCTTACGCCTATATTGTCAGACTTTTCACATTATTTAAGCAAACCCGCTCAGGGCAAGAAAAAGCAGCACCCGCCTGTGTCCCTGGCTTCCCTAACTGCTGCAAAAGGAGAGTGCTGCTCTTAGTAGCCAATAGAAGTTCTAATTATTAGAGCATATTTTTTAGCCCTGATTATTTGCCGGCACTGCCTCAGCTTTGCTGAAGACAAGCACATCATCCACCACATCGACCAAAATGGTGTCGTTGTGGGTGAAAGTACCCCGCAGCATTTTTTCTGAGATTTCATCTTCGATCAATTTCTGGATAACCCTGCGCAGCGGCCTTGCTCCGTAGGTAGGGTCATATCCTTCTTTTGCCAGCATCATTTTTGCCGCAGTTGTAATCTCCATCCGTAAACCGTAGTCACTAAGGCGCGTTGTGAGTTCGCGCAGCATTAAATCAACAATTTCTGTCAGATGCTCCTCTGCAAGAGGGTGAAAGACAATAACTTCATCGATTCTGTTGAGGAATTCAGGGCGGAAGGTGCGCTTCAACTCATCCATCACCTGGCTCTTCATATTTTCATAGGATTTATCATCCACACCGGGCCTGAAGCCAAGCACAGCCTGCTTGCGCAAGTGAGTAGCGCCAACGTTTGATGTCATTATGATTACAGCATTGCGAAAATCAACAGTACGCCCCTTACCGTCAGTGAGCCTGCCGTCTTCAAGCACCTGCAGCAGTACATTGAACACTTCCGGGTGCGCCTTTTCAATCTCATCAAAGAGGATCACTGAATAAGGCTTGCGCCGCACCTTTTCAGTCAACTGGCCTCCCTCGTCATACCCTACATAGCCGGGGGGAGCGCCTACTAAACGCGCGGTGGTATGCTTTTCCATGTATTCCGACATATCAAGACGGACCATGGCATCCTCATCACCAAAAAGACTCTCCGCCAGGGCTCTGGCCAACTCTGTCTTGCCTACACCGGTAGGGCCGAGGAAGATAAATGAACCTATGGGCCTTTTTGGATCTTTCAATCCGGCCCTGGCCCTGCGTATAGCCCTTGACACTGCTTTGACAGACTCATCCTGGCCCACAACACGCTGATGCAGGATTGCTTCCATGTTAAGCAGGCGCTCGGTTTCTTCTTCGGCCAGTTTTTTCACAGGGATACCAGTCCACGCTGCAACGATATGGGCAATGTCATTGGCACCCACAGAGGATTGGTCAGTAACCTTGCGCTGCTCCCACTCTTTTTTCTGATTCTGCAGTGTTTCTTTAAGCTGCTGTTCCTTGTCACGCAGCTTGGCTGCCAACTCAAATTCCTGGCTGCGTATTGCCGCCTCTTTTTCATTGCGAAGAGTCTCCAGCCTTTCTTCCAACTCCTTTAAGTCCGGAGGCGCGGTATAGGCTTTAAGGCGCACGCGTGAAGCGGCCTCGTCTATTAAATCTATGGCTTTATCAGGTAAAAAGCGGTCGGTGATATAGCGGTCGGATAGCCTGACTGCAGCATCCAGAGCTTCGTCGCTGATCTTTACCCTGTGATGGGCTTCGTAGCGGTCACGCAGTCCTTTAAGAATATCCAGTGATTCTTCCTTACTTGGCTCGCCCACGGTGATGGGCTGGAAGCGCCTCTCCAGTGCCGGGTCTCTTTCGATATGCTTTCTGTATTCATCCAAAGTTGTGGCGCCGATGGCCTGCAGTTCTCCGCGGGCCAGTGCGGGCTTAAGGATATTGGAGGCATCGATGGCGCCCTCGGCGGCACCGGCGCCAATCAGGGTGTGGAGTTCATCAATGAATACAATCACGTTGCCTGCGCTGCGCAACTCGTCCATTAGCTTGCGCAACCGCTCCTCAAATTCACCTCGATACTTAGTGCCTGCCACCACGGCAGCCAGTTCGAGGGTCACCACACGCTTATTTTTCAGCGTCTCAGGCACCTTGGCCTCGATAATCCTCTGTGCAAGCCCCTCCGCAATGGCAGTCTTGCCCACACCGGGTTCACCTATCAGGCAGGGATTGTTTTTTGTGCGCCTGGATAGAATCTGTATCACACGCTCTATTTCCAATTCACGGCCAATAACGGGGTCGAGCTTGCCCTCGCGCGCCAGCCGTGTCAAATCACGGCCAAATTGATCCACAGTGGGTGTTTGCGGCACTGCTTTTCCTGCTTCAACCGGTAATGGCTCGTCACTTGAGCCAAGCAGGCCAAGAACAGACTTGCGAGCCCTTTGCAGGTCAGCCCCCAGGTTGGTCAGCACCTGGGCGGCAATTCCCTCACCTTCACGTATCAGCCCAAGCAGCAGATGCTCGGTACCCACATAATTATGTCCAAGGTTCTGGCCTTCTTCAATTGCCAGCTCAATCACCTTCTTGGCGCGCGGTGTATAATTAACCCCTTGGTGGGTGGGACGCTGGTCCGTTTTGCCAAATAACTTCTCTACTTCTGAACGTATGCTGTCCAGTTCAACACCCAGTGCAAGCAGAACTTTGGCAGCAATTCCTTCACCTTCTCTGACCAATCCAAGCAAAATGTGTTCAGTCCCCACAAAACTGTGATTGAAGCGCTTTGCTTCGTCCTGTGCCAGGACAAGAACTTTTTGTGCTCTTTCGGTAAATCTCCCAAACATAAACATTTTATCCCCTCCTAGATACCGTTTTTTAAACTTTGCCGGCACCCAAACGTTTATTGATTAAGCGGGCTCTTTCCATATCACGCTCTAACCCATCCAGTTCCTTTCCCGTCCACACCTGGAGACAGGCAGGCTGCAGCATTACCATCAGTTCTTTCATGACACTGCCGTCAACTTCGTCAATCAGCCCGCTGTCGATCCCAAGACGGACATCGGACAAAAGCTGCATCGCCTCCTGCGACGACAGTACACGGGCATAGCGCAGTATACCCAGAGCACGGTTTACACGGTCCGCCAGGCGTTCGCGCCCTTCATTCAAAAGAAGCTGCCTGGCCTGAAATTCCTGCTCAATAACCTGCTTTGTCACACTATAAAGGTTGCGCACAATTTCCACTTCACTCTGTCCCAGTGTAATCTGGTTGGATATCTGCACCAGGTTGCCCACCATTTCAGACCCTTCTCCATACAGGCCTCTCACTGCCAGGCCAACCTGGGCAATTGCAGCCAGCACCCTGTTAATTTGCTTTGTCAGTACCAAAGCCGGCAGGTGAACCATGACCGAGGCACGCAGTCCCGTTCCCACATTTGTCGGGCATACTGTTAAGTAACCCCAGTTTTCGTCAAAAGCATAGTCAAGTTCCCGCTCAAGCAAATCATCGTAGCTCATGGCCTCCTGGAGCGCCTGTTCCAGCTGCAGCCCCGGCAGCAGGCACTGAATACGCAGGTGGTCTTCTTCATTGATCATAATGATAACTGCTTCATCCTGCCTCATAAGCACCGCGGAGTTGTGAGGTTCCCTGACAAGAAGCGGGCTTATAAGGTGTTTTTCTATCAGGACCTGCCGCTGCAGCGGGAGCACATCCTTAACCTGGAAAAAAGCAAAATCAGCAAAATCCCGGTTTTTCTGTTCATAGATGCTTTTTACCTGTTTTTGAACTTCTTCAGTTTGGCTGTCGGGAGCAAGATAAGGAAAAGACATATTATTTATGTTTCTGGCCAGGCGTACACGGCTGCTCAGTACTATTTCACCATCGGGGCCATGTCCGTCCATCCATTTGCTGCTGATTTGTTCATAACCATCAGGCATTGCTCTTCCCACCTTCGTTATCAAGGCTTGTTTCCAGCTTCCTGATTTCATCGCGTATCCTTGCTGCCTCTTCGAACTCTTCGCGTGTTATACAGGCCTGCAAGTCCCGGCGCAGTACGTCTATATCCCGGCGTACCTTAATAATGCCGCCTGTCCTGTGAGGAACCTTCCCCACATGCTGGGCAGAGCCGTGAATGCGTCGGAAAACCGGGAGCAGGCGGTCTTTAAAAGTGGAGTAGCAGCTGCTGCAGCCAAATCTTCCGATTTGTCCAAACTGGGCATATGTCAGGCCGCAGTTTTCACACTGTACTTTAACCTGAAACCCCGGAGTCTGCCCCAGGGAAGGCTCCATACTAAGCAAGCCTGTTAAAAGATTTTGTATGGAAAAAGGCGTAGGAGCGGTAAAACCAAAGTCGCCTTTTTCGCCGGCACATTGCTCACAAAGGTGGAAGACTTCCTTTTCACCGTTAATTATTTTTGTCAGATGAACAGTAGCCGTCCTTTTTTCACATTCCTGACAAAACAAGTTTATCGCCTCCTGCTAAGATTCATGTAGAAGGGCTTCAAGCATTCTGGCCAGCATGGCAGCCCTCAGTCTGCACAAGTTTTCTTCCTCCTGCCGGGCATCATTGCGCACAGCGGCTTTCATCAGCAGTGACTCACGTCTGGTAATTAATCTTGTGTCTGCAAGCCGCTCCACAAAGTCAATGGCCTCCTGCGGGGTAATGCCGTCCCGGACCAGGCTGCGCAACAACTCAACCAACTGCACAACCCTTTCACGGTTTAAGTCAAGACGCCTGATGCGCAGGTAGCCTCCGCCGCCGCGCCTGCTGTCAACCAGGTAGCCGCGCTCCGGAGTAAATCTGGTAGACATCACATAATTTATCTGTGAAGGCACACATTTAAACCGCTCTGCCAATTCTTTGCGCTGCAGCAGGATGGTAGCACTGGGACTGGCCTCCAACAGGCACTTAATATAGTTTTCTATGGAGTTCACTAAATTACTCATCGCGACCCCTTTGTCTGACCTATTTTGACCTTTAAGTTTATTATAGTTTCCTATCCTCTTTTATTCAATAGGATTATTTTACCATGGCAGGGGATAACAGGCCGTTATGAGCAGAAAATCTTATTTATCTTACAATAACGTATTATTTCATTATCATGCAGAAAAAAAACGCCTCCCGGCGTGATATTTTTATGGCACAAGCGCCCATCGCTATCTTTGCTGTCTTGGCAGTGAGCAGGTGCCTGTTTCCTCTCCATCCCAGGAAACTTCCAGCATACCCGCGACGCGGAGCAACTGCTGCATCAGGTTATGCGCGTTGAAGTCACCGGGTATTTTAACTTCAAAGTCAATTGTGATGGTTTCAGCGCCGTATGCTTCCATAAATTCCGTGGATGACAGATTGACATTGGTAATGCTCATGCCGTGCTCGCCAAGAACAGTGCCCACACGGCCAAGGAGCCCTGGTTGGTCAACAGCACGTATCCACAGTGACTTTTTGCAGCGCCGCCTGCTCAGGTATGATTCAACTGAGGAAAGAGAAAAAAGAGAGATAAGCACCAGCACGGTGGCTGCTGCTGCTGCCACGTGGAGCCCAATCCCCACTGCAAGGCCGATGCCTGCCACAACCCACAGGCTGGCCGCTGTGGTCAAACCCCGCACAGCACTTCCCTGGCGCATAATTGTACCGGCGCCTAAGAAACCAATACCGCTTACAACCTGTGCTGCTATTCGTGCCTGGTCTCCTTTTGCCCCATCTCCGCCAAAGCCAAATACTGAAACCATCATTACCAGCGTCGAGCCCACACAAACCAGAATGTGTGTACGAAGGCCCGCGGGGCGATTATGCGTTTCACGTTCAAATCCGACCAGCCCGCCCAGTAGTGCTGCCAACAGCAGCCGCCCTACCAAATCTATGTTGCTCAGCCCCGGCATACCTTCACCCCATCAGTAAATAGATTTTATATATTTAAGATATTATATGTAATTTTAATCTGTGAAGCTTTAAACGTCAATAATTTGCTGCCTGGGAAAATTAACTTTTAATTCCGGCATAAAGGCTATAAACGTGCAAAAAATAATAGTACCTCAAAAAAAAGGTGGTGAAAAAAAGTGGCTAAAAACACAAGAGATAAAGATATCGGCAAAAAGAATGCCAAAAACAAACAGTGTAAAATCGCGCAAAATTGCAATATCACCGACTCAGTAGAGTTTGCACAAGAACCCTTTGCTGATGATAAAAAGAAAAAAGCACGGGATGATAAGAACGACAGGTGTTAGCCTTACTCTCAACAGATAATATTATTAAAGCGGACCTTATGGTCCGCTTTTAATATCACAAAATGATATGGTCATCAGGTGTAATTGATATTCTCCGCGCAGAAGACCCCGTAATCTGCCAGGTATTCTCTATCCCCACCATACCAAGACCGGGGAAAATGAACTTTGGCTCCACCGCCACTACATGGTTTTCAGCCAGGATGTGGGGTGAGCCTTTGGCCAGAACAGGAAACTCATTATACTCAAGTCCCACGCCGTGACCGACAAACTTGGCCTGCGTATCGCCAAAGCCCATAAAATAGTCCTGCAATCCTGCCTTAGCCGCTATGCCGGCTGCTGTCATATAAAGCTTATCGCCGCTCATCCCGGGTACCAGCAACTTCTCCATGGCCGACTGAATCTCCAATGCCACAGCAAAAGCGTCGTTAAGCCTGGCCGGCAGCGGGCCGATGGAGAAAAGACGTGTCTGGTCCACTACGTAACCATTATGAATACCGCCATAATCCACAGTGACAGGTTCTCCCACTGTAATTTTCCTGCGGCCCGGTCCCTGCGGCTGTGCGGGATGCAGTCCTGTGCCTCCGGTTGGGCTGTCCAGGAAGCTTGCCACACCACCAGCTTCTCCGCTTAACACATGGCCATAATACATCTCCTGGTTAAAGCCGCGCATCCTGGCCATACCCTGGTGGCCCAGCCGCCGCAGTATAGCTTCAAGTTCACTGGCAAGCTCAATTTCCTCCATGCCTGCCACCAGCAAACCGGGCACACAACTATTCATGCAATCTACCTGCCGTGCAGCTTCTTCCAGTTGAGCCAGTTCGTAAGCCGATTTAACCTGGCGGACTTCCCGGGCAATCACAGATATATCAACCAATTCAGAAGCGGGGAAAAGCTTAAGAAAACGCAGATAAAGCGCCGCCGGCACAACATCAAGCTCGAGCCCCAGCCGGCCCGGCAGCTTGCAGCCAATTTCCTCAATTAGTTCAGGGATCGAAGAGAAGCCCGGCAGGGGTAGAAGGGGAATGGCAGCCTCCTGTTGCGCCCTCTCCATATTTTTTCGCACAAGGCCAAAGCTCTGGCCAATAGCTGGTATGAATATATACTGGCACTGCATCGTTCCGGAAAAATAATACATAGAGCTGTTAAGAGCGATCAAAGCCCCATTGACTCCCTGTTCTCTGAGCTTCTCCTGAAATGCCATGCAGCGGCTGTCGAGTTCTTTTTTTGTTATTGCCACACTCTCACCCCAGCGCTATTATACAATACATGACAGGAAAAGTATACCAGTTAAAGCAATCAACTAGCTCTTTCCTTTTGCTTTTAGCTTGCGCAGTATGGGCGCTGCCGACTGCCTTTCAGTCAGTACGGGCGCAAAAAGATCGCCGGTATTTTTCAGGCGCGCCATGATGTTTTTAATATTGAAATCAGCAGGTTTAATGCGGCCGTTCAAAACCTCCTCCCAGGTCAGCGGCGTGGACACACAGGCGCCTTTAACAGGGCGGACTGTATAGGGGGCATTGATAGTCTTGCCCCACAGGTTCTGCAGGTGGTCAAGATAAACTTTTGCCCCGCGCTTAGCCACCATCCTTTCCATAGTGGTGAGAGCAGGGGCTTTCTCCCTGACTAGTTCACTGATAAAGCCGATTATGTCCCGAACTTGTTCGTAACTGTAGCGGGTTTTAAGCGGCACATAGATCTGAAGGCCAGTGGCGCCGGATGTTTTGGGGAAACCGGTAAGTTCCAGATTGTCCAGGACAAGCTTAACAGCCCTTGCCACTTCCAGCACAGTATCAAAATCCACGCCTTCCTGCGGGTCAAGGTCCACAATGCCATAGTCAGGATGTTTTATGGCTTTGGCCCGTGAATGCCAGGGGTGAATCTCCAGGCAGGCCAGATTAATCACATAGACAAGTGTTTCCAGGTTATCTGCCAGGATATAGTTAATTACACGCTCCTCCGAAGGTATAGGAAATGTTTTTATCCACTCCGGGGCAAAAGACGGCGTATTTTTCTGGTAAAAACTTTTGCCTTTTATGCCATCGGGAAAACGCTGAAAATTACAGGGCCTGTCTTGCAAAAAAGGAAGCAGAAAAGGGGATATGTCTATATAAAATTTTATTAAATCATGTTTTGTATACCCTTCGTCAGGCCAAAAGACTTTGTCCAGATTGCTCAACTTAATCAGCCTGCCGTTTATTTCAATCTGCACCAAATGGCTCTCCTTCCGGGCCGTTATTCAAGCACACAGTCTTGCGGCGCGTCCTGTGTAAAACCTTTGATAACCGGTGAGCGCATCCTCATATCATCGGTCCATTCCTGGAAATCAACCAGGGCTACAAGTCTTGGCTCAACCCATATCTTACCTTTGTCGCCGCCTGCTCCGGCTGCTGGCGGCGTTTTGCGCACCGATTCGCGCAGGCAAGAGCTGAGCTGCGCAAGTTCCCGCCGGCTTAAACCGGAAGATACACGCCCCACATAAACCAGTTCTCCCAGATGGTAAACGCCGGCCAGAAGCGAATTGAGCTGCCCCTCTTTTAGTGTAAAACCGCAGATAGCTACCAGCTGCTGCCGCCTTACCTTGATCTTTAGCCACGCACTGTTTTTTTTCCCCGGATAGTAGCGTGATGACCTGTCTTTGGCCAGTATCCCCTCCATTTTCTGCTCGGACATAATCTTAAATAAAACATCGCCGTCGGGAAAATCCTCTGTGATACGCACAGTATCATTTTCCTTCAGTATCAGGCGAAGGCGGGCCAACCTTTCCTCCAGGGATACTGCGGTCAGGTCCTCGCCGTTGTGGTAGACAAGGTCAAAGACCAGGTAAGAGATGGGTACCCGTTCAGATAAAAGACGCATTCTGCCTCCTCCCAGAGAGGAGTTTATCAGGTCGCGTTCCAGCACAAGCGGAAAGTTTGGCCTGCCGTTTTTAAGAGCCACCACTTCACCGTCTAAAATGGCCTCCCCTGCCACAAGTTGACGCAGGCAGTCAAGTTCCGGGTAATGATGTGTCCTGTCGCGCAGTTTACGGTTGTGAAGCACCAGCGCATCTTTGCCAACATGGGCTATTGCCCGCACGCCATCCCATTTTACCTGATAAACTAAGCCGGGACCGACCGGTGGGGGGGCGGGGTGAGCTACCGGCTCCATTGGCGGGAAAGGCCTAAAAAGCATCTTATTCATTGGCTGCCTTTTTGCGTTTTTTCCTGGCCGGTTTTTCATTGTTTGTGCCGGACGCTTTTTTGGCCATCTCCACCGATGCTTTTAAGGCCTCCATCAGGTCAACCACTTTGCCTTTTTGGGCAGCCTGCGGTACTGCTATTTCCTCACCTTCAATTTTACTGTGGATTAAATCTATGAGTTTTTTACGGTATTCGTCATCGTATTTGTTTGGCTCAAAAGAAGTGGCAAGATTTTCTATCAGTTCACGTGCCATTTTAAGTTCATTATCGTGCAGTGTGATATTTCGCTCCAGTCCGGGCAGCTGTGCAGTGTCACGGATTTCATCAGGATAAAAGATTGTCTCCATGGCTAATATCTCTTTATAGCCGCGAATCACTGCCAGTGATTCTTTACTGCGTATTACCACTTTTGCCACTGCAATCTTACCGGTTTCAGCCATGGCTGCGCGCAGCAGTGTATAAGCCTTCTCCCCCACTTCACCCGGAGACAGGTAGTAGGTTTTATCAAAATATACCGGGTCTATTTCCTCAATATTGACAAAATCAATGATATCAATGGACCTGCTCCTTTCGTCAGGCACCTTCTCCAAGTCCTCTTCATTAATAATCACATATCTGCCGGCCTCATATTCATAGCCGCGCACAATATCTTCCTGAGCCACTTCCTGGCCGCAGGCACTGCAAACTCGCTGATAGCGGATCGGAGCCTGGCAGGTTTTATGCAGGTAGCGGAACTTTACATCCTTGTGCTCAGTGGCCGGGAACAATTTGATTGGGATGCTTACCAGTCCAAAACTAATAGCGCCTTTCCAGATAGTCCTCACACAATTATCTCCTTTTTTTTAGTTATCTTATTTTTAGGATAAAAATAAGGGTCTATACCTTTTCGGTACAGACCCAGTGCGGATAAATAAGTATGTTACCTAAACACTGAACAGATCATCAACCTTTTTAATTAACTGATCCTTAGACACAAATCCTACCTGAGTTTCCACCGGGTTGCCGTTTTTAAAGAAAACAATTGTGGGAATGCTCATAATCTTGTAGTTGCCCGCTGTGCTGCGGTTCTTATCCACATTTACCTTGACAACTTTGGCCTTCCCTTCTAATTCTCTGGCTACCTCGTCCAAAACAGGCGCCATCATCCGGCACGGGCCACACCACGCGGCCCAGAAATCGACAAGAACCGGTATTTCAGATTTCAGCACTTCCTCGCTAAAGTTAGCGTCACCGACTTCCAGTACATAATCGCTCATTTCATGCCCTCCTTCTCTGTTAATTGATCTAAATATTTAGCTGCGCTAATTGCAGATATAGCTCCGTCGGACACTGCTGTTACCACCTGGCGTAATGTCTTTTTGCGGACATCTCCCGCAGCAAAAACGCCAGGGACAGCAGTTTCCATATTATCATTCGTTATCAGGTAGCCGTTCTCACTGCGGGTCAGGACACCGTTTAAAAACTCGGTGTTTGGTAAAAGTCCAACATAGAGAAAAATTCCGTTAACTTCAATCTCCCAACCATTATTTTGCTCTAAATTCTCAAGTGTTACACTTTCAACGCTGTCTTTACCGTTAATTTTTCTGACCACAGTATTATAGAGTATCTCTATCTTAGGGTTTGCTTTAGCCCGTTCCTGCAGGATCCGTACTGCCCGCAGTTCATTGCGCCTGTGCACGATATAGACTTTGGCAGCATATTTAGTCATAACAAGGGCTTCCTCCAGCGCTGAATCACCCCCGCCCACAATCACAACAGTTCCGTCCTGAAAGAAAGCGCCATCGCAGGTGACGCAGTAGGAAACTCCCCTGCCTTTCAGTTCTTCCTCCCCGGGCACGCCAAGCGGGCTTGAGCGAGTGCCGGTAGCAATAATAAGCGTCCTGCCCTGAAAGGCGCCATCGGTAGTATGTACCTTTTTTATTTCTCCGTCTAAATCAACCTTTTCAATTGTAGCCAGCGCCATTTCGCTGCCAAAGTTACGCGCCTGTTCTTCCAGCAACTGCCCCAATTCCATGCCACCGATACCTTTGGGAAAACCGGGATAGTTTTCCACTTTCTCAGTTGTAGCTATCTGCCCACCTGACAGCATCTGTTCAACCACCAGAACCGTCAGTCGTGAGCGTGATGCGTAGATAGCAGCTGTCA
Organism: Dethiobacter sp.; assembly: GCA_018335875.1. Classification (GTDB taxonomy): domain Bacteria; phylum Bacillota; class Dethiobacteria; order Dethiobacterales; family Dethiobacteraceae; genus JAGXRN01. The sequence continues at coordinate 69,889 of JAGXRN010000009.1, forward strand.
GCCCGGCCGGGCCGCCCCCCAACACAAGCAAATCATAAATTTTTTCCTGCCGTGTCATAAGCTTCCTCCCCTAATGCTCTTCCCCATAATGTATGTTAATTTTACCAGAAGCCTTTTTATAAAGCAACCATTATATACCCTGGCACGGTATTTTTTAAAAGAAAGCCCCGTAGGTTTATCCTACAAGGCTTTTGTCAATTCTGCAACACATTTTTCTTGAATAACAAATTAAAGCAGGTTTAGCGACAGGTCAAGCGCCCGGCAGCTGTGTGTCAGTGAGCCAAGTGAAATATAATCAACTCCTGTGGCGGCGACTTTCTGAAGTTGTTCCTGACGGATTGCCCCTGATGCCTCGATAAGCGCCCTGCCGGCAATAATCTTTACAGCTTCCGCCATTTGCGATGTGTCCATATTGTCAAGCATTATTATTTCCACACCGCATTCCAGCGCTTCTTTCACATCTTTTAGCGTAGCGGCTTCAACTTCAATTTTAGCTGCAAAGCCACGTCGTTTTCTAACCCGTGCCACAGCCTCGCTAATCGAGCCTGCACCGTGGATATGATTATCTTTGATTAACACCAAGTCTGAAAGATTATAGCGGTGGTTTTCCCCGCCTCCGGTGCGCACGGCGTACTTTTCAAGCACACGCAGGCCCGGGGTTGTTTTCCGTGTATCCAGTATTTTAACTCCTGTGCCGCGCACAGCATTCACTGCATTTCCTGTGGCCGTGGCAATGCCCGACAGTCTCTGCAGAAAATTTAAAGCAACACGCTCAGCGGTGAGGATACCTGCCAACGGCCCGTGCAGCACGGCCAACACATCTCCCGGGGCAAAGTTGTCGCCGTCATTCAGACTGGGGGTGAAGACTATCCTGGGATCCACCTGAGCAAATGCTTCAGCCGCCACAGCCAGTCCGGCAGCAATACCTCTTTCCCTGGCCATAATTTCTGCTTTCCCCTCTTGGTCAGCAAAAATGGTTTCAGTTGTCAGGTCGCCAAAGCCTAAGTCTTCCTTTAAAGCTGCTGTGACAATATCTTTATACAGCAACTGGTGCAAGCAAATCCTCCTCCTTTAGCTTAAAAGACCTGCACAGGTGGTGTTTGAAGGAGCTTTCCGCCCGGGGATAATCAAGCCGGTAATGGCTCCCGCGGCTCTCCTGCCGCAGCAGAGCGCTCTTTGTTATCAGGTCCGCCACTGTAATAAGGTTTTTCAGTTCCCACCCGTCCTGGTCCCCAGGTATACCCGCGGCAACACCGGAGGCGGCTTTGATAAAAATACGCGCTGCGGTAAGACTGGCGTGGTTGCGTAAAATTCCTGCCTCGCTAAACATTATACGTCTCAGGCTTTCTCTGGTTTCTGATACTTCAGCCCGTTTTAGTGAATTCCGCTCATGCTGCGGCCCAACAACTGCCTGACTGCTGACGCACTGTCCCTTGCGATTGATATGGTCCACGGCGCGGGAGGCAAAAACCAACCCCTCCAGGAGAGAGTTGCTGGCCAGTCTGTTGGCGCCGTGCACACCGCTGCAGGCCACCTCACCACAGGCATACAGTCCATCCAGGCTGGTTTCACCGTCCAGCCCGGTGTGCACACCACCCATGGCGTAGTGCGCAGCCGGCGATACAGGGAGCCAGTCTTCAGCCAAATCATGGCCGAATTGTGCAGCCAGGCTGTAAATAGTGGGGAAACGCTTTTTAAGAAAATCCCGCTGGTGGCGGGTAATATCAAGATAGACATGAGGCGTATTATATTTTAACATCTGCTCCAGTATGGCGCGCGCCACCACATCACGCGGCCCAAGTTCAGCCAACTCATGGCAGCCATCCATAAACCGTTCTCCCCGTACATTACGAAGAACCGCCCCTTCGCCGCGCAGTGCCTCTGAAAGAAGAAAAGTCTCTCCCTCGTGGCGCCCATGGTAGACAGTGGGATGAAACTGTATAAATTCCATATCGGAAATTTGCGCCCCGGCGCGAAAAGCCATTGCCACTCCATCTCCTGTGGCAACAACCGGGTTTGTGGTGCGGGAATATACCTGTCCCAGGCCACCGGCAGCCAGAACTACACTACCGGCCGTAAAGGTTTCGCCCGCCAGGGTTTTAACTCCATATACCCTGCCGTCGGCAGCAAGGATATCAGTGACAAAGGAGTGCTGGCGTACTGTGATGGCATGGGAGCTCAGCACATGCTTTTGCAGCGTTTGCTGGATAGCAGCTCCTGTGGCATCTCCACCTGCGTGCAGGACGCGATTTCTGCGATGAGCACCCTCCCTTGTCATAGCCAGACAGCCTTCACTGGTATCAAAGGGCGTGCCCAGTTCAAGCAGGTCACTGATACAGCGGGAAGCGCCTTTAACCATAACTTCCACAGCGCGGATGTCACATAACCCGGCGCCTGCCTGCAGTGTATCCTCAAGGTGCTGGTCAGGGCTGTCGTCATCACTCAGTGCTGCAGCTATACCGCCCTGTGCCAGCCAGGTGTTGGTTTCCTGCAGTGCTGCTTTGGTAAGGAGGCACACCCTGGCAAAGCTTGCAGCTTTGAGGGCGGCATACAAACCGGCTATACCGCTTCCCACAATAATAATATCGAACTGGTTTGGCTTCTCCCGCCCATGAAACAACATAAGCTACATCCTTCCATATCAGGTTTTAGGCAACAGCAAGCATGAGCTCAAGCGCACGGCGGGCCGGCTCACTTACTGATGCAGGCACAGTGATTCTTGTCTCAAGCGTCTCCAGTGCCTTCACAACTTTGGCCAGTGTTGTATACTTCATGTTGGGGCAGACAAGGCCCTGCGCCAACAGGTAAAACTCCTTACCCGGGTTTTCCTGTCGCAGGCGGTAAATAAGGCCCATCTCAGTGCCGATTATAAGTTTGTTATATTCCGTCTCACGGGCGAACTTTAAAATTCCACCTGTGGAAAAAGCATGATCCGCAGCTTTAACTACTTCCGGGCGGCATTCGGGGTGGACTACTACAACAGCATCGGGATGTGCTTTTCTTGCGGACGCTACATCCGCAACATTTACCCTGTGGTGTGTCCTGCAGTACCCGTCCCAGAGAATTACCCGCTTATCTGTCCTGGCGGCCACAAAGTCGCCCAGGTTCATATCAGGGACAAAAAGTACTTCCTCTGTATCAAGGGAGTTGACAACATTGACAGCGTTTGAAGATGTGACACAGATGTCGCTTTCCGCCTTAACAGCTGCTGACGAGTTTACATAAGTTACTACGGTGGCATTGGGGTGCCTCTTTTTCTTTTCGCGCAGCGCTTCAACTGTAACCATATCAGCCATGGGGCATCCTGCGAGGATTTCAGGGAGAAGTACTATTTTATCAGGGGCAAGGATTGCTGCTCCTTCCGCCATAAAGTGTACACCGCAAAACACGATGACGTCGGCTACCGTGTCTGCTGCTATACGGCTAAGCCCAAAAGAGTCTCCTATATAATCAGCAGCATCCTGCACCTCGTCAATCTGGTAATTATGTGCCAGTATAATAGCGTTTCTGTCCTTTTTCAACTCTTTTACTTTTTGCAGCAGTGCTTCTTTTTCAGACAAAGAAAACACCTCCCTCCGTGCTTTTGATTATGCCACGGCAGAGGTGTCTTGTCAACTGTATATACAGTACGCTATTTGCTATTTTTCAAGAAATACCGGCTGAATCAATCAACCAGGAAACCGGCGCTCTGCAGGCTTTCTATAATCTCATCCATAACGCTCTGGTCACACGCTTCTATTGTGTGCAGGTGGACACCGCCTGTGAGTGCTGACAGAGGATTGGCCTCGGTTTTTTCGATGCGTTCCAGAAAAAGTGAGAGGTCGCGCCGGCTGGCAATCATCAGATTGCCCCGCAGGTCACCGTAAAGTGGATGCTCTACGATTACATCTAATGCCTTGCCCCCCAGATCTACTACAATGCCCAGCTCTTTTTCAATTTCATCCCTGTTGTGGCAGCAGGCAACTACCGCCCTCACAGTTCCCCGCTGCAGGTTTGGAATCACATACCCCTGGGGGGTGGCCAGCACCTGCTCCCCTGATGCCCTGAGAATAGCAATATCCTGCACAATAACCTGGCGGCTTACACTAAAACGGTTGGCCAAATCAGTCCCTGTGACAGGGGCTTTGGCCAAATATAAAATTTTAAGTAATTCTTCCCTTCTTGTTTGCGCTTCCATATTACATCACCCTGCAGTTATTTTTCTGCATTGACGGCAAAATTCCTCTGTATAAATCATACATTTTATATATAACAGCAAATAACCACGCGGGAACATACCAATAATTAAGGCGCTGCAGAACATGCAGCGCCTGATTTAACCTTTAGCTGAAACCCTTGCCCTTCATGGCAATGGAGACAAAATACGCCGTTCCACCCCAGAGAATGATGGCACCAACAAAGAGCATAACCCAAGCCCCTGCTGACATAAAATCACCCCTTTTTCTCAGTTTGCAGTCCTATGCGGATATATTGGTTTCCTCACTGTAGGCCGCTTCAGTTTCTTTTGACGTCTTCAGTTTGCTAAGAAGGAAGGAACCCACGGGCAGCAGAACCACCATCGCCCAGCCTACATTTAAGGCCCAGCCCGGATAGCCTTCATATGGGACTTTCAGGTCTGTAATCAGGCTGGAGATAAGAATGTAAATAAGAACCACGGGAGTTAAATACTTAATGAAGAAATCAAACCATTTTCCTACTTTAATCTCCGACAGGGCGTTGACGTGCTCGCGGATTTTATCAGGACCGATAATCCAACCGACTACGATACACTGTGCCAAGCCCACTGCCACCAGCCCGTAGCTGTTGACAAACTTATCAATAATGTCAAGCCAGTACAGGCCGCCGCTTGTAACATAGACCAGGCCGATTAGAAATCCCGGAATTGCCACACATGCCAGAGCCGTACCCCGCTTCATATTCCACTTGTCCATCACTGAACCCACAATACCTTCCACCAGCGAGAACTGTGAGTCAACAGCAAGTGTAACCAGCAGCAGGAAGAATAGAATGCCAAAGAAGGTTGCTCCGGGCAGCAGATTGATGGCTTGCGGGTAGACAAAGAAAGCAAGGCCGATGCCTCCGCCTCCTGCCACCTCGGCCACTGTGGTGCCCCTCTCAGCTGCCATGTAACCGACAGTACTAAAAATGGCAAAGCCGGCAAGGAATGCAATTCCGGCATCCGCCAGGGAGGCGATGAAAACATTATTGGAAATTTCAGCATCCTTGGGCAGATAGCTGGCATATGCAATTAGAACGGCCATACCAAGGCTCAGCGAGAAGAAAACCTGGCCGTAAGCAGCCATCCACACCTTTACATTACCCAGGGCCGCAAAATTAGGACTCAGGTAATAATCAAGCCCGGCCATCGCACCATTGAGGGTTAAGCCGCGCAGGGCGAGAATGATAAGTATAACTACCGGCAGGGTAGCTGTAACCATTACCACCTTACCTAAGCCTTTAACACCGCTGTAAATAATCCAGCAGATTAAAATCCAGCCGATAACATAAGCTGCCAGAATGGGCATATTCAGTGAGCCCAAAATTCCCGGCCCGTCAGACAGTTTCAGGAAATCAAAAAGGAAGAAGCTGGTAGTGTCTGTGCCCCACGCCAGTGTGAAGGCATGATAGAGATAGTTTATGGCCCACGCCATTACCACTCCATAATATGTGATAATAACAAAAGCTGCTCCCACACCCCACCAACCAACCATTTCAGCGTCTTTTTTCGCTCTTCCGTAGGCGATGGGCGGGGCGCCCAGGTATTTATGGCCGATACCAAACTCCAGCATCATTAAAGGTATTCCTGCAGTTAGTAGTGCAAATAGATAAGGTATAAAAAATGCACCGCCGCCGTTTTGTGCGACTACGTAGGGAAAGCGCCACGCATTGCCGAGACCCACTGCCGAACCGATAACAGCAAAAACGAATGCGCCACGCCAGGACCACGTTTCTCTTTTTTTCTCCACGTCAAAAACCTCCTTGCTAAATTATTCATCTGTAAGTAAAAGCAGCGCATATCCTCCCTTAAGCAACACCTTCCTTCTTTCAATGTGTGATTAGAATAACACTATAGGATTAAATTCTATTATAATCCTTATTTTCCTGCAAAAAATATTTATTTTAATATTTAAATTATTCTGACAGCTTATAGATTATACATAAAAAAGACGCTTCGCGTTTTTCAGAGGAACGTCTTTTTTATTCCGCTAGGGGCTGCCGCCCCTTCGGCGGGCCTGAGGGCCCTGAGCACCCCGCAAGATTAAGGGGGAGTCCCCCTTAACAACCCCCATCGTCAAGGAAAGAAAGTTAAAAGGTATGATATAATTCCTTGACGATAAAAAAAAGCCCCTTGTTTTAAAGAGACTCAAAGCGTTTCTGTAATTATTAAAAAGCAACAAAACCGGTGACAGCAAACTTATATTCTCCGCCCTCATCCGACACTTTCCATACTTCATAAGTACCACTGACTCGGTCTCCCACAGCGTCAAAAGTAATAATCCCGCTGACGCCCCGGTAGTCATGTCCCACTTGCAGCAGCGCTTCCCTTACCTTTTCAGGTTCCTCGCTGCCGGCGAATTCAATGGCCATTGCCAACATTTTTACCGTGTCATAGACTATTGTACTGAACATCTCAGGCTGAGCTGTAAATTTCTGCGTGTAGATACGTGTAAATTCTTTAAACAACTCATCCTCAGCAGGAACTGCCGGCCTGATACCGGTGACAGCGGCGGCCATAAACTGTATGCCAGCCATGTCAGCAAAAATTTCTGAGTCATAGACTCCATCGGGCACTATCCAACTGATACGGTCCATGCCCAGTTCAAATGCCTGGCTGTATATAACGCGGCTGTCAGCACTGTAACCCACATGGATTATGCCATCTGGACCCATTTCATTAATAGCACTCAATTCTGACTGGTAATCTGCCAAGGCACGGTCATACTTAATAAATTTAACTACTTTAATACCTGCCTCGGCAAGTGCTTCCTCTGCAGATTCCCCCAGATAAACACCGTAAGTGTTATTCATAGCCAATATAACTATTCTCTGCAGTCCTTCTTTAATAGCAATCTCCGCCATCGCTTTGCCCTGGAGCGCATCGCTTGGGCAGGTGCGAAAAACATAATCACGAAAATTCTGCCCCGATAACATGGGAGAGGTGTCAGAAGGGGAAATGGTCAGTACTCTTTCTTTAGAAACATAAGGGCCCACTGCATTAACAGCGCCACTTGTCATGGGGCCTAAAATAAAATGTACTTCCTCTGTTTCGACCAGCTTTCTAACTGCTGACAAAGCACTCTCAGCATTTGTTGAGTCATCTTCTATGTAAAGCTTCAGTTCCTTACCGTTTATACCGCCTGCCTCATTTATCTCTGCCACAGCCAACCTCATGATGTCGGCAGCTCTGGCGCCCCTGGCGGCAAGCGCGCCGCTCAAAGATAAAACCGCGCCAATCTTAATTTCTTCTGTAAAGGCAGGAGGCCCGTTTGGAGCAGGTGGTGGACTCTTTGTGCAGCCTGCTATGGCAAATGACAGCAGATAAAAAGAAAGTGCTATAAGTAGAATTTTTTTGACATTCATTAAGGCCTGCTCCTTCCCCAGGATAAATCAATATAAAGAATAATGCTGGTCAATTGCTTGACCAGCCTACACAATCATTATAAATGGCGTCTGCAGTTGTGTCAAATCCGATAATTTACAAAACTGGTTTAAAACAGGCCAAAAGCCAGGCTTTAATTATAATACCTTAAACAGCAAGAGAGTGGAACCAAGTTTATTAAAATTAATATCTGATTGAAATAGGTTTAACAGTGCTTAAAAAAAATCATAATAAAAAGAAGGTATACAAAGGAGGAAATTTTATGAGTGAAGCTATCAACAATAGGGAGCACAGGCAGGAACAGTTGAAGGAAATGATTATGGACCTCCATGCCGGCAAACAGGTAGCAGATGTAAAGCAGAGATTTAAAAAGCTGCTTGACAGCGTGGGTCCGACGGAAATATCAGAAATGGAACAAAGACTGATTGAAGAGGGCATGCCTGCCGATGAAATAAAAAAGCTTTGTGACGTCCATACCGCAGTGTTTAGAGAATCTCTTGATGCCCGGCAGCCTGATGAAAACATCCCCGCCGGACACCCCATCCACATCTTTAAAGAAGAAAATAAAGCCCTTGGCAAAGTAATTTCTGAGATTGAAAGCATTGCCGGGAAAATAGCAGGCACAAAAACAGGTACAATAATAAAAGACTACCTGACGCAGTGGCGTAAAATACACAGCCAGCTGTTAGAGGTGGAAAAACACTACAGCAGAAAGGAAAATATCCTGTTTCCGTATCTGGAAAAAAACGGTATCACCGGCCCGCCCACAGTCATGTGGGCCCTTCATGATGAGATACGCCGGGACCTTAAAAATATAAGTAAACTGCTGGCCGATACAGATAATCTGGCTGATAAATTCCTGACACGCCAAATAGTTGACCTTGTGCTGCCCACTTTAAATCAAATGAAAGAGTTGGTTTATAAGGAAGAGAATATTCTCTTTCCTATGTGTCTTGAAACACTCTCTCCGGACGAATGGCAGGAAATCAGCGACCAAAGCTCAGAGATAGGCTTTACACTAATTAAACCCGGCAAAAGGGGCTCGGTAAACCAAGCTAAAACCACGACCAGGCAGGCGCCCGCAGGCATGCTGAACCTGGACGCCGGAGCCATGACTCTGGAGCAATTAAACAGGCTGTTGAAACGCCTTCCCTTTGATATTACGTTCGTTGATAAAGATGATACTGTACAATACTATTCTGCCGGCAAGGAGAGAATCTTTCCCCGGACACCGGCCATCATTGGGCGTAAAGTTCAATTCTGTCATCCTCCGGACAGTGTTCATGTTGTAGAGAAGATTGTCGATGATTTTAAAAATAACAGACGTGACTCTGCCGATTTTTGGATTCAGATGCAGGGAAAATTTGTCTATATCCGTTATTTCCCTATCAGGGATGATTACGGTGAATACCAGGGTGTAGTGGAGGTTACTCAGGATGTAGGCGACATCCGGAACCTCGAGGGGGAGAAACGTATTCTGGATCAGGTGAAGCACTGACTGTGGCTTAAAATTGAAGCTTAAAATTCACTACTTTGCTTCTTTTAGGAAAATGCTTTCCATCATCTGTTTCCTTTTTTCACTTAATAGTGTATAATGTGCCTAACTGTATTTAGAAATCTGTTAAGAGTAAATACGTGTTTTGAAAGGTAGTGATTTGTCATATGTTGCCGCAGCTTAACTTTGCTCATGTCCGTGCCAGGCTTCCTATAATCCAGGGAGGGATGGCTGTGCGTGTAGCTACTGCAAATCTTGCCGCTGCCGTTGCCAATGAAGGAGGCATCGGTATAATCGCCGGAACAGGCATGTCAGTTAGTGCTCTGCAGGCGGAAATACGTAAAGCACGTGAGCTTACCACAGGCTACATTGGTGTAAATGTATTATTTGCAGTTACACAGTTTGCCCAACTGGTCAGAACTGCCATGAAAGAAAAAGTTGACTTTATTGTGTCCGGCGCCGGTTTTTCCCGTGATATTTTTGCCTGGGGAAAAGAATTTAATGTTCCTGTTATGGCTATGGCCTCATCGGCCCGTGTAGCCAGACTGGCGGAAAAAATGGGTGCCGCTGCGGTCGTTGTTGAGGGCAAGGAAGCAGGAGGCCACCTGGGCACAGATAAATCGATTTTTGAAATTTTACCGGAGATTGTCAGAGAAGTGTCAATCCCCGTTATTGCTGCCGGAGGTATAATGAGCGGTGAGGATATTGCGCGCGCGCTGGATGCAGGAGCAAGCGGAGTACAGATGGCCTCCCGTTTTGTCGCCAGTGAAGAATGCGAAGCCAGCCAGAAGTTTAAAGAACTTTACCTAAACAGCAAGTCTGAGGACTCTGTTTTAATAGAAAGTCCTGTGGGACTGCCCGGCCGCGCAATCCGCAATCATCTTACCGAGCTGCTCAGGGTAAATAAAACTATCCCCGTTAAAGAATGTAAAGGCTGCCTGAAGCACTGCACACACAGCTTCTGCATCCTTAAAGCGCTGGAGAGCGCTGTAGAGGGCGATGTAGAAAACGGGCTCGTTTTTGCCGGAGAGTTCTTTCACCGCATCAATGAAATCCTGCCTGTCAAAAAAATCTTCGCTCAATTAATAAGTGAATTTGAACAATACCGCCAGTTGAACCTTAGCAAATTGAATTACGGTATTGCCTCCATATCCCAGTATAATAACGCAGCTTCAAAGTAGAACAATCACACTGCCAAAACCCTCTTCAATCAGAGGCTCCTGAATTTCAGTGAGCCTTTTTTGTTACATTGGCAGGGACTATATATTGACAAAGATTTCACTTATGAATAAAATTAAGTTAGCTATTTTAGCTAACTTAATTTTATTCTGACGGAGGTGCTCATATGAAAGTCAGCTCTACTGAACTGCAGAATAACTTCGGCAAATATCTGATGCTTGCCACCAAAGAGGAGATTATTATTACAAGAAACGGCATGGAAATTGCTGTGCTGTCAGCCATAAAAGACGCTGTTCAGGACACACAATCTCTTATTTTTGAGGGGCTATTTGCAGAGCTTGACAAAATCTTTAAATAGCCTGTCTATTAACCTCTTTGCTGATTGTTTCATCTGCTCCAGGATTGCCATGAACAGAAGCTCTTTACTTTTAAAAAACGTATGACGGCAAAGATGAAATACATACAGTATTTTCTGCAAAAAAAAGGGACGGGTTTTCCTTTTCCCATCCCTTTAGGCTGCCGTTTTAACCAATGGTTACTGGTTTATGGACTTTTTGATCTCCACATATTCTTCAGCTGAGAAGAACTCTTTGGTTAGCTTTACAACCACTCCGCTCAGCATTGCAAGCGCCACTATGTTCGGTATGGCCATAAGGGCGTTGAGAGTATCGGCTACATCCCAGACCATTTTCAATCCACCGAGAGCACCGATAAACAGGAAGGGCAACCAGATAATCCTGTAGGGGACAACAATTTTTGTGCCGAACAAATATTCCGCACACTTTTCACCATAATAGCACCATACTATGGTAGTTGTATAGGCGAAGAGTATCACACCTATGGAGACAAGGAGGCCGCCTTTACCGGGCAAACCTGCATCAAAAGCCATGGCAGTAAGGGATGCTCCTGTCACACCCGATTGCCATACTCCGGTAGTGATAATCGCAAGGGCTGTCATAGTGCAAAGGACTATGGTATCGGTGAATACTTCAAACAAACCCCATACACCCTGGCGGACCGGGTGATCAACTTTCGCAGTCGAGTGGGCGATTGGGGTGCTCCCCAAACCGGCTTCATTTGAAAATACTCCCCTGGCAATACCGAAGCGGAGAGTCATCATAAGAGTAGCTCCGGCAAAACCACCCACTGCTGACATCGGCCTGAAGGCATATGAGAAAATCAAACCAAAAGCAGCCGGCACCTGGGCGATATTGATTATTATTATGATCATAGCAGCAACAATATAAAACAGTGCCATCAAAGGAACTACTGTGGAGCACACCTGTGCAATTCTTTTAATTCCACCAAGGGTAACAATACCCACAAAAACAGCCAGGATTATTCCGGTCCATAAGTGGGGCAGGCCAAAGGAAGAGTTTAACACATCAGCCATGGAATTTGCCTGGACCATATTGCCGATACCAAGAGCGGCCAGAGCTCCGAAAATGCTGAAGAGAACAGCCAGCCAAGGCATTTTTAAGCCGTTCTTAATGTAATACATCGGGCCGCCGGCCACAACTCCCCCGCGAAATTCACGATAGTGAACGCCAAGGGTTACTTCAGCAAAGTTGGTCACCATCCCCAGAATACCGCAGACCCACATCCAGAATATCGCTCCCGGGCCGCCAATGGCTATGGCTGTGGCGACCCCCGCAATATTGCCCACACCTACCGTTGAAGCGATAGCGGTGGTTAAGGCCTGGAAGGGGGAGATATCACCCTTATCCTTATCATCCACAAAGCGGATTTTACGCCAGATCTCCCGGCAGGCCCGGCTAAACTGGGTAAATTGGATACCTTTCAGCACAATTGTAAAATACAGTCCTATACCTACGACCAAGGTAAGCATAAAAGGTCCCCAAAGAATGCCGTTCAGCCAATCGTTAAAATCCAGTAAAAAACCCAAGCTTCCAACTCCCTTCTTTTTTTTACGGCAACCAGAAGTATATATTCTTAATATATTACATATATTCCTACATTTACTAAATATTTTTTTATTTAAAGATACAAGGGAACCAAAAAAGCCCTGTGATTTTTAAAATCACAGGGCTTTTTATGGCTCCCCGAGTAGGACTCGAACCTACAACCTACCGGTTAACAGCCGGTTGCTCTACCGTTGAGCTATCGAGGAATAAACAGCCGAGCCCAAGGGAATTATCATCCTCAGGCCCGGTGATAAAGTTAATCTGGCGGAGACCTACTCTCCCGGGGACCAACGTCCCAAGTACCATCGGCGCTGGAGGGCTTAACGGCCGTGTTCGGAATGGGAACGGGTGTGTCCCCTCCGCAATTTCCACCAGAAAGTTCTCTCAAAACTACACAGCTAAAGGTATTTTTATAAGACAGAGGAACCGTCCCCTTGTCTTATTTTTATTTCACAAGATTTAGGTCAAGCCCTCGACCTATTAGTACCGGTCCGCTTAAGACATTACTGCCCTTACACTCCCGGCCTATCAACCAGATATTCTCTCTGGGGTCTTAC
>JAGXRN010000010.1 GCA_018335875.1 Dethiobacter sp.
TCTTAGGAGGCTTGGAGAACATAGGTTATTCTCTTCCCGGGAGAGAGTGTGTCTACAATGTAGCAATGATTGAGGAGCGCCACAATATAATCGGACTTGGCTGCGGCGCCACAAGCAAGTATGTCAACCCTGATTTTACCCTGACAAATAAAAGCAGTCCCAGGGACGTACGCCTCTATCTGGAACGGGTTCAACAACTGGCTAAGATAAGGGAGAAGGAGATTTCCCTCGTCATGGAAACATAAAAAAACACCGGATTTAATAATCCGGTCAGATTGCTGAGAAACCAGGCTGTTCAAAAACGAGCAGGACGCGAAGCAAGGAACCCCGGCACCGCAGGCGTATATGCAATACGTTGAGGATGCCGGGGTTTCGCAGCGACAAAGTAATGCGAAGTTTTTCAACAGCCTGACCGGATTTAATCCGGCGTTGCTTTAGTACACCCAAGTGTCGCCGGCACTTGTATACGATACAAGCTCATCCGGCTTAAAAAAGATGCTTATTTCTCTTTGCGCGCTTTCGTTTGAATCGGAGCCATGTACCACATTGTTGCCCATGAAAAGGGCAAGGTCGCCGCGGATGGTACCCGGCGCAGCTTCGGCAGGGTTTGTTTTGCCCATCATGGCACGAATAACCGAAACAGCGTTTAATCCCTGCCAGACCATTGCCACCACAGGGCCGGACGTTATAAATTCAATTAAGTCATTGTAAAAGGGCTTGCCCTTATGCTCACCGTAGTGGTTGGAGGCCAGCTCCGGATGTATTTGCATTAGTTTAAGAGCCACCAGCTGCAGTCCTTTGTTTTCAAAGCGGCTGATTATCTCCCCAATCAGGTTGCGCTGTACACCGTCTGGTTTTACCATCACAAAGCTCTTTTCCAAAAAACGTCACTCCTTCAGTGGCTAGTATGTAATCAGCGGGCGGCCGTCTTCTATTACCCGTATCTCAATTTCCTTCGCTTTGCGTACATCTTTTGGTATGGAGAACATTCCCTGGTGTGTCTCTCCGTCATAAAACTTTAAGCCGGCTGTACCCCTGCCTGCCAGACGCTTGTCCAGTTCGCGCACTGACATCTGCAGCGGGTCATATTTCTTTGACGCCAGGGCAAAGCCCCAGACAGCATCGTATGAGGGAATAAAAGAAGCGTAAGAACGAACTATGGGAAAAGAAGTGGCTAAAGTGTTGCAGATGGCAGCATGGCATTTAATCAGCCTGGGATTGAAAGAGCCCGCCTGCAGCGCTATGATACCGTCGGGATTTAGCCTGTCTGACACTACTTCGTAAAACTGCCTGGTGAAAAGCAGATATGACGGCCCATCATCAATGGGCTCGGTGAGATCCATAAAAATGATGTCAAAGCTCTCGTCTGTTTTCTGCAAGTATTTACGGGCATCCATGTAAAGGACTTCTACCCTTGGGTCACTAAATGTGCCTTTATGCCAGGAAGGGAGAAATTTTTTGCAAAGTTCCACCACTTCTCTGTCGATGTCCACCATTGCCACGCGTTCAATACTGGAGTGCCGTAGGATCTCTCTAAGCACAGCTCCTTCGCCACCGCCCACCACCATAACGCTTTTAGGGGCCGGGTGCAGTACCATGGCCGGTTGAATCAAAGTTTCGTGATAAATATACTCATCATATTCCGAGGACTGTATTTTACCGTCCAAAACAAGGCATCTGCCATAGAACTCGGTATCAATGATTTCAACCACCTGGTACTTGGTTTTACCGCTGTATATAAACCTCTCAACCCCGTGCATATGCGCCTGAGTCGGATGAGTATACTCGATAAACCACTTCCAGGTCGGTGTAGTCAATACGGTACCCCCTTTAAAAGTTCACCGCTTTATGGGAGACTTCAAAATCAAAATTACCGCGCAAAATCTCCTGTGCGGACATGCGGTCAGCCGAGAAATGTTCCTTTAGATAGTTACAGGAGACCCAAGGGTCTACTGTTTCCCCACAGGTGAAAACATCAATTGCGGCATAGCCAAGTTCAGGCCAGGTGTGTATGGCAAGGTGTGATTCTGAAATTACCACTACCCCGCTTACGCCCTGAGGACTAAACTTATGAAATGCCACTTCCCGGACTTCGGCGCCCGCTTCCAACGCTGCGTCTACCATAGTTCGTTCTATGCGTTGTATATCGTTTAATATGTCCGGGGGACAACCATAGAATTCAGCCAGAATTTGACGGCCTAATGCGCTCATTCTGAAGCCTCCTTTATTGTTTTTTTTGTCCATTAAGGACAATTTCTGCCCTGCTGAACATCAAGTTAAATTGTAACAAATTCACGGGAAAAGTCAATGTTTTTTGGAAAAATATTTTTCTTTCCAGCATTAATCTCTCGTTTTCTCCGTCTTATACCCATACATAGCAGTTTTCCTTTATATTTTATGGCTCTCCGTTTTTTTTGTGCCTTGTTTAAGCCTTATCAGACGTTAAAAGCTAAGCGATTTTATGCTAATAGTGTAGAAACAGCTGAGCCTCCAGCAGAACAGTGTGCAGGTAAAACCATGTGATTGGGTTGGCAACTTATTCTGCATATTCAGGTGGAATCAGGGGTGCAGGTATTTTAAAGCCCATCTCTTTGAAGTAACGGACAGCGCCGGGGTGGAGAGGAATAAAATCAAGCTGTGTCAGATTTTCTGCAGTTGTCTCCTTTGCTGCCATGTGGCCTTTTGAGACCATTGCCTTGTTGTTTTCCATGACAGCTTTTACGATTTTGTATACAACCTCATCATCAAGATACTTGCCGGCCACTGCAATACTCCAGATACCCACTGTTTCCAGCTCTGCAGCGAGCGCGCCATAAGTGCCCGCCGGTATAACAGTGTGAGAAAAGTATGGCCACCGCTCAATGATTCTGCCTCGTTCCTCACTGTTTATGCCTATAAAAATGACATTTTTAATACCTTTTGACTTTTCGTACTCCCTGTAAGCCGGAACAGGTATGCCGGAGGCAAACCCGTTGGCCGCAAGGTCTCCTTTTTTCTGCTTTTCCAGCAGTTCACCGGCACCGCCGTAGGTAAGTCTGGCGTTTATACCGAGCAGAGAAAATATACGTGGCCCGTAGACACCCATTGTACCGGCTGTGGGACCGCTCCCCACATTTTTTCCTTCCATATCACGCAGACAGGTGATTCCGCTTTCAGTATCTGCTATCCAGTGAAAATAGGAATTAAACATGGGGAAAAGTGACCGTATGTCTTTATGCTCAATCCCGCCGGTCCAGTTTTCAAGCCCGTTCCAGGCTTCATATGCTGCGCCGAGCGTGGTCATGCCCAGATGGATTCTTCCTTCCTGAATTAATATCAGGTTATGGTGAGAACCATCTGTCAGGTTTACTGTGACCGGTATCTCCAGGGCTTCTGCTGATAACGATGCCCAGCTGCCTGCGTACAGGTAATAAGTGTCCCCCGGCAAGCCGCTGCCTATAACCAGTGTTTCCGGTTTAATTTTCTCAAAGTCATCGGTTTTAACTGCAGGAGGGGCAACGGCCAGACGGTATCCAGCCACTGTGAAAATTAACAGCATTATTATAATGTAGAGAGCCGAGGTGAAACGGTTTTTTTTCATCAAGAGATAACCTCCCGGATTCTGTTTTAAATGTCTGTCGTTTAGGCACTGATTTTTTATTTTGCCACATTGATATTATAATAAGTATGGTCACAGCTTGGTAAAACCATGCAAAAGCCGGGTTTAGTTGTTTAAAAGAAAATGCACGCCTCGCGGCGTGCTTGTTTTTTTGGTATAACCCGATTAAGCAATTACTTGCCCTATGTCAGAACAGGAACTGTAAGGGAACCCTGGGGCATTACATAAGCTAACAGATCCTGCCCGGCACTTAACCCTGAGAATACTTCTTCTACGGCGGCCTGGAGGGATTCTGCAGGGATAAAACCAAGGGCGCGCACAACGTCAGGAGAAAGGGAGGAAACCAGGTACACCCTTGCTCTTTGCAGCGCCCTGGCCACCACGTAAGCCTTGTGGCCCCCGATGTGGAAGTCCTTTCTCAGAGCATCCGTCAGGTCTTCGAAACATGGGTATTGTCTTGCCCATTTTTCATACACCTGTGAACCTGTTCCTTCAGGGCATTCGGCAAGCAATATGACACTGCCGCCAACTTTCACGGCATTAACAGCATTTTCAAGGGTTTTCTGTGCCTGGTAGATATTAATATCTTTTGGGTAGCCGCCGCTGCTGGCGATTGCAACATCAGCAAGGGCATCTATTTTACAGCCATAAACCTTCTCTACAAATTCACAGGCTTTTAAATGAGCAGTAACCATATCTCCCGCGTAGACACCAAGAAACTCTTTCTTTTCATTCAACACCACATTCAACAGGAAATCTCCGCCAACCATTAAGGCCGCTTCAACCTGGTCCTCGTAAGCGGGGTTGCCAATGGTTACGCCGATTTTTGAGCGGTCGTCCAGCAGCAGGCTGTGATTGATTTTAATCGTTTCATATCCCGCTACACCGGGAATTAAAGCCTTGCGCCCTCCTCCAAATCCGGCAAAAAAATGGTGGACTATGCTCCCCGTTAAAATGCGTCTGTCTGCTGCCAAAACTTTTTTATTTACCTGGACTGGGGTACCCCGGGATGTTGTCCCCACAGATACCAACTCATCATCGTTGTAGCAGTCATGGTTGAACATGGGAATCCTTGCTGCAATGTCGCTGCCGACAAGTGAAGCCATCTCATCATCATCAAGTGTCCTGTGAGTGCCGGTGGTGAAGACGATAAACATATCCTCTTCTTTAACCCCTGCTTCTTTCATTTCCTCAATCAGCACGGGCAGGAAAACTTCACTCCTTGCTACCCTTGTAGGGTCATTGACCAGGAGGCAAACACTTTCACCCGGCTTGACAATGTCGCGCAAGGGCGGGGAATCTATGGGCCTGCGAATTGCTTCCCGCACAGATTCATCAGGGTTTTCAAGAACCGGCATTTCTGTGATTTTTATTTCTTTCCAGCTGATACCCTTGGGAAGCTCCAACAGTAATTTTTCTTTTCCGTAATTTAGGTACATTTTTAAAAGCGCCTCCTGAGAATGATTAGCTGTATGGAATAATCCACAAGAGCAAGCCAGCTGGTTAAATACAAATCTTTCCCCACATTAAAGCTGTTCGCTTGCCACAGGCTCTCCCATATCTTTTGCTTTGGAAGCACGCCCGAATAAAAAGAGTGCAACAAGAATGCCAAGACCCGCCAGGTCGGCATAAACACTTGCCGTCAGCAGCGAGATTGAGGCTGCAAACAGCAAAAGCTGCGGTATCAGTGTTATTTTGCCGAAATACCATCTCTGCACACCTGACGCCAGGGCAAAAATGCCGACTAGAGCAGTAACACTTCTGAGGACAACCGTATAAACCGACAATGCTGTTTGTGTTACAGTGCCGTCTGCCAGAACTTCCCTCAGCATCATGGGCGCCGGGAGATTGCCCATGATCAGTGCCGGTGAATAGTAAAACATGAACGGTATAACAAAGGCTGCCAAGCCCAGCCGAAACGACATATAGCCTGTTTTAATCGGGTCTGACCCGCTTATGCCCGAAGCAGCATAGGCAGCAAGGGCCACAGGGGGCGTGATGGCGGACATGCAGGCAAAGTAAAAGATAAACATATGAGCCACCAGAACGGGCAATCCTATCCTGATCAGGCCGGGAGCAAGCACCGAAGCACCGATGGCGTATGCCGCAGTAGTGGGCATTCCCATCCCCAGCAAAACAGCGATGCCCATAGCGAAGACTAAAGCGAGCAATTGGCTTGTTCCCGCTATGCCAAGCAGCAGGTTGGCAAATTTAACACCGATGCCTGTCAGCGAGATAACGCCCATCACTATGCCCGCGGCGCCGCAGACTGCCATCAGCTGAATTGTGCCCCTGGCGCCGCCTTCAAAACCTTTAACTACTTTAGTAAAGCCCATTCCCTTTTTGATATCCCAACAAATCAGCGCATTCAGCCAGCTTACCACAAAACAACTGACAATACCCACCACACCTGCCAAAATAACAGTCTTACCTGAAAGCAGATAATAAAAGAGTACTGCAACGGGTAAAAAAAGGTATGACCGCTTCATAATATGGCTGAATTTGGGCAACGCTGAGCGGGGAAAGCCCACCAGCCCCAGTTTTACGGCTTCATAGTCAACTACGATAAAAGTTGATAAAAAATACAGGACCGCGGGAATGATACCTGCCATCATAAGACGTGTATAGGGAATCTGGGTGATTTCAGCCATAATGAAAATGCCCGCTCCCATAATGGGCGGCATAATCTGGCCTCCGGATGAGGCCACAGCTTCTGTGGCTGCAGCAAAGGTGGAAGAATAGCCTACTTTCTTCATCAGCGGTATTGTCAGGCTTCCTGTGGCCACAGCATTGCCGGCCGATGTGCCGTTCATTGTGCCCATGAGAGCGCTGGCAACCACGGCGACTTTAGCCGGCCCGCCGCGTGCTGAACCGCTGACACTGAAGGCCCATTCAACAAAATATTTCCCGACGCCGGAGACCTGCAAAAATGCGGCAAATATAATGAATAAGACAATATATCTCGAAGAAATTGCAATGGGAGCGCTGAAAACTCCAAAATCACTGTAGATATAACCCATAAACCTTTTAAAGGAATAACCGCTGTGGCCTAAAAACCCCGGAATCCGATTGCCAAACAGCGCGTATGTTATAAACACGCCAGCTAGTATTAGCAGTGAATTGCCGCTGGTGCGACGTGCCAACTCCAGTATTAAAATTACCCCAATCACCGCCACAAATACATCCATATCAGTGGGGCGAACCCTTATACGCCAAATGAGGGCGTCAAAATTACTGTACAAGTAGTAAAAGACATAAAGAGACAGCGCGACTCCTGCCCAGTCAAAGGCGCTGATTTTCTCTTTCGCTTTAGCCCAGCCGGGAACCAGTATAAATCCCAGCACTGAGAGAGTCACTACGTGAATAGCCCGGAATTTCAAGGGGTCAATTGATTTAAACATCAGGAAATAAATATGGATAACCGACGCAAGCACGGCCCAGACTGTAACGGATATAGCGGTAACGCCTGTCAGTTTTCTGTGGCTTGACAGCTCGTAGTCTTCCTCCACATCCATACTCTGCAGGCGTTTAAGTTGCTCCGGGGACAAAATTTTGGAAAGATCCGTGTCTGCACCCATATTTTCTATATTTGTCACTAGTCGCCCGCCTTCCTTGTAGATTTATCGGTTGTAAAGCGCCCGCCCCCGGTATTATTTTATGCCAGGGGCGTGGCACCTTGATTAGCCGTAGATTAGATACTACTAATCTATTGGCTTTGCCCCATCGGGAACTTTGTAACCGTTGTCGATAAACCATTTGTAAGCGCCTGGATGCAATGGCAGGAAGGTATTGGTACCTATAGCGGTGGGAAGAGTTTCAGCTGCCGCTTTGTGAATTTGCAGCATCCTGTCGTTGTTTGTCATAATTGCGTCAACTATTTCATAAACCAGATTTTCCGGCAGGTCCTTATGTGCTATGGCCCAGTTAAATACATTAATTGTTGTTAAGTCTTCAGATAAGACGTCATAAGTTGCTTTGGGAATAACGGATTCTGTCCAGTATGGGTAGGCTGCCAGGATTTTCTTTCTCTCTTCGGCATTGGGGCCAAAGAGTACAACGTTGTCGGCGCCCACTGTGGAGTAGTACTGAATCAGGCCCCCCATGGGCAGGCCTGTTGCCTGGCTGTTGGCCTGAATCATGCCGTCGATCTGGCTCTCAACCTGGTCTGCTGTACCGCCCCAGACTACATCAGCATTTATGCCAAGCAGTTTAAGAATCAGGGGATGGTATGTGCCGGGAGTTCCACCGGTGGGGCCGACTCCCACTACTTTGCCTTCTAAATCACTGAGGCCTTTGATACCGGTATCTTTATGCGCCCACCAGTGGGAATAGGTGCTGTACATGGGGAATAAAGCGCGGACATTGGTATGCGGGTCATTCTCAAAAGCAGTGCCTTTGGCGCCTGTCCAACCGTCAAAGCCGATGCCCATGGTGATCATGCCAAGCTGCAGTTCGCCGTCATGGACAAGCATCATGTTGTCGGCGGGGCCGCCGGTAGCTTCCACACTGGTTGGAATGCCTACTATTTCTTCAACCAGGCTCGCCCATCCGCCATAAACAAAATAAACTCCTCCCGGGGCTGCAGTACCTAAAGCCAAGTTTGACGGCCAATTAGCCTTGGGATCAGTGGTGTCAACGGGCGGTGGATCTGCTTTCTTACCGCAGCCTACCGCTACCATGCTCACAACCAACAGAAGCACCAGACACAATAATAATCCTTTTTTCTTCATCTTCAATATAAACCCTCCTCTTATTTTTGTCTGATTTTAGGATATGATTGAATCCTACCTCATTCTTTCCCCCCTTCCAAGTTTGAATATTATAATAATTATTTACCTATTTTTAGCAAAGTTATGCTTCAAATAGCAGGTCAGGAGTACTTGTAGTACCTGAGATGGAAACATGAAACACAGATACTACTATTATAATTTAATCATATAACTTTTTTTCGGACAAGTTTTTGTTCATATTGTTCTGTAATTTTTAAATATTGTATACAAATCTAATAATTATAATAGAATATTTATTCGGTTTTGCCGGAATAATTCCTTTGTCAAATTCTAACTGCTTGCTGACATGAGCGAATGTAGTGAGAAGTAGATTATTTTTAGACGTTAATCATGCCTGATCACTGCTATAAAATGGGGGAGGACTTTAAATCTTACCAAATCCCCTATTTTAACTTCTTTTTCCGGGTGAATGTGGGTCAGCAAATCCCGCCTCGTTCCATTATCAAAAACAATTTCGACTACCGCATCAATGGATTCCCCGGTATAGGTTGACTCCTTTATGCGACCTTTGATTTGACCTTCAGGATCCATTTCAAAACTATCCGGCCTGATTGAAATATATACTTCCTCTCCAGACTTGAGGCCATGGGTATGGCTGCATGGTATTATCCCCAGGTCAGTTATCACGGACTCTTCGTCCCTGGCCATTTTCCCCTCTAAAATGTTAGATTGGCCTACAAAGGTAGCGACAAATTTATTTTCAGGATACTGATAAATTTCCCGGGGTGTACCCATTTGCTGGACAACTCCTTCATTCATAACTACTATACTATCAGAAATGGCCAATGCATCTTTCTGGTCATGGGATACAAAAATAGCAGTTGCTCCCGACTCTTTAATAATACGCTTTACTTCAAGGCGCATATGAACTCTCAGGTCTGCGTCCAAATTACTGAAGGGTTCATCCAATAATACCACAACGGGTTTCCGTGTCAGCGCCCTGGCCAACGCAACCCTTTGTTGCTGCCCCCCGGACAATTCGTGGGGATAGCGTTTTTCATACCCCTTTAAGTTAACTAATTCGATAACCTCCGTTATTCTTTTGTTATGGTCATTGGCTTTATAACCAAACCCAATATTTTTAAAAATATTAAGATGTGGAAACAGGGCATAGTCCTGAAAAACCATTCCCACTCCACGCTTTTCCGGTGCTATCCATGTATTGCTGTCACTTACTACCTTGCCGGCTAGAGCTATACTGCCGACATCGGGCCTTTCAAAGCCGGCTATCAGACGAAGAGTCGTTGATTTACCGCAGCCACTGGGCCCAAGTAATGTAACGATTGAGCCTTTTTCCACAGCTAAGGAGAGATTTTTTACAGCTGGTTCTTCTGTCCCTGCATACTTTTTTGATACTGCTTTTAATTCTATATCAAACATATCTTCTCACCTCTAGTATTTACTTAACATATAGCGCAGGGGAATAATAGATACTATGATAATCAGCAAGGCTGCCGGTGCAGCCAGATGATAAATTGCTTCATGAGCTTCAAAATATACCCGCACTGCCAAGGTATCAAAGCCCGGGGGGCGCAGCATGAGGCTGACCGGAAGCTCTTTAATGGAACTGACAAAAACAAGGGCTCCTCCGGCCAGGACTCCCGGCAGCATATTAGGAAGAATAACCTTAAGCATGACCTTCCAGGGCGGGTAGCCAAGGCTGCGGGCTGCCTCATCAATTCTGGGTGAAATAAGGCTTAATGACGCCTCGCCCGCTTGCATGGACTGTGGCAGAAAACGTACAACAAAAGCTATGGCAATCATATAGAAAGTCCTGTAAAGTGCAGGTATATGGTTGTTAAAGATAAAAATAAAACCCAGGGCAACAATAACTCCGGGAAGTGCGTATCCACCGTAAGCCAATCTGTCAATAATACCTGAAATAACAGATGGATAACGGTTTTTTAAATAAATAACCGGCATAGCAAGCAGCATGCATAGTAAAGCCGCAAAACCGGAAATCCTTAAACTGTTCAGCGCAAAACCAAAAAACCTTTCATTAAGGGCCCCCATACGAATGCCAATATTGGACCAATATACAAGTACACTGACCGGCAGAAATACAGATACAAAAAATATTGCACTGACATAAAGAAGCGCCAATGGTTTCCATTTTCCCAACTGCAAGATTGAAGGTTCCCTATAAGAGTTTGCTGTTTGATAATATTTATTTTTCTTGCGTGTGCCGGACTCGATCCATAGTATAACCACAGTCAAAGCTATTAGCACCAGGCTTAGTACAGCAGCGGAGGCAGTATCAAAACTGGCCCTTTGGAAGTAAATAGCCGCAGTAAAAGTTACATAGCGGAGCATGGCAACGGCGCCAAAATCGGACAGCACATAAAGGGAAACAAGAATGGCTCCGGCTCCGATTGCCGGGCGCAAAAAGGGGAGATTGACCTTCCAGAATATTTGTGAACTGCTCATGCCAAGGGAGCGGGCTGCTTCTTCAAAGTTACGGTTCATTTTACGGAGAGCTGCGCTTGCAATTAAATATACGTAGGGATAAGTGAACATGCTCAATACAAAAAAGATTCCCCAAAATGAAAAGATATTTACCCGGTAATCACCAAATGAATTTACCAGCCATGGTGTGTCCCGCCAAAAATCCCGGGCCCATCCGCTGCGCCCAAATACAATAATATACGTTACAGCTCCTACATAAGGAGGTATGACCAGGGGGAGAGCTAATAACCAGCGCCAGATATTTCTGCCGGGTATGTCGGTACGTATAACGATCCATGCCAATGAAACCCCAACTATTACAGTACATACCGTAACGGCAGCTGTAAGAGAAAGGGTGTTCCATAATAATCTGGGAATTCTCTCATCAAGCAGGCGCATCCAGCGTTCGGCTCCTGCAAAGAGTGAACGCCATATAACATAAATAATTGGAATTGACATGATTATTGCAACAGTAAGGCCAAACAGAAGCAGCACCGGTCCCGGAGGGTTACCATGCCAGATATTAAGCCATATTCTTCTGAGAAAAAGGAGAATGGTTGGGGAAGTTTCTTCCCCAACCTCGGAATTTTGCTTAATGTTTAATTGTGACATATTATTATTTTTCATTATGCACTCCCAAAGCTGCCCTTTTTAAGTTTATTTTAAATCAAGATCTAATCCGGAGGCCTCAATTAAGGCCCTTGTATCTTGAAAATAATTCCCAAGCTCTTTGATGGGCATATTCTGAAGTTTCAAATCTTTGAAATCGATAATATGCGGCTGAACTGCAGGTGGATAAACTGCGCCAAACTGTGAGTTAATCAAAAGCTCCAGGGATGCTCCCACAAATGCTGCCTGATTTTCAGGAAGCAGCAGCCACTCAAGGAAAGCAATGGCGTTTGCGCCATTGGGCCCGCCTTTGACAAGGCCGACTCCTGCTGCATTGGCAACGGCGCCCATCTGCCCTTGGCCCTGGTCAAGATAAATGAAACCTACATTGTTGTTGGTGGGTTCTAATAACTGTTGATGGAAATAGTAGTTGTTCACAAGGCCGAAGGTATGTTCACCGGCCCCAACAGCTTTGCGGATTTCACTATGGCCCTGATAAATGCCCGCTGAATTTTTTCTGATGGCATCTATCCATTCAGCTGTTTTCGCATCGCCCCACTCATAACGGAGAGCTGATACGTGCCCGATCATGCCGCCGTTGCCGCCGCGGGTAATTGCGTAGCCGTTTTTAAGCTGTGCCCACTTGGGATCAAATAAATCTTCAGCGCTCCTTGGCATTTCTTTTTCAGTAATCAGGTCCTTATTGTAGATAAAACCCCGTGCCCTCAGTGAAATAGCAATATATGCGTTGTCATCAGACCGGAAATTGGCAGGAATTGTTTCTATACCCTTTGGATTTGCTCCTTGCAGCAATCCTTCAAGATGTAAGTATCCCAAAGCTCCCAGGTCGTTTGAAATAAATATGTCAGCCTGAACATTTCTTGCTTCCTCAACAATTTGCAATTCTTTGGCCCCATGCAGTGGCAACACTTTAATCCCTGTGTCGGCAGAAAATTTATCGAGCAGTTCCTGAGTGAATCTTTCATTGCGGCTTGAGTAGACAACCAGCTGTCCCGGGTCGGTGTTAACATTTT
This sequence comes from Dethiobacter sp., assembly GCA_018335875.1. Classification (GTDB taxonomy): domain Bacteria; phylum Bacillota; class Dethiobacteria; order Dethiobacterales; family Dethiobacteraceae; genus JAGXRN01. Next base: position 12,477 of record JAGXRN010000010.1, read on the forward strand.
CTGAGCCTTTTGGCGGTGCAGCCGGTGTATTTGCCTTTTTCCCACAACCTGTTGCATAAAGGCTTAATGATAAAATTGCGACTAACAATACTATAATTGATTTCTTGGATTTAATCATATTAGACTCTCCCTCTTCTCATTGTGATGATAATCATTCTCAGGTGGGCTGTTAAAAAAAACTAATTGCTCTAATCTTAATATGTATCTACCTCCCCGTGGATAATGCGATTGAAAATCGTTCTCATTGAGTGCGTCAATGTCATTATATTCATAATATTTAGCGTTGGCAAACTCCGTTTTCATCTCTTACAGCTTGTTATTGGGAGTAAAGATATCTTTACCTTCTTCACAGTTGGATTTTTAAGGTTTATTGCTGTTTTACACTTATACGTTTATTTACTTCCCCTTTCCTTAACATATATCGACTAAAAAGAAAACCAGGGGTTACCCCCTGGTAATATTGAATTTCTAACAGTGTGTTGTGACCACCTGTTCAGTTACTACAAAACGCAATCCTTTACTCTCCCTCAGCATCTCTTTGACCTCTGCATAACTTGTCAGGAGACACCCGTCACACAGATCAGATTCTGCGCCGGGTGTCACCAACTCAAGGTAATAGTAAGGCATCTTTCTCCCCCCTTGCCATGCAGGGAGTATTCTACACAGCAAGGGCCAATTCCTCCAAATATTGCCCTGGAAATAATTTACTTATGGCGCTTACTTTACAACTGTTGCTGTGGTATGGACACGGTTAACCACTTTACTGCTGACACTGCCTAGGAGCATCCCTTTGAATGCCCCTAATCCCCTGCTGCCCAGCACCAGAAGGTCAAAGCCCTCCTCTTCTGCAATTCTGACTTGCAATCAGTGCCGCATATTCCAGCGCTTTCATAGAATCCGCCGATCCGTCGGTAGTAACTAACACTTTATACATACTTTCCCTCCCTCTATATTGTTTACAAAATTACTTCTCCGGGTAAGAAAAAAATCCCTGCCGGCCATGCAATTTTCTGCTGAGTTTCAGTATCCTCTGTTCTGGTCTACCAGGTTAAGAGAGGGCACATCTCCTTTTATGTAGTCACTAAGGTTAAGGCAGAAGATATCTGTTGTGATTTTAAGATAATCAGGTGCGCCTCCTCCCATGTGTGGTGTAATAAGCACATTGTCAAGTGTCCACAACTCAGCGTCAGGTGGCAGCGGTTCCGGGGTGGTAACATCAAGCCCGGCACCGGCTATTTTCTTTTCCTTTAAGGCTTCAATTAACGCCTCCTGGTCAACCACATCGCCTCTGGCCATATTGATCAGGTAGGCGCTGCTTTTTAGCAAAGAGAGTTCCTCCCTGCCAATCAGGTGATGCGTTTCCTTAGTAGAAGGCACTATGATGACTAAAAAATCCACGCGCGGCAGCATTCTATGCAACTCTTCCGAAGACAGGACTTCATCAACGCAGTCGACCGGAGTAGGGTTCTTTTTTGTGCCGATAACTGTCATGTTAAAGGCTTTAGCCCTGCGTGCCAGCTCCTGTCCGATACTGCCCAGTCCGGCGATGCCAAGTGTTTTGCCGGCGAGAGTATCTATGTCCCACCTCTTCCAGTTGGACTCGCGTTGCTGTAAAACGAATCTGGGAAACAGGCGTACAAAAGACAGCATGAAAGCAAAGATATGCTCAGTCATCTGATTGGCGTGCACTCCGCGTGAATTTGTGAGAATAATGCCTCTCTCCTGCAGGCCCAGGCGTAAAAACGCGTCAACGCCGGTGCTCAGAGCGTGCACCCATCGCAGTTGCCCGGCTTTTTCAATTATTTTCCTGTTCAGCTTAAAACCGTAAGAAACCAGTACTTCAGTGTCCGGCAGATGAATTTCCAGTTCTTTGTCATCAGTAACCACAACAACTTCTGCACCTGCGGCAAGTAGCCGAATCCTTTCTACCTGCTCAGGCGGCACAGGAGCATTGAGCACAATCTTCACTGAGTTCCCTCCCACTGCTTGATGTTTTATTTAAGCTTTGACGCAAGTATGCTTTTTCCTTTTTTTCTTTCCTCATTAAACTGCATATTCTTCAATAATACTTAAAAAATATTCTACAAGATGCGGGTCAAAATGTGTACCCGAGCATTTTTTCAGTTCTTCCACAGCTTTTTCCTTAGTTTTGATTGTGCTGTAAGGCCGGTGGTTTGTCATAGCATCGTAGGCGTCAACAATGGCAAGTATGCGGCACTCAATCGGGATTTCTTCCCCCTGCAGGCCCAGGGGGTATCCTTTTCCGTCCCAGCGTTCGTGATGCCGCAGAATAAGGTCTGCAACCGACGCCAAATCAGGGGAAGAGCGGGCGATACGATAGCCTTTCTCAGAATGCTGCCGCATAATGTCCCATTCACTGTCTGTCAGCATACCTTTCTTAAACAAAATGCGGTCCGGGATTCCAACCTTGCCCAGGTCGTGGACCTGTGCAAGCAGGGCAAGGTCAGTCATCTGCTGGGAGGGAAGCTGCAGTTCCTGTCCTACTTTAAAGCACAACTCCTGCAGGCGGACAGCATGGCCGTCAGCAATGTAGTCGCTTTCCGACAGCGCAGCTAACAGGGCGCTGACAATTTGGCCCCTGGCGCTGGCACTGCGGTATAATTTTTCATGGTACATCCGATTGTCCGCTTTCTTAAAACATTCATCGAGGCTGCTGCCGGCCTCTGCGGTTGCCAAACCCAAAGAAATACTCAGTGGAAGTTCAGGATTATGCAGGTTGTGTTTTTCAAAAGCTTCACGAATACGCCTGATAACGTTTTCACCTACATCCTCTTGGGTTGCCGGCAAAATAGCTGCAAATTCATCTCCTCCAACCCTGGCCAGAACATCATCTTTACGCAGCGCGCTTTTTAGCACATTGGCAGATGTGACCAAAAGCCGGTCGCCATAAACGTGCCCCATCGAATCATTCACAAGTTTTAACCCGTCAAGGTCAGCCAAAATTATGGAAACATGGTAGACCCCTGAGACTTTCAAACTCTGCAATTTTTCCTCGAAGTAAGTCCTGTTGTAGAGTCCTGTCAGTTGATCGTGCGAGCTCAGGTATCTTAGTTTCTTTTCAATTTGGGAGCGCTCGGTTGTATCGCGGGCTATTCCCCTGAAGCCGGCGGCTTTGCCGTTTTTATCTTTGATTAATGATATGGACACCTCTGAATTTGCGGTGCTGCCGTCCTTGCGGGTAATGTCCAGCATAAAACCGCGTATGGGTTTTCCGGTTAGAAATACCTGGTTAAAAGTCCGGTAAACAATTCCAGGGTCCTGGTAATAGTCGCGATAGTTTAGCCCCATGAGTTCATCCCTTGAATACCCTAAGGACATGCAGAGAGCATTGTTAAAAAAAGTAAAGTTGCCGGCCAGATCAACTTCATAGTAACCTTCTTCAATGGAAGCCAGAATCTCACGGTACCTCTCCTCAGATTCCTTTAATGCCTCCAGGGTGAGCAGATGCTTAAGGGCAGAACCTATTGGGTGTGTTAAAGCTTCCAGGAAAGCTGTTTCTCTTTGAGTCAGGGTTCCTTTTTTCAACTCTTTCAGGTCTATGTGCCCAATTGCTTCCTGACCACTCAAGACCGTTATTAATACGTTGTCGGCTTCCACTCGGACCACTGGCCCGACATTCTCAAGTTTTCCGTCAACTGCCAGAGTGATAGAACCATGCCTTGCTTTTGTTATTTCTTTAAGCTTGTTTAATATTAACAGCTTGGCCTCGCTGAGATTGGATATATCCGTCAGAGAAGATAACAGCTCTATCTGAGCCTGGCGATAGGTTTCCACTCTTTTAAGATCCGTAACATCACGAAATATCTCAAGCATGCAATCCTCACCGGCAGAGTTTTGGATAGGAATACTGATAGTATCATACGTTTTACCCGCTTTGGCAGAATACCATTCGTAGCGTACAGTACTGCCGTCAAATACCTCGTGGCTCTTGCACCACTCGCACACTTCAGTCCTGTCATGGAAATAAGTGTAGCATTTTTGTGAATCCAGCGGGCCGAACTCGCGTGCAAAGGCCGGGTTGCTGTACTCAATCTCAAATTTTTGATTGATGATATAAATGCCGTCTGCCATGGAGTCAAGAATGCTTTTCAGCCTGTTGCGCTCCAGCTCTATCCGCTTGCCGTTCCCTTCTCTCATAATTCCTCCTGATTTTTTGTAATTTTCAATATATTCAACATAATGGCAGATTTTCCTCTTTATATTTGACAAACAAAAATTACCTTAAACTATTTTTGCAGTTAGAGCATACAATGTTTAGGGTGGATGATAGTGATCAGTCTATAAAATTCGGTTCAAACTGCAGGGAAAAGCAATTACCCTGTTGAATTCTTATCAAAGCTGGATAAAAACAGTTAATCACTCACGCAAATCGTATAAGTGATAGAAAGGGGTTATGTGTATTAATATCGCATTTTTTCTCATCCCCAAAAAAGAGGTTGTCTACCTGCTGCTGACGTGCACCATGCGACAGGCAATTGAAAAAATGGAATATCATCGCTATACTGCTGTACCCATAATAGATGGCGAGGGCAAATATGTCGGTACAATCACAGAGGGCGATTTTCTCTGGAAACTTAAAAACACCCCGGGACTGAGTTTTGAAGACACTGGGAGGATACCCCTGCAGGACATACCCTGGCGAACAGAAAATGCCCCGGTGCGCATTGATGCCAAAGTAGACAGCCTGCTCTCACTGGCAATTACTCAAAACTTTGTACCCGTAGTCGATGACAACGATGTGTTTATCGGGATTATCAGAAGGCGGGAAATCATAGGATACTTAGCAGAGTTGCTGGCTAAAAACAACATAATCAGGTAATAATTTTCAGCAATAAAGCTGCCTTGCCATAAAAGCAAGACAGCTTTTTGTTTGCTCTATATTTAGATTGACAGGCAGAAAAATTTTATTAACATCAACCATTCTTTCGTCATTTTGCTATAATCTTACTCAGCCTGAGGCCATACTGGTTACCGACAGCCACAATTTCGGCCCTGGCAATGCGTTTACCGTTAATTAATATTTCCGCGTCATCCCCTACCTCGGAGTCAAGCTCCACCACAGAACCTTCTCCCAGTTGCAGCACTTCTTCCAGCGGTATTCTGACCCTGCCAATAATACCCTGTACTTCAATAGTAATATTTTTTATAAGGTTTAGTTCCTCGTCCATTTCACTACCGGTACAGTGTGTGATGTTTTGCTCTGTCATATAATCCATCCCTTCAACGCAGTATATTAAAATTTACCTAAGCTTCAATATCCGTTCCTCGGGACCAATAATCTGCTTAACACGAATACCGTAATTCTCTCCTACGACAACAACTTCACCAAGAGCTATCACGTTGTCGTTAACATGAAGTTCAACATACTCACCGACAAGATTCTCAGTTTCTATGATCATACCTGGTTTAACCGCCAGTAGTTCCTTTAGCTTTTTTGTGGTTTTGCCCACAACTACACTGCTTTTTACAGGCACGTCCAGAATTAATTCCAAATTTCTTGTTACTGCGCTCATTCCCTCCCCTCCTCTTCATTAATAATCTCTGTGATCACTCCGGCCATCTTTGTACCGACAGTGCCGAGGTTGATCCTGAATTTTGTCTTACCTTCAAGGCAGAGGTCGACCGGCTTATCTATCTGGCTGTCTAGAAGAATAATATCGCCTTCCTCAAAATTCAGAAATTCTGATACTGAGATGGTCGTTCTCCCCAACACTGCCGTCAATTCAATTTCGGTAACTTTAATTTTTTTCTCCAGTGTTAGCAGCGCTCTGGTAGCATCCCATTCTGTTTTTGATTGCCTGGCATACCAGTTTTGACTTGAGAGTTGAGTCAAAATAGGTTCCAGGGTTATATAAGGCAGGCAGAGGTTAATGTAGCCGTCATTTCCTGCAATCCTGGCAGAAAAACTTATCAGCGCTACGGCCTCGTTTGATACAAGCAGCTGACTGAACTGGGGGTTGGTATCCAGGGAATCGATTTGTGGAGAAATATGAGCAATATCTTCCCAGGCGTAACTCAAGTTATTTAAGATTTTTTCATTTACCCTGCGCATTACGCTTAATTCTATTTCTGTTAGTTCCCGCGTTTTCTTGATAAGCTTGCCTTCGCCGCCAAACAGGATATCTATGATGGGATAAGTAAAAAAAGAGTTCGTCTCAAGGATGGCACTTCCATTTGTATCAGAAAGTCTGAATATTGTTACAAGAGTCGGCAGCGGTAGGGAATAAATGAACTCCTCGTAGGTCACCTGGCTGATAGACTCCAGTTTTACTGTGGCAGGCATCCGGAGGTATGCTGTCAAAAAATTTGTCAGCATGCGCGCAAAATTTTCATGAATATTCTTTAGCGTCCGTATTTGCTCTTTGGAGAATTTATTTGGCCGCTTAAAATCATAGAGATTCATTTTTTTATCATGCCGTGTTTTATTGTCCTGCTGCTTTGGCAATAAATCTCCGGTACCTAAGGCACTGATGATAGACTCTATTTCAGACTGTGACAGAACATCCTTCGCCATTAAAATCCTCCTTTAAAATATTGCAGTTTTATGTCATATTCAAACAGTATTTTTGGTTATTGCAGGAAATAAAGCAATATGCGAGAATTAACTATTCCATATTTAATTTTACAGGGGAGGCTGCCGGCATGGCAGGACAAGACTATAAAACAGATGCTCCGGACGCCAGTCAGGTTGAAAAAAGCCCGGTAGAAATAAGAATCAGTAGTGACGGCCTCTATGCTTCCTTGAAGGTTAAAAAACAACTTGACTTAGGCCGGATATACGAACTTCTAAGCGCAGCAGGTGTTATTTATGGTATTGATCATCAGGCTGTAGAAACGGCCTTATCACTTTTTAACGGTGAATGGGTAGTCGCAGCCACGGGGCTTCCGCCTCAACCTGGTGCAGATGCGCGCCTGGAAGTTTATTTTGCAGTTGAACGTACAGTTATTCTGCCGGAAGACGGCTTAGAGAAGATAGATTACAGGGATAAAGGCGCCGTCCCCTCCACTGTAAGTGAGACTTTGCTGACGAAAAAGGTTCCGGCAGTGCCCGGTAAACCGGGCAAAACGGTGACCGGGAAAGAGATTCCTGCGCCGCCTGTAAAAGATATCTTCCTGAGAGCAGGTAAAAATACATATTTCAGTAACGATAAACTGCAGGTTTTTTCCGCTGTCCTTGGCCGGCCTCTTCTGGACAGGCAGGGGAGGCACTACACTATAACAGTTGAGCCTGTTTTCTCTCTGAACAGTGATGTGGATTTGAGTTCCGGCCACATCAGGTTTCAGGGGGATATAATAATTAAAGGCAAAGTAACCGAGTCAATGGAAGTCCATTCAGGCAGAAGCGTGCAAGTCTTTGGCAGCGTAAATGGCGCGCTCATTAAAGCGGAAGGTGCTGTTTCTGTACGTGGCAATGTGATAAACAGCAGCATGTTGGCAGGAACTCGCCAGTATTTTGGTTTTCAGCTTTACCCTTATCTTGTCGGGTTTGAGTCGACACTGGCGGAGATTTTAAGCGCCTATCAGCAGATTAAAAGTGCGCCGGGTTATGAAGATGCCCGCTTCGGCTTTATCCTTGATATCCTGGTTGAAAAGAAGTTCTACGGCTTTAGGGGCCAGATTGAAAAACTCTCTCAGGCTGCGGCAATCGACTTTCCCCATGATTTCAGCAAGGATTTAATTTACGCGGTTTCTTCCCTGACAAACCAATTAAATGAATTCAAACGTCTGCCTTACCAGGAATTAAACAATGCTGTGGAGCTTCTGCAGACGGCAGCCACTGTAAAAAAGCTTCTCAGTATCAATTCTGCCGACAAATGCGATATTAATGCCTTATACTGCCTCAACTCCCGCCTGGTGGCCAGTGGGAAAGTTACTATAGCCGGCCAGGGGTGTTTTCACACGGATATCACTTCTTATGACAGCATTGAAATTAACGGTGTTGCCCGCGGAGGCACTATCAGGGCCAGGAAAAATATCAGGGTCAATACGGTAGGGTCAGAAGCTGCTGTTGTTACTAATGTCATTGTGCCGCAAGACCAGGCAGTATTTATAAATAAAGCTTTTGAAAACACCATAGTTACTGTGGGTGAAAGCTCCTACAAGTTTAGCTCGCAGAGAAGCAGAGTGAAAATCTGTTTTAATAAAGATACAGGACGCATAGATTTGGCCGTATTCTAATTTTCTCTTGCCTATATCGGCAGTTTTTGGCTACTCTTTAAAACGTCTGCTTGCGTCAGGATGAATGCTTCAGCTTTTCATACAACTCTGCCGCTAATGGCGTAAGAGGCGCTGTTGATGCTCGGGAAATTTCCCTGGCCACCATCTCCCACCACACATCTTCCTGCAGCCCTTTTTCGCCTAAAGTGGCCGTTAGCATCCCTTTAATCATTTTTTCATAGAAAACAGCGGTAAAATCCGCAGCACCCTTCTTCATTTCCTGCTCGGAAGGATTCTTTTTTTCCACAAGCATAGCATCTGCTGTCCCCTGAGAAAAATTATTTACTTTCATAAAGCCTCCTTTTTGGCAGGATTGCTTTCTTCTGCCGATAAATTTATTTACGGATTTGATTGGCGATGGCCCACATGTCGTCAGCCGTCTTCACTGCCCGGGAGCTTAATTCATAGGCCCTTTGGGCCAGGATAAGACTGGTCATCTCCTCTATCATACTGACATTGGAGTATTCCAGGAATTTCTGCCTGACGGCGCCCAAACCTGCGGTACCAGGCCTGCCTCCTACCGCTTCTCCCGAATTTTCTGTGGCCAGCCAGAGATTTCTGCCCATAGATTCTAATCCTTCCGGGTTTTTAAATCTGTAGATCGCAGCCTCGCCTTCACCGGTTACTTCACCGGCATCATTATAGAGTCGCACCAAGCCGTCACTGTCAATACTGATTGTGGTAAATTCCTTCCCTGACAAGTGGGGCGGCAGCATATCCACCAGGTACCCGTCCTCTGTTACAAGCCTTAATGCTGAATCCAGGGTAAAGCCGCCTGCACGTGAAAAGCCGGCGCGACCGTCGGGAAGCCTTATCTGAAAAAAGCCATCCCCAAGAATTGCCATATCAAGCTCTCTGCCTGTTTCCTGAAGCATACCCTGTGAAAAATAAGTCTTGGCAACCGCCGGCTTGACCCCCTGACCCACCAGCAACTTCTCCTGTTCGTTTAACGCCGCCGGTTTCCCTGCGCTGCGCGCAGAGCTGTATAAGAGGTCCTGAAAATGGACTTCTTTCTTTTTGAAACCGATTGTGTTTATATTGGCAACATTGTTAGCTATAGTGTCGACTTTAAAAGATTGGGCGAGCATACCGGCAGCGCTGTTCCACAGTTTTCTGATCATTAATTTTCCCCCCCTGTCTTAGCGCAGTCTTCCAACTTCATTAATACTCTTGCCGAGAATTTCATCCTGGGCCTGCAGAGACTTTTGGTTTGCCTCATAAACACGCATAACACTGATCATATCAACCATTTCCCTGATTATATCCAGATTCGCCCTCTCCAGCATACCCTGCCTGACCTGCCCCAAACCCTGCGCAGAAGGCGCGGCAGCCACGGCTTCAAAAAGGTTTTGTCCCTTCTTCTCCAGCTTTTTCAGATCCTCTGCGGAAAAAACAGCGAGCCCGAGCTTTGCAACAAACCTCTTTTTCTGCCCGTCAGCCTCCCACACTTCCCCGTCCTCATCCACATCCACATTGCTGCTGCTTAGTGTAATCGCTCGTCCACCCACGTCCAAAACCTGATAGCCATCGCCGGAAACCAAAAATCCATCTCTGTCCATACCAAAAGAGCCGTCCTTTGTATACCTTATTCCTGCGGGCGTCTGCAAAGTAAAAAACGCGGCGCCGGTGAGTGCCAGGTCCAGATCCCGTCCTGTCTCCTCCAGCATACCTGGAGAGTAAATTGTTGCTATGGACTGAAGGACAGGGCTTTCAGCTAAACCACCAAGCGATGAAGCCTGCCCTTTGCCCGTAATGGCAAGCAGTTCTTCAGAAAAACTGCGGACCAGAACAATATCTTTTTTGAAACCTGTGGTATTGCTGTTGGCTAAATTATTGCTTATTACTTCCTGTTTTTTGCTTTCAACCGCCATTCCCCTGGCAGAAGCATACAGCCCTCTGAGCATAAAAACCCTCCTTCTTCATCGACGGTCGCCGGTTTTGTTATATATTTCTTAGCCCAAGCACTAATTGCACCTCACCCTTTCCCCTTCGCACCTGCCTGGCGATCTCTGCCAGGGGAACCCCCAGGTCATGCAGCAAATAGATGTCATTATGCAGGCGCGCCCTTTCCAGGTAATCTGCAGAAGGTATATTGTCTTCCCTCGCGTGCCGGGTTGGTTTCTCCACAGCTTTGTCCTCACCGGACGACAACCTTTTCTCAACTCTCAGCATGAGATGAGTTACCAGTTCTTTCTGCTCACTCAGTTCAGCCAATCGCGCTTCCACTTTTTCTTTAAGTTCATACAGCATACCGCTGTCGGCCGCATTTTGCATGGCCGGAAATAAAGCATCCTGGAAATTGACGGCGCCTTTTGCTTTATCGCCTTCTCCAAACGGCAAAGCGGTTGTCGGCAACCCATTATTTTTTCTGCAGACAGTGCCAAAAGAACAGACTGTCAGAATAATGCCGGCAAATATTAAAAAATAGGCCATTTAATCCTCCTTTAGCTGGTGGCGCAGCTTTAACATAATCCTGCTGTGAATTTGCGACACTCTTGATTCTGAAATATCAAGGACCTGCCCTATTTCCTTTAAAGTTAACTCATCCTGGTAGTAGAGGTGTAATATAAGCTGTTCTCTCTCCGACAGTGTATCTACCGCTCCAGCCAATTTGCCCTCCTGCTCTTTTTTAATAAGGCTGGCCTCGGGGTTTACCCACTCACTTTGATCAGAAAGGTATTCTTCCACCTTCATGGCGTTTTCATCGGCAGCAAAAAGATATTCCTCCAGGTAGACAAGGCTTTTGCTGTTGATTTGAGCAAGCAGAGTATAAAGCTCCTGTGTGCTTATTTTCATATGCGCCGCCAGCTCTTCTTCACTGGGGCTCCTCCCCAGGGCCGCGCTTAATACTGAGTTGGATTTTTCCACTTCCCTGGTTTTTGAGAGCAGGCTGCGGGGAAGCCAGCTCATTTTACGCAGTTCATCCAGCATAGCCCCTTTAACCCGCAGCGGTATATAATTCTTTAACGGGCCTTTAGCCGGGTTATACTTCTCCAGTGCATCGAGCAGGCCCATTATCCCGCTGCTGACGAGGTCATCCCTGTCCACGTGGCCTGGCAGTCCCATAGCCAGGCGGCTGGCAATACGGCCTACCACCGGCAGAAATTTTTTAATAATCTCTTCACGGGAACCATCTAACATTGCATATCCTTGCTGCAGCACAGTAATCCCCCCTGATAGTCGAATCTTCGCTTTTGTTTCAAGGCGCAGTCGTTATAAAATCCTCTTTCTGGAAAGATTAAAAATATAATTTATTATCCTGTCACGTTGTTTTTCTTCAATAGCTGTAAAACTGAGGCCATAATTATAGCTGCCCGCCTTAACGGGAGAGGGGACCACCCGTACAACTTTACCCCCAGCGGTAACTATAACAGGCTCTTTATCCGATTTTTCGCCAATGAATATTTTCAACTTTAGTGCTGTGCCCCTGTCTAGCCTGGTGTCGCAGGTAAACTTGATTCCTCCTCCACCGATATCCAGGGTTTTTGCCTTACACCATGGAACCGGCAGACTATTATTTTCTTTGTCTTTTGCGTCTATGACAAGTTGAAATTCTATATCCAAAACAGCAGGGTGGCGGTAATAGTTGCGCCGCTGCTTGCGCGTCAGGCTGAGAGGCTTTTGCAGCATCAGCAGATAAAACCCGTTCTCAGCCCTTAGGCCCAAAACAGCCGTTGTGAAAAAAAACATGGCGCTCCCTTCAAAAAAAATTCCGTCTACCATTTCACCTTTTTGCGGCATAAAAGGGCTGCCTTTAAAAGTCGGCACTGTTACATAAATAATATTTTCCGACAGGTCATGAATGATTGTTTTATAAAAAAAATCATCTCCTGCCACTGCAATTTGTAAATTTTGATTAATATAAAAATAGTGCTTTTTTGACATAACATAAACCACCGTCACAAAAAGATTTTGGATATTTTTTCTAAGAAGCGTCTCATGCCTTCTTCACCCGCATTTAAATGGCCGGGTTCTGTAAGGTTAGCGGCTATTCTTTCTATACAAAGAGCCGCCCTGCTGTTTGGATAAGCCAGAAGAAATGGATGCTGTTCCCTGACGGAGCGTGTTACCGCACTGTCTGTAGTAATACAGCCCACATACTGCAGTGACAACTGCAGGTACTTCTGTGTCACACGTAAAAACCGTTCTGCCACCTCATCACCCTCTTTCTCATTTTTCACCTGGTTGACAAGCAGTTTAACTTCACGGTGCAATTGGTACTGACTGATAATTTTAGTAATGCTGTAGGCATCTGTAATGGATGTAGGCTCGGGATTGGTAATTACAAGGACATCACTCGCCGCTGTTATAAACCCAAGCACTGATTTTGAGATGCCCGCCCCAGTGTCTATTAATAAGATTTCCGCACTCTTCTCCAGTTCCAGGAGCTGTTTTAACAGCAGCCTCCGCTCAAGCCCTTTCAGGTTGGCCATTTCCAGCAGGCCCGTGCTTCCCGGTACAATCTGTACTCCAAGCGGCCCAGCCAAAATTATCTCCTGCAGCCTTTTCTCTCCCCTCACAACATGGTGCATTGTATAGCGGGGTATCAAACCGAGTAATATATCCACATTTGCCATGCCAAAATCAGCATCAAAAATAACAACTTTTTTATTCAGGCGGGCCAGGGCCAAAGCAAGATTTACAGTAATATTGGACTTGCCCACTCCGCCTTTTCCGCTAGTAATAGTAATTACACGCATTTTATGTGACTTATTTTCTGTGCCTTCGTTTGCTGCAGCCATTTCCCTCAGTTTTTCTGCCTGATCAGCCATCTGAATCCTCCCCCAGCACCATGTCAGCCATCCTTTCGCCAGCGGCAGGTTCAATGTCGTCAGGCACATTCTGTCCTGTGGTTATATAATAAATGGGCAGAGATGTTATCCTGCATACATTCAGGAAATTACCGAAAGTGTCCGTCTCATCAATTTTGGTCAATATGAGGCCATTATAGCCGGTCTTGCTGAAAGCCTGTGCAATCTTACGCAGGTCCCGCACCTTGGTGGTTGCGCTGATTACCAAAAATACTGCTCCTGTGGCTATACAGTTGAGGTATTGCGCTGTTTCTGCAATCTGCAGCGGGTTTTGTGCGCTGCGCCCGGCTGTATCTATAAGGACAACATCAGAATCTTTAAATTTTTCTACAGCTGCTTTCATTTCTTCGACTGAATAAACAACACAGAGCGGTATGCCGGTTATTTCCGAATAAGCTTTAAGCTGTTCCAGCGCGCCTATGCGGTAAGTGTCTACTGTAATGATTGCAGTTTTTTTATTTTGCCGGTATGTAAAATCAGCAGCCAGTTTGGCCAGTGTGGTAGTTTTCCCCACACCTGTAGGTCCGACAAAAGAGATATACTTAATTTTTTTGGGCAATTCGGCAGTTAAAATGCTCTTGCTGAGCTTGCTTAACACCAATGTTTCCATGATTTCACTTGAAAGATTTTTACTATCCGACAGAGGGGCAATGCCGGAGAGGAGATCTGTGGCATATTCACTCTCCACATCATTTCCGATAAGCCTTTTTTGCCAGTAAGCCAGCGTTTTGTCTCCTTCAGTGGCATTAATCTCCTGTTGAGATAATATTTTCTGCATCATGTTTTTTAACTGTACAAACTCCTCACCCACATTGGGGCCGTCACTTAAAGCACTGTGGTATTTATCTTTCTTTTTTTCTTCGCTGCTGTCCACAGCTGCGGTAATTTCCAGCATTTTGGGAAGAAAGTAGCCCTGGAAACCTTTGTGCCTTCTTTTCCTGCTTTCTATAATTACAGCATCAGGGCCCATCTCCCGCCGTATACGGGACAGGCCGTCCTGCATACTTAAAGCTGTGTATTTTTTTATTTTCATTATTTGCTCACCATCCCCACTGCTTCAACTTCTACACCCGGGATAATTTCATTGAAAGATAACAGGATTAGCTGTGGCAGAGACCTTTCCAGCAGCCTTTTCAGAGGCAGTCGTATGCGGGGTGAAACCAGCGCAATGGGCTGTCTGCCCTTCATGGTCATTTTCTCCGCCTGGGAGACAAGGCTGTTTAAAATCCCCTTAGTCAGTCCGGGATCCAAAACAGGATATGTACCCTGTGGCGTATGCTGCAGTGAATCAGCAATTTTTTGTTCCAGTTCCGGGTCCAATGTCAGCAAATACAGTTTGTTGTTCTCACCGGAAAACATGCTGCAAATTGTACGCGACATTGACTGGCGCACCATTTCTGTCAGGTAATCAATATCTTTGCTTTCGGTGGCACGGTCGGCCAGGGTTTCAAGGATAGTAACCATGTCTTTGATTGGTATCTTTTCTTTTAGGAGGTTCTGCAGTACTTTTTGCACTTCGCCCACAGACAGCAGGTTGGGGATAAGCTCTTCAGTGACTGCAGAGTAATTTTCTTTAACGCTGTCTATGAGCAGCTTTACCTCCTGCCTCCCCAGCAGTTCATGAGCATGGCTGCTGATAGCTTCTCTCAGATGAGTTATCAGCACAGTCACTTCATCAACTACTGTGTAGCCTGCCATTTCGGCATCGTCTTTTTTGTCCCTTTCAATCCAGAGCGCATCCAGGCCAAAAGTTGGCTCTTTGGTGGGGATGCCGGCTATTTCTTCAGCTATACCACCGGGGTTCATTGCCAGCAAACAGCCAATCCGCAGTTCACCAGCAGCAAGGATGTTGCCCTTGAGCTTTATCACATACCTGCCCGGCGCAAGCTGCAGGTTGTCCCTGATTCGTATGGGCTGTACAACCAGGCCCATATCCAGGGCAAACTGCCGGCGCACAGCTGTGATTCTGTCTAAAAGGTCACCCCCTGATTCCTGCTCTGTCAGCTGCAGGAGGTTATAGCCAAGCTCAAGCTCAAGCAGGTCAACACTGACCAAACTGTGGAAATTCTCCGGTTCCGACTTTTGCTCCCTCTTTGCCAGTTCACCGGAAAGTTCCTGTGCAGTTTTGTTTTTCTCTTCCTGAAACAGCAGGTACGATGCGAAACCGCTTCCCACTGCCAGTACAAAGAAAGGAATAAAAGGCAGCCCGGGCACTAAGCCCATGAAGAGGATTATTCCTGCAGCCATGGCAATAACTTTTGGGAAACCCAGAAGCTGACTGGATAAATCCTGCCCCAGAGTCTTCTGGTTGGCAGACCTTGTGACAAGAATACCGGCGGCAGTTGAAATCAAGATGGCAGGAATCTGGCTTACCAGTCCGTCACCTACTGTCAGAAGGGTGTAAATATGGGTTGCCTCTTCAATGGGGAGCCCTTCCTTGATGACCCCAATCGCCAATCCTCCGACAATATTGACCAAAACTATAATCAGGCCGGCGATGGCGTCTCCTTTGACAAACTTGCTTGCACCATCCATGGAGCCGTAAAAATCAGCTTCCTGCTGCAGCTTTTTGCGCCTTTCCCTGGCAGTTATTTCATCAATTAAACCGGCGTTAAAGTCTGCATCGATACTCATTTGCTTTCCCGGCATAGCGTCGAGTGTAAAACGCGCCGCCACCTCCGCTACCCTGCCGGCGCCATTGGTAATAACGACAAACTGAATTACTGTTATGATGATAAAAATGACAAAGCCAACCACATAGTCCCCGCCAACCACAAAATTGCCAAAGGCGTTGATGATATCACCTGCCGCTGCATCCCTCAGGATGAGGCGGGTTGAAGAGACATTAAGCGATAACCTGAAAAGTGTAGCCACCAGCAAGAGAGAGGGGAAGACTGAAAATTGCAGTGTTTCAGTCGTAAACATTGTCAGGAGCAGTATCACAAGGGAAAAGGTTATGCTGAGAGTGAAAAGTATGTCAAGTAAAAGGGCAGGTATGGGGATAATTATAATCATGATAATCGAGACAATGGCCAAAGCTATCAGAATGTCGCTGTGACCCATAAGCCGTTTGAAGAACTGGTTGTTCAATATAGATGCCATCTTTACTGCCATCCTCCCCGCTCTTTGTTAATCTGATAAACAAGCGCCAGTATTTCCGCCACAGATTGGTACAGCTCCACCGGTATTACCTGCCCTATTTCAACCTGTGCAAAGAGCATCCTGGCTACCGGTTTGTTTTCTATCACAGGCACTTTATTTTCTTTTGCTTTCTCCCTGATACGGGCTGCCACAAGTCCGGCTCCCTTGGCCACCACCACAGGCACAGGGTTTTTTTCCGCTCCGTATTTTAACGCCACCGCAATTTCTGTGGGGTTTGTAATTACCACTGTGGCAGTGGGTACATCCTGCATCATGCGCTGGTTGGCCATGGTGCGCTGCTTTTCTCTCAGCTTGCTCTTTATCAGGGGATCGCCTTCCATTTGCTTAAATTCTTCTTTCACTTCCTGCCTTGTCATGCGCAGGTTTTTGAAATTTTCCTGTCGCTGGTAAATATAATCCAGAACCGCCAGGAGAATAAATATTACTGCTACCCGCAAACTGAGATTGATAATGTCCCTGCTGAAAATCTCGTAAAAAGAAATTGGAGACAATAGCATGTATGTAAGAAAATCTTCAAATCTGGAACTGAAAAAAACATATACTGCAGCGCCTACCAGGCAGATTTTAAGCAATGATTTAACCAGTTCAAACAGTGCACGCCGTGATAATATCCGCTTGATACCCTCTGCCGGGTTAAGTTTTTCAAAGCTGGGCGAGAGCTTTTCAGTTGACAATACAAATCCTACCTGCGCATAATTAATAATCAAACCAGCTGCAAGGACAGTTGTAAAGATAAGCCCCATAATTTTGAAAAAGGAAATTCCAGTCTGCAAGATAAGCGGCGCCACATTAACGGCAGAAACAGTAAAGAGCAGGTAATCACTCAGAAATAGTGCCATCATTTCCCTTAGCCACAAAAAGAGTGTGTCTCCAAATAAAATGAAAAGTAAAGCAGCTGCCAGTAAATTAATGGCCGAACTTAGCTCTGTACTTTTGACAACCTGGCCCTTTCGCCGCGCCTCCCGCAATCGAGGGGGCGTTGGTTGTTCAGTCTTTTCCCCGAATTTATTATCACTCACGCCATGCTCTCCAATATCTGAATAAGGTCAGTATAGATCCTGCCAAAAATATTCTCCATAACAACTGACATGTAGGGCAGTGTCAGGTAGACGACAAAAAGGCCCAAAAACACCTTCAGTGGCAGCCCTACGAGAAAAACGTGAAGCTGGGGCACTGTCTTTGATATTAACCCAAGTGAAATATCTGTAATGAGTACTGTTGCCACAATAGGTGCCGCTATCTGGAAAGACATAATCCAGATAAAATAAAATAGTTCGAGAAATATCCTGAGTGTAAAACCGGTAAAAGAAGGGCCCCCCAGTGGAATCATCTCAAAACTGCGGGCCAGGGTATGGAACAGATAGTGGTGGCCGTTTAGAGTGAAGTAAATAATAATGGCAAAAAGGTAGTAAAACTGTCCCAGTAATGTCGCAGAACTGCCAAAGTGGGGGTCTAAAATACTTGCCATTGAAAGGCCGATTTTTATATCTGCCAGCTGCCCTGCCATTCTGAAAACTGTAAAAAAAAGCAGGACGGCAAAACCAATCACAAGGCCCGTTAAGACTTCTCCTCCCAGCAAGAGCAGCATGCCCATGGTATTGAAATTATCCACAACGGCCGCAGAATAACCTGCGCTAAGGAAAATCAGGTAAGATACTACCAAGGCAAAGAATACCTTAACCAGGTTTGGCACACCACGGTAACTGGTTAGGGGCAGGGTGACAAAAAAGCTTCCTACCCGCGCAAGTATTAGTAATAAATTCATCCACATCACATTTGTCAAATTTAACACCCACCTAACGTATAATAACGGAAATATTACTGAGGCTGCCAACGGTGAAGTTAATGAGAATGTTTAACATCCATGAGCCAAAGATAAGAATAGTGAGAAATACGGCCACTATTTTAGGCACAAAAGTCAGTGTTGGCTCCTGAATCTGGGTAGCAGCCTGAAAGATGCTGACACTGAGACCCACCAGCAAGCTGACCAAAAGGACCGGCGCAGCTAACAGCAGTATAGTATTAAGACTGTCCCGGGCCAGACTGAGGACAAATTCTTCAGACATTTAACCACCCTCTCAACCAAAACTCTCCACTAACGACTTTACAACCAGGTGCCAACCATCAACCAAAATAAAGAGTAAAATCTTGAACGGCAGAGAAATCATCACCGGGGGAAGCATAAACATACCCATGGACATCAGAGTGGAAGCAACAACCATGTCGACTATCAAAAAAGGAATAAAGAGCATGAATCCTATCTGGAAAGCTGTTTTCAACTCGCTGATAACAAAAGCGGGCACCAGTACTGTGATAGGTATTTCATCCCTGCTGTCCGGTTGATTAAGGCCGGCTATATTTACGAATAGAGCCAAATCTTTCTCTCTGGTCTGGCGAAACATAAATTTTTTCAAAGGGTCGACAGCTCTTTCCATCGCCTCTTCCTGACTTATTGTCTCTGACAGCAGCGGTTGTACCGCTGCGCTGTTAATCTCGGTAAAGACAGGGGTCATCAAAAAGATAGTCAGAAAAAGCGCCAGGCCTACTATGATTTGATTGGGCGGTGTATTTTGAGTTGCCAGCGCATTTCTTACAAACCCCAAGACAATGACGATACGTGTAAAAGAAGTCATTAAGACAAGAAATGCCGGCACCAGGGACAGTACTGTCAGAAGCAGCAATATTTGCAGGGAAGCCACCAGTTCCTCTCCCGAGCCGGTCGTGCCAATATCAAGCTTAAGATTGGGAATTGGAAGCATTGGCTGGGCGGCAGCTTTGCCACTGTTTAATAAAACATATAAGATTGCACCAAGCATGAGCAGCAGGAAGTAAAAAACCTTATGTGTATTTTTTTTAGTCATCACAATGGCCTCCGCGTTGCTTCTTGCCGGCAAGAGACCGCATTCTCTCTGTGAAAGAGGTCTTCCCTGTATTGGTCATATATTTATCCAGGCAGTTTTTAAACTCCTTATCCCCGTCTGCCGGTGGTAGTTCTTCACTGCAGAGTTTTGCCAGCATATTAATATTGTCAGTTGAAACTCCAAGCAGAAAATAGCTTTCCCCTGCCTTCACCAGAAACAGCCCGCTTTTCTGACTTAGAGGAAGCCTTTCTACTATTTTCAGGGATCCCTTTTTGTTGTAATAATCAGGCTGGAGCCTGACGACGCCAAGTTTGATAACATATACAACGGCAATCAGGATTATCCCCAGTGCGGCTAACATCTTTACCGTTTCCCAAAGTAGGCTCACTGCTCTCTTTCTTCCTCTCTGGTCTGCACTCTGGCAGATACCCTTTTCACTTCTTCCATAAAATTAACTCGCAGCGCAAAGCAATCATTTAGGATTACTATCTCCCCGTCTGCCAGATGTTTCCCGTTTGCAAGGAGCCTGGCATTTTCTCCTGCCAGACGGTCCAGCACAATCACCGAATCTTTTTTCAGGCTCAGAAGTTCGCCCACTGTCAGCACTGTTTCACCAAGGACAATACTCAGATTGAAAGTTACATGATTTAATTCTTCAATCCTGTTGTTATTTCGCTCTGTTAACCTGGGTTCAATACTGTTAAAGACAACTTTTCGTGTCTGTGCAGGGCCTTTTTGCCCGTATCTTGTCTCCTGACGGCCGCCGTTTTCTGATTCAGCTTCATTCTGAAAATCTGAATATTCATCTTCCGGCTCTGCCTTAGCCTGCCTGATTAACGCTTCTATCTCATCCTGCGAAAGAAAAGAGTCTTTCATGTTTTCATGTTTACCTCCTACTGAATAATAAATTCCGTGAAAAACACTTCGACGATTTCTCCTGACATCAGTCTTTCATTAAGCGCTTCTCTTAGTTCCAGACGCAACTCGTGTGTCCCCTCCGTAGTGCCAATCTCGGCTGCATTTTTGGTGCGGAAAATTAGTATAATCAGATCTCTTATTTCAGGAATTTTTTTCTCAATTTCCTTGCTCAAGCCTTTACCGGTGTAGCCCAGTTCTATTTTTGCTTTTAAGTAGCGCCGCTGATTTGAATCTGCCAGGTTAACAGTAAAATCCATGGGAGCAGAGGTGAGAATCTTGGCTTCTCTCTGTGGCATTTTATCTCTGAAGTAGAAATGCCAGGACGAAAAACCGCCAGCCAATACAATAGCAGCAAACAAAATTAATACTATTAACTTGCCTCTACCTCTCTTTTTACTGTTTGCTTTCCCCGTGGGGACATCATCGCTGATCTTCATTTGTCAAGCCTCCTGCAGTGAGTGTGCTAATGTGTAGTAATTATAATATTAACCCGCCTGTTCCTGGCGCGTCCGCCGGCCGTCAGATTTGTCTCAATAGGATGAAACTCTCCAAATCCCATGGCAGCGAACCGTACCGGGTCAAGCAGTTTTATTTCCGCCAGATACCTGACAACAACCACCGCCCTGGCCACAGACAGCTCCCAATTGCTTGGGAAAAGATATGTATTAATTGGCACATTATCTGTATGGCCTTCAACAATTACTTCGTTGTCAAGGGAGTTGAGCAGGTCTGCCACATAGTTTAAAATTTCCTGCGCCTCCTGCTTCAGTTCAGCCCTTCCGGGGTCAAAAAAGAGGGCATCAGAGAACTCAAGCACTATACCTCTTTCATCCACAAACAGATCCATAGCACCAACCAGGCCTTTTTCAGAGATAAAATTTTTAATTTTTTCTACAGTTTCCATGGATTCCTCCACCTTATCCCTGTCAAAAAAACTCTCCGGGAAATCAAAAGGGTCAGTGGCTCCGCTGAAGATTCCTTCACTTCCCAGGAATGTAATCCTGATCGATGAAAGCATTTCGTTAAACCTTGCTTCATCTATGACAGCAAAGGAAAAAAGCAGGACAAAAAACGCCAGTACCAGGGTGATCATATCTGAATATGTAACCATCCATGCCGGAGCACCCTCTTCGGCGGCTTTTATTTTTTTTCCGCGCTTGCGTTCAGCTCTCATCGATAAGCACTTCCTCAGTACCTCGGGCGGACGGTTTCTTGCCCAACTCCAAAGTTTCCTTTTCCCTGGGTGAAATAAAGGCCTTCAGTTTTTCCTGGAGAATACGGGGGTTTGTCCCTGCCTGAATTGCCAAAACACCCTCGATTACAGCTTCCTTAACAGTAATTTCGGCTTCACTGCGCATTTCAAGCTTGCCGGCTATAGGGATAAAAACTAAGTTTGAGAGCAAAGCCCCATAAAATGTTGTCAGAAGCGCCACAGCCATCCCCGGGCCTATGGCTGCCACATCGCTCAGGTTTACAAGCATGAGGATAAGACCTATCAGCGTGCCAATCATGCCAAAGGCCGGAGCAAGCGCACCCCAGAATTTAAACAGCTCCTGCCCCAGTTTGTGTCTGCTTTCCAGTGAGTCCAGCTGAATATACATGATATCCTTGATTAATCCCGGCTCAATACCATCCACAACCATCTGCAGACCTTTTTTTATAAAGGGATCCGTCATCTCTTCAATATCTTCTTCCAGTGAAAGCAAGCCTTCTCTCCTGGCCTTTTGGCCCAACCGGACAAATTCAGTGATAATGTCGCCAATACTTGCCACTTCAGTGAAAAATGCGTTTTTTGTAACGTTTAGAACCATTTTAATCTGCTCAACCTGAAACCGGATTAAAAGTGCACTGAAGGAACCCCCGATAGTTATCATAAGAGAGGCAGAATCGTAAAAGATACCCAGGCTGCCTTTAGAAAGAATGGCAGCCAGGACTAATACTACACCTGATATAATGCCAAGTACCGTAAGCATGTCCATCTTTTTCATGCAGATCACCCCAAGGCCTTTGCTTTACTGATGCTGCAGGGAGGAGAGCGCCTCCCTGCAGCCCTGACAGGATTATCTCTTTAAATTTACAACTTCCTGCAACAGCTCATCAGACGAGGTTATTATACGCGAGTTAGCCTGAAAAGCTCTGGATGTGGTGATAATCTCGGTAAATTCAAAAGCAATGTTAACATTGGACATTTCAAGCGTGGAAGTTTCAATTTTTCCCCTCCCCTGGGTGCCGGGTGTGCCGATAAAAACATCGCCGGAATTGGCGGAGGGCTGAAACATATTTGAGCCTGCCTTGGTTAATCCTTCCGGGTTTTCAAACCTTCCCAGCGCTATCTGGCCTAAGGGAACCACCATGCCGTTTGAATAGGACCCGGTAATTATGCCTGTACTTCCCACGTTAAAGGCATTGAGAATTCCCATGGGGAAGCCATCCTGCTGCCGCAGCAGTGCATCAGTTCCTCCTACCAGCTGGCTTAAAGCAGAAAAATCCAAAGTAATACTCAGAGGATCCGAACCTACCAGGGCTGAGCCCGCCGGGATGGGATTCAATGTAAATGTCCCCTGCTCTCCGGAGGCAACGCTCCCCTGCTCATTGAAAACAATCGTTCCTGACCCTGAACCAAGTTTAGATTCCCCGTCTTTGAGAAATGACTGCCATGTCCACTGGTTAACTCCTGCTTTTTCAAATTCAATATGAAGGGTATGGACATTGCCAAGTGAATCATAAATATCAATCTCCAGGGGGAAAGAGCTTTGCAGCCCTGCAGTGTTAACCACAAGTTCAGCAGCATCAGTTCCTGCCAGCTCGCCTGTAAATTCAACAGTCCATGGTCCGCCAATGGCCCCTGATACCGCAACATCACCACTGTTGATTCCCGTCAGGCCTTCAAGAGCAGTCCTGATTCCGGCGGCCGTTGCTTTATGAGCAATGGGAGCGGTTGTCTGACCGTTATGGGAGAGAGTAAACGTACCCCCTGTGGCATTATTGACACTAATCTGCTGCAATTCATTGACAGCCATTGAACCTGCGGTAACTGTAGTCGCCCCGTCGCCAACCTGCCCTCCCGGCACGCCTCCGGCTTCTAAATCAGCGTCAAACTCCAATGATACCGGTGCGCCTATAGCATCCACAGCAAAAGTTATACTCCAGTCTGCGCCTGAGTTTATTACTGTCACGTTGCCCGCGTAAGGTGTCCCCAGTGATTCTATTGCCAAAGCTAAGTCTGCAGTATCTGCATTATAGGGAAAGGGCCCGATGTTTACGCCATCCACTGCCAACCCAAAGCTGCCTCCGTCCGCGTCTCCCACACTGACTGTAAACACCGAGTCTTCAGCTGCCTGCCCTGCTCTTAATGTTGCAACAGCGGCTGTCATAGGTTTTAGTGAAGCATTTAAATTGCCGCCAAAAACCATAGATTCAGTTGCTCTGGCTTCAGATTTAAAACCAAGGGGGATATTAAGGCTGCCCGTGGGCTGTGAAATATCTATGCTGCCGGCATCTGCAGCCAGCCAGCCCATTACCCTGAAACCGTTGGAGGAACTGACAAGGAAGCCATCTGCTCCCCGCGCAAAAGACCCGTCCCTGGTGAAATAATTTTGCCTCCCGTCGCTGATGATAAAAAAGCCATTGCCCTGAATAGCCATATCCAGTTCTCTCCCCGTGCTCTGCAAGTTGCCCTGGGTGTGGTTGTTGTCTATGGCCGCCAGCTGCATCCCCAAACCGACCTGCAGGGGGTTTATGCCTCCCCTGTTGTCCTGGGGGGCACTGGCCCCTCTCAGTGTTTGGCTCAAAATGTCTGCAAACCTCACCCTGCCCGATTTAAAGGCGGTAGTATTTACATTGGCGATATTATTACCGATAACATCCAGCTTTGTCTGGTGGTTGTTTAAACCTGAAATTGCAGTAAATAATGATCTTTGCATTTAATATAACCTCCTCTTATTTTTCAGACTGTTTCCATCGTTCCACAGCCTTTGGCTTCCTCAAAGAGGTCCAGCCAATTACTCAATAATTACAGCTCCGTCAATACCGGTAAAAACATGGTCTTTCATTGCTTTGGTGTCCACAGCTGTTATAATAGTCTTGTTTCTGATACTGGCCACCAAAGCCAGGTCACCATAAAGCACCAACGATGAATTTACACCTTTTTTACGTGCTCTCTCCACAGCATCGCCAATCTTACCCAACTCCTCTTCCCGGAGGTTGAAATCCCTCTGCCGCAGGCGTTCAAGCGCATGGGCGGAAAACTTAATATCACTGCGCTTTTGCAGTGCATCCTCCAGCGCTTTGCCAAAGGCCTGATCCTGTTTGTGCAAGCCTTTCCCAGCCCTGTCTGCGGCAGGTTTAAACGGAGTTAAAGGCTGTGGATTGATAATCAATTTGTCACTCATTTTGATCACCGCTGCTCACTTCTACCAGCTGCGTCAGGCTGAAAGCCTGGCCGTTTATAATCAGCCTGCTTCCCCCCTGCTCAAGCTTCACTGCACTTACCATTCCCGTTAGCTCCTGTCCCTCCGCTGTCCTGACAGTAACTTCTTTTCCCAGGAGCAGCATTTCCTGGTCGAGCGAAGTAAATTTGGACCACTGTGTTAACTGAAACAGGCCTTCAATGGTTGCATTAAGGTAATCAATCTTCTCCAAAAGCTGCGGTTGGTGTTCTCGCTGGCTGGCGAGAAGCTTTTCCACACTTGAGTTTATATTTTGCACCTGCTCAAGCGACGTGAACTGGGCCATCTGTGCCAGAAACTCGCCGTTGTCGCTGGGATTGAGAGGATCCTGATAACGCAGCCGAGTAATCAAAAGCTCAAGGAAAGCATGCTTGTCCAATTCCCCGGCGTTGCCGGTCTTGCGCATAAAGTCCAGCTGCCTGTCGCCTGCAGCGCTATTAACAGTAACCATTTTTCTTCTCCTTTCTAAACTAAGATGTCTAATATCCCCCGTCTCACACCGGCCGGCCTGTCACTTTCAGCCTCTGCAAACACTTTGCCTCTCATACTTCCGCCAGGCCACTCTCTTCGTGGGGGTAAACCGGAGCCGAATTCTTTTTGGCTGCTGCTGCCAAGAGAGACATGCATTTCCTTCAATTCAATGTTCATTTCTGCCAGGCGTTCTTTTAGCAGCGGCAGGCTATTCTCAATCACCTCCTTTACTGCAAGGGTTTCAACCAATATCCTGCCGCTTACCAGGCCCTCTTTGCGCGAAAGTTTCACTATCACCTCACCAAGGGACTCGGGCACAAGCCGGACCCTGATATCGACGGCCCCTTCTTTTAATGTCCGCTGCAGCTGTATGCTCTTAACTATGGGGTCAATCACCCTTGCTGCCGAAACCGCCTGCACGCTGGAATCCTGCTGCCGGGCAGCCGGTTTTGCCCAAAATTGCGGAGTGACAAAATTGTTCTTAATACCTTCCTGCAGGGACAAATCCTGTTTTTCAGGCCTGTCCTGCGCTTGTAACCGCTCAACTCTCCCTGAGAACATTTCTGAATATAATTCAGCTTCTTTCTGCCCGGACAATTTACAGTCTGGTTCGGCATTTGCAGCCGCTGCTTTCTGACCTGGCGTTAATACCGTTGCTTTTGCCTCACGGCTGTCGCTGCCAGCTGACGATTTTTCCGGCTTATTTTGTCTGAAGTACTCAACTGGCAGCAGGCCATGGTAATGTTCATCCTTCGTGTCAGTGGCCTCGGCAGTCACCGGATGTACCTCCTGGCACAGCACGTCGGCGTTGCTGATATTTCCCGCAGTGGAGGGGTTCGTGACTTGTTCCGGTAACACCATCAGTCCGCAGGCAATTGAACACTTAACCTCCTCCTGAAGTGGTATCCCCGCGTTTTTCCGACGCTCGTTCTCTGTTTCCGGCAGCAGTATGCAGTCATCAGTTTCCCCGCCGCTTACAATCCCCTCCGCGCCGTCATTTAAAGCCTGAAATATTCCAGGTGCCAATGCTGTTAATCCCTCGTTAAAGCAGGGGCGGTTGACCGGCTGGATTATTTTTTGGCTTTCTACAGGAAAGAGGTCAAGTGTTTCTCCCAGCACAAGCATGAATTGCCCTGCATCATCTGCAAACAACTGCGGTACCAAGGCTTTTCCGTCAGGCGGCAAACCAATTGCGGGTAGAATTATCTCCATATTATCACCTCCTTTCTCGCCTCTGCGCCTTTATTGTGATCCTGTTTACCACCTCCTCAGCATAACTGAACTAGCCCTGCCTGCGGGAATAACCATTGAGAGCAAATTCGTCATTCATTTTTTGCTCTGATAGCTTAATCTCCATGTTAAAGGCAGTACTTTGTCTTTCCTTTAAACTGCTCAGCATTTTTCTTTCCAGCATCCTGGTCTCTAAATCAGAACGTTTTTCTGACACTTTGTCCTCTTTCTCCTGTACAGCCTGCTCCGTAACTGATATACGTTTGGACAAATGGTCGATATAACGCGCACAGAAAAGCCTTCCATTAACATCAAGTGACTCGCTTCCTGTCTTCTGAACGTTGTAAACCTCAGTCAGCTCATATTTCATGCCTGCTAATTCGGTCAAAGACTCCTGCAAAGAAATACGGGCGCCAGCCAAAATACTCTGGGCCTCTTTTTCCATGTCCTCCCGGTAATTTAAAACTCTCTGCAATCTGAATCTGAATCCGCTCACTGCTCAAACACCTCCTTTAGTAGAGAAACTGACTTGTTGTAAGGAACATATTCATCAAGCCGCTGGCAGAGAAATGAATTAATACTGTCAAGATGCATCCTCGCCTCGTCTACTCTTGCGTCGCTTCCTTCGACATAGGCGCCGATGTTTATTAAATCTTCCGCTTCACGGTAGGCGGCAAGTATTTTTTTTAGCCTGCCGGAGAGCTCCTGTTGTTCCAGGGGTGTGATATCAAGCATCAGCCGGCTGTTGCTCTCCAAAACATCTAATGCCGGGAAATGATTCTTTGCCGCGAGCGTTCGTGTAAGGACCAGGTGGCCGTCAAGGATACTCCTGACCGCATCAGCAATTGGTTCGTTAAAGTCGTCACCTTCAACCAAAACAGTGTATAAGCCTGTAATTGAGCCCTTACTTAATTTCCCCGCCCTCTCCAGCAGCTTTGGCAGCATGGCAAAAACAGAAGGAGTATAACCCTTTGTGGTGGGCGGCTCCCCGATGGCGAGCCCTATCTCTCTTTGCGCCATAGCCAACCGGGTTACAGAATCCATCATCAGAAGTACTTTAAAACCCTGCTCCCTGAAATACTCAGCAATAGTGGTTGCCACCAGCGCACCTTTAATTCTGATCAGTGCGGGTTGTTCTGAAGTGGCCACAACTACAACCGAACGCTTAAGGCCCTCTTCACCTAAATCCCTTTCCAGGAATGAACCTACTTCCCGCCCACGTTCCCCAATCAACCCGATAACATTGATGTCAGCATCACTATGACGGGCAATCATGCCCAGAAGGGTGCTTTTGCCGACGCCGCTGCCTGAAAATATACCGACCCGCTGTCCTATGCCGCATGTTAAAAGACTGTCTATGCTTTTTACCCCTGTAGAAAGAATTTCATCTATCCGGCTTCTTTCCAGGGGGTTTAAAGGAGCGCTCTCTACAGGTCGGTTTTCTGTGCCAGCAAGAACAGTGTCCTGTATAAGCGGCCTGCCCAACCCGTCCAGTACCCTGCCTAATAGTTCACTGCCCACAGCCACGGAAAATTTCCCCCCGCTTGCTACTACACGGCTGCCGGCTGAAATACCAGCCAACTCGCCAAGGGGCATAACTATCACAGTTTCATCGCGAAATCCTACAACTTCTGCGGGTAGAGGCAAGGAGCCGTTGACAAAAATATGGCATATCTCTCCTAAAGCAGCTTTTATACCCTTGACCTCGATGGTTAGTCCAACCACCTGACTGACTCTGCCGGTTAGTCTTAGAGTAGATGTCCCTGCCAGTATTTTATTGTATCTGTATAAATCAATCTGACAGCGGTGCTGGTGCATATGCAGCCTCCTTTAAAAGTGCATCACGTATGTGATTAAACCTTTCCTGAAGAAATGACTCCACAAGGGCATACTGGCCCTGCACTGTACAGTCGCCTTTTTTCACTTCCTCTGAAGGGAGGAATTTAATCGACGCACCATCTGCCAGCAGTTCCTGAAATATTTCCTTGTGCGAGCGGCACACACTCAGGTCCCGGGGGTTGACTCTAACCACAATACTTTCTCCACTGGCGAGCATTAGGATGGCCTCCGCCACAACATCTTTGATTAATTCCGGGTCAATATGTATTCTGGTGTGCAGCAGGTGACCGGCGATACTCAAGGCAAGTTCCACTACCTGTGGTTCGGCAGAGCTGAGAATTTTAATACGCATTTGCGCCGCAGCTGCCAAAACATCCCTGGCTTCCTCCAGCAGGCTGATTCTTTCTTTGCTGCTTTCCTCCAGGCCTTTTTTAAACGCCTCTGCTTTCATGGCTTCTGCGTCAACCTTCGCCTGGCGCAATATTTCCTCTGCCTCACTTCTTGCTTCTTTTATTAACTTTCTTGCTTCAGAGTCCACTTTTGCCGGCATCCCTGAAATGCCAGGAGCAAAACTCGATTCATCATCTGCCAAAACCGGCAGCTGCTGCAGGGGTACATTGCAAAACCCCGATTCCTGCGTATAGTCGGATTTGATTATTTTATATAACAATAGCATCCTCCCCGCCCCGAGCCAGAGTAATTTCTCCGGTTTCATCGAGCTGTCGTATCACTGCAACTATGCGCTGCTGCGCTTCTTCTACGTCCCGCAGTCTTACCGGCCCCATATACTCGATTTCTTCCCTCAGCATTTCCGCTCCACGCTTAGAAATGTTCTTAAAGATGCGTTCGCTTACTTCTGTGTCGACACCCTTCAAAGCAAGAGCCAGGTCTTTAGTGTCAATCTCTCTTAATATGCGCTGGATGGCGCTGTCATCCAAGGTAACAATATCTTCAAATATAAACATCCTTTTGCGTATTTCTTCGGCCAGTCCGGCATCATATGTCTCAAGTTCCTCTAAGATATGTTTTTCTGTTCCGCGGTCAACTTTGTTTAATATATTTACCAGTGAAGGGATGCCCCCCGAAGCAGTAAAGTCCTGCAGCAATAGATTTGACAGTCGGCTCTCCAGTACTTTCTCCACTTCTTTTAAAACTTCCGGTGAAGTCCTTTCCATTAAAGCCATCCTCTTGGCAATATCGGGCTGTATCTCAGGCTCAAGCCCTGAAAGGACCACCGCTGATTGTTCCGGGTGTAAATAAGACAATATAAGGGCTATAGTCTGGGGATGTTCCTGGCTGATAATATTTGCCAACTGTTTTGGGTCTACTTCCCGCGCAAAGTTAAATGGTTTTATCTGGGAACTTTCTTTAAACTTTTTAATAATTGAAATGGCCTTATGGCTGCCAAGTGTTCTTTCCAGCACTTCCCTGGCGTAATTTAAGCCACCGTTAAGCATATGTTGTCTTGCTTCCGACAAAACAAGAAACTCTTCTATCACGTTGTCGACCCTTTCATTTGTAACAGAAGCCATATTTGCAATTTCCATAGTTATTCGCTCTATTTCGCTTTCTGAAAAGCGTTTCAATATCTGTGCAGAAACATCCGGTCCCAAAGTAATCAGAAATACTGCCACTTTCTCGATTCCACTCAGTTCCTTGCCGCGCTTCAAGCCACTCACCTCTGATCTTCCGCGAGCCAAACTTTAAGCAGCGAAATTGCAGTTTCGGGATTTTTTTGTGTAATATTTTTGACTCTCATTGCCAGGTTGTCTTGTTCATAAACTTGCGGCACTCCCTCTGTCATAATTGAGTGCTGCATAGTAGCTGCCACTGTCCTGAAGCTTGTCTGCTCTGTCAGGAAATACCTGACTCTTCCCAGAAACGCCATCAGAATCATAAGCACTGCAAAAACTACTGCCCCTGTCAACCCGTATCTGATATACTTTTCAGTTTTATCAGCCTTGGCGGCTTGTTCCATGGCAATAATAGTTTCTTCCAGAAAAGTTGTGTCAAAAGGTATGGATGCCACACTGACCCGGTCGCCTCTTTGCTCTGAGAGACCAAGCGCTGATGCCACCAGGTTTTCCAAATCCTGCATCTGCCGGGTTGTTAATGTGCCCCTGCTGTTGTCATAGATTACTGAAGCTGAAATGCTTTTTATCTCCCCCGGGGCTTTTATGGAATGTGTCAGGGTTTCAGAAATCTCATAGTTCTCAATTTCATCGAGCCTGCTATACCTGCTCTCCCCCTGCAGCGAATCTGTATTGGCATAGACAGGAATATTGCTTTCCGTGCCGGCTTCTCCCATTGGCAGAGAACCGCTGCCTTCAAATTCTTCCTTTATGCGTGAACTGCTGCGTAAAACCGGCTCACCATATATAATTTCAGTTGTCTCCTGAGAATCAAAATCAAGGTTGGCTGTTACCATAGCCGAGACAGTGCCGCCGCCTAAGACCCTTTCCAACATTCCCTGGAGACGGAACTCCAGCTCCTTTTCAAAAGTCTTTTTAATATCGAGATGTCTTAAAGTAGTGGATGTATTATAATCCCCCGCAGCGCCACCTTCACTTCCCGCTCTTGAAAGAACTCTGCCCTGGGTGTCGATAATAGTGATATTTTCAGGCGTTAAATTCTCCACACTTCCGGCAATAAGATACACTATACCCATAACCTGATCGCTTCTCAGCTGGCTTAAAGGGTTTAACTTCAGGACAACTGAAGCAGTTGCCGGAGACGCTTCTCTGATAAAAAAACTGGGTTCAGGAATTACCAGGTGTACCCGGGCCTGACTTATGCCGTCAAGCTGGGCTATTGTCCTCTGCAGTTCTCCCTGCAGGGCACGCTGGTAATTTAACCGCCTCTCTGCCTCCGACACCCCGAGCTTTGTCTTATCAAACAATTCAAACCCCGTGCCACCCCCATAGAGGCCGCCGTCACTACTCAGAGTAATCCTCAGTTCATCAATACGGTTTTGCGCTACAAGTATTTCCTGCCCGCCTGACTTCAGCGTATATGGTACACTCAGATCATCCAGGCGTGCGAGAACCGATGCGGCGCTGTCATTATTCAACCCCCTGAAAAGGATTCCCATTTTGGGAGTAGTGAAATAATTTATGAATAAGCCGGCAGCGCTGAGAAAAGCTGCTGTGAATACTATGATGCTTATTTTTTTGGGCGTACTCAGGCTATTCCATAAGACAAACATACTTGCACCCGGCTGTTTATTAATCTCTGCCAATTAAAACACCCCCCTTAATTCCCATGCCGCAGCTGTTAAAATTGCATCTTGGATACTTCCTGGTAAGCCTCTACCAGTTTGTTTCTGATTTGCACTGTAAGCTGCAAAGCCAGTTTAGCCTTTTCTGCTGCCAGCATTACCTGGTGTACATCGTCGATTTGTCCAAGCACCATCTTTTCAGTTAATTCATCAGCCTTTAGCTGCAAATGGTTAACGTCTTTAACTGCATTAAACAGTGCCTCTGCAAAATCCCGGGGGGAAGCATCATTGCCTTTAATTTCGCCTAACCTGCTTCCCTGTGGCATCAACATTCCAACAGGATTAACATTCATTACTCTTACCCCTTTTCTAACCGCGACCTATTTCCAGAGCCTTCAAAAACATTCCCTTAAAAGCGTTTACAGCGGTCACATTTGCTTCATAAGCCCGTGTGGCGGTAATCATATCGACCATTTCATTAATTACATTTATATTGGGCATAGCTACATAACCATTTTCATCGGCGTCAGGATGGCCGGGATCGTGCACGAGCTGTGGGGGAGCGCTGTCTCTGCTGACAGCAACTGCTTTTACCCCGCTGCCGCTTTTGCCCGCCGCCTTCCCCATTACTTCAGCGAATACTGCGTTTTGCCTGCGATAGGGACCGCCTTCAACCGTCCTCGTAGTATTGATGTTGGCAAGGTTACTTGCTATCAGGTCCATTCTTAACCTTTCAGCATTCATGCCTGTGGCACTGATTCTCATAGCCTCAAAAAGACGCATCTGTTATCTTCTCCCTTCATTTATCACATAACGAAGGACGCCGAGCCTGTCGTTTACCTGCTGTGAAAGTGCGTTATAATACAGCTGGTTTATGGCAAGCTGAGTCATCTCCGTATCAACATCAACATTGTTCCCGTCACTGCGCATTGAGGTGGTGCTGTCTCTTACAACTTTAGCCTCACCCTCTCCGGCCTCTCCTCTCCCGATATGGCCCGGCTTTGCAGCCGCCACACTCCCTTTTACTCTCACGGACGCATCTTTTAAGATTTGTTCAAAAGCAACATATGAACGCTTAAAGTCGGGAGTATTCACATTGGCCAGGTTATGAGCATGGACTCGCTGCCGCAATGCAGACGCATCGAGCCCTTTTACAAGGTAAGTAAACACTTTTCCCGACCATATTTCATTCATTACTCTTCCTCCTCCGGCTCTTTTTTTAGCTCTTTTTTCGTTCTAATTTTGATAATTTATTTTTGAATATAAAAATTCCGCTTCGGCGGCCTGGCGATCATAGCTCTTTTGGAGCCTTAGACCCACAGCTTTGCGTACCTTCCTTTCGAAAGGGCTGCCATTATCGGACAGGAATTCATCCTTTTTGCTTTTAAGTTTTAATTATTATCGGTCAGGAATTCGACCTTTCTCTATTAATATTTATCTACGGAGGCATTAGGTAGGCAGTCCCACCTCGACACAGGCCCTTCAGTCCTGTCCAGCATAGGTATTTATTCCCAATACTGAGTGCTTGCCTAAATTCTACATAAAATTGTATATTCCTTTTTTTTTTTGAGAAAAATTAAAAATATTTTTATTTTTTTTGCATATTGTACATATTCGACAAAAAAGCGTCATTTTCAGTTCCTTTAAGCATCTTTGTTGCTCTGTATTAATCAGCAAATTTACAAATGGAGTGAGACAATCTCCTCCCCTTAACAACCGCTCGCATAGGAAATTTGTTTCCTAAGCGAAAAAAAAAACAGCATGCGCTGTCTTTATATGCGGCTATTTAAATTGATGTTTTCCAGGCATCTCTCAATTCGGTTAACATTATCTCCACTTCCCCGATTAGTGAAGCATCTTTTTTAATATTTGCCAGTGCAAGGCGTTGATACATATAATCATAGAGAGAATATAGCTTTTGTGAGATTTCACCCTGATTAAAATCAAGTGAAGCAGT
The DNA here is from genome assembly GCA_018335875.1 of Dethiobacter sp. Lineage (GTDB taxonomy): Bacteria > Bacillota > Dethiobacteria > Dethiobacterales > Dethiobacteraceae > JAGXRN01. The sequence goes on from JAGXRN010000010.1 coordinate 45,629, forward strand.
TAGCTCAGAAATAATGTCCTGCGTCTTGCCCAGGCCTGAGTTTGCTTTTTCAATATTATTTTCCTCAATCCCGGCTTTCGACAACCTCAGATATTTCAATGCTCCATTATAAAGCATCAAAAGCAATTTGCCCGGTGAAGCTGTTTCAACTTGATTTTGTCTGTATTGATAATATGGGTCTGTAAGCATTGCAGTTTCTCCTCCTCTTTGTGCTACAAATTTTTTATCGTTTTTCATCAAGCAGCAGGCCTATAATCTCTTGAATCTGCCCTACCAGATTGAGTATTCTCTCCGGTGGTATTTCCTTTAAGACTTCATTGTCACCTCTGTTTACAATTTGAACCATGTAACGCTCCGTAGTTTCATGCAGTTTAAATCTGATTCCCAGGTTGAGTGCGTCCGCAGTCTCATTTGCCTGTCTGACCGCTTTTTCCAGCTCTTCCACACAAGGCTTGCTGTTTCTGCTCACATCCTTTCTTACAACCTGCTGCTGCCTGTCCCTAATCCTGTTATCAGCCTCAACCTCTCCTAGTCTTTTCACTTCAGGCCTGCGAACCTGGTCCTGGATTCTGTTCAGCGTCAAAGGATCAGTCCCGTCAATCTTCATGCTTTCTACCTCCTTTACAGGCATCTTATTTTTTGAATCGTCCAAAGCAGAAAAACCTTTAGCACACCATAAATTTTAAACTTGTTTGAGAGCTAAAGTTTTTTTTAAAAATAGCGATTCAATAATCAGTGTTAATTTTTTTATTCTTCAGTGAGGATGGTGACAATGAGCATTTTGCGCATCGGCGGCATAGCTTCAGGTTTGGACACCGAACAAATTGTAAAAGACTTAATGCGCGTTGAACGCATGAAAACAGATAAACTGTTTCGTCAAAGACAGGTTATGGACTGGCAGAAAGAGCAGTTTCGGACAATCATAAACCACGTCCGCCGCTTCAGGGACAAATACTTCAACATTGCACAGCCAGGCACAAATCTCATGTCTCCCTCTACCCTGAAAAAGATGACAGCATCATCAAGCAGTCCCGACGTTACTGTCACCGCTGGCGCCGATGCCCTAAACGGCGACTCCACTTTTCAGGTTTTACAGAGCGCTGTTGCCGCCCAAGCTGTTGCTTCTGCAGTCTGCGCGAATAGCGCCGCTGGGAATCGCCTCAGCCTCTCGGACAATATGCAGACAGTAAGCAGTAAACTCACCCAGGAACTCCAGTTTGACGAAAATGGCAGCTTTAACCTCTCCATAAACGGCGCCCAGATTACAATACACCAAACCGATACCCTAAACACCGTGTTAAACAGGATTAACACCAGTGCCGCAGACGTAAAGGTAAGCTACAGCACTTTTAGCGACTCAGTTACCTTTACCGCTAAGAACACCGGGGCAGGGCACATCACCACCAACGACGGTGGAAATTTTTTCAGTGCGCTTGGGCTTGTCCCAATAGATGAAAACATCGGTGACCCAGGCAGAAATGCCGAATTCAAGATAAACGGCTTTGCGGGCACCCGCACCTCCAATGTCTTCACCATTGACGGCATCACTTACAATATTTTTGCCCGCATTGACGAACCCACAGAAGTTATGACAGTTACTGCAAGCTCAGACACTGAGGGTATCTACAAATTGATAGAGAAATTTATAGATGACTATAATTCCCTGCTTGAGACAATAAACAGCAAACTAAAGGAAGAGCGTTTCCGTGACTTTTCCCCCCTCACTGAAGAACAAAAAGATACCATGAAGGACAAGGATATCGATAAATGGGAAGAAAAAGCGCAAAGTGGCCTTTTGAAAAATGATTCTTCTCTGGAAAATATGCTGAGAAACATGCGCTCCGCACTTTATGATACGGTTGTGGGCTTTCACCTTTCTCAAATAGGTATCGAAACGAGCAGGGACTACCGCGACCAGGGCAAGCTTGTCCTAAAAGACAGCGGCAATACCCTCCGCCAGGCCATAGCTGCCAACCCCGACAAGATTACTGCTATTTTTTCACAGCGCTCAGAAATCTCCTACAGTCCAAATTTAACTTCTGCGCAGAGACAACAACGATACAACGAATCCGGCCTTGCTCATCGCTTAAGCGATATTATCAGTGATAACATCCGCACTACCCGCAGCAATCAGGGTCACAAGGGATTACTGCTGGAAAAAGCGGGCATCGAGGGTGACTTAAGCGAAGTTAATAATTTCATTGATAAACGTATATCTGAAATCAATCAGCGAATGAATCGCATGAACGAGCTCCTGGACCGGAAAGAACAACAATACTACCGCCAGTTTACCGCCATGGAAAAAGTACTGCAGCAGCTATACTCCCAGAGTGACTGGCTAACCATGCAGCTTAACCAGGGATTTTCAGGCAGGTAGCGTCAGGAGGTGAATGATGTGTTTGGCAGTCATATTTGCAGTCTTACCCGTGAATACGAAATCCAGCTTAGACTGTACCGCAATATTCGTAATACAACAGTTCAACTGCATAGCCACTGCCGGGAAGCAGATTTTAAAGAAACTGAAAGCATCGATATTTTAAAAAATTTATTTGGACGCCGTCAAAACCAGATGAATGGCATTATAGAAAGCCAGATAACTATGAGCTCTGTTTTTCATGAGCTAAAATCTTATCTTGGACTTCCAAAAATCAGTGTAAATGACCTCTTCACGCTCAACCCGTCTCAGGATACAGCAAACCTGACGGAAATAGCAACCTCTCTTGAGGCGATTGCAAGTGAAATAGTTGTTATTGATTCGGCAAACCAGGAACTATTACAGTCCAAACTCGCCGCTTTAAAGGAAGAAGCCCTGAAACTTAGTAAGGGCAGGAAAGCCGGCAGTGCGTATAAGCCCGCCAAGTTGGAGCACGAAGGAATTTTTATAGATAAGAAACCATGCTAGTAATAGCGATTAAAGTTTTTTCGGCCTGGGGCCGATAAATACAGTGATAAAGAAAAACGGCGCCATACCGGAGCGGCCGACCGGGAGAAAGCTGTTTTCTTTATACAAAAGTCTCCAACGGACTGGGGACTATAAAAAATCAAGGAGGAATAAATAGTGAGAATCAACACCAATATCAGCGCCATGAACGCGCACAGGCAATTGGGAGTCAACCAGGGGTACAGTGCAAAGTCGCTGGAGAAACTATCGTCAGGTCTTCGCATTAACAGGGCCGGTGACGACGCCGCGGGTCTCGCCATCTCGGAAAAGATGCGCAGCCAGATCAGGGGCCTGAACCAGGCAGCCAGGAATGCCCAGGATGGCATCTCCCTCATCCAGACCGCTGAAGGTGCATTGAATGAATCCCATTCCATTCTGCAGCGCATGAGAGAATTGGCTGTACAGGCAGCAACAGACACCAACACTGCTGCAGACCGTGTGGAGCTGCAGAAAGAAGTTGACCAACTGTCTGCCGAGTTGACACGGATTGGCAATAACACCGAATTCAACGGCAAAACTCTCTTAGACGGCACTCTGTCAGCAACGTTCCACATCGGCGCCAATGCCGGCCAGGTGATGAGCCTTTCAGTCAGTGACATGCGCGCTGATGACCTTGGCGTAGCAGGCACTGCAGGAGAGGTAACAGGAACTACTTCGGCGGGAGCGGAACTAACCCTGGCTAACGTGGGACCGGATCCGCTGGGGCTGGATTCTGGGATATACACAGTAGTTGACGTTGCTAATCACCTCGTTTACGGTGAATATAATGTTGCCCTCCAGGATGCCGGCGGCAATATCATAGCAGTTGGTACTAATGACACAGATGATAAAGGTGTCGCAATAGGCTCCGTAACCAAGTGGGTCGATGTTACTGACACTACCTCTACCATGTTTTCTCATGATGCTAACGCCTCCCTTGACTTGGGCTCAACCTTTGTAGTCAGCGGTGAAGGTATAGACATCTCCTCGGACGGGGCTGCCAATACTGCCCTCTCTACAATTGACGCCGCTATCACCAAAGTCTCAACGCAGCGTTCTGCCCTTGGCGCCAGCCAGAACAGGCTTGAGCATACTATTAACAACTTGGGTACTTCCGCTGAGAACCTCCAGGCCGCTGAATCCCGCATCAGGGACGTCGATATGGCCGCAGAGATGATGGAATTCACCAAGTTCAACATCCTTAACCAGGCCGCCACAGCAATGTTGGCTCAGGCAAATATGGCTCCTCAAACTGTACTGCAGCTTCTTGGTTAACAGTAATCAAGATCGAATCGACCGGACTATCGTCCGGTCGATTCTTTTGTAAAGTAGCTGCTGAATAAAGCACTGGAAAGCTTGCTTTAAGCGAATCGAAATTGCACGCCTTTCTGGCCGCAATAGAATAGTCCTCCCTTTCGGGGAGGACTATTCTATTCGTCTATCTTACTTGGCAGTAAGGAAACAATATCTTTATCGACTTTGGCTGCGGCCCTGTTCTCCTGCATGATGGCCTCATAAACTTCCTGACGGTGGACAGTGGTTTCACGGGGCGCCTCTATACCGATCTTGACGCTGTCACCTTTCACTTGCAGTATTCTTATTGTTATGTTTTCTCCGATAACAACGCTTTCGCCTGGTTTACGGGACAATATCAGCATAGGCGTGCTCCTTATCCGCAGTGGCGGCGTTTTTCGGGGGGGAACAGATAGTGGCGGGTAGTGTACTGGGAGTCGTGGAGGACAAGCTGGCAGCCCAGGCCTTTTTCTTCGTTAATCAGTATGGGCGCCATCAGGTTTGCTGTCATTTCCACCGGTTTCTCAGGGACTGTAACTATGGCATAAACCTCAAGCTGTTCCCCGCGTGTGGCCAGGTCTTCCAGGTCACCCAACTTTGCTTCTACCTTATAATCGCTAAAGAAGAAAGCGGGTTTGGTGAGGATGAAACTTGGTCCGTCCGCACTTTCCAGCCAGAAAAACAAGTGGTTGCCGGGAACTTTTTTCAATTGATAGTCATTAGTTTGTTCGAACCCCGCTAGAGCTTTGACCATACTCACCGGTATGGCTTTTTCTTCCTCACACATTATTTATCCACCTACCTTATAACACAATATTTTCCTGATAGCAAGGACTATTTGCTTTATCTGAGAAAATCCAGGAGGCTGGGCTGAATGATCCTTGCCCCTGAGGAAATTGAAGCTCTGTAGATATTCTCCATAACGGCAAAATTCATGTATGCCTCGGCAAAATCTATGTCTTCCAACTGGGAACGCAGTCCCATAAAGTTTATTTTTTCTGCCAGGTATTTCCCCATGGTCATATCAAGGCCGTTCACAATGGCTCCCAGGGCGGCTCTTTTGTCCAGGATGTGGTCTATGGCGCCTGTCATATTCCCTATGGACTCATTGATTGCTTCATCATCCCCACTTAAGAGGCCTTGGGCCAGCTTTTCCATGGAATTAAATATATTGTGCTTTATGAACAATTCATTGCCATCGATATTTCCCCGGATAGTAACACTTGGCGCCACTTCCCAGATGATGCTTCCCTCATCTCCATTGTAGAGGACGCTGGTCCCGGCGCCTTCTTCCAGCAGCGCTTTATCCCTGGTGAAAGGAACTGTACCTGTCTTGAAGCCGCCGAAAATATAGCGGCCCTCGTAGCTGCTGTTTCCCATCTGGACCAGGACATTGGTAAGTTCATCAATTTCCATGGCGATAGCGCTGCGGGCGCTGTCCGACATGGTGCCGTTGGCGCCTGCTGTTGCCAGTTCGCGTGAACGCTGCAGGACTTCGTTTACCCTTTCCAGGGCATCTTCAGTCATGCCTATCCAGGAGTTGGCGGCATGAATATTTTTCTGGTACTGTTCGTTCCTGGCCAGTGCTGTATTGTGGCTCATAACACGAGCTACTTTTATTGGGTCATCGGATGGCTTACGCAGTACTTTGCCGGAAGAAAGCATATCCTGCAGCCTGTCCATACGGGCAAGATTAAGCTGCATGTTGTCCAAAACAGATTTTTTTATCAGTTGGTGGGTTATTCTCACTTCAATCCCTCCTCGCTCCTGTTACCTGAGCATACGGTTAATTATGGTATCCAAAATTTCATCAAAAGTTGAAATAATCCTGGCGGAAGCCTGGTAGGCCAGTTGGAACTGCACCATGTTGGCCAGCTCCTCGTCTAAGGATACTCCGGAAACTGATTCTCTCCGCCTGTTCATCATAGTTAGCAGTGAAAACTGATTCTCTGTCATACGGTTACTCTCTTTAGCATCCACACCCAGGCGCGCAATGGTGTCCTTATAATAGTTTTCAAAGGTAGTTAGCCCGGCCTCTCCGGCTGACGGGAAGCGTAACCGGCCTTTTAGCGGGGCATCGTTGTCAAAAACAAGGTTAAAATGCCTAAGCTGTGCAATCTTGAGGGCATTCCTGCTATCCCCGGGGTTTGGAGAATAGCCGGGTTCCCAATCCTCAGGCAGCAATGCTGCCGCTATTTTACCCAGATCTTTTTTGATATCCGGGTTTATCTCCAGAGTTTCCAGAAAATCACCCTTAAAAAACTTTTCGCCTTTTGCTCCGTTGAGGTCCATACCCTGTGAATGCACAGCATCTACGGCATTAACGATGCCCCAGATAAGGCTTTCAAACCTGTGCATGTATTCTTTCAGGTTATTATCACGGATTTCCCCGAGGGCGCCGATTTCACCGTTTCTTATCATTGCTTCGCTGCCGTCCCGCTCCCAGACAATACGGGGAGAAGCTGGCCAGGCGTCTTCCATGCCGGGGGATGGTTCCAAAGCCAGCCGGTAGGCAGCGCTGTCCTTTACAAGGGCACGGCCGCCTATAAATATATTTACAGCGCCAGTTGCTGTCTCAACGGCTGTAAATTCAATCAACCCAGCAAGGCTGTCAATGAGCATGTCCCTGCGATCCATGAGGTCGCTGGGAGTTTCATTGAGAGCAACAGCGCTAATAACCTGGGAGTTGAGATCTTTAATCTGTTCAGCCAGGCTGTTTACTTCCACGACTTTGATAGCTAAATTAGTGTCTATATCGCTGCGTATTGTTTTTAGCTGTTCATTAATATGTTTTACAGAGTTGACCAGAGAGTTGGAGTTTTCAAGGAGTGCTGCCCTGACGGGAGTTCCTTCCGGGTTTAGGCTTAACTCCTGCCAGCTATCAAAAAAGTTGCTTAAAACAGCATTGAAGCCTGTCTCCGAAGGCTCCATGAATACAAGCTCAATTTGACCAAGGAACCGGGAGCGAGCTTCCCAGTTACCCAGGGTCTGCAGTTCTTTTCTAACCTGCATATCCAGAAATTCGTCCCTGATGCGGGCAATCTCAGCCACCTTGACACCGCTGCCCAGCATACCCTTCCCGTCCGGGTAAGGCATAGGAGCTGTAGTCACCATACGGGCAGTCTGTCGGCTGTAGCCAGGGGTATTGGCATTAGCCACATTATGGGCTGCAACTTCAAGAGCTTTCTGCTGCGCCTGCATACCCAAACGTGAAATATTCAGACCAAAAAATGTTGACATCATTTCACCTTCCCGAAGCTCATTTCCTCTACGCTGAACTGCTGACCAGTTTTCCGGTCATTTTCCGTGCGGCGTACTCACCCGATTCATTGTAGGGATGCCCGTATGAGTGGCTGATCCCTTCTTGCAGCTGTGCCACAAGGGCCATTGATTGTTTAAAAAGAAGAATATTTGCTTTGCTCAGCACTCGTGCCTCCCGTGCACTGACGTTTAACTCAAATTGCAGGGAAGTTAATCTTTCCTGCTGTTCGGGGGCGGCCTGCTGAATAATCTCCCGCAGGCTCTTATTATTCACAGCCATCTCACGTTTTTTCTCCAAAGCAGCAAGCGAAGCCTTGAGTTTTTCCTTTACTTGCAGGGACTCAGTGAGAAGGGCAGGGTTGCAGTTGACAATACCTTCTCTTTCTTTGAGCATAGCTTCTTTTAATCCGGACAGGATAGCTGCTTCTTCCTCCAGCACAGTGATAAGAGCTGCTTCAAGCATGTCGCCGCCTCCATTTTAGTCTTTTTGCAGCATTCTCTCTGCCAGCTTCTTACTATCCAGAATATATTCACCGCTGGCGATCTTTTCTTTAATGGAATTTACCCGGCCGCCTTCGACCGGGGTGTTGAGAGCAATTTTCACCAGGTTTTCTACTTCTTTGACTTTAGCGGAAATCTCCACTGAATCACTGTTTTGTTTTTTGTTTTCCACAGAAGCCGGACTCTTAACTTGCTGGTTTTCTTTCCTCAAAGGCTTTGTTATTTTTGTAGTGAGGTCATTAATTTTCATGTTATTACTCCCCTCGCATAAAACCTTACATTACCTTAATCGTCATGTTTTTAAAATACCTTTAGGCCTGCTAAATCAAAATATTTTTTTCTCACTTCATTTATGGCTGAATAAGAGGAAATTAAAGAACTGTAAAGAAAGTAAAGATTGAAACTTTTGATAGGGGCGCGATAATTTGGAAATAAGAAAAATATTCAAAAACGGCAACAGCCTGGTGCTGTCACTTCCTGCTAAAGCTTTGAATGAACTGGGGTTGACTGAAGGGGACCGGGTTTTAATAGAGGTCTCATCCGATAAAGAAAAAAGTATTGTGATTCGGCCGCTTAAGATTGCTCACCGTGACGATGATGCTGCGGGTATTGAAGATTTTCTGAAACATTACGGAGAAGCCCTGGACAGGTTGGATAAAAATGAGCCGACTGACCGCTAAAGAAGTATTACTGATTAATTATACGCTGGCCAAAAAACAGAATTTGCCACAGGGGGTGGCAAATTTAAATAAGCTCAACGTTGCCCTTCTCAGGCCTGAATCAATTTTTAACGGTGTGGAACTTTACCCTGATATTTTCTTAAAGGCTGCTGCCCTTGCCGAGTTTATTATCAAAGGCCTCCCTTTTAAAGCAGCAAACACAGCAACTGCCCTGGCGTCAGGGTTGCTTATGCTGAAAAAGGATGGCTATGCCATCAGTATTGGCGAAAAAGAAATCTTTGCTTTTGAGCAATGTCTGCAGAACGAAACCGTTAATGTTAAAATAATCGCTGACTGGTTTAAAAACCTGGTTTTATGATACAAAGAGCACTTCACTAAAAGCCGCCTTTCTTTGAAGGCGGCTTAAACTTGGTCAGATGCAGCTATTGATGTCTGAACACCCCTTCACCCCTTAAGGGGTCGCCGGTTCCCCTGATTTCACCTGTATCAGCATCGTAGTAGATCGCCGCTATTCTGCCGAAATATGAACTGGGGTTTAACCTTACAACCTCATATCCTTCTTGCTGGAAATATGATGTTACTCCTTTTGGCATTTTCACCTCGAACCAGATCTTTTTACCTTCGCTCCAGAAACGCGGATAATCCACTGCATCTTCAATATTCAGGCCAAAATCTGCAAAGAGCACCAGGACCTGTGTAAGGAAGGCGGGTATTCTTCTTCCCCCGGGGCTCCCCAGAGCCATGACAGGGTAACCATCTTTAAAAACCAGGATTGGGCTGATGTGGCTGAAAGGCCTTTTCCCCGGCTGAAAATAGTTGGGTGATACAGGATTGGAACTGAAATTATTTAGCTGGGTGTTTAAAAAAAACCCTTCTGCCTGCAGGCCATAACCAAAAAGATAACTCAGTGTATTGGTAACACTGACCCAGTTTCCCTGCGAATCTGCTACCACAAAATGCGTAGTGTTGTCTGAAGGGCGGTAAGGATCAGAAAACATTTCAAGTGGAACATTCCCGCTGTTAATTTGCTCTATTTTTTCAGCCACATATTTCCTGCTTAAGAGTTCAGCGATGGGTACATAGACAAAGTTGGGATCCCCTATATAGTTCCGCCTGTCGCTGTATGTGGCTTTAATGGCCTGCTCCATGAGTTTATAAACCTCGGGTGTCGGCTCTGCATAAGAAGACAAGTCAAAGTGACTTAAAATCAGAAGCTGCTGCAGGACGTTGAAGCCCCCGGCAGGAGGCGGTACAGTGACAATACTTAAATCCCTGTACTCTCCTTTGATGGGCTCCCTGATCGCCGGTTGATAGTTGAATAGATCCTGCTTGGAGATATACATTCCCTGTTTTTCCAGGACTTTGATAATGCTGTCGCTGATGTAGCCCTCGTAAAAAACAGAGCTCCCCTCTTCCATAATGCTTTGCAGGGTTTTAGCCAAAGCGGGCTGGGTTATTTTCTCGCCTACCCGCGCCGGCCAGCCGTTTCTGAAGAAATCTCTCAGTGCATCAGAGCTGCGTGCCAACTTCCCGGTATTGTTTCTTACCCTACTGTTTAGCCCCTGTGTCATTGCAAATCCATCCCGTGCCAAGCCGAGGGCAGGATTGATGGCGTCGGCATAACTAATGGTGCCATATAACCCAATTGCTTTTTCCAGTCCCCTGACAAAACCCGGAATCCCGGTACTTGGCCAATTCATTATTTTTTTTATATCATCCCTGTCCATGGTGAAGGGAGCTGTTTCTCTGTAATCAATTACAACCTGCCGGTTCTCCTCTGCAAGATGGATAAGCATGATACCGCCTCCGCCCAACCCGGAGCCATCGGGCTCTACTACTGCCAATGCATAAGCCACAGCAACAGCAGCATCGATGGCGTTCCCTCCTGCTTCAAGTATCCTGATCCCGGCTTCAACAGCTAAAGGATGCCCTGCTGCGACCCCATAGCCGCTTGCCGCAGCGTGCCCTTCCCAAGCGGCGGCAGCATGAGCCTCTTCCTCTTCGTTTAACAGAGTTGGTGAGATATAGATGCCATTTAACCAGTTGCGGCTAAAATCAGGGCTTACAATCTGGTTTAGCTGTTTTTGCGCCTCAAAATAATGCCACGGCTTGCTTAAGAATTTTGGGCTTCCGTTTTTCAGGGTGAGAGCTTCGGCTTTAACGACTACCCCTGCGGGGTAAAAATTAATTGCTACAAACGCAGCCGCATCATTCCTCCCTCCAAGGAATGAACTCAGACTGGGAATTATTACTCCCTTTTTATATATCTGTACCGGTGACAGGGTATTGCCGTGGCTCCCGATAACAATATCAGCGCCGCCATCGATTGCAGTTTCTGCCATGGACTGAAACTCAGCATTGTCCCACTCAATAAGATTCTGTTGAAATTTTACAATTATAACACTGGCGTCATTGGCGTCTGATAAGATTTCTCTCAGCTGTTCAGGTTCAATGGCAGAAGAAAGGTTAAGCACAACTACTTTCTCCACCCAACCTGCAAGGTCTATTACAGAAAGCTTTTCTTTCAGGAAAGGTTCATCCTTTATCTGCCCGTCCCCCAGCAGGTATTCAACATCTTCATCCTCGAGAAAAGGAAGGGTTAGAGCTGAAAGGCCTGCCTTCTGCAAAACTTCTTTTTCTCTGTCGGATGGCATAGAGTTGTCATAGTGTCCTAAAACAAAATAATTTTGTGCTAAATACTTATCCGTAAAAAAGTCAAACTGGCCTCCTTTCAGCCATTGATTTATAGCAGAGGTGTTTCTGGATATATTTCCGATAATAACTACCCGAGCCAACGGCTCTTCGTTTGCCTCCGGCGGACTGTTTTCAAAGAATCCGCTCAAAGCAATAACCGACAGGCCCGCGGCGGCAAGTATTATAAGTATGCTAACTATTGTCTTTACTATTTTCATCCTTAGGCCCCCATTAAAAAGGCGGTTGGCTAGAGCAGCACAATATAGACAAGAAGCCCCAGATAGGTAAGGCCGCCTAGCAAAAACATACTGGTAACTGTGGGGATAACCCCCTGGCGGTCAAAACTGTTGGCGATCAGTCCCGGAATAATTATGCCCATACCCTGGAGTGCGAAAAAATCAAAGTACAACGCGCGAAAAATAAAGATAGCACTGATTTTAATAAAAAGTGATGCCAATATCATGGCCCCGAATTTACGTCGGCCGTAAAGCAGAATATGTTTGGACAGAAACTGCACACTGAGAAAAGATAAGGCGGCTATTAACAAGATTCCTGTTAGAATAACTGGTTGGTCAAATACCAAAGCCAGAAAAGAGGGGACAATGATCCCCGCGGGGATAATACCCAAAACGTCGGCAAAAATAATACTCAATGTAATCCCCAAGACCAATGCTGCCATCAATTCCCCGTTATACAACTGCTCACCCTCCCTCCAGCTCTTTACGCAATTTATCTATGCCAAAATAGTTCCCTATCCCGAAAAAAACGTCTTCCTCCCTGCACCTCTCCCGGAGGAAGAGAGCTACCTTACTGGCCGGCACTCCTCCCAGATCGACCACATCCTGGTAGGGGAGGCTTGTTTGCCTGGAGAGGATAAATCTGGTCCCTTCTCCTATCAGGATGAGGGATTTTCCCGGGATGTTCTTCAACACTCCTTTTGCAAAAGCCACTCCACGTTCGAACCTGTCGCTGCGGCAGTTCATGAGGACAGTAGCGCTTTCGCTGACCTGCCTTCTCTCCTTAAGATAATGCCAAATAGCCATGGTTGTAGTGGGGTCATTGGCTGAAAACGCATTTATCAGGACTCCCTCACCTGATTTTCCTTTTATTTTTTGATAACACAAATTCCCTGCATCGGGTAAAGCTTTCAGCATTCCTGCCAGGGCTACTTCTTCTTTTACCCCCAACGCCCTGGATGCTTCAAGGGCCAGAGACACATTTTCCGGGAACACGGGAAAAGGGAACTTCCCGCAGTATTCCAATGGTACACCCGACGGATCCGCAATCCTAAGTTCAACTTGTTTTAAAGAAGCTGCTTTCCTGAAATAATTCAGGTAATCACCGGGACAGACAATCAGCAGGCTGTTTGCGGGCACCGCCGACATAAAAGAGTCTGCAGCATCCTGTAGGGAAGGCCCCAGTATTTCCATATGATCTTCCAATACATTTGTTAAAATGGTTATATTGCTCTTTAAATAATCAAGAGAAAATGTTTTTTGATAATCAGGGTTGACGGCCATGCACTCAGCAACAAGCGCCTGTGCCTTCTTCAGTGAGGCTTCCCTGATGGCCAGTTTAACCTCTTTTATATTGGCGCCTTCCGGCCGCCTTATGAGCTCTTTTTCTTCAGCTGCCAGCCCGCCCTCCAGAGAGCTAAAACTTAAAATACAGGACTTGCTCCCGGTTGCTTTGCCCACAGTTGGAATGCCTCCTTCAAGCAAAGCAGCTGTCAAAAGGCGTGTCACTGTGGATTTCCCTCTTGTACCATTTACATTTACCCGGTACTTAATTGCAGCAACCTGTCTGGAAACATGATGCTTCTCTCTCAAGCCAAGGGCAATTGCTGCCGTTGGTAAAGAACACAAAAATAACGCTGCCAGGTTCACTGTACCACCACCTCCTTACTTGCGCTCAACTCCCACACACTGCCTCCCAGCCGCCTCTTGATTTTGTATGCCAAATATCCCACTCCAGCAAGCCTGACTGTTGAGTGGCCAGCAATTAAGGGTACTGCTTTTATTTCTGCTTTTCCTGCACCAAAAACCACAATTCTCAATAAAGCCGATTCATTAATATAGCTATACATGGACCCGGATGAAGAAAGATTTCCGATGTTATAAAAGATAACTCCCTGTTTGTAAGTTTCAACTCTTTTCAGCGGCCCCGTTCCGGTGCCAATTACAACATGTGCTCCCTGCTCTATCAAATCACGTGCCACGTTCCTCTGTTGTTGATCCGTGTTTTCATTGGAAAAAGAAATCAGGACTATGAGCAGGTCGCTTTTCTCGCTTGCCTCTTTCACTATTTTCCGGCTGCTGTCAGAAGTGAAAGCTGCCACGCCGAGACGGTTCTTTCCTGCTTCCCATCCAGGCGGCGGATTGGCGTTTAAGGCCATTACCGCAACTGTTGTGCCCTCACTTAAGAAAAAATAAGGCGCCAGGGCTTCTGCCTCGCTGAACCCGGCGCCAATTTGCAAAATCCGGTTGGAATCAAGAAATCCTTTTGTATTAAGCAGGCCAACAGCACCATGACTCATAATGCGGTGATTGGAAATTTGAACTATGTTGATTTTGCTTTCTTCCAGCATAGTTTTCACTGATTGCTGAATCACCGGGTACTTTTCTGTTGCTGCAGAACCCGCGCTTATCGGCGCCGCCAGAGAAATAATCGCCAAGTCTGAATTGGCAAATAATCTGGTGATTTCGCCTGAAAAAACCGTATTTTTCTGCCTGTCAATCAAGGATGGATTGTAGCTGCCTCCGATAGTGACAGTAATAGCATCTTTAACCGAATGGGATTCCATGCCAAAAACAATTTCAGCTCTCTCCTCAAATAATCCGGATAAAATCACTGACACTAATAATATCAGCAGTATTGCCAGGTGGACAGTGTTATTTTTTCTGCTTTGCTTTATATATTTAATCCCCAGGTTTTGCATCTAAATTACTCCTTTTTACCCTGCCCTCAACCATTACATCGACTGTTATACACATTCTCTTTATATGCGCAGTGGAGTTATACACATAGAAAAAACCAGGCGTCCAGTTTCAGTGAACGCCTGGTTCTTAATTTAAAGATATTATTTCTTAGTCAGCGGCGGTATATCTTTTACTGCTTCAATCATTTTAAAATAACTTTCATCGCGGGAGCGCAGTACTTCAGTTGGAAATAAATATCCTACCCGCCGATTAATGCAGAAATCAATACAAGCTGCCCATTTTCAGTAATCGTGTCATGGGGAAAAACTATCTTCCCGTTATACACCATGAGCAGGTGCTCAAGATTTTCTTTAAATGAGATGTATTGCAGCAAATCGGCCACAGTGCTGCCTTTGACTATCTCAACAGACTCTGTTTTTTTCTTTGACCAGAGAATTTTATATTGAACTTCTACCTGCACTTTTTCCATATTCACTCCACTAGTAAACAAGCTCTGATAAATCTTCTTCGTAAAGATCAAATACTGTCCCTGTGGCGGGATTCTCTTCTTCGTAAAAATGTTCCGGCAAACGGTCGTGGGCTTTGGTAAATCCGGCTTTGCTGTTAAATTCTTTCTCCAGGTTGAGAGTGTCCCGGCATATTTTCTCCAGGTCTTCAAGCGTCAGATTCCAGCCAAAACGCGCGTTAATGAGGTCAGCCAAAATTGCGCGGTCAGGCAGGCCCGGGCCAACCATCATGCACAAACCCAGTGCATCTACCAATGTAACCCCTAACTGGGCATTACGGGAAACTGCTACCTGGCCTTCTTTTAAATGGTGTTTTACATTCGCTCTTGGCGTGTTTCCTGCCGTATGGTCAGCACCCATGGGGGAAGTGGCATAGGTAACAGCTGTCCCCTTGAGGCCCCTTGGTTCA
Source organism: Dethiobacter sp. (assembly GCA_018335875.1). Lineage (GTDB taxonomy): Bacteria > Bacillota > Dethiobacteria > Dethiobacterales > Dethiobacteraceae > JAGXRN01. The sequence continues at coordinate 60,832 of JAGXRN010000010.1, forward strand.
TAACCGGGCATTCCCTGTCCTTTTACCGAGGGCACCCTTCTTACTCCAAACACTTTTCCGGTAATTACAGAACCACTGGCAATAATGCGTCCCAGATGAGTGTCGGCAACAACCTCTTCCATTAATTCATGGGCTTCTTTCCCATCTCCGAAGGGAATCACTCCACCCTCCATTGCAACGCCTATGGCACAGCCAACCTCTATGGTGTCTACACCATAATCGTTGCAGAGATAGTTCATCTTCGCCACTGCATCCAGATCGTCTATATCAAGATTAGAGCCTAAAAGGCAAATAGTCTCGTATTCCAAAGGGCTCACCAAAGTTTTTCCATCCCTGTCGGGATAAACGTTGGAGCAGCGGATAATACAACCAGGCATACACGAGTGGGTCGTACTGCCTTCGCCTCCACGGGATTTGATGGTCTCATACAGTCTTTCGGCATTAATATTTTCAGCACCCTGGAAACGCCCTGTGGAAAAATTACGTGTCGGTAAAGCTCCAAGTGAGTTGGTGACATTCAGCATTGCAGCAGTTCCGTACTTGGGGAAGATTTCTGCAGTCTGCGGGGTCGAGAGAAGGTTTTGATGAAATTCTTTTACTTTTTCTTTAAATTCTTCTTTCCTTACAGGGCCCTTCACCCGGCAGCCTGCGTCATCAAGCACAATGGCAAGCAAATGCTTTGAGCCCATAACAGCGCCCAAACCTCCCCGGCCATTATAGCGGCTGGGGGCGCCATCGGGATCATTGTTGGTGATACCGGCAGTGAGCAGCCTTTTTTCACCAGCGGGGCCGACGAGGGCCAGGCCTATCTTTTTTCCGTATTTATTATAAAGGAGCTGGGCCTTTTCATAAGTCCCTTTGTTTATGAGATAACCGGCTTCCTCCAGGTAAGCTTTGTCTTTGTTAATTACCAGCATGAACCACTTATCGTCTTCTCGTATACCTTCTACAACTATGGCTCTGATATCTAAGCGGCCCATTTTATGAGCAGATATGCCGCCTGCATTGCTTTCTTTTATACCTCCCGTTAAAGGGCTTTTCGCCCCAATGGACAACCTGCCCGATGACGATACCATGGAGCCGGCAAACAGCCCGCAGGTGACTATAAGTTTATTATGAGGCCCGAGCGGCTCAGCGTACGGGGGTATTTCATCAAAAACAATACGTGAGGACAGAGACCTCCCGGATAATCTCTGATAAGCTTCTGCCAATTGTTCTTCCTTTACAGTAAGGCCGGCCATATCCACCCTGATGACTTTATCCAGCATCTTTAAACCTCCTGCCTTTAAAATACTACTACTTTATTTTCAATTAACCATCATCACTTTCCTGCAATAATTTAAAGAAACTGTGGCGAGAAAAGCAATGGACCACTTTTAATAATGCTCCCCTTGTAAAGTGGGGCCGACAAGCAGATGCTCCTCAGAAGTTTTAGGCTGGCGCTGGGTGTGCCATTTCTTTGACAGTGCCAGGTAGGCAAAGGGGAGAGCACCAAAGGCAATGTTGCTGAAAAAAGTAGCGAGCCTCCACCACACCAAAAACTTGCCTAAAACAGCCAGTGGCACTATGAGAGCAAAAAGTGAAAAAGCCCCGAGCTCGATAGCGCCTGAACTGCCCGGCGTAGGTGCCAGTGATGCTGTAAAGAAAAGAAGCAGTTGAAAAGCTATAACGTGCCCCAGCGGCTGCGGTGAACCCAGGCCGAAAAGGATAATCGGGGTGACTGCATAAAAACAAACCAGATAGATGCTGTTAAAAAAAAGAATGCGAAGCAAGCGCCTGGGATCTCCTCGCAGAAGAAGATTGAGCCCCTTGTGAAATTCACAAAATTTATTGCTCAGCTTTTCAAATCTTTTTATACGAAAAAGAAAGCCCAAAGTTCGCCTTGGCTCATCCACAAAAAAGAAAACACTTCCCACAACCAGTATAATTAACAGATAGGTAAGAATAACTAGCGCCAGTGGCTTGCTGGCCGGGATTGATTCGCTTACAATCCACCCTCGTGTAAAGAATAAACTAATCAAAGCCAGAACGCCCTGGGTAACATGGCTGATCATTGCACCACCGGCCACTGCAGCTGTGGCAGTGCTTAGTTCCAGGCCTTTTCGCTTTAATACGTATACATGGACTATACCGGCGCCCATAAAGAAAGGGGTTACATTAATGGAAAAGTTGCCCGCCAGAGTCGCGTATACAGCCAACTTTAGGGGTATGGGAGTGCCAAAGGCGCCTGAAATCTCCCTGAGCCGGCAAGCATCAGCCAGCCAGGCTGTAAACAGGATTATGAGAATCAGCAGCATATAAGTGTAGGGAATACTAGCCAGCAATTCCGACATGCTGGTTTTAAGGCCATAATAACGCATAAGAAAATATATGGTGACAACGCTTAAAGTAACTGCGGACACTATGCCGGCGATTATCTTTTTTGGGCTGAATTTAAGCATGGCAGCGTTTACAAGACATCAACATTGGTTTGAGTTGCATCTTGACCAATGCTGTATAGATACAGGTTCTGAGGCCTGACTGCTTTCAGCGGCAGTCCTGACATGGTCCTTCGATAGGAAACCACCCGGGCGCCATTTCGCAGTTCTTTTATTATCTTTTCACTTAGCCTTTGGTGTGCTACGGGAGAAAGGTAAAGAAACACAACATCAGCCGCGGAGAGGTCTGTTTTAAAGAAATCTTTATTGATAATCCTTACTCTGCCTCCCAGGCCTTTTAGCCTGACGCGGAGTTTTAACAAAAAACACTTAAATGGGTCGATTTCAACCCCAACAGCTTTGATAGGGTATGTGGATGCAGCTTTGATAATCACCCTGCCGTCACCGGCCCCAAGGTCAAACAGTGTTTCCCCTTCCCGAAAATTTGCCATCTCCAGCATCTGATTGACTATATGCATTGGTGTCGGGCTCCATGCGCCTCCCCAGAAAGATGGCAGGACTATTGAACCAAAAAGTAAAGCTGCCATTGCCAGTAAGATATACATCCACATTTCCGCTGTTCGCCCCCTCTGTTCTTAAGAATTATTTTAGTTTAACCGATACTAACCAGAACCACCCCTGAAACACATACCAACACCCCAATTGTTGCATACAGAGTGGGCTTCTCCTTAAGAACCATGACGGAAAAAGGCATTACAAAAAGTGGAGCACTGGCTGAGATCAATACTGTCCTCCCGGCGCCAATTAGCTGCATGGCAGTCACATAGCCACCGCAGCTATACCGTAGGCCAGAATACCGGCACATGCAGCCATGGCCATATTGCGTAAACCATATTTTTTAAACTGTAGTACTTCACCCTTTTTCCGGCTCAGAACAAAACAGGTAAGCACCAATGCTGCAACCGGTATCCGGATTGCTGCAGCAACAAATGGATCAACGTTGGTGACCCCTATTTTTAATATCACAGCGCCTGCTGTCCAGGCCAAAGCTGCAGTGTTGACTGGGCCCTACGGTAGGGGTCTTTTTGTTCAGGGGAAGTCCTGTTAACAGCGAGGCCCGCTGCCATCACCGCACCGGAAAGTGCTCCGCAGATACCGCCCGAACGCCCTATCCCTCCGCCAAAGCCGCTGGCCAGCGCTGAGGATATTTCACTGCTTAAGCCAAGTACATCTCTTCCAGCCATGAAGGTCGATTCAGCACAATTAAAGCCTTTAGACATGTAATCTTTTGCAACATCCGAAGCCCTTTCCTCAAGTTTGCTCATGTTAACCTCCGGTCTGATTTATTTGGGCTCTTATCCAATCGGCAGCCGCTCTTTTAGTCATCTGCAAATCATATCGGCAACCATACCTGCTATGCTCAGGCAACAGGTGAGACCGGGAGATTCTATGCCAAGAAGATTAATTATACCCTTCAGGCCGCGGTCGGCTTCATGCCTGATAATAAAATCGCGAAAAGGCTGCCCGGGTCCCTGCAGTTTTGGCCGTATTCCTGCCATCTCCGGTTCCAGATCAGTAAAATCAAGAAAGGGCAGGAATCCTTTGACTGAGTCATAGAAATCCCCGGCATTGCCCGGGTCTACCGAGTAGTCAATCTTATCCACATAGAACGCGCTGGGACCCAGCCTTATCCTGCCATCGAGTGTTTTTGTAACATGAATACCGAGACCTTTTAATTCTTCATGTGGAGGAGGATATATAAGGTGCCTGGCAAGCTCCGCTTTGCTGGAATTAACACTGAAATACTCCCCTTTGCAGGGGTATAACCTGTATCCTTCTTTTTCCACATCAATGCCCATCCAGGAAGCAACACGGTCGGCGCCAAGGCCGGCGCAGTTAATCAGCCAGGAACAACTTATGGCATCGGCGCTTCCATCAGGATTGGTAAACTCCACAATGTAGCCGTCTCCCCGCGGCATGATACCTCGTGCTTCATGGCAATATGCCATCATCGCGCCATCTTTAAGGGCCAGCCACTCTAGCCGCTTCATTAATTTGTGGCTGTCCAGAATACCGGTGGATGGGGAAAACAGTGCGCCCTTTGACGCTATGTGGGGCTCCAACTGCGATACTTCCCTCGCCTCCATGTAGCTTATATCTTCAACTCCATTGGCCAGGGCTCTCTCCATAAGCATCTGCAGTGAGGGTAAATCATCATCACTCACAGCCACAATCAGCTTCCCCAACCGTTTGTAAGGCACGCCCTGCTCATGGCAAAAACGATAAAGAAGGTCTTTCCCCGTAACACAAAGCCTGGCCTTTAAACTGTCTTTAAGGTAATATATCCCGGAATGTATTACCTCACTGTTGCGGCAGGAAGTTTCCTGTCCAAATTGTACATTGCGCTCCATTACAATGACCTGTAAGTCTGGATATCTCCCAGCTATCTCAGCCGCAATAGCCAGTCCCACAACACCGGCTCCGATGATTACCACATCAGTAGATTCCAAGACGCCTTCCCCCTGTCCGCATTTAAGGCATAATTATAATCTCATTCAGCCTGCAAATTTTTTGGCACACCTCATATATTAAGTATTTTCCTGACAAGGAATCCGCCCTAACTTCGCGTTTTAACGATCTGGCCTGCCAGTTCCGCTAATTTTCTTTCTTCTTCTGTTTCAGCTTTTTGAGCAGGAACATTGTGTAGAACCTTATTGCCCTGCTCGTCCACTGTAATAAAAGTAATAAACCCTTCCAGGTATGAGTCCGGTTCTTCATTTTTTACAGCTTTTACGTATGCCTGCATACTGCTATTTCCTGTTCGAACCACTTTTGACTCCAGTTTGATAATATCTCCTTTTTGTACAGGCTTGGTAAAATGCATGCCATGAATTTTTAAACAAACAATCCCTTCCGGTTTTCTGTAAAGGCTGGCAGCCGCAATAAAGGCGCACTCCACAAACCATTCCGCCATGCGGCCGGCAAAGAGAGTGCCGTGATGATTTAAATCCTCGCTTTTAATTAGCCGGTTAACCTGATATGATTTCATCCTAATGTGCTCCTTAATTAACAGTATATATTAAAGTGGCTGAATAACTTCGATCTTTTCTCCGTCAGGGCCCAAAAAGTAAGCGATTTTTCGCCCGGTAAGGCTCAGTTGGGGAGTGTGGTGCAGCAATGGTATGTTCTTTTCTTTTAACAGTGCCATAAATTGCTCAATATCATCAACAAGGAAAGCGATGTGGTTTACAATCCCCTCCGGTATGGGAGCCACATCACCGGAACTTTGCACCAACTCAAGTTCAACGCCATATCCTTTAATAAATTGTATCTGTTTAAGATTATCCGCACTCTTCATGGCACGGGTCTTTTCAAACCCTAATTCTTCTGTGTAAAATTTCACCGAACATTTCAAATCTGTGATACGAAGCCCGATATGCTCAAAGGTAGATTTTGAAAAACAAGGTAGTTCCCCTTCATTCCCTCCGCTTGAACCCCCTTCCCCGGCAACTTCGAGAATTTGGAGTTTCTCACCCTGGGGACCCTCGAAAAAGATAAAGCGGCGCCCCGAAGGTGCGATGACCGGAGCTGCACTATAAGTTTTCCAGCCATTTTCCTGTATCGCCTGAAAATCGGCTTCCAACCGGGGGCTGATAAAGGCGATGTGGTTTACAACTCCTTCTGTAGGATATATTTTCTCCTTTTCAAGGCCGTACTCCAATAACTCAATTTGCAAATCATCCCTCTTCATAATAGCAATTTCCAGCTTTCTACTGCTGTTGGAAAAGCGTTTACTCAAGGAAAACCCAAAAGACTGTTGGTAAAAAGAGATTGCCTGCTCAATGTTTTTAGTACGGACCCCGATGTGCTCCAGCGCTGTCAGCATATCTGTACACCTCCATATGTTATCGAATCTTTTCAGAAAGTCTGTAACCCTTTATCCACGCTGCTTTAGGCATAGTGGATAAATATTTTTCACCCCCGTGTCGGGGTGTTTTTTATTGTGCCGTAATTTAGTGATATAGCGAGAAATACCGCGATAACAAAGCATTTTATACGATAACGCTGTCTATCGCCATAAAATGATGCTTGACATTTTCGCCACACCCCCAAAATCGAAATAGAGGTATTAATTACCATTATTTCCAGGAGGTGGTTGAGTTGTTGGTCCGCGTCCGGACTC
>JAGXRN010000011.1 GCA_018335875.1 Dethiobacter sp.
AGAGGTGGTCTGCGAAAACCCTGTCCAGCGAAGAAGCGATCATTCCCACCAGGTCTGCTCCCGGTACGATTACTCCCATCTTGATGCCAAAGGCAACAGGTCCGATATAGTCAGGAAGTTTAGACATAAGGTTGTACCTCCGTTTTGTAGTGCAGAACAACTATTAATTATTCTGTAATCGTGCCATAGATTCCTGCTTAGTGACAATCTTATCAGGGGAGGTTGTGTATGCTCTCTATACAGGCGAAAAGAAGATGGGAATTAGCCGTGCACTGGAGCAGAATAATTAAAGTTTAAGTTTAAACTTGGGAAGTATGTTTTATAGAACCCGCGGTCACGTGTCAGGAGAGTGGCGGCCTGGGTTTGAGCATGAGCACCGATTAAAAAATCTTTGATAATGTGCTGTCTCATGGATAATTGCACACCACAGTTTATTATTGTTTTCACTCCACATTGCGGGCATTGCAATTGCTTGTCTCTTTGCCTTGTATAACGTCCCCAGACCTGGGAGGCAAGCCATAGAGCTTTTTCTGCAGAAGGCAGCAGATTAATACGTGTATGCGACAGGAAATCTTGCAGGCTGGTATGAGAAGGAAACTGAGTTGATACCTCGGAATATACTGCTTCACATATGACAAGACTGCCAAGATTAACGGCTTTGTCCAATAAATTTTTGACGTTGCCGGTACATTTACAATAATAAGTTGCAAATGATGTTTTGATTGATGTTTTGACAAGTGGGATGGCGTACCTTTCCTTGAAGCAGCCCTTGCTGTGGGAGGTGCGGTCCTGGTGACTGGTAATAAAAAACTAAATGAAATGATTATCTACGAAGCAATACGTGGCGTTAAAGAACATAAGTTTTCATACTGGGATGCCCAGATTTGGGTGTCCGCCCGCCTTAACCAGATCAGCCTTGTACTAAGCGAAGACTTCGCTGATAATAGCCTCGCGGACGGAGTACGTTTTGTTAATCCGTTAATGCCGGTGTTTGATTTGGAAAATATGCTAGCCAAGAGTTGATAACAAAACGCCCATGATCGCCTCAGACAGCTCCCATTTAAGAACCTCCACAGCATTTCTTGTATTTTTTTCCGCTGCCGCAGGGGCAGGGGTCGTTGCGCCCTACTTTTGGTTCAGGACGCCTGTAGGTCTCGGGGATGTAGTATTCCTCTTCATCCTCATCATCATCGTCGTCGGGGGTAAATCTTTCCGGACACAATTTATTGTACTTGTTATACTTTTTCCGGTATGTGTTAAACAGGTGTTCTTCTTTCCTTGGGTTGAGAGCGGTATCGAAAAACTCTTTTTTTATCTCATACAGCTCGGGATAGGATTTTTTCAGCCGCAAAATATCTTTTCTGTAGGACTTGATTTCAATTACAACATCCATTTCAAGAAAAAACTGCGTTATTCTACAGTCCAGGCAGGACGTGTCATTGCATAAATGCCGCTCGAAGTCGAGCATTTCCGCTAAGTGGCTGTTTATGGAAGGGTCGGCTTCAAGCTTTTTTATTTGTGAGAGAATATCATGCTCCATATCCATCTCTTTTTTTATTTTTTTGATTTCTTTATCGTCCGGCAGCAGCGTAAGCGCGGCGTCAATGGTGGCGGTGGATTCTTCGGATAAGCCTATCAGCTGTATCTTTTTGGCGAGGGAGGCCAGGAACCAGGCCACGTTGGCTCTTTCTTCCTCCTTTTCAACCGCCTTGTTTTTCACTTCTTCAAGATGTTGTCTCATGCCGGCATGGTCACCGGAGAGAATATCGATTTGAATTATATGGTAATACAGTTCAAGGTTGTCCCATCCTTTTCTGTTGCTGACTTCAAGGCCGGTCAGGACAGTTTTTTTGGCTTCTTCATAATCTTTTGCCTTAAGATAACAATCAAGTAGCCCCAGCCAAAGCGAAATGTTATCCTCGTCAAGGGACAGCGCCCTGTGATACTGTTGTATTGCTTTTATATGCCAGCCGCGCATGGCATAAGCATGAGCCAGCTGGCGCGCAAATCCGGCATTGTTGCGTTCCCGTGACACCAGATCCTCAAAAGTGCGGATAGCTTTTCCGCTGTTTTCGTTAATTAAATAGGCCTCGCCCAGTAAGCTGTTTACCACGGAAAACTTGGGATATACTTTAACAACCTGTTCCAGCAGCCGGATAGCCTCTTCAGCTTCCCCCGCGTCCAGTGCTTTTCGCCCTTCTTTGAAATATGCCCTGACTACGTCCGGCATGGCATCAACTTCATCATGTTGCCGCCGTGTATTATCGTCAATCAGAACCTCGTAGGCCTCCCTGATTTTCATAAATTCTTCGGGATAGCGGTCGGGAGGATATACTCTGACGAGAGCAAAGTACGCCTTTTTTATTTCCATAGCCGTCGCTTCTTTGGCAATGTTTAAAATGCTGTAATAGTCCTTCATCTTTGCCATTTCCTTTTAAACAGTTTTTCTTTTAAGCTGAGCAACTTATAATCCAGGCGGCTCTCCATGCTTTTCAGATAAAGCCTGGCGGAGGCATTAGATTTGTCAATGGTTAAGACGTTTGCCCAGCATCTAACCGCTGCGCCCGTTTTACCTTCCAGCAACCGTAGCACACCCAGGTAGTTCAGCAGGGCTGCTGATAAATCAAAACGACTGCAGACTTCCTCGTTCAGGACACCGGCGGCCTGCCCATATTTTCCCTGCCGGCAAAGCGAGGCTGCCCAGGTAAAATGTTTATCGGTATCTTGCAGAGTTTGTCTTAAATCCGTGAGATAACCAACTGCGTTACTTTCTGCGGGGGACTTGTCCACACTCCTGGACCAGCAGCATTCAGCTGTTTTATATTTACCGAGCCGGTAATAACAAAGCCCCGCCAGGTTCCAGGCCTCAATATTATTACTGTCATAACTTAAGGCTTTGAGCAGGTGCTCTACTGCCTCGCTGATTTGATCTTTTCGTGCCAGTTGCAGCCCTGAATTATAATAAAAACGGGACAGGTTTTCAAACATCGACAGCCTCCGCCAGCTCATAGATTATTTCGTGCAGCTCTTCTTTATACTGATTGATCTCCTCTGTTTTTTCGCCCAGCAATAACCCAATCTTTATTTTTCTGATCAGGCTTTCCATTTCAACAACATAATGATATGCTTCTCCGGTTTCCAGCAGGCGGTCGGCCTTTTTGATAATGGCTTTATATTTGCGGGCGCCAGCAGCCTTTTCCCAACCTTCAGTGTCAATCTCTTTGACCATTTCCACACCGGTTGTCTCGATTACCAGGCTTGCCTTTTCCCCGGTGCTTAGAATTATTCCTTCCACCTGCAGGATGCCGTTCACATCATAGGAAAATGAAACACCGATTTTTTCCTGGAAAGCGGGGGCGGGAGGAATTCCTTTTAACAGGAACTTCCCGAGGAAATTGTTGTGGGAAGCCCTTTTGTATTCTCCCTGGTAGGCATTGATTTCCACATCAGTTTGATTATCAGCGACCGTACCGTAAATTTTCTCTCTGACTATGGGGATCGTCACATTTCTCGGGATAATTACGTCATAGGCGTCGCTGACGGGGAACCCGCCTATAAATTTGAGCACGGATGTGCCAAGCGTGTACGGGCAGACATCGGTAATTACAATGTCCCGTTCAGGGGATAACCGGTTGTCCAGAATACCCGCCTGAACAGCGGCGCCCCTTACCACCGCCAGGTCCGGGTCTATCAGTAACTGTGGCGCTTTACCCAGGGTTTTCTCAATGAATCTTCGCACGTAAGGGATGCGGGTCGAACCGCCCACAAGCAGGATCAGGTCAATATCGGGAGCGCCAAGACGCGCGTCGGAAAGCGCCCTGTTGATTTGTTTTTCTGTAGCATCAATCAAATCTTTGACCAAACTTTCAAATATCTCTCTGCTCACGGTCTCTTCCAGGGAAACCGGATTTCCCTGTACATTGGCAAAGAACGGGATAAGCAGATGATATTCATCCTGCTTGCTCAAGGATATCTTGCATTGTTCCACCGCTTCCTTCAGGCGCATCAGAGCCCTTTTATCTGTAGAAACATCAAGCCGGCAGCGGGCTTTAAATCTGTCTAAGAGGTAATCCATAAGCCGCTGGTCAAAGTCTTTCCCGCCGAGACTGTTGTTGCCGCTGCTGGCTTTAACGTCCAGAACGCCTTCAAACATTTCCAGCACTGTAACGTCAAGAGTTCCGCCACCCAGGTCATAGATCAGTATGTTTTGACATTCCCGCATGTGATCGATGCCATAGTCAAGCGCCGCAGCGGTAGGTTCGTTTATAATGCGCTCTACCTTGATTCCGGCCAGTTTTCCCGCCTCCACGGTAGCGCGTCTCTGCATGTCGGAAAAATAGGCGGGCACGGTGATAACCGCCCTGAAAATATCCTCGCCGAGATACTTGCAGGCACAATCAATAAGGTAGGACAGAATAAATGAGGAGACCTGCTGCGGGGTATATTCTTTTCCTCCCATGGTAACCACTGTGCCGCTCCCCATTAGTCTTTTAACCTCAATGACTGTATCATCCGGTTTCAACAGCAGTTGATCCCGGGCCTCTTTTCCTACGATGATCCTGCCGTCAGACGCTAGCCCTACCACCGATGGTGTTATGTGTTCTCCCAGGTGGTTTGGGATAACAAACGATTTTCCTTCTTTTAAGACGGCGATTTCCGATGTAGAAGTGCCAAGGTCAATCCCCACTATGCTGCTCATCGCACTCACGACCTCCACCAGTTTTATTTACAGTTACCTGAGCTTTTCTTAATAAAAGCGATTGAAACATATACCCGCAGCGCAACACTTCTGTGACCATGCCGCTGGCAATGCTGCTATCCTCTCTTACCTGCACCGCGGAATGCAGCTGCGAATCAAAAGGAGTATCCTCACATTCTATACGGACAATCCCCTGACGCAACAGGATTGCTGCTGTATCTCTCCATAAAAGCTGCATCTGCTCAGACCAACCCCCCCTTTCGTTTTTCAAGGCATACCTGTATATATCTTCAAGCTGATCAAACACAGCCACCAACCCGTGGACAAGAGAGAGCTTTTCTTCCTCACGTGCAGCTAACGACTTCTGCTGCTCTGCTATATACCTGTCCTTTTCCTTTTCTTCCATAAACTGGGACAATACTTCCTCAAGCTGAATATTGGTATTACTCATTTCTTTACCAAGACGCCTGAGAGTTGAATTAAAAACCTTAATAACTTGTGCTGCTTCGTTAAAATGTCTGCTGAAATCAGAGTCAATAGTTGAAAAATCGAAGTTATCCAGTTCTTTTCTAAAATCAATCATGCGCTGCTTTCCCCTTATTGACAAATTTGATAAAGATTCTTGAAGCTTTCGACAGTACGTTAACAAGTTCGGCATTTACAAAAAAACATCCTGCTGAATGCACTCAGGCGACAGAATTTTTTCACTGAAAAAGATCTCAATTTTAAAGGCAAAAAATTGAAGGCCCCTGTAAAGGGCGGCTTTTTTCAGTTGCAGGGCTTACCTGCCAGATTCTTTCACTATTGGGATATATTCAAGAAAGGCTCCCGATTTCCTGGAGAAGGACGGAGGCTTTCGGAATGGGGCCTTTTCTTTTTCGGATGCCTGCTGTTCTATTTAGAAATATTTGTTAGTTTACCGGTAGCTCTGATGCAATATTCCACGGTAAAGATCCGGTAAAATAGCACATGCCATCCATAAAGAGGCAGCCAAAAGGTACACAAAAAAAACCGGCATTTCGTAAAGAGAATTGCCGGTACCGCTCAAAAATGAAAGGGGCCTTTTGTCGCTTGCATTCATGAAATATTGACCTCACTACAAACGCTCCCGCACAAAATGTATAGCCTTAACTGCCAGTTGTAGAGCTTCTTCAGCCGGTTTTTTTGTATAAACCCTGGCTGGTATGCTGTCAGGAATTCCGTTGGGGTAACGCGTGGGAATGTAATAGCCATCCAATATGGCGATTTCGTTCCTTAGCTCAGCAAAATCTGAGTCAAATTGCTCAGCCCAAGTTGTCAGAGCTGTAACGGAATGCCCGGTGACCATCTCTTCACCCCGGGCATAAAGAAATGCCTTAACCGCTTTCTCTGCCGTCTGCTGAGCGATGAAGCATGTCAGATGGTATACCTGGTTATCAAATAAAACCTGGGCTCCATGCAAATCTGCCTGGGCCTGTTCCAACCAGCGCAGACCTTCCTCTTTAGAGCTCCGTTTCATAAAGCGTTTTACCCTCCCGCAACACGTTTTTTATGAATGTGCTGTTTTCTTTCATATTGTCAAACTCACCAGGAGTATAAACTAAAAAGTCAACGGCAACACGCGGTTTGATTTTTTTATATATTGAGGCAACTCTGGTCGGAAAATCATCTTTGCTCTCTATCACTACAATTAGGTCGAGATCACTTGTCAGTCCGGCCTCGCCGCGTGCGAAAGAACCAAAGTGAATGATCCTTTTGGCTCCCATTGCCCTGAGCTCTTTTTGAATTCTGCCCAGTTCACTCCGGAGAAGTCCGATATTCCTCTCCCTGCGCATTTCCAAAACCTTCTTCAAGATGCTCCACCTCAACTGTATTATATCCTATGCAACAGGAAATGTATACCAATCAGTGCCTCTCATTGCGTCTCTCCCCTATCCCTGTGAAAGGGCGTTTAATTATTAACACTTAAATAGCTTGCTGGCGGATTATTTAATTCTTTTCATAATAAATTCATCATGCTTTGCCACTTCGAGTTCTATGCGGTCCAGCTTTTCTGAGTTTTGAATATATCCGTCAAATAAAGCCGATAACTTAGCGCCGTGGTCAATTTCAATTTTAATTACAGTCTTTTCCAAAGTTGATAACCTTTCATCTACACTATTGAACCTTTCACCTACACTTTTAAAACCTTGTTGCATTTCAGCATACATCTTTTCTTGGCTGCCTTTCAGGCCGGCATACATCTTAGTCATGAGTTCAAGGATTTTTTCGTTATCCATCAAAATCCCCCTTATCTTTCTCCGCATATACACGTTAAAAGTAGGACAAGTATCAACTCTGTATTTTTCATGGTCTTTTTCCTGATTATACCACTGCCGGCACTTTTCGCGCCTGTTGGGTGAGACTTCCCTGAACAGAGAGGAATACGCCGTGGATAGGGGCGACAAAATAGCCATCCAGCCTGTTAACAGGGGACAATATGAAAAATAGGGTTATACCTTTATCTGCGGAATGGTGGACGGGGAATTCCCCGCGGCAGAGGAGTTTAATTTCCTGCAGCCCAAAAAAGAAGGCTTGGGCCTCGGTCAAGCTTATACCAGCGTTGACCATGGCCGCAACAGCTTGTATGCTCCGGCAATAAAAGCACGGGCAGTGTGGAACTCCTGCTGGTGGACAACGGCAGCGGTGATGCCAACGAAGAAACATCTTATGCAGACCATGATGCGGGGGAATCGCCTGTAAATTCTGCCTGCGGTATTAGCCCTCATTTCAAAGAAGCACTGTTGATCGTGGAAAAAATCAAAGAAGTATTCCTGGGAAATGAAGAAAAATACTGCCGTGGCTCAGCGGGAGTTCAACTCTACCGGATTTTGCATGCTCTTTTTCCTGATTATACCATCGTTGGTACTGTACGACAAGACCTAAGACTTGACGATTGTCTTTCTCCTGTATAGTTCTTCCTGCAAGGGTGGTCCATTACCCGTTCGATAGGGTAAGTGCCTGATTATTTAAGGATCTCGGTAGATAGCTGACTTGTTGAATGGATGGCATTTTTAATTACGTTGTACTGAGGGTAAATAGTTCTTTTAATTCCCGGTTGGACAATTCTGTGAGCCATGTTTCTCCGGCGGAGATGGTCATGGCGGCCAGCTCTTTTTTTGCAGAGAGCATGGCGTCTATCTTTTCTTCCAATGTACCGAGGGTGACAAACCTGTGGATGGTTACATTTTTTGTCTGGCCGATGCGGTAGGCTCTGTCTGTGGCTTGGTCTTCCACGGCCGGATTCCACCAGAGGTCATAATGCAGTACGTGGCTTGCCGCTGTGAGGTTTAGCCCGGTGCCGCCTGCTTTGAGGGAAACCACCATCAGCGGGCAGTCCAGATCGTTTTGGAATATTTCCACCAGCTGTTCTCTTTTTTTACGCTGGAGGCTGCCGTGAAAAAACGGCAGCGGGCCGCCCAGCTCTGATTCGAGCATCTGGATCAATACTCCGCCCATTTGTTTATACTGGGTGAAGATTAATGCTTTTTCTCTGTCACGTATGATTTGCCGGATACGCTCAAAGGCCAGTTCTGCTTTTCCGGAATGGGCCGGGAGCGGTGTTCCTGTTTTTGAGAAGTGGACTGGGTGGTTGCAGATTTGTTTTAGTGATGTCATCAGGCGGAAAATGATGCCTCTTCGTTCCATGCCCTCGCTATTCTCAACCAATGTCAATTCCCGCTGCAGCACCTGTTGGTAAAGTGCTGCCTGCTGGGGTGTGAGCCGGCAGTACTGGTTTTTTATGATTTTATCGGGCAAATCGGAGATTACTTTTTTGTCGGTTTTCATCCTGCGCAGGATAAAGGGTGCAGTTGCTTTGCGCAGCAGAGCCGCTCTGTCATAGTCCCGGTATTTTTCAATAGGTACGGCAAAGCGGCGGGAAAAAGCATCACGAGAGCCGAGATAACCAGGGATTAAAAAGTCGAATATGCTCCAGAGTTCGTCGAGCCTGTTTTCCACGGGCGTCCCGCTCATGGCTATATAACTGCCGGCTTTAATCTCCTTTAGCGCCCGGGACTGGGCGGTGTCGGCGTTTTTAATATTTTGTGCTTCATCTATTATCAGAAGCGACCAGCGGGTTTTGGCAAGTTGTTTTTTGTCGTTGCGCACCACACCATATGAGGTAAGTATGACGTCGACTCCGGAGGGTGTGAGGTTACGGTCAGGCCCGTGGCAGACAGCTACCTGCAGGCCGGGAGCAAAGCGGGCGCACTCCTTTTCCCAGTTGCTAAGCAGTGTGGTGGGACAAACAATGAGTGCCGGTGTTTTCAGGCCGCCTTCTTCTTTTAATTTGAGCAGCAGGGTGATTACCTGCAGTGTTTTGCCAAGGCCCATGTCATCGGCGAGGCAGCTGCCAAGGCCTCTTTCCCGGTTTGTGTAGAGCCAGCGGAAGCCCCTTTCCTGGTAAGGGCGCAATTGGGCCACGAGACCGGGTGGTACGGTTACATCATGTACGTTATGCAAATCTGCTAACAGCTTTTTTAGTGTTTCATCAGCTTCGAAGGCGGCTGCTCCGGTTTCTCCGGTCAGGCTCGCCTGCAATAATTTCGCTGAATCCATTTTGGGCAGCGGTTTTTTTAGTTGTGCCAGGAGACGGTTCACATCGGCCGGGTCCAACATGAGATAACGGTCGCGGAAGCGGACAATCCCCTTGGCGCTTGACGTTAGAGCTATAAATTCTTCCCCGCTGAGGCGCATATCACCCAGCGCCACATCCAGGGAAAAGTCCAGCATTTCCGCCAGCGACAGGAAGCTAATGTTTTTGCTGCGGCTTTTGGCCGACAGCACCAGGCGTGCGGAAACTGCGGAGCGCAGTTCTTTGGGCAGTATAATGCTGATTCCCAGCATTGACAGCACACCTTTTGCCTCGCTTAGAAAACTAATCAGCTCATCTCCGCTTACCGCAAGCGGGCCGCCTTTTGCCGCCAGCAGCTCTTTTAATTCCTTGCGGTATTCACCTGCCACCGCCACCACCCTGCCAACCTCTGCCAGCACATCCCCCGCAGGGCAGCCAAATGCCGGATGGCCTGCAAACACATCAGCAAGCGGCATGGGCGGCGTCATTGGGTCGTCTCTGTCTTCCACATCAAGACAGATACTAAACTTCTTCTGCCTGCCGGCAGGCAGTTCCACCCGTATCACGGCGGCAAAGCGTCCCACCGCCATGGCCAGAGGCGCAAGCCAGTCCGCCACTGCTTTTACTGTCTGCTTTTCCTCGAACTTCTCAGCTTCATAGGGGGTCATGATAAAAAAGGACTCACATATTTTTTCTTCCCGGGGGATTTCCGCGTATTCCCTGACCAAAAACGACAGATAGAGTGACAGTACTTCCTCTGCACCGTCCCGGCCTGTCAGTACTGATTTGTTCTTTTTACGGTAAATCAGCCCCGGCGGCATCATGGCGGCTAAAGTATCCACAATCTGCCGTACCTGTTCATCTCTTATCAGCGGGCGGTAGCGCAGATAGAAGTTCCCCTGGCCCTCGCCGACCACTTCCGGTACAAATAATGAAGCGCGGGCCAGCAGCAGTGCGGTGGACGCGGCGGCGCTTAAAAAGCGGATTTCCGGAGTCCCTTCCACAAAGAGCTTTTTACTTAACATGGCACGAAGGAAATAGTGTGCTGTGGTTACCTTACTATGAATGCGCCTCATCTTCAAAGCGCCGTTTTCCTCAATGGGGACAGTATAAGTGGCTAATTTATGGTTGACATCAGAGCCCAGAGCGTCGCCGGGGAAATAGAAGGCTTCAGCGTGAAACAGCGGGTGTCCGCTTTCGCCATACATAAGCCTGATGTGGGCCTTGTGCAGGTGAGGAGGGGATTCTTCCAGGGATTCCATTTCCTTTTCCACAGCCCTTGCCACGGATTTATAGGCTTTCATCAGTAGTTTTTTAAAGTTGTCTTTCCTATAGAAAAGCGGGGAATCGGAAAGAAGGGAAAAAATTGATTTAAGTTGACCAGGCCTGTCCACCAGTCTGGCAAGAGAAAATTCAACACATTCTGCAGGCAATACCTTAACATCGTTCACAGGCACAAACCTGCTTTCTCCTGACACTGCCTGCCCAAAACCTGCGGCTTCAGTCAACTCTTTGCGTCCAATTCCGCGCAGCTCAAAGAAAATAAACGGGTCTTTGTCAATCTCATTGGCAAGAACCAGGTAGACAGCTGCCAGATGTTTGCAGGGATTTGCCCAGTCGGGGCATGAGCAATCCGCTTTGATTTCCTTCCACGCTGCCGGAAAAAGACGTAACCCGCCATCTTTCATTACAGCCGGCAAAGCTTCCGGCAAACGGCCCAGGGACAGCTCCGCCGCCAGCATGGGGTTTTCATTAATCAGCCGCCTAATTGCTTCTTTTGCGGCAGCAGAAAACGGCTCCAACCTGATACTGATACGGTAAGGTAACTTCCGGCGTCCCTGTACACGGGCCAGCACCACACAGTCGCTTATTTCAATTTCCCGCACAGCCCCTTCATTTGCGTAGCTTCTTCCCCGGGGCAGGCGGTTGCTGTAATCAATATGGTGTAAAGCCTCTATCCAGGCCTTACCCCACCAAGTCTTGCCGAATGTTTGCCTTGCCATTGCGTATTCCCCTATTCCATCGCATTTGTACAAATCTTTCTAATAACAGTTCTTTATATTTTCTGAAAATCCTACCCGATTTAGTATATCATAGTGGTACTTGAAAGAATCTTTAATCTTGATGCTATCGGAGTCGATTTAGAAAACATTCAGTTTAGTGACACAAAGAAAGTTCGGCTTATTACTTACCTATTTTCCCGTCTCCGTTAATATCTTGATTCGTATACTCCTCCAACACTTTTAAAGTTTTAAGCAGCAGCTCCTGAGTATTCCTAAGTTCCTCTTCTAAATAAGCCACCCTTAGTTCCAGCGACTGAGATTTGTCGTACTGTTCATTTATTTGGCTCTGCTGAATTAAATTCCAAAATAAACCCACTGATAATACCTCCTATTTTCACCCTCTACAGCCTTGGCATTAGAATCAGAAACCTGTATGCACTCATCCCGCTTGGCATTAGCCTCACCAATGGAGTCGTCCCGGTCTTTTTCGGCAACACTTTTCTTAGCATCATTGATGGCGGCTTCTTTTCTCAAAGGAGAAAGCCTGCTCCACCATTCCGACATTGTGCTTTCCACCTTTCCAGGTGTTTAATCTGAAAAGCTGTTTAACCCGAATATGCTCTCTACACTTTCTCCGTCAATTGCGATGACTTTAAGCTCATCTGTCAAAAACCAACGAATGATCCCCTTTTTATCACATACAGCCGCTATTGGGATCTGCCCCTCGTCCTCATGAGAAAAAAGGTTACCTCCAAAAAAACTGGGCCTTGATGCTTTGAAAGCACCAAACCCTGTCCCGACTAAGACATACCTTTTGCCGGTTCCTTCATGTTCAACTATTGTAGCCATTTGATCCTCCTTCTTAAATTAACAGTTTCTTCCCCTTTTAATAAGACAGTTTAAAGCGTTAAAAAGTTCTCTTTTTTTGTTCTTTGCAGGATTTTTTTTTATTTTAGCAAATAGGGTTTTTATTAACTGGAGGTTTGGGCTATGAATGATAAAAGCCAGCTGAAAAATATTTATATGGATTATAAAAACCTGGTCTATGGCGTAGCCGTCTCTATTATAAAGGACACGCAGCTTGCCGAAGATATTGTCCACCGGATGATATAGAAGAAATAGAGGTATATCAAACGAATCTTACAACTACTACAATAGAAGAACTATTAGATATTTACCCTGGAGTATTATACTATCCCCAAAACATAACCATAGAGAACTTAAGGAGAACCCAATACCTGCAACTCGGTGATAAATGGATCATTATGCTAAGCTTTTCGATTGGCCGGTATGACATTCTCCTCAGTCAGGAGGACATTTTGGGAGAAGGATCTACCGGTATAGGATATGGATCCGACACAATAGTTTCTTTTCACCGGCTGGATGATGTGGAATATCTGGTGGCCGAGCATCGGTACGGTATTGTGACAGTTAAATGGACAAAGGACAATAAGATTTTTGATATGACGAGTAATTTAACGGTTGATGAATCTCTGTCGGTCGCACAATCGGTTGGCCCATATCACATCTGATAGTTCCATATAAATTGAAGACTAAAAATAATTTAAGCTCAGGCTTTACAGTATCAGGCACTACGATTAAAGGCGTTTATGCAATATATGATGCTGGTTTGGAAAAGACAGAAGATGTCGCTAAGAGGGAATTTAGTTCTTTTGGAAAGACAGTTTTTAGTGAAGAAGAATTAGATAAACTAGAGAATTTTAATGTTGAGCAGATTATACTTTGGTTGGAAGAGAAGAACAAATTGATTGAGCCCTTAGAACTTCAAATGGTATAAAAATATTACCATAGTACCGGTATGTCCATCTCCGCTTGAAAACGAATGTGGCTTGATGACAGGGGACAAAAAGTTGACAACGACCCCGTCCCCCCGTCACTAAGTTGACAACGACCCCGTCCCCCCGTCACTTGCGCAGGAGTTTGCCGGTGATGAGTTTCTTTCTGCTGTTGACGATGCCGTGGGTGGGCCGCACATCTTTGGGGCAGAAATCAACGCACTTAAATACTGTGTCACAGCCCCAGAGGCCGTCCATGGAATTGACACGTTCCAATCTTTCAAAGCGGCCGCCTTCGCGGGAATCGGCATAGAAGCGGAAATTCCTGGCCAAAGCTGCCGGACCCAGGAAGCTCCTGGTGCCGGAGCGGGCAGGCACAGGGCAGGCGCCGTAGCAGGAGGCACAGAGGATACAGTTGGCATAAGGGTCAAGCTTAACACGCAGTTTTTCATCCATTAACCGCTCAGTGGCGGGATGTTCATCCTTCGGTTGCAGCCAGGGCTTGACGTACTTATATTTCTCCCAGAATTCAGTCATCTCCACAACCAGGTCTTTTATGACCGGCAGGTTTGGCAGAGGCTCCACCTTAACTTTGGCAGCATTTAAATAACGGATCTGGGTGCGGCAGGCCAGCTTAATTTCATTGTTGATCATCATGGCACAGGCGCCGCAGACTGCACCGCGGCAGGAATAGCGAAAAGAGAGAGTTGGGTCCTGGTTCTCCTGGATTAAGATTAATGCTTCCAAAACTGTCAGGCCGGGCGTAACTTTCACGGGAAAACTGTCATAGCCGGCCGTACTATTCTGCTGACGGCGGATGACGAGGGTAACCTCTTTAAACTCCATATCTAATACTTCCTTTCCTGGGGCTGGAATTTGGTGATAGTTACATCTTTGGTGGACATCTCAGGGCCCTCTTCTGTGTAGGCAGCCATGGTGTGGCGGAGCCAGTTCCCGTCATCCCTTTTTTCAAAATCGATGCGGGAATGGGAACCACGGCTTTCCGTGCGGTTCAGGGCACCGAGAGCCACTGTTTCAGCTGAATTAAGCATACCTTCCAGTTCAAGGGCGTTTATCAGTTCCAGGTTATAGGCGCGGCTGCTGTTTTTGATCTTTACGTTGGGATAGCGCTTACGCAGGCCAATTAAAATGTCTACAGCTTCTTTTAATTCTTTTTCCTGACGAAAGACGCCTACTTTATGTGTCAGGGTTTGTGTCATTTTATGTCTCAGCTCTTTATAGTCTTCCTGCCCTTCGCCTGCAAGCAGTGTCTGAATCCTTTTTTCTTCTTTTTCCCAGAAGTTTTGCAATAACTTGTGGTCGGGTTGTGGGTTGTTTTCATTGAGATATCTCATGGCTTCACTGCCTGAACGTCTGCCAAAAACCAGTGTGTCAAGCAGTGAGTTGCCGCCGAGGCGGTTGGCGCCGTGGACGCTGACACAGGCGGCCTCACCTGCAGCGAGTAAGCCCTGTACCCGTGTGTGGCCGTCATTGCTGGTGGCGATGCCTCCCATGGTGTAATGCTGTCCGGGCTGAATGGGAATGGGCTCATGAATGGGGTCAACGCCGGCAAAGTCCATGGCTAAGAGGCGGATGCCGGGAAGAAGCTCCAGAATCTTTTTCTCACCTAAATGCCTTAAATCCAGGTGGACATAGTCGCCGGGAAAGCCGCGGCCTTCATCAATTTCTGTCTGGATGGAACGGGCCACAATATCCCGTGGGCCAAGTTCCATGGCCTGGGGCATATACTTTTTCATGAAGCGCTCATTGTCTTTGTTGAGCAAATAGCCCCCTTCACCCCGGGCGGCTTCTGAAATCAGGATATTGGTGCCAAGGAGGGTGGTGGGATGAAACTGAATAAACTCCATATCTTCCAGCTGGGCACCGGCGCGGTAGGCGGCGGCGGCGCCGCTGCCTGTGTTGATGAGAGCGTTGGTGGAATTGCCATAGATGCGGCCGGAGCCCCCGGTGGCCACAATCACCACGGGCGCTGCATAGAGCTCCAATTCACCGCTGATCATGTTGAGGGCAACCAAACCGTGACAGCGGTTGTTTTCTGTGGCGATGTTGGTCACTAACCGTTCTTCATAAACATTGATTTGATGTTTAAGGGACTGTTCATAGAGGGTGTGGAGCAGATGGTGGCCGGTGCGGTCTGCCGCATAACAGGTACGGGGAAACCCGGCGCCGCCAAATGGGCGCTGGGCAATCCTGCCGTCAGGGAAGCGGCTGAACAGTGTGCCCCAGTGCTCCATTTCGTAGACGCAGCCAGGCGCATCCTGGGCCATGATGATGGCAGCATCCTGGTCGGCTAAATAATCACTGCCCTTGACTGTATCAAAGGCATGTTTTTCCCAGCTGTCGTCTTTTCCGTCAGCGTGATTTTTTAAAGAAGCATTGATTCCGCCTTGGGCGGAAACTGAATGGGAACGGACAGGATGGACGCGGCTGATTACTGCCACATCATATTTCTGAGCGGCTTCAATTGCTGCCCTTAACCCGGCAAGCCCGGCCCCCACCACTAATACCTGGTGTTGGAAAACCTGCATTGAGACTACCTCCAGTAAATGTAGTAAAGGTAGATGAGTGACAAAAGGCCGCCTGCAAGAGTTGCTGCATAAAACAAGAGCTTTTCCTGCTTGATGCCTAAATCTACCAACATAACCCGCAAGCCGTAGGTAATATGGAAAATCACAGTGACGATAAGCAACCCATCCAGTGTGGCAACGATATGCCTGCTGAGCAAACCCTGAATCCGGGGCACCTGCCCGGTGAGTGCAAACCCGGAGTAGATTTTCCAGGGAATTAAAAACAAGAGGACTAAACCTGTAATTCTTTGGCTTAACCAGGCAACCATGCATACTACCTCCTAGAAAAACATTTTATATGGATAAGAGATGCTCTTTTTTCAGATGCTTTATAGAGGAGTAAACCATTTTTTTGTCGAAATAACTGTATTGTTGAGAATTAATCAGATAGGAGTGGTCGGATTGGATTTTCCCAGATTGATGCACATTATTCTCGGATCCGTATTGACCGTTTTTCTTGTCTTTACCGCCTATAATCTTCTTCGCCTGGCCCTTGCTCCAGGGGAAAAACGCGGCTCATACGCTGCGGGCGCCCGTCGCTTTGCCGTCTATTCATTGATTCTGTTTGTGATTTATTTTATCTGGATTGCTGTTAAGCGAGCAATTTTTTAAAGATTGAGCCTGGATATGATTGCTCTTTCGATCCTTTGCAAAGCTTCTTCTAATGTACTCCTGGGGCATGCTAAGTTGAGCCTGATAAATCCTGCGCCGCCGGGACCGAAGGCATAGCCCTGGTTTAGGAAGACCCCTGCACTCAAAAAGAACTTTTCCAGCTCTTGTGTTTCCATTTTTAATTCCCTGCAGTCTATCCAGGCAAGATAGGTCCCCTCCGGTTGGATGACTTTGAGGATGGGAATTTTGTTGTTTAGATATTCTGTAAGGAAGTCCAGGTTGTCCCGGATGTAGATGATTAAAGATTCAAGCCAGGGCTCGCCGTAGTCATAGGCTGAGTGTACTGCTTCGAGGCCAAAAACATTTGGCCTGGAGTAGCCGGAAACTTCAAGGGCTGTCTTGAAACGTGAGCGGATTTGCGGATTTGGGATGATGCTAAATGAAGTTTGCAGTCCGGCCAGGTTAAAAGTTTTGGTCGGCCCTGATAAAACAATGGTGTTTTGTGCGATGCCGTCTGATACAAGGGGGAGTGGTATGTGCTGACAGCCTTTGTAAACAAGGTCTGCGTGCAGTTCATCAGAAACAACTAAGACATTATTGTCCAGGCAAATTTCTGCCAGGCGGGCCAGTTCTTCCTTTTCCCAGACCCGCCCCACAGGATTGTGGGGGCTGCAGAGAATGAGAAGTTTGACCCGGGGTTCTTTGATTTTTTGCTCCAGATCTGCAAAATCCATGTGATATTTCCCCTGTTTGAACTGCAGCTGGTTATATACTGCGTGGCAGCCATTATCGCGGGTAATATTTAAAAACGGAGGGTAATTCGGCGCCTGCAGAATAATCCTGTCACCGGGATGGGTGAAGGTTCTGACCAACATGCTCAAGGCAGGTATGGTACCGGGACAGAAGTTTATCCAATCTTCTTCCACTTGCCAGGAAAAACGTCTTTCCATCCAGCTTTTAATACTCTGAAAAGACGAGCTGCAGCTGCCTGGATAGCCAAAGATACCGTGTTCCGCTCTCTTCATCAGCGCCTCGATTACCTCGGGCGGAGCTTGGAAATCCATATCAGCCACCCAGAGGGGAAGCATGTCTTCTTTTTCCCACTTTAGAGATCTGGTATTTCTTCTGTCAATAATCTTGTTGAAGTCGTATGTCATTGCCTGACCTCCTGTTGTTTGGACACGGTCCTTAAATATTATATATACAATTTTACCACAGTTTAAGAAAATTGGAATGAAAAGAATGGTAACAGCAAACAGCTATTTTTGATGGAACTTATCTTTGACTATCTCCGTCAGAAAACTTCCAACTGAATGTGGATAAAGGCGGACAGAGCGAAGGCGGCAAAAACGCCATCGTAGTGGGCGACGCCGCTAAGCTTGAAAATGAAGAGTTTGGTGTTTATGAACTGAAGACATTAAACAATGCTGGTGAACCTTTGGAGATTACAAGTGACGCCGACGGCAACCTTTGGCTCTTTGTCGGCACCGATTCAGGCTTTGAAGGCAAGACTGTCCTCTACTACACCAGCGTCAAAGCTGCTCTGACAGCAAAATAAGAGGTTTAGTAATTCCGTCAGAATGTAAGAAGTGTAAGCCCGCAGGGACTCCCTGCGGGCTTTTTATCAGAGCGGGTAGATTACCTGTATCCCGTCTGCCTTTTCAAAAGCACGGTCTGTAGTTATGATATGTCCAATGCCGTAATTTAGCATTACTGCCAGGTGTACCAGGTCTCTGGCTTATCCCATCATCTCACCTGGCAGCAGGTTTAATGCCTGCGGCGGCGAATATTTAATAACAGGTGCAGGTAATAAGCGAGCAGAGAATTGCATAAAGCGTTTTAGATAAACTAAACGAGGAGGGTATAACATGTACTTTTTTCTTGGTGCAATTGTTGTTATTGGATTGTTTTTTGTGTACAGCTACAACGGCCTGGTGGACCTGCGCCAGCGTGTAAAAAACGCCTGGGCACAGGTGGATGTCCAGCTGAGACGGCGCTACGACCTTATTCCCAATCTTGTCAACACAGTCAAAGGCTACGCCACGCACGAGAGGGAAACTTTTGAAAAAGTCACAGAAGCGCGCTCACGCGCCATGGCCGCAGGCACCGTGCAGGAGCAGGCCGGCGCGGAAAACATGCTTTCAGGCACATTAAAGTCTCTCTTTGCGCTGGCGGAAAACTACCCGCAGCTTAAAGCCGACAGCAACTTTAAACAGCTGCAGGATGAACTGAGCAACACTGAGGGCAAAATCGCTTTTTCCCGCCAGTTCTACAACGACACTGTGCAGAAATTCAACACCAGAATCCAGCTCTTCCCCACTGTCCTCATCGCGGGCATGCTCGGCTTTAAAGCCGCCGATTACTTTAACCTTGACGGCGAAGCTGAAGCGCGGCGGCCGGTGGACGTCAAGTTTGACTGACACCATGAAGAGGATGCGTTTTTACAGCTGCTTTGTCTTTACCCTGGCCTTGCTTTTTCTTCTTTTATTTCCCGCACAGGCAGAGGCCAGGTCGTATTTCTTCCCATCGGTGCTGATTGAAGCAGAGGTGCTGGGGGACGGCTCCATGGCGGTGACAGAACACCGCACGACCACATTTCAGGGCTCATATCTCGGCCTGAATTACTGGATACTGACACAGCAGCCCACCCGCATCAGGAATATGTCTGTGGAAGAAAACGGCATACCCTATGACTTCAACCCCGGTGAAACTGAGGGCCCTACCGGCACCTTCTATATCGTGGAAAAGCCGGGCCGTTTCTTTGTGGATTGGAGCTTTGAGGCCACCAATGAGACGCGTACGTTTACGCTGCGCTACATTGTGGAAAATGTGGTCATGGTCCACGATGACGTTGCCGAGCTCTACTTCCAGTTTGTCGGTGACGACTGGGAAACACGCAGCGACAACGTGCTGGTGCGCCTGAAGCTCCCGTCCGGCGTAAACAGGGATGACATCCGCGCCTGGGGGCACGGCCCGCTGCATGGCGATGTCCGCATCCACAACGACGCTACAATCACCTGGGAAATCAGCCCGCTGCCGGCTTATACTTTCCTTGAAGGCCGCGTCACCTTCCCCCCGTCCCTGGTGCCAAATGCCACTCATAAGACCGGGCGCACCGCCCTGCCTGAAATCCTGGCACAAGAGCAGGCACTGGCCGACCGGGCCAACCGTGAGCGGCGCGCCTCTGTCTTCCTTTGGCTCGGCGCCGCCTTTATTCTCCTTGGCAGCATTGTCCTGGCATTTTTTATCTGGCTGCGCTACGGTAAAGAACATACTCCTTCTTTTGACGGCGATTACTTCCGGGAGCTGCCCGCCAACTATACCCCGGCGGAACTTGGCGTACTCTGGCGCTTCGGCAAGCCGGCAGCAGTGGACCTAACAGCCACACTGGTTGATTTGGCACGCAAAGGCTACCTGCGCCTGGAAGAAGTCACCCCGGAAAAAAGAAGCATCTTTGGCGGCAAGAAGCAGGATTACCTTGTCACCCGCTTAAAGAAAGATGATAATCTCCTGGAGCACGAACAAAAGCTTCTTAATTTTCTCTTTATCCGGGCCTCCCTGGGCAAGGAGGAGCTTACTTTTGACGAACTGGAGCGTTACACAAAAAACAACCAGAGGCAGTTTTTCACCTTCTGGCAGGACTGGCAAGCGACTCTTTCCGCCCGTGGTGCAACAACGCTGGACTTTTTCGACCACGATGTGAGCACAGGTAAAGGAATCGCCATTGGTCTTGGCGTAATTATGCTCCCCTTGGGTTTTTTCACCGCCAATGTCCTT
This sequence comes from Dethiobacter sp., assembly GCA_018335875.1. GTDB lineage: Bacteria > Bacillota > Dethiobacteria > Dethiobacterales > Dethiobacteraceae > JAGXRN01. The sequence goes on from JAGXRN010000011.1 coordinate 20,070, forward strand.
ACCCCGGCCCTTTTAATTGGCGGCCTGATTTTAATTGTAACCGGCCTTGTGCTGCGGCGCCGCTCGCAAAGAGGTGTGGATGACTTTGTGCGCTGGCGTGCTTTCAGGCGCTTTCTGCTTCATTTTTCCGAGATGCAGCGCCATGAAATACCTTCACTTGTTATCTGGGAGCATTACCTGGTCTACGCCATCACCCTTGGTGTGGCCAAAGAGGTAATCAAACAGCTGCAGCTTGTCTATCCGCAAATGGAAAGCGGCGGGCACCGTTTTGGCGGCGGCTGGTGGTATGTCCACGGCGCACGCAGCCCGGCAGCCTTTAGCACCATGACTGACAGCTTTGACAGCTTTACCGGTCAAATCAGCCAATCTCTGCGTACCGCCACCAGCTCACAGTCATCGGGCTCCGGCCGCGGCGGCGGCTTCTCCGGCGGCGGCCGCGGTGGAGGAGGAGGTTTTGGCGGTGGAGGGGGCCGCGCCCGCTAAAGAAAAGATAAAAGTATAAGACAGGGCTGGCCGAGATGGCCAGCCCTGATTTATTCTGTTTCTTGTATGGCCTGCCTGAGGTGGTCGAGCCCCAGACGCAAGATGAGGGAAGAGAAACGCTCGTTGGGATTGCGCTCTGACAAATAGTAGGCTATGCAGGCGTCCAGGATGCGCAGGCCTTCGGCTAAAGGCACCAGGTCGGTTAGCGGGCGCGCCAGGGTAGGACGGCGGCCAAGGCGCCCGCCGACCAGGACTTTAACGCCCTGCAGCGCCGGTACAAGTGTACCTGTGGGGCACGCTCTGATGCAAAGCCCGCACTCAAGGCACTGCTCGCGGTCGATGACAGGCCCCTGTTCCAGTGTGATGGCACGGTCCGGGCATACTTTCACACAGGCCCCGCAATCCGAGCAGGCCTCGTCGGAGACGCGGGGACGGGTGCCTGCCACGATGGCGAAATCGCGGATTTGCGGCTCCGAGCAGCAGTTGGGGCAGCCGGCTGCAGCAGCACGAAACTTATGGTGAATCAGGACCGGGCCGGAGTGCACCTGGCGGTCAAGGCCAGAGGCTTCCAGGCAGTCGTCAAATTGTTTGATCTCCTCCGGGCTTTTAAACTGGGACTTGCGGCATCCCTGAGAGGCTCTGCACACGCGAAATTCCCATAAACGTCCTTGTTCCATGTTTAGGTGATCATTCTTTCTCTATTTTTTTTATTATGTCCTGAAATACTTTGTAAGGCTGCGCCCCGATAATTTGATACTTGTCATTGATAATAAAAGTGGGTACTGCAGTAGCATTTTCTTGCTGCGCAGCAGCGGTATTTTCCAGTAGCCGCTTTTCCAGGTCTGAATCATGCCAGGCCTGTTCACAATCTTTTTGTGATAGGCCTGATTTTTCAGCTAACTGCATTAAAATTTCCCGGTCGCCAATGTCCCTGCCATCCTCAAAGTAAGCCTGGAACAGGGTCTTGTGCAGAGTATCAAAGCTGCCGGTTGCTTTGGCATACTCGCTGAGTAATAAGGCAAGGCGCGAGTTTGACGATATGTCTCTCTTAGAAAATTTAATTCCATAGTCTTTCCCCGATTCATTGAGGCGTTTATAGAGCTCTCGACGTGTATCTTCGGAATAGACTTGAGACAAATTTCGGCCCTGTGGCGGTGTTTCAGGATGAATTTCCAGGCTGATCCATTCTTCTTTGATACTGAATTCATCTTTCAGTTTGTCGACAATACCTTTGCCGATATAGCAGAATGGTCATATATAGTCTGAGTAGATCTTTACCTTTAACATACCATCACCTCCAGATGTTTTGACACCCTGCATAATTCTATATGCTTTATTTGACACTAATCATCGTCTCCCTTCCAGGCTGTAAAAAATACACCGTACTAAAAATATCTATGCTACCGCTGCCTGCTATTAGTTTACCTCCCCATGCTGCAAAGAAACTGCCCGGGGAACAGACTTATCTCCGTCTTGGGACTGATTTTTGATTTAAATCAGACCAGGCCCTTGATGAACCTCTGCCTTAATTCTGTTTATATAGCAGGTCTTTTTCTTTGTCAAATAAATATGCGCCGAGAATCTTATACGCCGAAGAATCAACCAAATCCCAGTTGTTTATATAAGCCATATTGTTAATGTAAAAATCGACCAGCCTTTTCTTTTCCTCTTCCCCTGCTCTTTCGAACTTGGAAGCCAAAATAAACAATGCTGTGAGCCTGTGTTCATGGATAAAATCAGATAACAATTCCTGCAGTTCAGGCAAAGGTATGCTTTTATAATACTTGCTTGCAATTTTGCGCTGGTTTGGCACAGTGACGCCGATAAAGCTGTCTCCCTCTGCATAATCGCCCGTACCCGTCTTGAAAAACTTCTGCAGGAGATCCGCTTTGGCAGGATCGGCAAGCTTTGTTAATTCATTTTTTATTAGCCCTGCATATTTCATATCCTCACCTCACTTTGGCAAATCAGGTTCAACTACACAACAACGCCCAAGCAAACGAAGAAGCTTTAAAAGCCGTTAATCCGAGCCCGCATTTCCTTTACCAGGTGCAGCGTATAAAGTCCAGGGTGTCAAGGAAAAACAGTCCGCACAGCACTACTTTTTCGCCGCTAATCTCTTCCCAGCGCCGGGCGTATTCACTTACCTGCGGGCTGTAGTAGCGTGCCAGCTGCCCCAGATGCCCGGCATCCCTTACCGAGTCGGTCTTGTAATCAAGCAGCACCCAGCCATTTTCCCCGCGGAAAGCCAGGTCAATGACGCCGGTAAGGTAGGTGTTTTGCACGTAGATGCCAAAAGGCGCCTCAACCAGCAGCTCCGGGGAAGCCATGGCGCGCTGCCAGAGCTCTGTCTGCTGTATCTTTTCCAGGAGGCCAATGACGGACTCTTTTTCATTTTGGGGACGTCCTTCCTGGCTAAGGATGGCAGGAATAAGCTCGTTTAGATCAGCGCTGCCTTTCTCTTTGGCCAGTACCTCCAGCGCACGGTGAATGACATTGCCAAAGGATGCTCCTTTGCCGGTGTGGAAACGCTCAGGCGCTTCTTCTGCTTTGGAGAGGTCAGTCACTGATATCTTATGGTAGGTGGGGGCGGCCAGACAGTCAAGCTCCTCCTGGATGCGGGCAGTGGCTGTAAGTAGAAGCTCCGGCGTAACCGGCTCTGAGCACGGATGAGCCTGTAGGGGGCAAACGTCCGGCTTTTCCAGTATTTCAGCCCCGTCCAGAAAGGCCTCAAGCTGCTGCCAGGGTGAAAGTTCAGCTTTGGTGGGGTAAGTGCTGACAACCAGCATATTTTTGGCCCGGGTGGAAGCGACGTACAGGAGGCGTATCTCTTCGGCGTCGCGGTAGCGGGCCTCTTCTACTTTGTGGGCTTCCCACTCCGGGTGCTCTGCCAGGGGTTCTGACTGGTACTTGCTAACCTTACAGATTTGCAGATATCCTTCAGGCGTATATCCTTTACGCCTGACGTGGAGGTCGGGCTCGCGCTCTACCTTCTTCGACGGGTTGGCAAGGATAACTATGGGCGCTTCCAGTCCTTTGGCCTTGTGCAGGTTCATAATGCGCACACCGGGTGAAGTGCCGGCGCTGATGTCCAGTTCTTCCTCCAAACCGGAGTCCAAAAGCTGAATAAAATAATCTACCATGTCTGCAAAACCCGCCTCGCCGCCTGCTTCACGGCCGCGGATAAGTTCGATTAGCTGCAGGATGTAGCCGGCGCGGCCTTTGCCCATACTGCCGGAGAGAGCAAAGGGTAAAAGGCCAAGGTCAGTGGTTATATTCTCAAGGGCTGCGCTTGGAGTAAGCTCCCTCGACCAGCTAAAATAGAGGCGAAGTTTCTCCAGCACGGGAGCAAAGGCTGTTTTTATTTCAGCAGGGGCATCCCCCGGCAGGTTGGCATGAACTGAAAATATACCGCCGGCGCGGCGAAAGCTAAAGAGCTGGTCGTCGCTCAGGCCAAAGAAGAGGCCGCGCAGAGCCGCCACCAGGGGCACGGGATTGTCGGGGTCGGCCAGGGCCTGCAGAAGGAAAAGAAGCTCGTTTAGTTCCCGGGACTCGGAGATGTCACTGCCCCCAGAGAGAGTGAATGCTACCCCGTATTTCTCCAGGGCGCGGGCGTAGTGCGCCATTTTTGACTTGTAGCGCACAAGGATCATAAAGTCAGCAGGAAGAGGTGCAGCCGTAAGCCCTGCCTCCAGTTCCTCACGGCTGCGGTCAAGCCTTTCGCCGCCGTCGAGGCAGTGGCGGACCCAGGCGGCGATGGTCTCGGCATCCTCGGCTACAATCTCCTCCTGCCTGTTCTTGTAGGCGGGTGAAATCACAATTTTCCGCACACCTGAAAGTGTTCCCTGACTGTTTTCCCTGAAAGGCGCCATGGGTATGGGGCCGGCCTGGTAAGGCGCCGGGTGCTGTGGGAAAAGGGTGTCAAAGGCCGGGTTTACCCAGTTTATGAGCGCCGGCAGGGAACGAAAGTTGGCAGTGAGGTGGAGCACTTCACCGCCTGCTGCTTTTATTTGCTCTCTGACACGGGTGTAGGTATCAATATCGGCGCGGCGGAAGCGGTAGATTGACTGCTTGGGGTCGCCCACCACAAAGAGTGCGCCGGGGCGGGGAATGAGCTTTGTCCAGTCCTTTTCATTGATATCAGTGCAGGACAGGAACATCATTACCTGCGCCTGAATGGGGTCTGTGTCCTGGAACTCGTCCACAAGCAGGTGGGTGAAGCGCTGCTGGAAATAGGCGCGGACTTCCAGGTTGTTTTTAAGGAGTTCTGCAGTCTCCATCAGGAGGTCCTGGAAGTTGACTCTGCTTTCACGCTTCCGCTGCAAAGCATAGTGGTCAGCTGCGGGAAGCAGAAATTCAAGCAGCCGGTGGTAGCGATACTCCCGCCAGCTTAAAAGGACGGGCCTGGCAGTATTGTCCCGGAAAGAGAGGAAAAGGGCGTTGATTTGCTGGGCTGTGTTTTTATCAGGCCATTTTTTTAGTGTAGGTTTGGGGCTCTTGTTAAGGAGGCCAAGCAGCCGCAGGAGGACACGGTCCTCATCAAGGTTAAATATCCTCCGCCAGCGCAGGGCTTGTCTCAGCAGGCGCTGCAGGCCGTCAAATCCGCCGTCGGGCATATCATATGGGAGCGCAGCCTCAGCCACAGCAAGCAGTTTTTTAATCTCTTTTCTTGCAGCGTTAAGCTCGGGGTAAGGTGTGGGTGCCGAGGGGAAAGTGACGTCGGGGTAGAGGGATACTTTGTAATAAGCTTGTTTCATGTCGTTTGGCCCTATGTCAAGCTTCTTTACTGCTGCGAGCAGTGCAGGGTTGTTGAGACGAACGTCAAGCAGGAATTCCTCCCAGGCGGACTCCATCAGGAGCTGTTCCTCGAGCCCTTCAATTTCAGTGAAGTCGGGAGGCAGGCCCGCTTCCACGGGGCGTTCGCGCAGGAGCCGCGAACAGAAGGAGTGGATGGTGCCGATGAAGGCCCGGTCAAGCTGTGAGAGAGCCTCGCCCAGCCTTAGCCCCACAGTTGGGTCTGACTCTTCCCTGTAAGCTCTCTCCAGTTTTTCCTGGAAGCGCTCCCGCAGTTCGCCTGCAGCCTTGCGTGTGAAGGTAACTGCCGCCATATTTTCCATACGGCAGCGTCCGCCGCTGATCAGCGCCACCATACGGCTGACAAGGCTTGTGGTTTTGCCGGAACCGGCGCCGGCTTCCACCAGGAATGTTTCATCCAGCCGTGTGCGGATGGCATCCCTTTCTCTTTGGTCAGGCGCTTGCTTACTCATAGTCCTGCAGCTCCTTCCAGGGCGCAAGGCCAGGGTCGTCCTTCTTGGGAGAGGAGAGTTCCACTCTCTTCTCGCCGCCGCAGGCCGCAACATACTCACAGTAAGTGCAGTGGCCGCTGTCGTCGGTGACGCAGAACAAACCGGCGGCAAGCAGGTCAAGGCTTTTTTCCAGTGCCGCCAAGGCCAGGGAGCGGTTGGACTGTGCACGTGAGATGCGCTGCCCCTCCCCTTTCTCTGTGGGAAAGATATAACCGGCTGACTCCACCAGGGCCAGCGGATCTTTGCCTGTCTCCCTGAGAATTGTCTCGGCGGCATAGGAATAGAGGGCGTGCTGAACCTGGCGGCCCTGCCTTAAATAACCGCGTTCATCAAAACCATAAGCGCTGCCGGTCTTGAAGTCCCAGACGTGGTAGCGATGGGGCCGGCTGCCAAAGTCAATGCGGTCGATGCGGCCTCTTATCCTTACTTCACCGCCGCCGGGAAGAGTCAGTATAACCGGGCCGGGCAGACCAAGGCCAGCTGCCTTGCTTTCTTCCTCGCCAAACCCAAAGGGCACCTCAAACCAGGCAGGCGTACCTGAAGCCTGCTCTTCCACACGCAGAAAAACTTCGAGGCCGCGCAGGAGTTCTTCTTTTTCCTGCTCAAAGATTAACCCGCTTGGCGGCGGGATTTCGTCCGCCGCCTTATCAATCATTTCCGCTGCCAGCGCACGGAGCCTTTCAGCATCCGGCTTTGGCGTCCCATCGTGCGGGTAGGCTTCGCGCAGGTATAGGCAGTATACCTCATGCAGCAGTGACCCGCGCATGAGGGGATCAAGCCAGGCGCCGGGGTCGTAATCAGTCTCCTCCGGAGGCTCAACACGCAGGACATAGCGCATAAAATAGGCGAAAGGACAGGCAGCCAGCTGTTCAATGCGCGTGGCGGAAAGAGAGAGATTGCTGTTTTGGCGCGGGTCAAGGTCTGCCTGAGCTGTTACCCGGCCGTCATAGGCGGTGAAATCCATGCTCTCACGCGCCGCTTCCGCCAGGAGTCCTGCGGCAAAGCCGGGGTAGCAGGAAAGCACTGCAGGAAGGCCGGTTCGGTAGCGCCCGCCTGAAACTGTGGACAACCACCATTCCTCTGCAGAGAGGGAGTCCGGGAAATTTCCCGGGAAATATCCGGCGGGAGAATCAAGCTCCGAGAGCATGGCACTGTAGTCCGCTCTGGAGTCTCCTGTCCGCAGGCGGTAGGCCTGCAGAATAACTGCGGCGGGGAAAGACGGCCTCCCCTCCACAGGATCAAAACAGGAGAAGCTGAAGCTGACCCTGCCGTGGCGGGAAGCTAATGCTTGCGCCAGGCGGAAGATTCTCCGCGCCGGGGCGTCCGACCTCTGCGGCAGGTGCAGGCTTAGCTTTTGCCGTTCGCAGTCAAGAAGTACCGGGTCCTGCAGGCCGAAGCCTGGGAAGCTGCCGGCGTCGAGGCCAAGCACAAAGGTGAACCGGCGCTGGGAAAAGAGTGGCTGGTCGGTGCCTGCCGCGTGGAGATGCCCGGGCAGCGGCGCTGAGGCGCCCACAGCAACACTTTCCAGCGCTTCGCGCAGGCGGAGCAGGGCTCTTTTCTCAGGCAGTGCGCCCGCGCAGCCCCTGGCAGTTTCAAGCAGTGCCTCTTTGGCAGCTTTTAACGCCTCTCCATCAAGCCTGCTGCTGATACGGGCAAATGAGGTTAAGACCTCTGCCATACCAACGCAAAGAGAGGAAAAGTCTGTGAGGCCGGAGCTGTCGCCCTCTGGGATGTTGATAAGAAGTTGGGCGAGGGTATCTTTGAGGACTACGGTATGGCCCGCTTGTTGTGTGTAGTAGTCTGCCCTGTCGCCCTGCTCATCAAGAGCTGCAGCTTGTGCCCGCTGCATTTGCGCGGCGGCCAGGGCTTCCAGGCGGGGCAGGTAGCGGTGGCGCCCCCAGCCCACACCGGCCTCGCGCAGGAGCCTCGCCATCCGGCCCGGGGCGGGCAGCTCCATGTCGCCTCCTGCAAATACCCGGTAGAGCAGCGAGGAAGAGTACCTCTCCTCCTGCCAGCGCACCAGGTCAAGCGCCAGCCTGCCCGGCCTGGTTAAACAGAGCGGCACACCACCGGCAAAGGTGACAGGAATGCCAAGGCGCTCACAGATGGCATAGACAAGCGGTGTATAGCGGCTGCCGGCAAGCAGTAAAGCGGCGCTGTCCAAAGAGTATCCTGATTTTTTAATGCGGCGCAGTGCTTCTTTAATCTCGCTGGCCGGGCCAAAAGCGCGAAAAATTTCGATGTCCACAGCAGCTTCGGTGCTGCCGGGGTCATACAGCCGGGAGAGGGCGCTTCCCGTCCTGTCATGCCCCGGCGCTGAAAAGTAAAAGCCTGGCGGGCGGTCAAGGCCGGCAACCGGCTCAGAGGGCAGGATAATTTTCTCTTTGGCTGTTATGCTGCCCAGGAAGTGGTAGGGAAGCCTGGCAAACTCCAGCTCTGCGGGGATAAGAAGAATGGAGTCAGGGACACAGGCGGGCTCAATGGCGCCAAGGGCGAGGCTGTAGACTTCGGCCTGGTCGGCAAGACAGCGCCCGGCCAGCTTTCTCTCATAGCCGGCAAGCAGCATGGCCACTTCTTTGCCCTTGGCAGCATCAACAAAGGCAGCAGGATCAAGCTCGGACGCTTTTATTCCCGCCAGGCGTATTTCAGCAAGTGTGGGGTGGAGGATGCGGGCTAAGCCCGCTTCTTTGAGGGGAGCAAAGTAGCAAAGGAGTCCTGCATCTTCCATTTCCCGCAGGGTCTCTTCGATAAGCAAGAGAGACTCCCCATCTGACAGCACCGACAATCTCCGCTGCTTCAATTCTCTGGCAGCTGCCATTTGCGCCAGCTCAAACGGAGTAACCGGCCGCAGGTTGAGCCAGGGTTGGCCTGATTTGCTCAAAGACTCCAGCAGCTGGTGGCCGGCACTGAGGCCGGGGACTACAAGCAGTTTTTCAGTTGTTGTGTGCAGGCGGCAAACCGCAGCCAGCTCTCTTAACAGAGCGTTCATATCATCTCTCCTGTGTTTTAAATCTTAACGGTACGCTGCAGCATTCATCGTGTAAGATAGTGCCATCACAGTACTGACGGCGTGTATACAAGGAAATTTGTTATTTATATTCAACAAAAAACCTCCTGTTCCTGTCAGGAGGCTTTAGTTTACTTCTCTGCCGCAAATGTTCGAATGTTCGGACCTGACCCCCTGAGAAAATGCGCGGATAAAAAGGCACTGAACAGCCCGATAACCCCTGTTAACCAGAATCCCCAGGACAATCCCAGGGCATCACTTATCAACCCCACTACAAAAGGGCCCGCGAAAATGCCAAGTGCATATACAGCCTGAAAAACTCCCATGGCGGTAGCTCTTTTTTCAGGCTCAACATTTTTAATACTTAGTCCCATTAACAGGCTCATGGTTAGCCCCTTGCTGAAGCCGCCTGAAATTTGGGCAAGATACAGCCACTTTAGGCTTGTGATGGACGGAATAACAAGAGAGGATAAGCCAATTAGCGCAAAACCTGCAATAATGGTTCTTGCTTCACCAAATCTTTTTGCAAACACAACGCTACCCAGAGCTGCAGCAATAACACCGGGCAGAAGCGTAAATGCGGTAAGCATGCCGAGATTAAAATTTGTGGCGCCGATACTTTTTGCATAGACAGGTGTAAAGCCAAATACCGTGGCAAAAGAGATAAATGAGACAAAGATGCCAAGAATTGAAATATGCAGCAATTCCTTTTTCCGACCCACTTCCAATAAATCCCCGGGCTTTAAAGATTGACTGTACCCGTTTTTGCTCTCAGCGATGAAGAGGCTGATAATTAACCCCACTAACCCTACAGCGCCAGCCAGTAAAAAAGTGGACCTTGGTCCAAAGCGCGATGCGACAAGTCCGCCCACAAACACAGCCATCAGCTGCCCGAGATAGCAAAAAGTATTTATGAGGCTGATCGAGCTTGCTGCTTCTTCCTGTGCATAATAGCTTGAAAAAAAGACTGTAAAAATAACCCAGGTTGCAGCAGCCACCCCCGATAAAGCGCGAAAAAAGAGCACTGACAATAAAGCAGGTGAAGCCCACAGACCAAAACTGCTGACTACAGTTAATACCATACCTGCTATGACAAATAATTTACGTCTGTCGTATCTGTCTGATATTATTCCCAAGGGTATTCGCAGCAGCAGTTGTGTAATTCCGTATGAACCAACAATAACGCCTATCATAAAATGCGAGGCGCCAAGTGATTGTACATACGGGGAGAAAAACGGCATGTATGTATATAAAGAAAACCAGTACAATGTTGTCAAAATACAATAAACACAGATGCCCCTGCTGTTTCGCATAAGTCCCCACTGCTTCCTTCAAATATTATTAAATCTCTGCAGCAACTTTATCTATTGTATCACCAGTCTGCTCCTGACGACAAGACTATACTCACTACAAAATTATGTCAGTCTTATTCCAACAAACAGCCCCCTGGTGCCAGGGGGCTAATTTTTACCCGTTAAGACTTGATACTGTTTCTGTCAACTTTTTCTCCATAACCGGAGAAAGGCCGAACTCCTGTATCTCCTTGGCCAGGCTTTCTGTTGTTCCCAAACCTGCGGCATATCCATTAACCCGGGCGGCCACAGTGGATGCCACAAAATCTTTGATATCCGGATATACTGTGATAAATTCCGAGTTTAATTCAGGAATCTGCTGAAGGTAATATTTTTGATGATAATCTTCGGCCAGGTAGAATGTTTCATATGGCCTTATCTGCGTAACCAGCTTTCTGCCCAGGCTCTTTTCCTGCAGCACCAGGCTTTCCCTGGCGGCTCGCTCCTGCTCCGGACTGTGAAAAAAAATGATAGACATATATTGGACGGGGCGACGCTCCCAGGGCGCATGGTTTTGCCAAAAGATTTCCAGCAGACGTTCATAGGAAATTTTTCCCGCTTCAAATTCTATCTGTATTGTCTCAGTGTGGTCCCCTAAGTTGCGGTATGTCGGGTTAATGCTGCCGCCGCCGGCATAACCTGCCTTTGTCCTCACCACACCTGGGAGATACCCGAACCGGGCATCGGGGCCCCAGAATCAACCCATGGCAAGTGTCGCCACATCCAACAGCAACGGTGCGGCAGCATCCAAGGGCAATTTACCTGTCCTGTTTGTGGATACGATTTGCATTTGCACACCATCCTTCCTACTCATAGTATTTGCTGCTTTTAATAAAGTTATATTTTGGTAAATTTAAGAAGATTGTATTTTAAGCAGGAAAATATAAATTTAAGTAGAACAAATATAGCTGTTAGGTTAGAAAATAGTTTAAATCTAAATATTTATTGAGGGAGGTTCTTACTTATGAGAAAGGCTGTGAGGTTGTTAGCATTAATTTCTTTAGTGCTGGCAATGATTCTAGCGTTAACAGCATGCGGCAGCAAAAAAACGCAAATACGGAGATTTGAAACTACTCCTGTTGCACTGATTGAACTTATGAATGGCGGCGTAGACGCGGTAGTGGCCGATTCGCCTGTAGTTCTTGAGTTCATAAAAGAAAACCCCAACGCAAAGCTGGAAGCCTTTGGTGACGCTGAGTTTGAGAAAGAGTTTTATGGTATCGCCATGCGCCAGAAAGACACAGACATTCACAAGTTAATCAACGATGGATTAAGAAAAATAAAAGCCAATGGAGTATATGACAAAATTTTTAACACCTACTTTGGCGACGGAACCCCCTACCAGGTAGCCGAGTCCAAAAACACTTTGGGTAAAACTTTAAATGTTGCCCAGGATATGGCCTACGCTCCTTTTGAATTTATTAATGATGCGGGGAACCCCGAAGGCTTTGATGTGGACCTGATTCGTGCCATTGCTGCCGAAATGGGGTTTGCCGTCAATTTAATCAACACCAACTGGGATGGCATTATACCGTCACTGCTTGCCGGAAATTCCGACTTAATCATCTCTGCCATGACCATTACCGAGGAAAGGGCAAAGAGTGTTACTTTCTCTGAGCCATATTTTGAAGCAACTCAATATATTGCTGTAAAGCAAGGCTCCAAAATAAAGAAACTGGCCGATCTGGAAGGAAAGAAAATCGGGGTTCAAAACGCTACTACCGGAGATTTTGCTGTTACTGATTATTTTAATCTGGACTAAGTGAGCTTTGATGATATAAAATGTAAACGGGTGCTACTTCGGTACACCCGTTTATTTTTATAACATCCTTACCTCAGGAAAAGGTGGTATACAATGGACTTTCGCTGGAGTGTCATCACCAATGGTCTGCCTCTTCTATACAAAGGAGTAAGCCTTACACTGCAATTAACTGTTATCGCGGTGGGAATTGGTACTGTAATTGGCTTATTTGTCAGTCTGCTGCGTGTATCCAGGTTTAAACCCTTTATCTGGTTTTCCAAGTCCTATATCGATTTTTTACGAGGAACCCCTCTTTTGGTCCAAATCTTTTTGGTTCACTTAGGCGGCCCGCAGCTTTTTACAGAACTCCTGGGCAGGCAAGTGACATTTCATCCAATGATGTCGGCCATTATCGCCCTCAGCCTAAACAGCGGCGCCTATATAGCTGAAATCTTCCGGGGAGGGATCCAATCAATCGAGAGGGGGCAGATGGAAGCAGCGCGCTCCCTGGGTATGACATACGGACAAGCCATGAGGTATGTTATCCTGCCGCAGGCCTTCAAAAGAAGCATACCTCCCCTGGGAAACGAATTCATTGCCATGCTCAAGGACTCCTCTCTGGTCTCTGTAATTGCACTGCAAGAATTAATGATGGCAGGAAGAATAATTGCCGGCAGAACTTTTCGCCCCCTTGAGACATTTACTGCAATAGCTGTTTTATATTTAATCATGACAATGACAATCTCCCAGTTTGTCTCCTACCTGGAAAGGAGGTTTGCCAAGAGTGATCACAGTGAATAATCTAAGGAAAAACTTTGGCTCTTTGGATGTTTTAAGGGGTATTTCCTGCCGGGTTGCACCAAGTGAGGTTGTGGTGGTGATTGGCCCCTCAGGGTCGGGGAAGAGCACCTTTCTGAGATGCCTGAACCAGTTGGAAGCAGCCACAGAGGGAGAAATATTTATAGAGGATGTAAACGTTACCGACCCTAAAACAAACATTAACAAAGTGCGCCAGGAAGTGGGCATGGTCTTTCAGCGCTTTAACCTTTTTCCCCATAAGACAGCGCTTCAAAACGTGGCCTTAGCACCGGAAAAAGTAAAAAACCAGTCTCCTCAGGAAGCGGAAGAACTGGCTATGAAGCTCCTGGTCCGTGTGGGACTGGAAGATAAGGCGCACCAGTATCCCGATAAACTTTCCGGAGGGCAGCAGCAGAGGGTAGCTATCGCCAGGGCACTGGCCATGCAGCCTAAAATTATGCTCTTTGATGAGCCTACATCGTCTTTAGACCCTGAAATGGTGGGCGAGGTCCTGGAAGTGATCAAGGATTTAGCCCGTGAAGGCATGACAATGGTAGTTGTAACCCATGAAATGGGCTTTGCCAAAGAGGTCGGTGACAGGGTGCTGTTTATGGACGAAGGATTAATCGTGGAAGAGGGTCCCCCGAAAGAGCTCTTTAACTCACCTCAAAACAAACGGACCCAGGCTTTTTTAAGTAAGATACTGTAGTAGTTAAAAGGCCAGGGAAACAACTGACAAGAGCCTGTCGCAAAAAAGGAAGGGCCTGCTTGCACAGACCCTTCCCTTTTAATTGTTTTTACTTGTTTAACGACTCAAGCTTCATATCGCCGAATTTGATCCATTCCTTTTTGCGCATGTACTCTGCGATTATCAGAGTAATGGCAGCAGGCAGGATGAAGTGAAGCAGGATAATACCAGTGTAGGTACCCCCGCCCCCGCCCATGGCGGTAAGGGTGCCAAACTGGCCTACGAGGCCGCTTGTACCCATTCCTGCGCCGGCGGGTATATTCTGCATCTTAAATAAAGTAGTGGCAAAGGGCCCAAGGATGGCGCCGGCGATGGTGGGAGGAATCAATATTTTCGGATTTTTCACGATATTGGGAATCTGCAGCATTGAAGTGCCAAGGCCCTGAGAAATAAGGCCGCCCACACCGTTTTCACGATAACTGGAAACGGCGAAGCCAATCATTTGTGCCGCGCAGCCGACTGTGGCAGCACCGGCGGCGAGCCCGCCCAACTGCAGCATAATGGCGAGGGCCGCACTGGAGATAGGGGCGGTTAAGGCAAGACCCACAATGACAGATACAAGAATACCCATGGGGATGGGATGCAGTTCTGTGGCGACCATAATAACAGAGCCTAAACCTTCCATCAGTGCCTTAATGGCGGGTCCGACAAAGGTACCTGCAGCAATACCGGCCAGAATTGTAACAACAGGAGCAACAATAATATCAACTTTGGTCTCACCGGCAACTGCTTTACCAAACTCGGCGCCGACAACAGCGGCAATAAATGAGCCAGCGGGGCCGCCCAGGGCTGCACCGACTGAACCGGTAACTGTGGAAGCAAACATTACCAGCGGGGGAGCCTTCAAGCCAAAGGCTACGGCGATACCGATGGCCGGTCCCATCATAGCCATGGCCGATTGGCCGGAAGTGAAGAGGAAATCGATACCCAGCTTCGAGCCAAGTTCTCTGAGAATTAGACCAACAATAAGAGATGCAAAAAGGCCAAGTGCCATGGCGCCAAGAGCTTCGATACCGTAACGCCTGAGGGTGAACTCGATGTTTTTCCTTTTGAGGAAACTAACTTTTTCAGTCATTTATTACTCCTCCTTAGTTGTTTTCTTTAAGCTTGCCAGTACTTTCTCACTTGTAATGGGAAGGTCCGTTATCCTTACACCGACCGCGTTATAGACAGCATTGGCTATGGCGGCAGCTGTGGGAATCAGGGCCGGTTCCCCGACACCCTTTGCCCCGAAGGGGCCCGTTGTGTCCTGCTCCTCCACAATTATCGGGTATATTCTGGGGATATCAAGTGATGTGGGAATTAAATAAGTTGCTAAATCTGGATTTAGGACTTTACCTTCCTGCAGCAACACTTCTTCCGACAATGCATACCCTAGTCCTGTTGCACACCCCCCTTCAATTTGGCCTTCCACATTCATGGGGTTTATTGCCTTCCCCACGTCATGCGCCGCGATCAGGTTTAAAACGGTAACTTCACCTGTTTCAGTGTCCACCTCCACTTCAGCAATATGGGTAGCATAAGCATAAGTGCCATAAGGACTACCAGCACCGGTTTCGGGGTTTAGTGCTATGGTGTCCGGATTAAACCAACCGTGTCCAAGTGTAAGCTTGCCCTGCATGCGGCACTTGCCCAGGCAGTCTGCCAGAGAAACAGAGTTGGTGCGGCAGGAGTCTTTGCAATCCACTAAAAACCGGGATTTATCCGAGGTGCTCACTACCTGGAGCATTTTATCGCGGCATTCAATTTCAGCAGGGGTCACGTTTAGCATCTCAGCCGCTGTTTCCACTATTATTTTTTTTGCTTCCGCTGCCGCCATCCTGACGGCATTGCCTGAAATATAGGTCTGCCTGCTGGCAGAAGTGGCGCCGGCTTCCGGCGTAACGGCAGTGTCGGCCGCTATCACTTTTACATCTTCAATGCCTACACCGATTTCTTCAGCGGCGATTTGTGCCAGCACAGTGCTTGAGCCCTGGCCTATGTCTGCACACCCGGTGAGGACGATTACTGTCCCGTCATCAAGGACTTCCACAAAAGCCGAAGCAGGGTTGGGCAAACCTGTATTGCCGATCCCATACCACATTGAGGCAATTCCAGCTCCTATTTTTTTCATACACTGCCCCCCCTGTTTAAAATCTGGTTCAGGCTTTCAGGGCTTAGTACCTCACGTGCTTTGGCTGCGGCCGCCTCCAGTGTCTGTACAATGCCTACACTTTGTGTCAATGTCGCGCCTGTTGCAGTGACTGAACCCGGCCGCAGGGCATTGCGCAGTCTGATTTCCAAAGGGGAGATGCCAAGCTTGACGGCAAGCATGTTCATCTGCTCCTCGTGGACAAAAGCAATCTGCGGCACGCCAAAACCTCTCATGGCGCCGGCCTGTGGGTTGTTTGTATAAACTGTATAAGACAATATCCTGACGTTTGGCGCCTCGTAAGGGCCTGTGGCGTGAACCGCCGCCCGTGTCAGGACTCCGGGGCCATAGGAGGCGTAAGCGCCGGTATCGCCGATGATTGTACACTCTACGGCATGCAGCGTCCCGTCTGCCAATGCGCCTGATTTATACCTGACAAAATAGGGGTGGCGCTTGACAGTGGTTGTGATTGATTCCGGCCTGGAGTAAACCATTTTTACCGGGCGCCGGGTCGCTTTGGCCAGGAGGGCAAGAAATACCTGCACGGAGATGTCAAGCTTGCCGCCAAAACCTCCCCCGGTGACAGACTGGACCACCCTTACCTGGTGCATACCGATATTAAGGTTTCTGGCAATTTCTTTTCTGTCGTAGTGAGGGTTTTGTGTTGATACCCAAACGGTTACCATGCCGCCGTCAACTGTGGCCACACCTGCTTCTGTTTCGATATAGGCATGTTCTGTCATTTGAGTGGTGTATTCATCTTCCACCACTACGGCACATTGATTAAAGGCGGCCTCGGCATCGCCTTTTATAATTTTTCTTACGCCCAGTATATTGCCGTTGTCATAAACCCGGGGGGCGTCTTCCTTCATGGCTTCCACGGCTGAAAAAACACCGGGCAGCGGCTCGATCTCAACTAATATCCGCCCCAGGGCCTTTGCGGCGGTTTCTTCGCTTTCTGCCGCCACAATGGCCAGAGCATCACCAACCATGCGCACCTTCTGGTTGACACCTGACATAATAGGCTGGTCCTTTATGATTATACCGGTACTGTTTCCACCGGGGATATCTGCGGCTGTCAGCACCGCTTTGACCCCATCCATTTTTTTTGCCGCGGAAACATCAATACTTTTTACAATCCCATGCGGCAGGGTGCTGCGCAGTACTTTGGCATACAGCATCCCTTCCATCTGGATATCAGCGGCGTATTTGGCAGCGCCAAGCACTTTATCGAGGGCATCCGCTTTTTTCACAGAATGTCCAACCACTTTATAGTCGTGCAAAGAATTCACCTCCTCAGGCATGATCACCCTTAGCCACTTTTTCGATTGCAGCCGCAATCTTGGAGTAACCGGTGCAGCGGCATAGATTTCCGGAGATATGTTCCTTTATTTCGTCGGCTGTGGGTTTGGGTTTGGCGTCCAACAACGCTTTGGCACTGAGGAGCATCCCCGGCGTACAAAAGCCGCACTGGACGGCGCCTTCCGCAATAAATGCTTCCTGCAGGGGATGAATCTTATCATAGCTGCCGATTCCCTCAACTGTTATCACTTCACTGCCATCCACGCGGGCAGCAAGCACCAGGCATGAGTTTACTGCTTTATCATCAAGCAGTACAGTACAGGCCCCGCATTCACCCTCTCCGCACCCTACTTTGGTGCCGGTCAGGCCAAACACTTCCCTTATTAAGTCAACCAACAGCAAATCAGGCTCAATACTGGCTGTTACTTCTTTACCGTTCAGCTTAAAGCCCACAGACACTTTACTCATATGCACACTCCCCCCCGGCCCTTTGCAGAGCTTGGCCCAGCGACCTTTTTACAACAATCTCCACCATATCACGGCGATATTCCGCGGTTGAGCGAATATCGCTAATGGCCCTGGCATATTGTATAGCCATTTTTCCTGCATCATCCAGAACACCGGAGCCTGCCTGCCTGCCTTTGAGCCACTCTTCCACGGCAGGGAGGCGGAGTGGTGTGGGGCCAACTGCGCCCACAGCCAGCCTTACATCTTCAATAACTCCGTTTTCCACTCTCACCCAGGCTGCACCGTTGACAACTGAAATGGCCATGGCCTTCCGTTTACCCAATTTTATAAATGATGCGCCTTCTTTGGGCTTTAAAGCTGTGATGCGCACAGCTGTTATAAGCTCACCTTTTGTAAGCAAAGTTTTTCCCGGCCCCTGGAAGAAATCCGGCAAGGCGATATATACCTTTTGACCCTGGCTGTCGACCTCCACACAGGCGTCCAAAACCATCAGCGCCGGCACGGAATCGGCGGCAGGAGAGGCGCTGACAATGTTTCCGCCAATCGTTGCAGTATTGCGGATTTGGGGAGAACCAATCCGGCTTGCCGCTTCTGCCAGGACAAAAGCTCTCTCCCTGATAAATGAAGAATGAATAAGCCTTGCATGGGTTACAGCAGCACCGATCGTGATTTTCCCACCGGCTTCAGCGATTCCCTGCAATTCTGTGACCGCGCTTATGTCCACAAGATTTTGCGTTATAAAACTGTTTCTTTTCAGCTTAACAAGCAGGTCAGTGCCTCCCGCCACAAAGGCATAGTCGTTTAAACCGCCAATGGCATCCAATAAGTCGGGCCAGGTTTTTGGCCTGTGATAAGTAAGTTCCATCCATCCACCTCATTTGCCCATTTAGTTTTACTGCGACTGGGTCATAAATACTCTTAACCTGCTATAATGACCGGCTTTCTCTTGGCCGGCGGGGTGTTCCTGCTGGGCTGCACCAGAATCTTGCCGTCGATGACAACCATGGATACCGCAGGGATATCTCCCGCCTCCAGTGCGCCGATTGTATCCTCTCCCACTGAACCCATGGGCGCATCGAGAATCACAAAGTCAGCTTCTCTGCCGGGCTCTATGATACCGGTGTTAAGACCGTAAAGACGGGCGGTATTGCCTGTGGCCATGGCTACGGCCTGCCCGGCAGGTATTGCGGAGAGTGAGGTGAGCTGTGCAATTACACGCAGGATACCAAGGGGGATTACTCCTGTGCCTGAGGGGGCGTCGTTGCCGATGGTAATGCGGTGCAGCTCTCCTCTCTCATTAAGGAGCCGTGCGGCAAAGTCTGCTGCTTTGGGATTGCCGCAGTGCACAATCTCCATTGCCATCTTCCCCTGGACAGCCATCTTCTCTATTTCAGCAAGCGGAGGTGCTGTGGGACCGCCGTTTACGTGAGAAGCCACATCGGGCCCGACACTGATCACATCATCTGCTGTTACCACGGAGCTGCCGGGAATGGATGTGCCGCCGGTATGCATCATAACTTTCATGCCGTGGCTGTGTGCCCATTGCACCATTTGGGCGGCCTCCTGCGGGTCTTTGACACTGCCAAGGCCAATCTCTCCCACCAACCATACGCCTTCACGGGCCATTTCAGCAAAGTCGGACTCTGTCAGCCCCTTTTCCAGAATCAGTGCGCCGCCGTGCAGCTTGACACCGGCAGGACGCTGGTTAGCGGAGCATTTATGGGCCAGTATAGCTAGCGCCTTCACCCCGGAAGGGTCCTTTGGCCGGCCCGGGGTGTGAGCCTCACCGGCGGAAATCATTGTTGTCACCCCGCCGTGCAGGGAGCTGTCAATAAAGTCAGACATCTTCTGGCGCGGTGTAAAATCACCGAGTACGGGGTGGACATGCCCGTCTATCAGCCCGGGAGCAAGAGTCATTCCCTGCAGGTCCACCACCTTATCAACTTCCACTTCAGCTACATCTGTGTTTCCGATGGTTTCAATAACACCATCACGTACAAGAACCGAGTCGGCTTTTATAATCGGACGCTCCATGTCTCCGCTTAGCAGGGTGCCAATATTTTTAAACAGTAGGGTACTCATTGTTCCTGCCTCCTGATCTTACGTTTTCCTGTTTTTGACCTGTGCCATTTTATTTTGTCAGCGCAGGCCGTCTTCACCTTTGATTTCTTCCACTTTAAGTCCGCCAATGCGCGGCAGGGGCCGGCCGCTGTCGGTAACTACGACGATAAGTACCAACTCGTCTGCCCGCGGCGAGTCGGGAAGGTGGACTTCCATGGCGTCAAAATGGGTACGGACAAAGGCTGCATCTTTGTAGTGGAGAGGGACATCAATGCTGACTCCCGGGTAGCCCAGTTTTTTCGAGGAGGGTATGATGGCCTTGCCCCCTCCTACGTTGTCACGCATGGGCTTCCCCAACTTGGGATGAAGCACAGCGGCGCAGTGTTCCAATTCCCCTTTTTCACCGACGACTGCAGCTTTGCCGTAGCTGTGCGCCTCCTCTGGTGAAATGCCAAGGGCAGCTACAGCTTTCCTGGTCAGCATCTCGCCCAGCTCCTCGCTCCAGTCAGATAGGAGGGAGAGGTCTTCAGCATAAACGCCCGCAAAAGGATTTTTGAAAGCAGCCGCAGCTGCCGCCTTGCGCACCGGCTTCTCCAGTGTTTTTACCCCGTCGGCATGGGTTTCTTCGAGAAATACATACAGCTTGCGCACTTCAGGTTTTGTTGACAACTGCTTCAGTCCTTTCTTTTTACTCTATATCCAACGCATGCAGACTGTCTTTTCGTCCATAAAAAGACGCATTGAAGCCATGCGGGATTTTGCCGAACCCACAAATGATTCCCTGCGGGAGCCAAGCGGGAAAAAAGCAAAGGGCTGGGCCACACCAACATTGACGCCCACATTGCCCACATTTACTTCGCGCACAAACTGCCGTGCGCTTTTCCCGCTGCCTGTCATAATACAGGCCGAATGTCCAAGATTTGTTTTGGTGTTGATCCACTCGATGGCCTGCTCCAGGCTTTCCCCGCGGACCAGCGCCGCCACAGGCCCAAAAGACTCCTCTTTGGCCGCGTTCATGTCAACATTAAAGTTCTCAAGGATGGTGGGTGCCAGGAAATGGCCGTTGGGATAATCGGGAACGCTTGGATTCCTCCCGTCAAGCACCATGCTTGCCCCTTCTGCAAGTGCCCCGTCAATCCAGGCCAGCACTTTATCCTTACCGGATTTGGACACCATGGGCCCCAGTTCAGTCTCCTCATCAAGGCCGTACCCAAGCTTTACTCCCATGACAGCCTCTTTAAATTTGCTTTTTAGTTCATCGTATTTGTCACCGATGACAACAATACTGTCAGCACCAAGGCAGCGCTGGCCTCCCATGCCAAAACAGGCGCGCACCAGCCACTGTGCAGATTGATTTATGTCTGCGTCAGGCATGATGACCACATGATTTTTACCGTTGCCGTTGATGGACGAGGGTTTTTTCAGCTTTCCGCATAAGTCAAAAAGCTCGTGGCCTGCGCTGTTGGAACCTATAAAGCCGAGGCCCTGGATTTCGGGCTGACGCATAATCTGCTCATTGATTTCCCGGCCGCCATGGAGCATGTTGATTACTCCGGGCGGGAACCCAACCTCCTGTGCCACACGGCAGACATACTCCGCCGCCACAGGGACCTGCCTGCTGGGACTGACAACAACTGTACAGCCGGCAGCGAGAGCATAGGGGACAAACGATGACCAGGCATGCATGGGGATATTGTTTGGAGTGATTATTAAAAACGGGCCGAGCGGTTCCCAGGTCAGGTACTGGTCTATACCGGTAGCCACCTGCTCCATATGCTCGTTTTGCTTGGTGAGGCCGTAGAGCGCAGAGCAGGCAGACTCTATATTCTCAATCACACGGGCTACCGAGCCCCGGGCTTCCTCAATAGTACGCCCGTGGTCCTGCACCAGCACACGGCTCAGTTCCTCAGTGGACTCTTTGAAACGCGAGCGCATATCAAAAAGCAGGCTGGCGCGGTCGCGCATGGGCATATCTTTCCAGTGCACAAAGGCGCGCTGTGCCGCTTCTACTGCTGCACGGGCCTCTTCTTTGGTGGCAGCAGGGAATGTGGAAATCTCCTCGCCGGTAGTCGGGTTGGTATTTACGTTTACTACCGGGGATTTTGATTCAATCCATTCTCCATTGATGAATAGTTTTTGCATACCGTAGTGTTTCTTTACTTCAGGCAACAATGCCATCTTCTAATTCCTCCCTGTCTTCATGTAGTTTACATAGTTTGTCTGGTTATTTTCCGGCTATCATGCAGGTCCAGCCGCGCAGCCAACTCTGGCGGGAAACAGGAGCAGTACGGCCCGGCTGTAAGCACTGAGCCCCCAATCAGCCCGCGGCTGTAAAGTTCTTGCGCAGAGGCAAGCCCGTTTTCAAGCGCGCGGCGGAAGACTTCGGGGGCAGGGTCTTTTAAGGCGACTGTAACGGGAAGCTCCGCGATATCAGTATCAGGGTCAACCTCCCTGGCAGGACGGCGGATGATTGAGGGATCTTCGTGGTAGGTACTGTTGGCTATCAGTGTGGCACAGGCATCGGCCAGGCTTGCGCTGCCGGCCAGCACAGTTACACTGGTGGCAATCCCCTGCGTCAGGCTTCTGCCGCCAAGGCCGCTGGTGGCAATCCCTCTCCACCCGTCCTGCTCAGCTATTGTCAGGGTCATATTAATGGCGGCGCTGCCTATAAAAGGAGCAATGCCTACCCGGATAAATTCCTGCTGTGGAAGGCGCAAGGCAATGTCTCCGCCATTATTGACGATAACCGTGTCAGCGCCTAGTTCTTGGAGGAAGTCGGCCACGCAGTCGGCAAAGGTGCCGGCCACTGCCGCCATGGATGTAAGCGATGTATCGCCGGTGGCGTTGACAGCGGCAGCCATGCGGCAAAGGACCTCAGGAAACTGCCGCCGCTTGCCGGAAACTGCGGCCGGCGGCTGCTTTGCCAGGGGAAGACAGGCTGAGAGCGTCTCCAGGAGTTCCTTTACACAGCCTGCCGCTGCTTTTAGCTGCCTGCCCGCAAGAGGTTTGCCGCGTGAGGAGGCGCTGATGAGCATCTGCACAGGGCCATAATCGAGGAATATTTTCCCGGGACCCTTTGCGGTCAGGAAAAAATCTCCTTTCATTTCCCTTCACGCCCCTTCATTTTTTCCCTCAGCACGGAGAGTTCCACAATCTGCTCGGTGTGGCCGCCAATTTCTTCATAACGTGCACGGCTCATGGTATATTCCACAGGAGCCACTGTGGCAGGGGTAGGTACCCAGGTAAAAGCTTTTGGCGCCACTCTCTCCACATCGACACGGAAATTTATGCCTCCGCCGGGGAGAATAAAGGTTGGCGCCCCGCCGATGGTCAGGGTAGCTTCGCCGCGGTGTACGGCTTTTGTCAGCTCCAGAGGATAACCGGCCACACCGGCACGCGCACTGCCTCCGGTGCCCCCAAAATAAAGGGCGGAGACCTTCGCCTCTTCGCAGGAAGCTGCAATTAACTCGACAACTTGCCCTGCTTCCTGTGTCAGAGGTATTTCCTGCAGGTTTCTGTTATCATCGAGGGTAAAGAGAGCTGCCTGCCGTCCGGTTGTCTCTGTTACCAGTATTTTTATACCCGGCCTTGCCACACTTGAATCAATGTTTCTGATAGCCTGGCGGGGTTCTTCGATATTAGTGCCTCCCCAGCCACCGCCGGGCTCTCCGAAATAGCGGCCCGGTGTACTGAGGCGTGCATTTGGCACCACACCGCTCCAGCCCAGGCCAGCCTCTTTACCGGCCCTGTGCTCTGAAAGGAGCCCCACTATGTGGTGGTCAAGAATGATTGCTTCGTCAACCGCGGCCGCAAGCTGTGAGGCAAACATGCCAATGGTCGCACTACCGCAGCCCACACGCATCCTCTTGTCTTCTTTGCCGTTGATAACAGGGGCATGACCTACCTGCAGTTCAAGCAGAGCGCCGTTATCCACATTGAGAGTGACCCTTTCACCGTTACTGACCTCCACAATGGTGCGGGCAGCCACAGAGCCATGTTTACCGGTTAGTATGTTTGCACCACCCACAGCAATCATCTTTGAACCGTATTCCTCAGTCTCCAGCATCCCCACCACCACGCCTTCGCGGCGCACTTTCGCGCCTTCCGCGCCGATATAAAAATTTGTATCCACTTTTATCTTGACGCCGCTATAGCTGAGTGGGGCTTCAGTAACCACAGTAACCACATCTACCCCGTTTACCGAATCCTGCACAATGTGCGGGGCAGGGCGGCAGCAGGGATAGGTGGAGCCGGCCCCCACCGCAGTAAGCAGCGGCCTTGAGATTTCCGGGCTTGCTTCATCTGTTTCCGGCACTGCCAGCACCAGCGTCCTGTTGCGCTGCAGGATTCCTTCCAGGTTAATATAGCGCCGGCACGCCCCTGTAAAGCCGGGCTTGATTGTGCATTGTACCGGACAGGCATCACAGCTGACATACACCTCTTCAGCTGTGCTTTGCGTGATTGGCGCTAAAGCTGTGCAAGGGCAGATACGCTCGCAAAGACCGCAGCGGACACATGTTTCTCCGATGACGGCAACTTCTTCCATTGTAATCGCTTTGAGCGGACAGTTTTCAGCACACAATCCGCAGCCGCTGCAAAGAGCTGTATCTACTGTAATCATGAACAACCTTCCTTTGACTCACTTTTTCATCATTTCACGGAAAATTTTAATCACTGCAGAATTATCTTCAGAGCCAAGTCCGAAATTGCTTGCTTTTCTGAAGAAATGGTGAGCAAGTTTACCGAAGAATATTGGGTCATCGTCCTGCTCCCCCATCTCCATAGCCAGTTCCATATCTTTGAGCAGAAGGTCTGTGGTGAAACCAGGGGTAAAATCATCAGGAAGTATAAAGGATGCTGCTTTTTTTTCAAGACAATAACTTGCCCCCTCCTGCCCGCCGCTGACAGGGGCATCGAGCATTTCCCCTCCCCGTCCCCGCACTTCTCTGTATATCTGCCTGGTCAGGGTGGGAGATGATGTGCTCATATCAACAACAATCTTGCCGGCGCTTATCTCCTCAATGATACCGTTTTTACCCAGAACAACAGCTTCTGTATTCTTGGGCAGCGGCAGCATTAAAATGATTATCTCCGCCCGCGCCGCTGCTTCCCGGGGCGAAGCAGCAGGTATTGCTCCCTGCGCTGCCAGGCGGCTCACTTTTGATGCGACAGAATCATATGCCAGCAGGGGGTAGCCGCACTCCACAAGGCGCAACGCCATGGGCGCACCCATGGTGCCAAGGCCGATAAAGCCGATTGTTTTTTTCATCAGACTGTCCCCTCCACTGCCTTTTACCGGCAGCCACAGCACTACTCTCTAAATCCGAGTTCCGCCGAGATTTCTTTAACCATCTCCAGCAACAGATTTATATACCGCTTCCTCTTGTCCTTATTGATTCTGAACTGAGGTCCCACGACAGAAAGGCTGGCAATGGCACTGCCGTCTCTTACCCTTATAGGGGCAGATACTGCAAATGCTCCTTCTACGTGTTCCCCCTCGGTGATAGAGTAACCGTTCTCACGGATGAGAGCAATTTCCCGCCGCAGCTGCTCTGCATCTGTGACTGACTTATTGGTAACACGGGGAAGGCCTTCTGCTATGATTAAGTCAATGCGGTCATCGGGAAGATAGGCCAGCAGCACCTTACGGGAAGCGCCGGTGTGGAGATATTCACGGCTGCCCATGGGGGTCAGGTAGACAAGTGCATTATTGGGGTCAAGACGTTCTATACAGATCCCTCTTCCTCTGTCTTCAATCTGCAGAGTAACCGTCTCATTGGTCTCGTCCCTCAATTTCTCCATATAGGGAAGAACCATATCCCTTATCCTGAATTGCTTGTTAATAAGGTAGGCCAGTTCCAGCGCCTTAAAGCCGAGTTGGTATTTCTTTGTTTTACTGTCCTGTTTGATGAATCCTTTTTCCTCCAAAGCGCAAAGATGCCGCAGCACATTGGCCTTGGGAATGCCGGAAAGCCTGACAAATTCTGAAAGGCCAATCTGCATTCTATCTATGGTATAATAGTCGAGCAAACTAAGGGCAACCAGCACAGTTTTCGTTCCATTTTCACCGGTAATGACTTTACACCTCACTATACATATCGGTTCAATAAATGAACCGTTGGTTTATATTTTTAGATATATTCGCTCTCCGGTGGCCATATTCCTTCTTGTTTATAGATTATTTCGATTTGTTTATACAATCATTTTTGAAAGATTTCTTGCAGGAAAAAATATGGCAAGGGAGAATTAAACTTTATATCAGTTAAGGAGAAAACTATATTGAGACTGGTCTTTAAATTATGGCTGACACAAGAAGAAAAGGCCTTCGGAGAAGGCCCCTGTGAATTGCTGGAGAGGATTCGCAGCAGCGGTTCCCTGAAAAAGGCTGCTGAAGAAATGGGTATGTCATACAGTAAAGCCTGGACTGTTATCAGGAGAGCTGAAAAACAGCTGGGGGTTACATTGCTGTTGCGTAAAGCCGGCGGTACTGAAGGAGGCGGCTCGCTTTTAACTGCAGAGGCTCATGACCTGATTACACGCTACAGGCAATTCTGCAGTGAAGCCGGGGACGCCCTTTTGATCCTTTATAAAAAACATTTTACAGGCTTTTTCGACTGAAGATTATTTTTTTACCGGCGTTATTCTAAAAATAGTATAACGCTAACCATAATTTAAGGCAACACGTCAGACGAATAGCAAAAAAGGCGGGATAAAAGTGATTAAACCTGGCAGGGTCATTATTAAAGGAGCGGGTGATTTGGCAAGCGGTGTGGCGCACCGGCTGTGGTACGCCGGTTTTGACGTGATAATGCTGGAACTGCCTGCACCTGTGGTTGTCAGGAGAACTGTTTCATTTGCCGCTGCAGTCTTTAGCGGGTGTGCCCAGATAGAAGGTGTAAGCGCCAGGTTATGCAGAGATTCCGGCGAGGCAGAAAAACTGCTTGAAAAGAGGATTATCCCGGTACTGGTGGACCCTGCCGGCAGTCTTATCAATTGCTTGCGGCCGCAAGCTTTTGTTGACGCTGCCATGGCCAAAAAGAACACCGGCGCCACTATTGGCGCTGCTCCAGTTGTAGTCGCCCTTGGGCCGGGCTTTACCGCCGGCGTGGATGTAGACGCCGTCATTGAAACAAAACGCGGTCATAATCTGGGCAGGGTGATATACAGCGGCACTGCCGCCGAAAATACCGGGATTCCCGGTGGGGTGGGCGGCTTTACTGTGGAAAGGCTGCTGAGAGCTCCCGTTAACGGCACTTTTTTACCGCACAAGGAAATCGGCGAGATAGCAGCGGCTGGTGAAACTGTGGCCACTGTGGACGGGATGCCGGTGGTAGCCGCCATCGACGGCTTGCTGCGCGGCCTCCTCTTTCCGGCCAGCATAGTTAAAAAAGGCATGAAGGTAGGCGACATCGACCCCCGCGGCAGCGAGGCCGACTGCTATACCATTTCTGATAAAGCAAGGGCGGTGGCAGGCGGAGTGCTTGAAGCTCTCATGCACCTGAATCACAGGATGTCCTATGACAAAAAGGGCGGTGAGAAGATTTGAAGGCACGGTGCCTTGATACGCGCAAGTCGGTTGGCAGGGTAATCTGCCACGACATCACAAAAATTGAAAAAGGCGCATTTAAGGGCGCCCTTTTTAAAAAGGGCCACATTATCAGGGAAGAGGATGTGGAAGTACTATTAGACATCGGCAAGAGCAATATCTACATCATTGAGCTTGCGGGAGACGAACTGCACGAAGACGAAGCAGGTCAAAGAATAGCAGATGCACTGTGCGGCCCAGGGGTTGTCCTGCAGGGCCCTGCCGAGGGCAGAGTAGACCTGAGGGCCGGACACAAAGGCCTGCTTAAGGTTGATTCAGCACGCACAAACAGGATCAACGCCATTAAGAATGTAGCGGTATCCACGCTGCACACAAATTCACCTGTGGACAGCGGTGACATGCTGGCGGGCTGCAGAGTAATCCCCCTGGTGGTGAAAGAAATGACTGTGAAACGGGTTGAGAAAATCTGTGCCGGCACACCTCCGGTGACAGTCGTACCTTATCAGGCCCTTAAGTTAGGCGTGGTGGTGACAGGGCGAGAAGTGGCGGAAGGCCGCATCAGAGATGGATTTGTGCCTGTGCTGCAGGAAAAAGCCTCTTCCTTTGGCTTGGAAGCGCCTGAGGTGCTGTTTGCCGCAGACGAAAAAGAGTTAATTGCCGCCGCCATTAAAGAAATGCTTGGCAGGGGCTGTACAATGGTGATAGTGACAGGCGGCATGTCGGTTGACCCTGACGATGTGACCCCGGGAGCCATCAAAAAGACCGGCGCCAAAATAGTGAAGTATGGAGCACCGGTCCTGCCGGGAGCGATGTTTATGCTGGCCTACATGGGGAAAGTGCCAATCATCGGCCTGCCGGCCTGCGCCATGTACTTCAAAACAACTGTCCTTGACCTCTTTTTACCGCGCATCATGGCGGGAGAAGAAATCAGGGCGCGCGATATTACAATGCTTGGCCATGGCGGGCTTTGCCGCCGCTGCACAGCCTGTGTCTTCCCCAACTGTTCGTTTGGAAAAGGAGCGAATTGAATGAATCAGGAAATTTATACACTGCTTTCTCAGATGGTGGAAAATAGAGAACCGGCGGCACTGGTGACTGTGGTGGAAGCAAAAGGCTCTTCGCCGGGCAGGCCGGGTTTCAGGATGCTGGTAGACAGTCAAGGCAACACCTGGGGCACTGTGGGGGGCGGCCTGCTGGAGGCAACTGTGATTAAAGAAGCAGTGGCGGCTATCAGTGAGGAAAAAAGCAGAATTAAGACTTACACTCTGACCCAGGATAAAGCCAAGGGCCTTGGTATGGTATGCGGCGGGGAAATAACAGTCTTTATTGATGCCATCGTTCCCTCCGATACCCTGGTTATAGCGGGCGCCGGCCATGTGGCACAGCCGCTGGCAGCCATGGCCGCAATGATACAGCTGCGGATCGTTGTCATTGATGACAGGGAAGAATTCTGTAACCCGGAGAGGTTTCCCACTGCAGGTCACTGCCTGGTGGGGGACATACAGGAAGAACTAAAAAAGCTCAAGCTCGATAAAAGCAGCTATATTGTACTTATCACCAGGGGACACGCCCTGGATCAGGCAGCGCTGGAGACAGTGGTCAACTCCGAAGCCGCGTATATCGGCATGATCGGCAGCAAAACAAAGGTCAAAGAGGTTTTCAGCAAGCTCAGGGAAAAAGGAGTGCCCCAGGAAAGCCTGCAAAAAGTTTATACTCCCATCGGACTTGAGATAGGGGCACAAACAGCAGAAGAGATAGCCGTCAGTATATTGGCTGAAATAATTGCCGTTAAAAACAAGAAAATATTCAAATAAAGCAACCTGAAATGCTGCTCTTGTAAAGAACACCTTTTGGGGGGAGGAAACTGTTGTGGCTGCATCGGGTTTTGTGTCCGGGCTTGGCCTGGAAGGCAGCGCTGTGGTTGCCGTTTATGGCGCCGGCGGTAAATCGATGATTATTGCAGGATTGGCACAGGAGTTGGTGGCAGCACAGAATAAAGTTATCCTTACCACCACCACAAAAATATACTGTCCGGATGATATGCCTGTTATCACCTGCCGCAACCTGCACGAGGCGACGGTCAAAACCGAAAAAGTCCTTAAGTCCCATCCCATGGTGGCCTTGGGCACTTCCGTGTTACCGGATGGAAAGTTAGAAGGCATAGACAGCGATTGGGTAGGTCAACTAAAACAAAGTGGCCTGGCCCCCTATATACTGGTGGAGGCGGATGGGGCTGCCGGGCTGCCGGTTAAGGGCTTTGCAGCACATGAACCTGTCATACCTGCTGCCGCCACGGTCATTGTCCCCGTACTCGGCCTTGATGCCTTAACTCTTCCGCTGCGACAGAATGCCGTGCACAGGCCAAAACTCCTGGCAGTCCAGGCGCAGGCTGCAGACAACGAACCGTTAAATGCAGGCCACCTTATTAACTCCCTTAAACACATGATTGCACTGGGACAAATGCAGGCGCCTGCGGCAAGTATTGTACCTGTACTAAACAAGGTTGAAACTGTTTCCGATATGTCCGTTATAAATGTAATAGTCCAGGGGATGCAAGTGCTCCCCAATGTGGACAGGCTTCTTTTTACCAGTGCCCAGGAAAAAGAGCCGGTCAGATTTATTTTTCACAGGTCGCGCCATGCTTTTTTGCCCCGCGTTTCCTGTGTTATACTGGCAGCCGGTTCATCAAGGCGCATGGGTAAAGACAAACTCGCTCTTAGAATCAATAACTGGACAGTCCTTGAACATACAGTCAACAACGTCCTGTCAGCGGATATGGGTGAGGTCATCCTGGTAACACAGCCTGATTCATGGGCAGCCTCGCTTTTCCCGCCGGAGAAAGTTAAATTGGTTTTTAATCAGGAATATTTAAAGGGACAGGCTTCCTCACTCACAGCCGGTCTTGAAGCAGTATCAGAGACCTCCCAGGCCGTTATTTTTGCCCTGGGTGACCAACCCTTTGTGCCCCCTTCAGTTTTTTCCGCTCTGCTTGAAAACTACCGGTGCACTCTGAAGCCTGCGGTCTACCCCGTCTTCAAAAAACAAAGGGGCAACCCAGTGCTTTTTGACAGGATGCTCTTCCCCATGCTTAAAAAACTACTTGGGGATGAAGGCGGCAGGCAGATACTAATGAACCTGCCAGAAGACCGGACCTGCCCGGTAGAAGTCTCTTCAGCGGAAATACTTGCAGATATAGATACAGAAGAGGATTATAAAAAATACATTAACAATTCATAGAGTGAGTAAACATAAAAAACTCCGTAGGGCGGAGTTTTTATGTATTTCCTTTAGTGAGACCATATTACTTTTCGGGACTGATACCAAACCCATAGCAGATTCCACTGTTAAGCTATCGCTTACGCCGGTGTGTAGCTCAATCACACTCCGTTAGCAGTGATGATTAGCCGCCAACAAACCAGGGAGGGTAAAACTACCCTCCCTGACAAGTACAAATCAGAAACGTGTTAATTAAGCCTACCACCCTAACTACTTGATTACTCTTCTGTAAGTTTCCTATACAAATTAGGGCGGCGAGCTCCAAATAAATCATTGTAGTGATGGACAGGCTTACCTTCCATTGCGGGGAAAAATACTTTCTTATTATTTACCTTTTCTAGATCTAACTCTGCAACCAGCAATGTTTCACTCTCTGAGTCAGCTTGAGCTATCGCTTCACCGTTGAGACCAAAAATTGTGCTCAAACCGATAAATCTGAATTCATTCTCCATGCCTACGCGATTCGAAGAAAGTACGTATATATGGTTTTCAACAGCTCTAGTAGGCAGTAAATAATCAACCTGTGTTTTCGCTGTTATGGGTAAATTTGTAGAATGAATTAATATATCGGCTCCTTGTAAAGCAAGTACTCGGCTATGTTCCGGGAAACGAACATCATAGCAAATCATAATTCCCAGCTTGCCAATTGGTGTTTCAATCGGTACCAACTCATGGTCGCCAGGAGATACAAAGTTATCGACTCCTAAATTTGACAAATGAACCTTGCGATAGGTATCTACTATCCCTTCTGGCCCAATTAAAGCAACAGAATTATAGTACTTACCTCCTGAACTCTCTACAAAGCCCACGACAAAATAGAGATCGTTCTGCCTGGCTAAGAGCTCTAAGTCGGTGGTCCATAAACTGCCCACTGTTAAAGCATTATCTATTACATCCTTTTCTCTGGAATAGCAATATCCTGTCAGGGAGCATTCAGGAAAAACAACAAGAAGACATCCTTGAGCAGCGGCTTCCTGCACAAACCTACGAGTAGTCTCCATATTATGCTCCAGCTGCGCCAACTTTGGGTCTGTTTGAGCGACTCCAACTTTAATCCATTTCGCCATTCCATTTAACCTCCCAATCTAACCTTCCCATATAGAGCAATTATCTTTGGTTCCAGGCAGGGAATGGATCCACAGCATTGTGTGTTTTTACATCTGCCGGATGAACTATAACCAGCCTATAGCCTGCATCATCAATGATCGCTTGTGTTACTACACTTCTCATACCCAATTGCTTACCTGTCTCCATAAGATTATACTCCCCTGTAATAACGGTAACTTTTCCTGATAATGCAAGTGCTGCTTGTTTAATCTTGCCTGCTTCAAATGAGCCCGCATCTTCAACAAATTTCTGCATCAGTACACCTGCACCGTAAGCCAGACCTGTTTGGAAATCAGCAGGATGTGTGGCATTTGGGAATAACCGATCATAAGCCGCATAAAACTGACCTGTATTCATTCCATCTGTCACATCATATATCAGGTCCTCATGGACCCAAACGTGCCCATAAATATATGAACCGTCTTTGCCTGTTAAGTCCTTCCATTCAGGTTGGGCTGAATAAAGCATATAAACATAATCAAAGGTAAGATCGTTTTCCTTCATCTGTCTTAAGAAGTTTGCTTGATCTTCCATATAACCATTCACAAATAATGCATCGGGATTTGTATTAGCTATGCGTCGGATCATGGATGAGTAATCTAAACTGTCTTTTGAGTAGTGGTCATAAAAAACAACATTCATACCTAGCTTTTCGGCATATTCTTTTGTACCTAATGCCTGGGCCGCTGGAAATGGCTCATCTTGGTATACAACCGCTATGTTACGATACCCTAGGGAATAGGCATGATCAACTCCCGGTAACTGAGCTAAAGAAGCTGCAATTTGAGTTGCAGAAATAATATACTTATGACCTTGAGCATAAATGGTATCTGCGGCTGCTGACCAAATAATTAATGGTTTTCCGTATCGCTCAGTCACTGTTGTTGCTACACCTGTTAATGTAGATCCAAATGGAGCAAATAATAAATCAACCTTATCTTCAGTGATCAGCCTTTCATACAGCCTTGTAACCTGCTGAGTATCACTGCGATCATCATATGTTACAAGTTCCACTGGAACCTTCTTCCCTTGTGATGCTACATACAGGCCCCCTTGTGCATTTACCTCATCTACCCAAAGCTCCAGTCCTTTAATTCCCTGTTGGGAAGCAAAAGCAAAGTTACCAGTTGTAGATATGGTAGCTCCTACTTTAATAACTTCGACTGTCCCATCAGGACTTTTCGTGTTTTTACCAGAATTACAGCCAACTAAAAAAACCAGTAAACATACAGACAACAGAATATAAAATCGTTTCATTGATCTCTCCCTTTCGTGATGTTAGTAACCCTCAGTCACCACAAGTTCATTGACTGTGAGCTTCTTTTTTCTCCACACTTTGACACCTGACAACAATCCCTCTGGCCTCCACATAACAACACTAATCATTATGAAGAACGTTAATGCATGTGCATAACCCATTGGTAAAAGTAACATTGCGACACTTTCTGTAATTCCATAGACTACTCCACCCAATAATGCTCCCAATGGTTGTCGTAGTCCTCCTAGAATAATCACAACAAAAGCAATAGTCGTATAGTTCACTGCTAATTTTGAAGAAATCGAAGGGAAAACCAGAGTTACTAATACACCGGCAATGCTAACTGACATCAAGCCAATACCAAGAGAAATTGCAGAAATCAAATCCGTTTTAATTCCTAAAATTTGAGCTGCCTCTTTATGTTGAATAACCGCACGAATCGCCTTTCCCACTCTCGTTCTTTGAAGATAATAAACTAAGATCACAGTGACAACGCAGACAACCATAAAAGCAATAATCCTGGATGTCGATAGCGTAAAAGGTCCCATTCTGGTAGATATTCTGAAAAATTGTTCATACGGAAAAGGAATCCCCCTTGGAGTCGCTCCAAACATGGATGTGGTTAAATGTTTGAGCATTAGTGAAATTCCAAAAAAAGCTAAGAACGAAGCAGTTTCAGAATCATTTGAATTTTGTAGCCGCTTAATTACTAAATAATAAAGCAAAATTCCCAAGAGAAATGACACAGGCAAGATGATAAACAAGGAAACAAGTGGGTCCATTGCCATCCTTCGGTATAAAAACCAAGCCGTAAATGAAGAAAATACAAGCAGATCCCCGTGGGCAAAGTTAACAACCTTCATCACACCGTAAATCATACTTAACCCAACGCCAATTAACGCATATACCGCCCCGACAATGATTCCTGATAATATGGCTTCTATTAAAATCAACTAATTCCCCCCCTCTACTGTAATCCATGTTTTAATAATACTTTCCATCTCCCCTTCCAACTCTTCTTTGGAGCCATGATATTTGATTTTACCAAGATCTAAAATATATACATTATCTGCAATCGCCATAGCACTTCTAATATTCTGGTCAATAATTAGAATAGTGACTCCCCTCTTTTTTAAATCAACTAGTACGCTGTAAATGTTTTTAGCTATTTTGGGAGCAAGCGTTTCGGTTGGTTCATCAAGTAAAATAATTTCTGGATCTGTTAACATTGATCGCTCTACTTCAAGAATTCTTTGCTGCCCGCCGCTTAAAAGTCCTGCGGGTAGGTCACGTGCCTCCCAGAGAAAAGAATGATGTTCGTATGCTCGATTAATAGCTAGCTTTATACGTTTTTTATCATTCTTCAAAACCCAGCAACCCATCTCTAAGTTCTCATGCACAGTCATTTGAGGAAATAAGCTTTTTGATTGTTGAGGAACATAAGCAACCCCTAAATTCAATAACTTCTCGACATTTAATCCATTAATGTCCTTTCCGCGCAACAGGACTCTTCCTTCTCTAGGCCTTAAGAAACCATAAATTGTTTTTAATAGTGTCGATTTTCCTGCACCATTTGGGCCTAATACAATCGTAATTTTTCCTTTTTCCACATCCAAGCTCAGGTCATTTAAGATGTCAATACTAGAAATGTATCCAGCGACTACATTCTCTACCTGTATTAAGCTAATTTTTATCACCTTCCAAAATAGGCATTGACGACAACCGAGTCATTTTGCAGGTTTTTTGGATTTCCTCTGGCAATGATCTCACCTTGATTAAGTACGATAATATCATTTGTTAGCTTGTAAAGGGGTGGCAAATCATGACTCACTATCATCATCGTTACTCCCTCTTTATGAACTTCCCGGATTCCTTGAACCATCACTTCCTTCAAAGTTGGGTGAACACCAGCAAATGGTTCATCAAGCAACAAGACATCGGGATCAAGCATTAAAGACCTGGCAAACTCTAATAGCTTCTGCTGCCCGCCGGATAACTCCATCGCCAAGTCATGTTCTCTCCCACCAATACTAAGTCTCTCCAGCAATGCTGATGCTTTGCGGACTAATTGGTTCTTGGGAAGTTTCAAATGAAGAACTGGCGTTAGCATATTTTCTAAAAGCGTGCATTCCTGAAAAACCCGTGGGACTTGAAACGTTCTTGACATACCCTTACGGATAATCCGGTGAGTGGACAAGCTTGTAATATTCTCACCTTTAAAAAATATTTCCCCAATTTCAGGCTTGTACGTTCCAATAATACAATTCAAAAAGCTGGACTTCCCTGCCCCATTAGGACCAATAATTCCCAGAATATCTCCTTTAATGATTTCTAGATTAACGTTTTTTACTGCTACATGGCCACCAAATTGCTTGGTAAGTTGATGTATTGCTAAGACAGATTCTTCAGACATATAGTGGATCACCTCAAATATCC
Organism: Dethiobacter sp.; assembly: GCA_018335875.1. Lineage (GTDB taxonomy): Bacteria > Bacillota > Dethiobacteria > Dethiobacterales > Dethiobacteraceae > JAGXRN01. The sequence goes on from JAGXRN010000011.1 coordinate 55,090, forward strand.
TCTTAAATTTGGTGATATCTTGAAGATAAACCCCATGATCCCCCGTGGCAGGAAGAGTACTAGAATCAGGAGCAGTAAACCTAACAAGAACACATCAAAACCTGAGAAAACCCTCCATACGAAGTCGTCGACATTGTATAAAACTAAGGTGCCAAGAATAGGGCCTAATACTGTACCAAAACCACCGAACATACCATATACGATTGACTTTGCCGAGATCATTAAATTAAAGGCGGCGTCGGGAGCCACTATTGCGGTAAAGAGAGCATCAATAGCTCCGGCCATCGTCGCGATAACAGCACATATTAGCCATGGATACAATTTGACTAATGTTGTATTTATTCCAACTACTTCAGCCGCATGCTGATCCTGCTTAATCGCTTTCAGAGCAATTCCCAGCCTCGAACTGGTCAACCACATGCTTACGATAACGACAGCAAACGTTAAAATGAGCATATAGTAAAAGCTTCTCTCCGGATTGTATACTGAAGTTAAGGTTAGGCCGCTTGAGCCACCAAAGACTTTGGCAGGTAAAGACGTCACTAATGCCATGATCATGAGTGCTACTGCCATATTAACAATAGCGAAATAAATTCCTTTTAAGCGAAGAGTCGGGAATATTAATATGGCTAGCAAGACACCAATCATCCCGGAAAATAAAATGGCAATTGGAACAGGTATTCCAAATGTACGAATAAATATGGCTACAGCATACCCTCCCACTCCATAAAAAGCTACAAATCCGAAAGGCAGATAGCCTGTTAAGCCATAAATAATGTTGAAAGATGAAGCCATTACAATCCAAAATAAAATATAAAAAATAAAAGATAGTTTAAAATTATAGATGGGAACAAAAACCAATAAAAAGGTAAATAAAGACAAAATAACAAGATAAAAAAAATTCGTCGATTTAAATCTTTTCATTTACATACACCTCTGTACTGTGATTCATACATTTTAATGCTTACAGAATTTTCTGTCAACTGTAATTAATTGCCTTCTCTGGATATAATAAGTGCTCACCCATATTATATGTATTCCCAAATTGAACTTAAATTCAGTCACTATTGACAGAATGACATAAAGACACGGGCAACTCCTTTATTGTAATGAGCCCAGTAAGACCGCTATTAATAACTTTAAGGAGGGTGTTGATGGTGGAAGCTATTGTCCCACTGTCTCCAGGGATTCCACCTTTAACTACAACCTCAAGAGGAGGGTTACCATTTATATTTATAAGATCATAGGGCTCTGATGCCCCCAAATACATCTGCAAATTAAATGATATTAATTCTTTACCTTGTTTGCAACCCCACCCACTCTGGTTAATACAGCAACCTGTCCAGCCTTAACTTCTAAAAATTCGGTGCGGATATTCTCTTCAGCAATCACAGGAAGAATCTGCTGCTTAATCTCGTCCAACTCCCAGCCTAAACCCGCAGCTAATAGAGCAATAGATTCAATAAATCCGGCATGTCCAATTTTTTCATCCGCAACAAAAGCCATAAACTCACTTATTTCCATGCCTGCACCAACCTTTTTTTGCAGTGAACCACGTCTTCTGCCGGCATCCAAAACCCTCTCAATTCTTATTTCCTTGACATCCAAGACGGCGTGATTATAAACTAAAGGTAGCATATCCATAGCAAATCCAGGGTTAACACCGGTACCAACCAATGCTTTCTCCGCTTTCTTTGCAGAATTATCAATATCCTCTGACAACTTCGGGAAGCGATACCAAGGGTACGCTAATTCTTCACAAGTCGAAATAACGTGAAGCCCTGCATTAAGCATTTCTTTTAACTGATCAACAACATTACCCAACTTAGATGATGTACAGTGAATAGCAGCATCAGCACTTTTCCCATCAAGGGCTTCAGCAAGCGAAGAACAAACCTTTAGGTTAGCGTTGCAATTCAAAGAAATTATTTTATTTAATTCCTTACCCACCTTGTCAGGATCGATATCCACTACCCCCACCAGTTCCATCTGCGAGTGCATACTTACAGCCTTCACTATGCCACATCCTATAGGCCCTAAACCATATTGAATAACTTTTACTTTTTTCACTTGTAATCACTCTCCGACATTTCATTATGTATGCAATCATTATATATTGTATGTATTTGTCTGTCAAGGAGCGATTAATTTAATCGCGAGTCTCTGTGAAGTTAGGTTACAGGCTGAAGCCGCACTAATCCGTGCATTGTGTAAACTACCGCTCTTATTAAGCATAGTTGGACAAATATCTCTTTTTTTGTTAAAGTAACATTATAAATGCTATTAATGTTAATATAGAATACTCCCTGATAGCCTGCTGAACCCGAACCCTATTGGCTTACGTCACGCAAAGCATAGTGGCCGGCTTACGGCGAGGGTGGCACCACATCTACAGAAAAGGGATAAAATATATTGGGCACTAAGATATGCCTACTTTACCGGGAGGTTATTACGACCTATGATCATTCTAGATACAGAACTGGAAAGGGAAAGCGAAACTCCTCTTTATGAACAATTGGCAGATCTTTTAGAAAAAGCCATTTTAAGTGGAGAGCTTCAAGTTGGACAAAAAATTTTAAGCGAGGATGAATTTGTAAAAAAATTTCATATAAGCAGGTCAACAGTTAGACTGGCTTTAGATATACTAGTTAATAAATGCTTATTGGTTCGACGCAGCGGTAAAGGTACATTTGTCAACTTTAAACTTCATCAGGGACTTAAAGAATTAAAAAGCCTGTTTGAAGTCTTAGTAAATCAGGGAATCAATTGCACAATTGAAGAACTAAGTATAAAAGCAATTAAACCATCAAAAGAGTTATCCCAAAAATTATTATTGAAAAATAATAATAATAAAGTCTTATCTATTGAGAGGAAATTCTTAGTAGATAAATCTCCAATTGCATATAGCCACATATTTATTCCTTTTGAAAGAATAGGTTCTACTAATGCATCATACTTTGAGAAACAGTCGTCTTATCTTGTGTTAGAAAATATTTATAGAGTTAAAATTCAACGAGCAAAACAACTTATTTCTGCCGTTAACGCGTCTAGCTATATTGCGAATCAACTATCTATCACCAAAGGAGACCCAGTGCTTTTTGTTACTAGGGTAGCCTATGACCAAGATAATCAACCAATTGAGTATTTGGAGCAGTACTATAGAAGTGACCGCTTTTCTTTCGAAATAGAAATGCCCAGAAATAAAATAACGTATCTTTATAATCAAGAAGAATAGATAGAACATAAATGCCCTTGGCGTACTTTCTAAGTTTTTTTGCTAATCATTTAAAGGGTAGGATCCCATAATGCTATTAGGGGACAACTAAAACAAAAAGCTCCGTTTAAGAGCTTTTTTATGTTATCTTTAACTATTAGGGCTTATTGATAAGAAGAATCCTGCCGGGCTTTAAGTCAAAGTCTTTTCTTACAGATTCTCCAGGCACTCAGAGGCCCACTCTATTTCCAGCTTTTCCAGGGTGGACTTTTTGGGGATACCGTCCTTGGTCCAACCCATTTCCTCGTAATAAAGCATTATGCCCTGACGAAGATCACTTTGAGCAATATGTGACCCTTTTAAATGGCCCCCCGGCATTGGTGTATGTATTCTTGGCGGCAAATTATCTTCTTTTGCAGAGAATCCTTCTCTGATATTAAATATCCTGGCAAGCTGAATAGCCCTCTCTCCCACCTTCATGGCTTCATAGACAGTTGTATCCCAGCCGGTTATAGCGCTAACTGCCCGTACCGTTTTACTGAAATTAAAAGGAACAAAAATACATTTTACCAGGCAATCCTGAAAATTATTCCATCTGTGAAGAGCAGCAAAAAGGCTTACCTTTCTTGGGCCAAGATCATTTACAGGTATTGGATTCATAAAACCCAAAGCTTTTATTTCTTCCAAATCGGCACTTTTTGAAACATACCGAGTATCATGAAGCCCGGTATTATGATCAGCACCGAGACTTGCAACAGCATAACCAAGGCCCAGTCCCTGCTTCAGTCTTGGTTCATGCATGCCCATTTCTAAACCCTTAACATGAACGGCAAAAGAGTCACTTCCCTGGCCCAGAGTGTTGGCAGCACGTAAAACGCCATCTGCCAACAGATCTCCAATATCTTGTCGTTTTGCAATTAATTCGAGTACCTGTAACATGGCTTCGCTATTGCCAAATTCCAATTTAATACCGCCGGTATCATTTAAAGTTAAAATGCCTTTCTCAAAACACTCCATGGCAAAGCCGATAGTTACCCCGGCCGATATGGTGTCAATGGAGTTTCCGTTGCAGATAGCATTTGCTGCAATTATCGCCTTCAAATCGTTTACACCGCAGTTTGCGCCAAAGGAAGCGAGTGTCTCATATTCCGGCCCGCCGTATGACGAATCATTAATGTCCATTTCACTGCAGATAACTGCCTTCTTACACCTTACAGGACAGGTAGAACAACCTTCCATTTTATAACCTATAATTTCCGACAATGTAATTGCCGAAATGTTATTAATATCCTCAAAGAACCCGTCCCTGAAGTTGCGGGTCGGGATATTTCCAATGCTGTTAAATGCATCCATGGCACTCCCGGTCCCATATTTATGCAGGTCGGGGACAAGCCTCTTATAATTCTTTATGAGCCACAAGTTAATTTCTTTTAATTCATCTCACTAGCGTTGCATTAAAATTATTAAAAAAACGAAAGTGCTTTGCCTGCAACGAACATATGTAAGTTTACTCTATTTATAGTAAAATATGTAAGGGACATTTCTCGCCTGTAGTTAAAAGGACTAGAGCCGGTAAAGGGTAGTCCTCATCCACATTTTGCCAGTATGTTTACTTACAGAATTACGGGATCATAGGTCAGATCGTCCAAATGATCCGCTTCGCCAGCCATCACCTGCCTATAAGTTTCTTGAAATATCGCCTCGTAGT
>JAGXRN010000012.1 GCA_018335875.1 Dethiobacter sp.
ATCAGTGTAATATCAGCTTCATAATCAGCTAAAGCTTTTGCATCCTTAATATTGTCTTTATTTATCAGAATGTCAGTACCTTCATAGCAATATATAGACTGCCCGGTTTCTTTACGGTTATATTTAGAAAAGCCGCATCTTTTTGCCATTGCTATCTACCAAATCCAGGTGCATGCTTTTCCTTTACTTTATCAACAGCCTCCCTGCTGCTGATTTTGTCTTCAAGATACTGTTTGCCAACTGCCTGGGCATGCTTACTAGGCTTTAGATTTTCAAACGCCAGTGATGCGCCCACACTTTCAATTACTCTTTTTGTTTTCGTGTTAATTGACGCCCTATTTTTCATAATTCTCACCTCTACCTGTATTATACCTCAACTATGACTTAAAAGACAATGAGGCTCCATAGTGCTTTACGAAGCTCCGGTCCCAATAATTTCAGGTTACAATCTTTTACGATTTGACTTTTTCAAACTTACGAATTGTTCTGATTCGTTCTACCCCGTTTTTATCAGTAAATGACTCTGAATGAAATTTAAAAACAACTTCGCCATCAGGATGAAAATCTTGTAGCATCTTATCTCTATCCTTTATCCACTGAATTGCAAGCATATTGTCTACTGATGGTGGTTGCTTGCCCAACAATAAAGTAAGCCCGCGCCCATACTATCCTTTTTTTCAAATCCCAATGCCTTTTCCCTGATTTGCCGGGCTTTTTCTTTGTTAACTTTATACTCCCCCCTTCTAAGCTTTTCGCTGGCAAAGGCTTCAGCCGCAGTCTCGTCAGGGTATTGAGTCGTTCTGCTATTTCTAAAAGTGGCCTGAGGAATTAACCCCCAGTCTTCCCAATTTTTTAAGGTGTTGGGGGAATTGATTTCGATTCCCCACTGCGCTAATTTTTTTATGACCTCGCTCTTTAGCATATGCACCTCTCCTCTTAGACTGTAACAGACCGGCCATCGCATTTTGTGCTTCTGCTTACCTATCCAAATTTTGGTTATCTCCGGCTTTATGGCTTTATCGTTTGCTGATATTTTCGGAACAACAAGGGCTACTCTACTCAGCGTTCCGAATTTATTACCGTTTGTAATCATATTCGCTTTTTTCCTTTACCTCATAAGATCTTCCAGACTTACCGGTTTCAGAGGGAAGTTTGCTGCGAGGCAAGCTTCTTCTTCTGTGAAGATAATTGATAATATTTCATAAATGTGTAAATCTTCGGGTAATCCTATGGGGTTTTTATCCAAACGTTCTCTCAGACATCTCAAAACATCACTTCTGCCGGCCAAGTGGCCCATTAGGCTTCCCTCCACTCTTTTTTTGTTTTACAGAAACTGATGTACCCACTATATATTGTGGTTTATAAATCTTTACTAATCCACTCTATTTTTCAGTATTAACAATTTTATCATATGTTGTAGGTTCCACAATAACAGCATCTGTATAAGCCAAGCTTTGTTATGACTACATCACGGACATTGAAAACCATTTGGCCATCGTATGCTGAAAATATAATCCCTGCAGGCTTCTTCCGTATTAAATTGTTTTTCAAACTGTTCTAATGTCATCGGATATTCTCTCATACCTATCTACTACATCTAGTATGCACATCAGTCAAGTGCATACCCAGGGATAGCAATTTGATAGGTTGTATCTAATATGTGCAGTCCTATAATTATGTAAATAAATCCCAACCTTCTTAGCAAGGTGGATTAATAAATATACTCAGCCTACTTATCACGATCTGCAGAAGAGGTAGGCAATTGTATGTCCACAACAGCTGCGGGTGCGGGCTGGTATGTTCTAAGATTAGGGGCAAAAGAAGTACAGATGATACTTTGAGTTAATAAAAAGACCCGGCCGAAAAGTGGCCGGGCTCAGCTCTTGTCTGCGATAAATCCTCTGGTAAATCTGTCTTTCATTGTGTCTCAGCTTCGACGGTTACAGCGGTAAAAGTTCTCATTCATATGAATCGTCCGGACGCATTCCCTATCTGTACCTCTAACAAGATTATATAAGCAACTAAGATAATATTCTTACTCAATGCATATCAATAATGAAACATTAAGTATAAAGACATTCTCGACAATCATAAATTATTTTTTTTACCAACTTTTTCTTTAATATTCATAATTATTAAATATAATAAAACTGCTAAAGAAAGGTATAGCAGTACTGTAAAAACCGTAGTAGAAAGAACTTGAAATTTATATGATTCATGTAAGATGAAATAGGAATTTAGCAAAGCAAAACTGTTATATAATACGCCAATAAAAGCCAAAACATAAATAAAATTACGTTTTAAAATTCGTAAGTTTACATAAAATGTTATAAAGCCTAATAGTAATCCTATTATCAATAAAATAGGAATAAATCTAAAAATAGATAAAATAATTGCAATAATAGGTAATAAAACTGAATATTTAAACATGAATAAACACTCCTCTATTATTTATTTATGGTGAGCCTTTTATATAAAGTTTTACATTCTGCAGGCAAAAGAAAGTGCATCACTCCAATGTTGAGATTTTTTTAGTGCTAAACCCCCAAAAATATCATGCAAGAAAGTCAATTGAATCTGTCTCCTTATATATTTAAAAGGTAGATCTTATTTAAGTACCTGCCTATCCACTTGACTAAGGGAACACTATATCTTGTGGTCGGTCAACTCCTCGTAAGTGATCGTTTTTGTTTGCATAGCAGATTCCAAGACTCTGTAAAACAACAACCCTCTCTGTGCTGATTTTCTTCTGTTAAAACGGAAAACATACTCATCAAGATACGATTGCAGGTGTTGAGATTCGACTGCACCATGAAGTGTGCCAAGCAACCAACGTTTTAGAAGCGAGGCAATCAGATGTATATGAGGCAGTAATTCTTCTTGGTTCAGAGTTGTCTTTTGAACATGGATTTTTCGCGAAAAGCCTTTCTTTTCGATTCCGTTATAACCACTCCAACCGTCCGTGATGAGGGTACTTTCTGTTTCGATGTTTTCGATGATAAACGGATGTATAGAATCAGATGAAGCATCGGAGATTATACCCATACGACAACGCCCGAGTTTCTTTCCGTTAAGCTCTGCCGCAATGATAACTAACACCTTGTTTTCCGCACCACGTCCGCGTTTACCTGTGGCTACACCGCCGATTAATGTTTCGTCAATTTCTACTGTACCCGACAATTTGCTTCGATTTGGATTTACTAACGCCTTGCGAATTTTGTGCAGCCAAGTCCAAGAAGTTTGATAGCTTTTCAACCCTAAAACTTGTTGTAAACCGAGTGCACTCGCTCCAGTTTTCATGGTCGATAACCACCATATGCCTATAAACCAATCCATCAGTGGCTTTCGGGTATCTTGAAATATCGTTCCGGCAATAACAATTTACAGAAGTCTGACGACCACATTTTGCACACTCAAACAACAACTCACCGATTTTCCAGTGTTTGTCGTGACTGCATTTGGGGCATACAAAACCATTAGAGAATCGCAACTGATATAGATAGTCACGACAATGTTGTTCATCGGGGAACCTCTTAATAAATTCTCGAAAAGTCATAGGATATTCTTTCATACTATCAGTACAACATATAGTGTTACCTTAGTCAAGTGGATAGGCGGTATAACACTAGGTTAGTAAAATGACAAAAAAAATAGATCCCCGTTGATTATGTAATGAAAACCCACCTGTTGTGTTGACATCGTGCATACACTGGGCTACAATAGGATTGCAAGGAGGTGAACTTATGGCAAAGACGGCAAACATCAACATTCGAATTGACCCGGAAACTAAAGCGGGAGCAGAGCAGCTTTTTGCCAAGTTCGGTATTACCTTGACCGATGCAGTAAACATTTTCCTGCGTCAGTCTCTGATGGTTGGCGGCCTACCTTTTGAGATGAAGCAACCCAACTATAACGCTGAAACAGAAGCAGCTATGCAGGAAGCAAGAGACATTGCCAGTGGGAAAATCCCGGCGAAATCTTACGCTTCTGCTAGAGAACTATTTCAGGAGCTTGACCACGAATGTTGACACTAAAAACGACCACACAATCCCGCAAGGACTATAAGCTGATGAAAAAGCGTGGCTATAATATGGGTTTGCTTCAAGAAGTTTTGCAAACACTTTTGGAAGAAAAGCCGCTTGCTGAAAAACATCGGGACCATGCTCTTGTTGGGAACTATACCGGCTTTCGGGAGTGCCATATTCTCCCGGATTGGCTGTTAATGTATCAGATTGAAAGCGAAACACTCATCCTTGTTGCATCCCGTACCGGAACACACTCCGATTTGTTTGAAAAATAAAACCACCACAAAATGCACTGATTTTCGGGCCTTGTGTGGTGATTTTCTGACAAAAACTTGACCATGGAATACAAAAATATATAGTGTCATATAGTACCGCCAAGCATTGGGAGCAGTAGTTCGAAGGTGATGAATCCGTTTAAATCCGGGGGTTTGTGGGACATGCTATCACATAGTATCATGCCCTTCCCATTCCTCAAAATCAAGCGATCTCTGACTGTGCCGGTTCGGGTCCGGCCTTCGGCACCACCTTAATAACACAATAACCACGGTACACAATGCCTTGGTTATTTTTATGTCAATATACCCCATTCGAGTATATCTTTGTTACGACTTAGAGATAGATAAAATGAATAGTTGGGTCACAAGTTCTCTATGTCGGTGTTTTGACTTTTATGCGAATTCTTTTAGCCCTGTTTCTATCTACTTCATCAATAATGATAGTTGCCCCTGATAAATCGATAGTATCTCCTTTACTGGGAATATATCCGAGCAAACGAAAGAGTAAGCGGCCGAGGGTATCGCGTTTTTCCTCAGGCAGGTCTAGCCCGGTAAGCTGGTTAATTTCAGTAATCTTTGTTTTGGCACTGACTAAGAACTCTCCTTTTCCAATTTCCTCGACTAGCGGTGTGATATCGTCATATTCATCACTTATAGTTCCGACAACAGTCTCGACCACGTCCTCCAGAAAAGCCAAGCCGGCCGTACCGCCGTATTCATCTAATTTTTTTATTCAATATAAAGGTGACAAAAAAATAGAAAGCTATGCCAAAAATTGTCGCATTTACAGCTGCACCCAGCAGGAAAGTAGAGCCAAAAAACTCTAAAAAGCTAAAAATCTTGTCGTTGACATTGCCAAGTTTTAACATAATAGAATACTGGTGGATTATAAATTCAAGGAGGTTTTCTTTACCTGTAACCGGAGTCAGGATTAACCCTCCAATGACTAAGTTCAGAGTATACATTAAGGGGATTAACGGTCCGGTCATAAGGCTGGTTACAGTTGCACTAGCACGGTTGGCCCTGAAAAGCACTGCCAGTAAAAAGGCAAAAATAAATCCAATACCTAAGGTAGGAATAAAGTTAATGCCTATTCCAAAGGCGCACCCCAACGCAACTTTGTACGGTTTATCTTTTATAATCTGTTTTTCGATAGTATCGTGAAATCGTTTTTTAATGTTATCCCCTCTTGAAAAACGCTTTTTTGTCAAGTCAGTGCTTACCCCCTCTGGTGTAGTAGCGCGGCGATGGCAACCATATAGCCGTGCCTTTTTCTATGCAATTATAACATAAGCTTCAGCACGAGTAACCATAGCAAATAGAATTCGTGTTTGATTTGTGAATCCCCTTGACGTCATCATTTTATAGAATGCGATTTTGATCACGAATGTTGACATTGAAAACTACCACACAATTCCGCAGGGACTATAATTTGATGAAATAATGTTTAGTCCAACTATATCCCCGGACTCATAAAAACGGTGCATTTGCCCCCTGGAAGTTCCTTTACGTCCTTTTGATATGGGGACCTGGCCAGGGTATCGAATAGATTCATGTAGGGTTTATTAGCGACGGCCATAAAATGTGCCGATGCTCCTCGTTCATAGTGACATTTTATCAAGAGATAGGTAACATTATAACAGTTTAAACACAAAGTAAGCAGTGAGCAAACAGTAACGTTTTGACTCTTGAGCGTCATAATGCTATAATGGATGCCAAGAGGTGATTTCTTAATGAGTGAAGCCACCAAGCGTTCCACAGTGTATTTCAAGCAGGAAATCTACAGCGCTTTGCGAATGAAAGCGGCTGTGACGAACCGCTCTTTATCAGATCTGGTAAATGAGGCTGTACGACATACCCTCCGTGAGGACCAGGAGGATTTGGACGCTTTCGAAGAGCGGGTTGCCGAGCCGACCATAAGTTACGAAGTGCTGCTTAAGAAACTCAAAGCCGATGGCAAGCTTTGAGATTCGCTTTAAAGAGTCCGTGGCCAAGGATCTCCGGGACTTGCCGAATAAAGATGTCAAAAGAATCCTTGAGCGTATTGAAGTGTTGCGTAACGACCCGCGACCTGCCGGTTGCGAGAAACTCTCGTCTCTAGAGCGATACCGTGTGCGTCAAGGGGTTTATCGGATAATTTATGAGATCCGGGAAAATGAGCTTGTCGTTATTGTGGTCAAGGTCGGTCACAGGCGGGAAGTTTATAAACGGAGCTAACTCCGGCCGCCAGGTCTTGCTCTGATATGGTATTATCCGGTTGATTGATTTCTTAAAGCGTGGCCGCCTTATGTATTTTGCAATCTACTGTTATGTAGTGGCTTTTCTTGTGTTTCGTTTTATACTGGAGGTGCCGACAACTATTTAAACCTGAAAAGCTACGCTGGAAAATTCTCAGCATAGCTTTTCTTTTGCCATATTATCTTTACAATATGCTTATGAACTGATTAATTAAAAAGAAATAAATTAGCAACCCTGTTATGTCTTTGATTGTGGTAATAATCGGATCAGAACCAGCTGCCTGATCAAGGCCAAGCTTGACAAGGACCCAGGGAATAAAAAAACCAAGGCGGACGCAAGTGTACCTGACACGGAATACAAAAATATATAGTGTCATATGGCGTTATAATAAGCTTCTTTTGACAAGTTTATGGTTTTGAAGGTTAATAAGAATGGATTTGGGAATCACGTAAGACTCCAGACAAGACCTCCCCCAGTTCCTGGAGCCTGTATGGTTTGGCTACAACATCGCAAAAGCCGTATTTTTCATAATCGGAAAGCAAGGCGTCATCGGAGTAGCCGCTGGAAACAATGGCTTTTACGTTGGGGTCTATTTTAAGCAGTTCACTTACAGTCTGTTTGCCGCCCATGCCGCCTCGAACCGTCAAATCTGTAATTACAGCGTCATAAGGGGCACCTGAGCTAAACGCCTCTTTATAGAGCTTCACCGCTTCGGCGCCGTCTCTGGCCAAATCCACTTCATAGCCGAGAAATGTGAGCATCTCACCTGCTGTCTGCCGCACATTTTCCTCATCGTCCATGAATAATACTTTCCCCTCTCCCAGGCGAAGAGTGTCTTCGATTACTTCTTTTTTAGCCATTTTCCTGGAAACAGGGAGATAAACTGTAAAGCTTGCTCCTTCCCCCTCCGCTGATTTCACAGAAATATGACCATCATGTTTTTTTATGATTGAATAACAGATTGTAAGTCCGATGCCGTTCCCTTTTTTTTTGGTACTGAAATACGGGTCGAATATTTTTGCCTGGTGTTTTTTGGGAATGCCACTGCCTTCATCTGTTATGGTTAGAGCCACATAATCTCCGGGCTGGAGCGGCAATGTGCCGTCTTTGCCGGCAACAGCCAGGCTCCCGACGCTAATTTTTATTGTCCCGCCTTCCGGCATAGCCTGGTCGGCATTTATTAGCAGATTGCTGATGACCTGGGTGATCTGGCCGCTGTCAATCTCCACCGGTGGCAGGTCTTCACAAAATGAGAATTCGCAGCGTGCGCTAGACCCACTGAGGGCAAAAGCACTCACTTCCTCAACGAAACTGCGGAGGGAGACAGCTTTGGTCAGCGGCACACCGCCGCTGGCAAAGGTGAGCAATTGTTCGGTCAAACTCCTGCTCTGCCTAATGGCCTGCTCCATTTCCTGAAGATGTCTGGAAACCTTTTCATCTTTTTTGGCGTACATTTTGGCCAGCGAGTGATTTCCGAGGATTACTGTAAGCAGATTATTAAAATCGTGGGCGATACCGCCAGCTAATATTCCCAGTGACTCCAATTTGTCCGTCTTTTGCAGTTCCTCTTCCATTTGCTTGCGTACGGTAATATCACGCAGCAGCCAGCGCAGTTCCGCGGTTTTCCCTCTGGAAGTTACGGGCTTCACAGTGAGAGAGGCTGGAAAGGTTGTGCGCTTCCGTAACAGTACAAACTCCCAGTCCCTGTTTTGCATGCAGTTCCCTTTTTTCAACTGCACCAGAAGAGTGCGGAAGTGATTGCGCTGCTGGCGGTGAACGAACATAGCTAACGGATTTTTAATAATAAAAGATTTTTGCAGGTTTAAAAGAGCGGCGGCAGCACTGTTGGCATCCAGTATTAGTCCTTCAGTATCAGTGACCACGTAGCCGTCCGGTGCAAATTCAAACAACTCCCGATAACGGCGCCGCTCTTCTTCCAGTGCCAGGCGCCCTGACAGCAGTTCCTCATTTTGTTCAAACAGCTCAGCTGTTGCAGCCTGCAACTCCTGCAGGGTGGAGCTGAGTTCTGCCAGAAGTTTAGATGTCAGTTCCTGGTGGGGTAAATTACTACAACGCAGGCTTTCCAGGCGGTGGAAAGCTGCTTCCACCTGGGCCGATAAATCTTTGGTCAATTGCCGACACATCCTCCCCGGCAGTAGTGCCAAACTGACTGGTTTGTCACTGCCCAAGCTATCTTTAAGGTTCGACATATTGACAAAATAATCCTGTCAAAAAAATCAAAAACATGTAAAGGGTTGTAAATTTATTTTATATTAAAGAACCCTCTTTACTGAGGGTTTGATGCTGTTTTCTATAACACCGGCTCGCCGTAAATCGGCACTATTCTGGTCCAGCCTTTCATTTTTCCATATTTAAGATACTTGTCATAATATTCCAACCCTGAGCTGAGAAGCTCACTCCAAACCTTGCGCAGAGAGTCGCTTCTGATAGTCTCAATAATTGCTCTCACATGCGTATCCAGGGCGTTTTTCATGGGGGAGAGCGGTCCTGTAAACAGGCTGGGACTCTTCCCAACCTTTTAATTTACCAAACTTATAGAGCACCTCAAAATCTTTAAAATGAGTTGTCAAATCCTGTATGACAGTATTTCTCAGGTTATCATTGGTGCTGCTTGTCCGAACAGCGTGTATCAGGGACATCAGTTGTCTTCCAGAATAACTACTTGCTGCTCAAAGTGTGAAATGTGTTCTATTTATGAAGTTCCTTTTGGTTTTTGCCGTTCTTTTGCGCTCTGCCGGCAGCAGTTTCTTTCCTGCCCCGGTCAATTTCTTCCTGCAGCCTGTCATTGGCCTGTGCCAGTTCCTTGCCTTGATTTATAAAGCGTTTTTCCAAAGAGGCTTTTGTTTCGCGCAGCTTTGCCTCCAACGCTTTGGAATCTGTGATATTCACAAAGGTGACAACCACACCATCTATTCTGTTTTCCAAGGTACGGTAAGGCAGAATACGCACATTAAACCAGCGCACGTCATCTGAGGAGACCTGTTTTTCCACAGTATTAAGCGACTGCAGCACTTCCCTTACATCACCGGCCAGTTCGGGGTAAAAAAGGTCGGAAGCGATATCGGTGATTGGCCGGCCCACGTCACCGGGAATCAGCTTGGTAATTGCAGATATCTGGCTGGTAAAGCGCCGTACACACAACGAGTTATCAAGAAACAAAGTGGCAATCTTTGTGCTGTCCATAAGATTTTTCATGTCGTTACTAGCCTGTGACAGTTCGTCTACCTTGCCCTGCAGTTCGTAATTGACTGTCTGCAGTTCTTCATTTAAGGACTGCATTTCTTCCTTGGACGTGGTCAGTTCCTCGTTTGTGGACTGGAGTTCTTCGTTGGTTGACTGCAATTCCTCGTTGAAGGATTTGAGTTCTTCATGAGATGACTGCATCTCTGCGCGGGTGGCTTGCAATTCCTGGCGGGCTTGCAGCAGTTCCCGCTCCAGTTCGGCCTCGCGCAGGCTGCGGGTAGAGGCCCGTTTGGTTTTACCAGTTGATTTAATTTGAGGAGGAGCAGCCACGTCTGTGAAGACAATCATCACCATCCCGCGCAGCGCCTCCGGCTCTGTGAGCGGCATAACGGTGATGTCCACCGTTTGAGTGCCGCCGTTGGTTTTAATTGCGACATTTTTAGAGCTGGCAGCCTCATTTTGACTGAGCGCTTTCTGGAAGGTGTCACTTAGTTCATATTGCAGGCCTTCGCGGGCCATGGCAAAAATATTCCAGTTGGCCCTGCCGGCGGCCGGTTCCAGGTACTTTCCCGTCCGGCCGGTAATGTAAAGGATATCTCCTTTGTCGTTGACCAGTACCGTGGGCGGTGAGTAGTGTTGTAAAATCAGTTGGTCCGCCAGCAGCTGGATATTATGGACCTGTTTCACAGGCTCGCGGGCAGCAGCCTGGGCGGGGACATAGGAGGCGGGAAACCCTACAGGCCCAGACTGCAATGGGGACTGGAGCCGCTGGTAGATCCTTGATTTGCTGTGCAAAGGCTCAAAAAGGTCGGTAAAAGTGCCCACTGTCTCCGCGCTTCCCAGGAACAAAAAACCGCCTGAGTTCAGGCTGTAGTGAAAAAGCGGCAGGAGCTTTTTCTGAATTTCCGGAGAAAGATAGATTAGCAGGTTGCGGCAGCTCAGGATGTCAAGCTTGGTAAAGGGCGGATCCATAATAATATTTTGCGGGGCAAAGATTACCATGTCCCGTATGGACTTGACCACCTGGTAACCCCGGTCCACCTCGACGAAATACCGGTTTAAACGCTCCGGCGACACATCTGCCGTGATGTTGGCGGGAAATATCGCCTCCCGGGCTTTGTCGATTGCGCTGCTGTCCAGGTCGGTGGCAAAAATCTGCAGTGAGAAGTTTTGGGCAGGCTTTAACTGTTCCAGTGCCTCTTTGAAGACAATGGCCAGGGAGTAAGCTTCTTCACCAGTGGCGCAGGCAGATACCCATGCCCTGATGGTCTGACTCGGCGCCCGCTCAGCCAGGAGTGCAGGAATTACTTTATCTCTTAACATATCCCACTCTGCCGGTTCGCGGAAAAAGCTGGTCACCCCAATTAACATTTCTTTAAACAGCAGCTCTACTTCCTGAGTGTTTTCCTGCAGAAAACAAATATAGTCGGAAATATTTTCAATCTGATGTATACCCATGCGCCTCTCAATGCGGCGGAAAACTGTGGTCTTTTTGTAAAAGGAAAAATCATGGCCTGTTTGTGACCGGAGCAGAGCCACAACCCTGTCGAAAGCGCTTTGCGCTATGCCTGCCAGGGCCGGGTCGGACTTGTCGATAAGAGGCTTATGTTGAAGATAGTCAGCAATCTTTGCCGGCAGAGTCTCCACGGGTGACACAACATCCGCCAGGCCTGCTTCGATGACACTGAGAGGCATGCCGTCAAACTTGGCCGAGGACGGTTCCTGGACAAAGACCGCGCCTCCCTTTTCCTTGATCGCCCTGATTCCCACCGTACCGTCGGTACCCATACCGGAGAGGACGACACCGATACTTCTCTCCTGTCGGACGTCAGCCAGGGAGCGGAAAAAGAAATCTATGGGCAGGCGCAGGCCGCGGGGCGCCAAACAATCAAATAGGTGCAATACACCGTGGCGGATAGACATATCTTTGTTCGGCGGAATAACATAGACGCAGTCCGGTTGTACCGGTGTGTTTTCCCTGACCTGAATAACCTGCATAGCGGTGGCACGCTGGAGCAACTCCACCAGCATACCCTTGCGCGTCGGGTCCAGGTGCTGGATAATAACAAAAGCCATGCCGCTTTTCTCAGGCACGTTACTCAGGAAAGATCCCAGAGCCTCCAGCCCTCCCGCGGAAGCACCGATGCCGACGATGGGAAAGTCAGCTTTGGGAGCGGCCGTTTTTGGCGCACAACATTCGTCCTGACTATCATTCTCTTTCACGTCCCGCGCCTCCGTTTCGGGTTGGTGTATTTTATGGGTTAAAGTTTTAAGTTAATGGATAAAAGAATGATTATTGTTACAGTTCGTTTCATAAAAGTAAATTCCTTCTTAGCATGGAAAAAATACAAGTACGCTGGCAATTTGCATCGCCTGTACGGGGGTGGTAAAAAAATATGGCTTTTCCGCATCTTGATAACTGTGGAAGAGCCATTTTTTTGATAGAATTAATGCAATTGCAGTGCTATCAACTCCCAAAGCAGTGTGGTAGTCACGGGAACACACTTCAAAATAGGTGGTTGTAGTATCAAGAAACAGAAGGTCTACTTCCAGGTTAAAGAATTGGCGACGGAGAAGAAAACATCATGCTGTATCTTTTCAGAGGCATCCAGTAAAAAGTCCATGGCCCGGTACAGTTGATGGACTCCAACCTCCGGAAGATTATCGATACGCACCTCGTTTTGCACCCAGTGCTCCATATTAAGTTTACTGGCTTTGTCCCTAAAGTTATGGCATAGCTGGATATATTCAGTTGGACCTTCCTTGCTCTTTCCTTATACCTTATACCTTTGTTTTTGAATTACCCTAACATATGAGCTGACAAAAACAAAGCGTATATCAGGTACCGCAAAAGGTTCGGTAAGGACGTGCTGATTGCGCAGGCCGTGCAGAGTAATCAGCCTGTTCGGGGGAGTGCGCGTAGGGGCTTGAAAGAACATGGAGAAGCCGCTCCATCGCGCTGTAGTCTCCTTGTTTCACTGCGGCTTCCAGTGCGGCTTCTACCCGGTGGTTGCGAGGAATCAGCGCAGGATTACTGTATTGCATCAACTGCTGCAAGGAGGCTTTCGATTCCTGCTGCCTGCCTAGTCTCGCCTGCCACAGCTCATGCCACTCTGCAAATTCTGTGGTCCCAAACAGGTCCGTATCCTCTGGCGTATCAAAAGTTAGTGCGCGGAAGGTGTTGGTATAGTCCGCACGATACTTATGCATCATGCTTAGGAGGCCTGCAACAAGTGATTCATCCTGTATCTCTTCGTTGAATATTCCCAGTTTTGCTCTCATTCCAGAGAGCCAATTACAGTGATACAACTCAGTAAATTCTGAGACCGCATCCTGGGCCAGCTTGACAGCCTGCTCCTGATTGACATGCAGCAGGGGTAAAAGGGTTTCAGCAAATCGCGCGAGATTCCATCCGGCAATATGCGGCTGGTTGCCATAGGCATAGCGCCCTTGAAGGTCAATGGAACTGAACACCGTTGCCGGATTGTAGTCGTCCATAAAGGCGCAGGGGCCATAATCGATGGTTTCTCCGCTAATGGCCATGTTGTCGGTGTTCATAACCCCGTGGATAAAGCCGACCAGCTGCCATTCGGCAATCAGCACGGCCTGACGCTTGATCACTTCCTGCAGTAGGAAAAGATATCGATTCTCATCTGCTTCAACATCTGGAAAATGTCGTTGCAATGTATAATCGGCCAGGATCCGGAGCTCCTCAGCTGTGCCCCATTTTGCAATGTATTGAAAGGTACCAACACGCAGATGACTGGCAGCCACACGGGTCAGAATTGCACCAGGCAGGTCGGTTTCCCGGATTACTGATTCACCGGTTGTCACCACTGCCAGACTGCGAGTGGTAGCAATACCAAGGGCATGCATCGCCTCGCTGATGATGTATTCGCGCAGCATCGGTCCAAGCGCCGCCCGGCCATCGCCCTGACGGGAATACGGCGTTTGACCTGAACCCTTGAGTTGAATATCAAACCGTTCGCCCAATGGCGTAATCTGTTCGCCAATCAGCAGAGCCCGGCCGTCCCCCAACATCGTAAAGTGCCCGAATTGATGCCCCGCATAAGCTTGAGCAAGCGGCAAAGCGCATTCAGGAATACGGTTTCCAGCAAGTACTGCTACTCCATCTTCGCTTTGCAGCACCTGGACATTCAACCCCAGGTATGCTGCCAAGTGATAATTAAGAATGATCAACTTCGGTGAGCGCACAGCAACTGGATCGAGGCTGCTAAAAAAAGATTTCGGGAGACGGGCGTAACTGTTGTCTAAGTTCCATCCTGTCTCTATTAATTCTTTTTCCTTTGTCATAATATCTCCTTTTTTTCTTCCGTCAATTTATTATACCCTTCCATACATAGATGGAGTATTTTTTATTATCCACCGGAAATAAGAATAATCCCCGGGTTGCCGCCCGGGGATTATCTTTAATTTATATCCAGAACATTATTCTCCTGATGTAATGGTGTTGCTGTCCATACCCTGGATTTTTACTCAGTTACCGGGTAACGAAAAAACAATAGAGTGCCGATAAGAATAAAAACACAGGCAAGGGGGAAGAATAAACAGTCCGGCCAGCGGAACACCTGCAGTACCGATAAGTATATATGCCTGCCACAGTTTTGAAATAGGCAGAGGCCAGTACCAGGATTTATGTGGAAGGCCTTGGTTGGCGTACTGTTCAGGACCGCGGCAGGTTAATCGGGCCCAATGTCATTGATTTGGCTGTATCGACACAAAAAGAAGCTGTGGATTTTGGCAAGCAGCAGCGTCTGGTCATACTTAAACTGCCATAGTGCTTGGTTTGCGTTATATCAGGCTTTCTTCAGTTCATCTTTTAGTATCTTGCCAGTGGGATTAAGGGGAAAAGAAGTCATAAACACCACATATTCAGGGATTTTATACTTTGCGATTTTATCTGCCAGAAACTGTTTAATTTCTTCAGCAGTAAGTGCTCCCTGTTCTCTTGGGATAATGCAGACTTTAACCCTTTCTCCAAGGGCCGGGTCCGGTACTCCCACCACAGCAGCTTGGTCAACCAGCGGGTGCTTTTCAAGCACAGATTCTATCTCCCTGGGGTAGATGTTCTCCCCGCCCCTGTTGATCATTTCTTTTTTTCTGCCGGCCACATAAAAGTATCCTTCCTCATCCATATAGCCCATGTCTCCGGTATGCAGCCACCCGTCTTTAATGGTTTCAGCTGTTGCCTGCGGATTAGAGAGGTATCCTGGCATCACCGGCTCTCCTTTTATACATATTTCACCCTTTTCACCCACCGGCAATATATTGTTGTCATCGTCCATTATCTCAACCTGCTGTCCGGGGTATGCAGTGCCTATGGAACCCCATTTTAGAGGGATACCAAAACCGGATGTTGATACTCCGGTGGCCTCAGTAAGTCCATAACCCTCAATAACGATGACATCAAACTTCTCCTTAAAGCTCCTGATTAACTCCACAGGAAGCGGGGCTGCACCGCAAAAAGCATACCTTAGCTTTAACCTTGACCTGTCAATTGTATTGGGGTCGGCGAGATTGTATACATAGTTGTACATGGTGGGGACAGCCATGGCCACAGTAACGCCATAGTTCAGTACAGACGGCCAAAAGTCATGGGGCGAAAAAGCTTTCCTTATGCAAAGTGTAGCTCCCAGGTAAGTCATTGGATAAGTCCAGACACATAGCGGATTGGTATGGAACATCGGCAGCACTATTAGAACAGTATCACCCTCCTCCAGGCAGCCCACGGAAGCCATGCTCTGGCAAATAGAAAGCTGACCCCTGTTTGAAAGGAGAATACCCTTTGGCCTCCCGGTGGTCCCCGATGAGTACAAAAGAAGGTATGGATCATCCAAAGACTGTGGAACAAGAGCCTCATCTGCAGGATAGGCTGCCAGAACAGCCTCCAGTGACTGTTCTGCAATTTTTATCCCATGCTCTGCCCCTGTTACCACTTCCACAACGATAGGTTTATGTACTGCCATCTTGTACCCGGCTGCAAAGTCTGTCATGAACTCGCTGCCGATAAAAGCTACTTTCGGCCTTGAATTGTCCAGCACATGGGCAATTTCAGGGCCTTTCAGCATGTAGTTGATTGCTCCGGCCACTGCCCCCAGTTTTTGAGCGCCAAACATTGTGTAATAGACCTCAGGCGAATTCAGCACCATCACTGAAACAATATCGCCTTTAGTTACTCCCCTGCTTTTCAGGTAGTTGGCGACCCTGTTTGACCTGTCATTGGTCTGCTCGTAGGTAATTACCTCATCATAGTAAAGAACATGTTTTTTGTCAGGCATTTCCTGGGCTCTGACAGTGACCATTTCAGCCATACTATTAAAATCGATCCTCTTCCCACTCTGAAAAAAAGGAAGTTCCTCCAGCTTGTAGATCGGCCTTTGCACCGTATTGCGATTTGACACTTCTGTCCCTCCCCGTTGTACTGTGTTACAACTAAACCCTTGAACTGCTTTTATTAAATTATAGCATGGCCCCCTGAAAACGGGCAACAAGTAATAACTTATACGAGCAATAAGCAAATCGTTAAAATAAATACTCTTATAAAGTGCGCAGTATAAAAACGGCACCTGCGAATGCCACAGGTGCCGTCTATTTTAATTTAAAAAGGTATCGCTTTGTCCATTTCATCGGGTAGGATGTCAAAAATGTTGTTGCTGCCGGGCAGGGATTCACTGTACATAAATTCAGGCAGGGTATTGTCCTTTTCTGTAAACCCGGCTTTTTTATTAAACACTTTTTCCATGGACAAAGTGGTGATGCCTGTGGCAAAGAGTTTATCGGCATCCCATTCGCCGCCAACTTTAGCCTGCACCATAGATACCAGATGACCGATATTTTCAGGTTTGCCAAGGCAGGTGGAGGTAAAAAGGCATATGCCTAAATTGTCTAAAGCTGCCATGGTAACCTGTGCCTGTGTAGATGCTTCAACCTGGCCCTCTTTAAGGTGAGGCTTTACGCCACGGCTGCCGATAGTATTGCCGGCTGTATGGTCTGCACCCATGGGAGATGTGGCATAAGTAACACCGGTGCCCTTGAGAGACCTGGGGTCATAAGCTGCCAGGGATTGCCCCTTTACAGTAGGGATTCTCTTTACTCCCAGCGCTTTGCCGGCAAGCTCGGTCCCCTGCCCCAGCAACCTGCCGAATTCCGTACCGTCTGTCATTTCCTGAAGTAAACGCAGAGATCCTTCTCCATCGCCAAATACAATTTTTCCTGCTTCCATGCAAACACCGATGGTGGCGCCTGTTTCAATGGTGTCAAGCCCAAGATCATCGCACATGCGATCTATTTTTGCAATTATATCCAATGAGGAGATGCCGCAATTTGAACCGTTTAAGACAATGGTTTCATATTCCAGTCCGGAGGTGAGATAATTACCCTGTTCATCATTGTAGACATTGGAGCAGGAGATTACACATCCCGCCTGGCAGGCGTGGCCGTTGCTTCCGCCTCTTTGGCTGTGAATTTCAGCCAAACGCTCGCCGCTGATTTCTTCTGCCCGTTCAAAAGAACCGGTACTGAAATTGTTTGTGGGCAGCGCCCCCATGGCGTTCACTGCAGTTACCAGAGCTGCGGTGCCAAAGCCCGGCAATACTTTACCGGAAAAGGCATTGTCCCTGACGCCGGCAGTAAAGTTTTGAGCAGCAGTTTTAAAGCTTTCTTTGTCAGCATACTGCGAATCCGAGGGTCCGCTTACATTTAGAATTATTGCTTTCAGGCCTTTTGCTCCCATTACAGCTCCCAAGCCCCCCCTTGCTGCTGCTCTGCTGGGATTACCGGCTGTATCGGTTACCTGTATGGTAGAATTTCGATACCCTCTTTCTCCGGCACAGCCAATGGAAACTATACCTATTTTACTGCCAAAATCAGCATGGAGTGCTTCTGCGAGGGCATAGTTGTTCATCCCGGCATATTTTCCGGCGGGAACCAGTTCCGCCCCGTCTTTGCTGATGATAAGCATATATAAACTGTCATCATCCTGCTTCCCTTCCACAATAACAGCCTTTAGCCCAAGTTTGGCCATTAGTTGTGCGGCTACACCGCCCACGTTAGCTTCTTTTATCGTTCCTGTCAGCGGACTCTTGCCTCCGATTGAAAGCCTTCCTGAGCACGGGGCCATTGTGCCTGTGAGCAAGCCGGGGCAAAGAATTAGTTTATTGTTCTCACCCAAGGGATCGCACTGTGGATCGACTTCTTCGTTCATTATTTTGGCAATTAATCCCCTGCCGCCAAATAATGTGTAATCATCTTTCACCTCTTGAAAATCAACTTCTTTAGTGTTCATATTTACTCTGAGAAACTTGTGCACTGTATCTCCCTCCAATTTCTATTTTTAAAATATATTAGCGCCCGGCTGCATGATTGTTAGTTCGACATTAAGCCAAGAATAACCTTCCATAAAATGAACGTAAAAATAGCTTAAGCTCGATGCTAAAGCCACTTTTATTCATCCTGCCAGTTATCCAGGTCGACAAGCCTTCTGTTAACCGCTTCCCATAAATATAGTGATGCTATTGTCTCGTAAGGCTCCCATGCTTTGCCTTGAGCAAGCATTTCTTCTTTTGTCGGCAGTGAATCCAGCCGGTAAAGCCATTTAACTGCTGACCTCAATCCGGCATCAGCCACAGCCAGCACATTCAATCTGCCCAGAGAAAAGATTAAAAACATTTCAGCGGTCCAATTGCCGACTCCCCTCACTCCAGTCAAAGACTCCAGAATTGCAGCATTATCCAGTTGGTCTATATTTAAAAAGTCTACTTCTTTGCTAATAACTTTTTCACAGAGGTCCTTTATATAGGCAATCTTTGCCCTGGAAAGACCGGCTTTTCGCAATTCGTCGTCATGTATGTTTAATATTTTATCGGGTTTAACCTCTTCACAAATTGCTATCATTCTTTCCCAGATCGTTCGCGCTGCTTTTACAGAAATCTGCTGCCCTATTATGGCTCTCACCAACGATGCAAAATAATCCGTCCTCATTGCAAGAGTATAGTCCCCGACAAAACTTATTAATTTTGCCATGGCCGGGTCTGCTTCAGATATTCTTTTAACAGCTGGGTCAGTGGTTCTGAAAATCAGTTCTGTAGGCATTAAATCATCCTTTTAATTAGTATGCTTTCTCCAATATAGCCAGTATTGCTTCTTTTGTCGGCTTTCCCGGGCTGGTTCTTGTAGTAATCTCATTTAGAGCGTCTTCAGCAATTCTATCGAATATTGGCTTAGAAACACCTGTTTGCTTTAAACCCGGAATGTTAAGCTCTTTTATCAATGACTTAGCTTTATTTACCGCTTTCTCTGCAGCCTCCTCATCTGACAGCCCCTGTATGTCAAGACCCATGGCGGCCGCAACATCCTTTACCTTCTTAACAGAGACCGCGGCATAGTATTCCATCCCATAAGGCAGTAGACAGGCATTGGCTACCCCATGGGACAGGCCGCAATGGACACTCAGCGGGTGGGCGATGGAGTGAACAATCCCAAGACCCGCAGAGTTAAAAGCAATACCTGCCAGCATGCTACCCAACAGCATATTCGTTCTTGCTGCAAGGTTATCACCGTTTATTGTTGCCTCAATCAGGTCGCCGCAAATTAATTCAATTGCTTTAAAAGCATAGGCGTCAGACATAATGGATGCACCTCTGGCAACACAGGCTTCAATCGCATGCGTTAAGGCGTCCATACCTGTTGAGGCAGTTATTGAGGCAGGCATGCCTGTTGTCAGCAGAGGGTCAGCCAGAGCGAATGACGCCGAGGCAAAGCGGCCGCCAATCACCATCTTCTTTAGCTTATTTGTATCTGTAATGATGGTGGTTGTGGTAACTTCACTGCCTGTCCCCGCGGTTGTAGGAATGGCGATATGCGGTTTCGTGGGGGTTTTTACTTTATTCATCCCGTTATACTGGTTGATGGGAGATGGGTTTGTCAGTAGAATATTAATCGCCTTGGCACAGTCTAGGGAACTTCCGCCGCCTACACTGACAATTACATCAATATCGGCGTTCCTGGCAATAGACGCTGTCTCCTCAACCAGAGTATCAGGGGGATTTGGCAAGACACCATCAAATTCAAAGACTTCCAAGCCGGAGTCTTTAAGCGTTCTCACAATTTTTTCCGCAATTTGTTTTACGCCTTTGTCGTATACGCAGAATACTTTGCTGCCAATTTGCGATGCCGTAGTACCGGCTTTTTCTGAACTCCCTGCCCCGAAGGTTATCAGACTGGGAATGCCAAACTGAAAGCGCATTTATATTTCTCTCCTTTGTAAAACGCCTGATGTTTAAAAAGCCTGCTTTTATAAAAAAACATACTTAATTGCATCTTGGCGCCAACATATTCTTCCGGTGCTCATTTTTACCAGAATATCATATAAAATTCATTTCTTCAACTTGTCAAAATACCGTGGTAGATATAACATATAAAGACAAAAAAAAGAAGCCTGAATGGCCTCTTTTATCGGTCTTCACTGAGTTGTATATCTACTGAAAAGTTGCCTGAGACAGCTGGGAGCATTGCCCGCAGCGCTTCCAGGCGGCTGCTTAATTCATCCACTGAAAAAGTTCCCCGCAGGACTACCTGGAACTGGTTGGATAAAACAACTTTTTGTTCTTCCTTCTCAATTGCTTTTGCTGCTTCTTTGTCAAAAGGAATAACACTCTTTCTTGGACGGCGGGTCTTGCCCCATTTTTCCGGCTCTTTGATCTCGATGAGTTCCCCGGACCTGTCTTTAATCAGGCCCAGATCGCTTCTGAGTGTCTTAATACGGTGAATGGGCACCCCCCAGTGCTCTGCAAGCCTGGCATCGCTGTTGGCTGCCACCAACTGACGCATTACCGTCTGAGCCTCAGTTTTGTCTTCAATCCGCAAAAATTCATCAAAAGTGATATTGGCTTCCGTAGGAATCTCTCCTTTCATATATGTAATTACCAACCCGGATCTTCGATACTTCCTTCTTGTGGCAGCGTCTCCGAAATCCATGGGAGACAGAATTTTTCTAGGTCGTTTTTTCCCGACTAATGCCAATAAACATCTCTCCTCGTAAAAAGAAAAAATGGATTTAAGCTGCTTCTCCTTTTATGGAGTATATTGAATTATTACCCATTTATTCATGTTTTATACCTGTATAAAGAGAAATTTCCAGATAAATGTCCTAGAAATTTTCTTTCAATAATATTTAACCGGGTATTTACATTTATGTTTAGTCCGGAACAACTGTGTGCTAAAACACTACGTGTTCATTGTGAAAAATAACACCCCGTGTTATAATTAGTTAGTTTCAATGCGGGGAGTGATATTATTGCTGGAAAAACACTTAAAAAATATCAGAACTAAAAAAAAGCTTTCACTGGAAGAACTCTCTGCAAGCTGTAAACTTCCGGCAGCCTACCTGCAGGACGTCGAAGACGGGAAAGTGGAGCTAACATGCAAAGCACTCGACTCTCTCGCATCCATTCTCGATTTTGATGATGAATCTGAAGATAATCTCACTATCAATACGAGCGGCCTGGGGAACAGGATCAGGGCTATGAGAGAAGAAAAAGATCTGACTCTGGAATCGCTTGGCGACGCACTGGGATTATCCATTACCTATCTTAGTGATATTGAGCGTGGTGAAAGGGTGCCCTCACTTCAGACCATACAAAAAATAAGCAGATATTTTAATATACCAGTCAGCCTTTTAATTGACAGTGAGTCCAAGCTTTTTTCCATGGGAAAAAAGATAAGGCTGGTGCGTGAAGCAAAAGGGTTAACGCAGAAACAGCTAGCCATCACCTCCGGGCTGTCCTCGGGCATGATTGCGCAGCTTGAGTCCGGAAAAGTCCAACCATCCCTCAAAACTATTGAAAAAATAGCGGCGACACTGGGTGTATCCACCTGCTACCTGATTCTCGAACAGGCAGATATTGACGGTATAATAGCGGGGGTAGGCCCGGATATGAGAGAGCTTCTTTTTGACCCCACAGTGCAGATGCTGATTGGGCATGTTTGCACTTTGAACAACCAACAACTGCGTCTGGTATTCAATTTCATCCAAATGCTAAAAAGTCCGGTAGTATAAAGCCGGGGCCTCTATGGCCCCGGCTTTTATGATATCAGCTTATTTGAAAAATTGCCCTGTTGATTTTGCTTGATAATTTTACCTGAACCTGCAAAAAGCCAGTCATCCGAGATTCCTGTTTCTTAAGGTTTATTTTACTAAGGGTAGATTAGCAGTGCCTACCCAACCGTCCCGGACACCGTAAGTAAGCGACCTGGCATCAAGGCCGAGCATGCGTAGTACGCCTACTGTCTGACCGGCGGTTTGACCTGAGTAACAACCAACCACGATGGGACGGTTTGTTGGCAGTTCATTTATTTTGTCACCCACCTTGGCCCACGCGCTATGGATAGAGTGTTCTATGTGGCCTTCCGCGAAGTGGTCCGCGCTGCGGATATCAAGTACGTAGAATGAGTTTGGGTTGCTCTGGAGTGCATCGTTAAGTTCAGATGGCTGTATCATTGCCCGGTTCCCACCGGCAATCTCAGTAAACACTTTTTTTGCGGCATTCCAGAGGATTTGTTCTTTTTCGTTTGCAGGAGAAGTAACTACAGACAGGGCGGCAGCAGCCTCCATACCTTTGCCATCGGTGGGAAACTTAGATTTTTCTGTCCAGCCAAGCTTCATCCCGGATGCGAGTGATTTCACATTATCAAAGCCGGCCATACGGAGCAGTGCCACACTCTGTCCGGCAGTCTGACCGGAGTAGCATGCCACAATAACAGGCTTATTCTTAGGAATCCTATCCATTATTTCACCGACTTTACCCCAAGCACTATGTACAGCGCCGGGAATATGGCCGGCTTCAAAGTCTTCTGCGCTCCGAATGTCAATAATCAATACTGAATTCGGGTTGGAATCAAGCAAGTCCTTAAGATTTTCAGCAGAAATAATGTTGTTGCTATCGGTAACCTTGGGGAAGTATCCTTTAGCAGCTTCCAGGATTACCTGCTGCGGATCAAGTGCAGGCTTCGCCGGTTCAGCGGGGCTTGGTGCTTCCTGCGCCGGTTGCTGTACCGGTGGTGTTTCTGATTTACTGCAGCCTACAATACTAACCGCCATTGCACTGATCAATAACAGGATTAATAACGATTTAACAAATTTCTTCATTTTTCTTACCTCCAGTTTTTGTAATTGGCATGTTCACAATGCCTGCCCGTAGTTCTTCTCTTCCTAATGAATAATTGTCTACGGCAGTTTTGGCACAAGCAGTTTTCGGTTGGCCTCGCTGTCGTTCTCCCGCAGGTCACTTTGCTGCAGAAAGATATACTGATTGCCGTGACAGGAATTACAGTTCTCGTTTTGGATGGTCTTACGCTGAATGTTGTGCGTCGGAGAATATTTCCAGTTCGCCCTCAGATCGTAGTTGGGAAGTTCACCGCCCAGAGATGCAAATGTTTTAGCTGTTGTCGGAATATGGCGCAGAGTAACATATTTGTAGGGACGGGTTTCGGTTATCTGGGGGTTTAACCCGATTTTGAACATGATGCGCGATGTGGAT
This sequence comes from Dethiobacter sp., assembly GCA_018335875.1. Taxonomy (GTDB): domain Bacteria; phylum Bacillota; class Dethiobacteria; order Dethiobacterales; family Dethiobacteraceae; genus JAGXRN01. The sequence goes on from JAGXRN010000012.1 coordinate 23,299, forward strand.
GTACCTGCCACACTGCCGCTCTCTGTCAGTGCCGCATGACAATCAAAACAGTTGTTATTGGCTGAGGCATGGCATACCTGGCACGACATTGTATCTGATGAGTGAACATTGTGTGCCGGGATGTTCGAATCCAGATAGATATTCTGATGGCAATCAGTGCACTTGGGCAGGCCGACTTCGTACATGTTCTGCTCCACCGCTCCGGTCCCGTGGAAATTGCTTACGGGGTGGCAGTCAACACAGTGCTTGCCTCCTTCAAAGTGGACATCCTTGGCGTATCCCACCATACCCATATATTCACCGGCATTTCTTGCCCCGTGGCAACCGTAGCAAGTATCCTCCATGGGCGGCAGTTTAGTGAATGTGTGCTGGGAGTGCAGCCCACCGCTAAAAGCTTTGGGTCTGCTAACATGGCAGGAACCGCACGTGGCGTGACACTTATAGCAATTGCTGTCAAACGCAGCTTTAATTCCACCATCCTCTTCCAGGATATCCGGGTGTGTAAAATCGGCGAGGGCGTTTCTCATGCCCTGGACTGTATAGTGGATAGAAGTAGCAAAAGATGCGCTGATATTACCATGACACTGACTGCAAATCCCCCCGGCATCCGCCGATGGGTACCGGACCAACCCGGCATGTGCCTTCTGTGTGCTTAAGATATTTTCACCACCATGACAGGCAATGCAGCCAAGTTCTCCATGTTTTGTAACAAGAAAGTCTTCTGTAATACAGAACATATCACTTCCCGCTAACTGCGGGCCGGCTACGCCTCATCCTCCGCCCCCTGCTGCGATTTCGGGCAGCTTGTAAAGCGAGTCAATTATATCAGCTCTTATATGACAGCTGATACACGCTTCACTGGCGATCGGTTCAATTACTTGTTTTTTTGACCCGCACCCTGATATAACCAACATAATTAAAGTAAACAAGACAGTCAGAGTTAAAAATACCGGTTTTTCCCCTTTGGTTTCATGCAATTTTGTCACCTCGCTAATTAGCTTTTCACCGACTTACCCGATTTTCGTCTTATCCTTTTAGTCATTCCTCCTCTTATAATAAGTTTTGGTTAATGTTATAACTTTCACTCATAAAAATATACTCAAATAATTAATTATTACATTTCTTTGGTAGCGCTTTACTGCTACTGATATATCCCCAATTATCCCCTTGTTATCACGTTCACATTATAGCATAATATAAGTATTTTCGCAATACATATAGCGCAAATAAATAATGTTGTTTTTATTATTCTAGTTTTGCTAATACTATTTTATATACATTTTAAAAATATAAGCATTAAACCTAATTAAAACAGATGATTAGCATAAAAAGGATTTTTCAGGCTGAATAGAGAAAAATAATAAAAACTCTCTGGAGGTGTAATTTATGTTCCCTGTTGAAATAAAGAAAGATATTTACTGGGTGGGCACAATAGACTGGAATATACGCTATTTTCACGGGCCCGCTTATACTACACACCGCGGCACCACTTATAATTCCTATCTTTTGCTCGATGAAAACCCAACGCTGGTGGACACAGTCTATCCTCCCTTTTCACAGGACCTGCTCGCCGGCATCCGTAAATTAATCGACCCTAAGGAGTTAAAGTATGTTGTGGTTAACCACGTTGAAATTGACCATTCCGGTTCACTGCCAGCCATAATGGAGGCGGCGCCCCAGGCAACAATTCTCTGTTCTGCAAAGGCTGCGCCTGCCATTGATAAGCATTTCCACAGCTCATGGACAAAACAAATCGTCAATACCGGCGATACCGTTTCCATAGGCAAAAGGACACTTGCTTTTGTGGAAGCGCCTATGCTTCACTGGCCGGATAGCATGTTTACCTATGTCCCGGAAGAAAAACTGCTGCTGCCCAATGACGCATTCGGCATGCACATTGCCACCTCCGCCCGTTTTGACGATGAGGTCGATATGGTTGAAGTAATGCAGGAAGCAAGAAAATATTACGCCAATATCCTGCTTCCATTTAGCCCCCTCGTCCTCAAAAAGATTGACGAAGTGGTCGAGATGGGCATCGACATTGACATGATAGCGCCAAGCCACGGCATTATCTGGCGCGATAACCCCGGCAGGATCATCAACGCCTATGTTGAGTGGGCCAAGGGGGAGAATAAAAAGAAGGCAACTGTGGTCTATGATACCATGTGGGGCGCCACAGACAAACTGGCTCATGCCATTGTTGACGGACTTATAAAGGGCGGCATGGAAGTAAATTTATTCAGAATTTCCAATTCAGACCGCAACGATGTTGTAGCAATGCTTATTGATTCAGAACTGTTAGTAGTAGGCTCACCCACAATCAACCGTGAATTCCTGGCCTCACTCTCCGCTTTTCTTGATGACCTGATTGGGCTTAAACCGAAAAATAAACGTGCCGCACTTTTTGGTTCTTCCGGTTGGAGCGGCGGCGCTGTCAGGCAGATGGCTGAGAGGGTTAAAAAAGCCGGCTTTAAACTTGTAGAGGACTCATTTGAGGTATTTTGGGTACCAACTGAAGAAGAACTGGACAGATGCAGGGAGTATGGCTTGCGCCTGGCACAAAGCTCGGAGTAAAGCAAAAGAGGACGTCGCCGTCCTCTTTTTATTATGCCTGACACGCAGGCTATCCTCTAGCCTCAGCCAAAACCAAAACTCCGCCCACTGGAACAAGAAGAATCCCTGGAGGTGAGTATGTTGGCGCCGTATACCTCCTTCAATTCAAGGCTCTTGCACACGGGGCATCTTACTTTTCCCTTATCCTGACTTGCCACCAGTGCCTCAAACTTACTGCCGCATTGTTTGCAATTAAATTCATAGGTTGGCATGTATAAGCCTCCTCCATTTTTAAGTATACCCCCTTAGGGTATATTTAAATTTTACAGTATATCTATATGCATGTCAACAAATAAATCACCTGCATCGCTCTAACAATTCCAAAGACTGGTTCACAATATTATCTACTGTAAAGCCGAATTTTTCCATCAGTATCTCACCCGGCGCCGAGGCGCCAAAACTGTTCATGCCTATGACTCGCCCCTCAGCACCGGTAAAGCGTTCCCAGCCCATGGGCAGTCCTGCTTCCACCGCCAGCCTCCTGAGGACAGTACGGGGGAGCACTTTTTCCCGGTAGTCCTCAGGCTGGGAGGCAAACAGCTCCCAGCTCATCATGCTCACTGCACGTGTCGCGATCCCTTTTTGTTCAAGCAGTTTTTTTGCCTCCAGGATAAGTCCGACCTCTGAGCCGCTTGCCATAAGTATCAGTTCCGGGTAGCCTTCTTTACTCTCGGCACTGAGTATATAGCCGCCTTTTGCCGCTTCCAGGCCTGTTCCAGGCAGCTGCGGCAGGTTTTGCCTGCTCAGCACCAGAGCTGTGGGGCCGTCTGTTCTTTTGATAGCCTGCAGCCAGGCTGCCGCCGTCTCCCTGCCGTCTGCCGGACGCAGCACGTGCAGGTTGGGAATAGAGCGCATGTTGGCAAGATGCTCAATTGGCTGATGCGTGGGGCCGTCCTCGCCCACAGCGATACTGTCGTGAGTAAACACATAAACCACCGGCAGGTCCATCAGTGCTGCCAGGCGGACAGAAGGCTTCATATAGTCAAAGAAAACAAGGAAAGTAGAGCCATAAGGCCTGATACCACCGTGCAGCGCCAAACCGGCCATAATGGCCGCCATGGCATGTTCACGGATACCAAAAAAGATGTTATTTGCCTTGTAATTGTCGTGCTGAAAGTCACCAAGGCCTTTCAGGTAAGTTTTTGTGGAGGCATTAAGGTCGGCAGAGCCTCCCATCAGGTTGGGGAGATGCCTGGCCAGGACCTGCATGACCTGCCCGGAAGCAGCGCGGGTTGCAGCGGGCTTTTCAAACGCCCAGAGCGCTTCATCTTCAGCTAAACCTTGTGGTGCAAGGCCCGAGTGCCATGCGTCGTAGCGTCCGGCATCAGCAGGATATTGAGCTCTATAGTCAGCCATCAGCCTGTCCCATTCTTTTTTTCTCTCTGCCAGCTCTGACTCGATTTGGCTGAAGTGTTCCCTGACTTCTGTCGGCACATGGAAAGGAGCATCGGTGGGCCAGCCCATCTTTTCTTTTGCCAGCCTCGCTTCATCTGCACCAAGCGGCGAACCGTGCGCCTCGGCGCTGCCCTGCTTATGTGGGCTGCCAAAGCCGATTTCGGTGCGCACCATTACCAATGAAGGCCTGTTCTTGTCTTCCCTGGCCGAGACAATGGCACGGGAGACAGCCTCGCAGTCATTGCCGTCATTCACTTTCAGAATCTGCCAGCCGTAGGCCTCAAAGCGCTTTGCCACATCCTCCGTGAATGTCAGGCTGGTATCCCCATCTATGGTAATCTTATTGTCATCATAGAGACAGATAAGCCTGCCCAATTTCAGATGGCCGGCCAGTGAGGCGGCTTCGGCAGTGATACCTTCCATCATACAGCCATCACCGGTGTAAATATAAGTGAAATGGTCTACAACCTGGAAACCGGGTTTGTTAAATTCAGCTGCAAGCCGCCTTTCGGCCATGGCCATGCCTACTGCGTTGGCAAAACCCTGACCCAGGGGGCCTGTGGTAGTCTCAACACCAACCGTATGACCGTACTCCGGGTGTCCCGGAGTTTTGCTGCCCCACTGCCGGAATTTTTTCAGTTCATCCAGCGGCAGGTCATAGCCGGACAGGTGGAGGAGAGCATAAAGCAGCATGGAACCATGGCCGGCAGACAATACAAAACGGTCCCTGTCGGTCCACTTGGGGTCGCCCGGGCTGTGCTTGAGGTGTCTGGACCACAGGGTGTAAGCCATAGCAGCCCCGCCCATGGGTAAGCCGGGATGGCCGGAGTTGGCGGCTTCTACGGCATCAACAGCCAGAAAACGGATTGCATTAACAGCTAAATCTTCGACAGTTTTCATATAATCCCTCCAGGATTCGCTAACTTTTGGGGAGTCTGATGCTTTTCTACTATTTTATCTAATATTATGTAAAAAAGACAAGCTATTGAATAAAAAAGTTTTAACTCTTTGCAGAGTGGAAACTCATTGTTATAATGGGTTTAGTATTATCTTAGGGCGTGATATTTATGGAACCAGTTGTAACTGCACATCAGTTAAGAAAGCATTTCGGCTCCATAGCTGCAGTTGACGGCATAGACTTTACCATTGAGAGTGGGGAGTGCTTCGGAATACTCGGCCCAAACGGGGCGGGGAAAACTACCACCGTTGCCATGATTTACTGTTTCCTGCCCGTTGGCGGCGGGACACTTACTGTACTGGGTAAAGATGTGAGGCATCATTCCAGGGTGATTAAAGGATGCCTCGGCGTAGTACCGCAGGAAAACAACCTGGATCCTGACCTGACAGTTGTGGACAACCTCCTGGTCTACGCTTCCTATTTCGGCATCCCGAGGGCTGTGGCGCTTGAGCGGGCCCTGGCCCAGCTTGATTTTTTCGCGCTCTCAGCAAAAAAAAATGAAGAGGTTGAAAATCTCTCAGGCGGCATGAAACGGCGCCTCACCATTGCGCGGGGATTGATGAATAACCCTGACATACTGGTCCTGGACGAACCTACCACCGGGCTTGACCCTGAAGCCAGGCACTATATCTGGCAGCACCTTAAACACTTAAAACAAAACGGGCTGACAATAATACTCACAACTCATTACCTGGAAGAAGCAAGCCAGCTCTGTGACAGGCTTATTATTTTGGACAGTGGGAAGATACTGGAAGAGGGGAGCCCGGTTGAACTTGTGGCCAGGCACGCCGGTGACAATGTTATTCAAATCGGAATACCGCACGAGCACCGCCAGGGGCTATTGGCGGCAGCAGGAACGCTTTTGCACGGGCATCTTTTTATCGGGGAATCGGCCTATCTTTTTCCCGGCAAAACTGCCCGGCAGGTCATGAACAGTGTCAGCCAAATGCCGCAGATCGGCTACATCATGCAAAGGCCGGCCAACCTGGAAGACGTGTTCCTAAAGCTTACAGGCAGGGGGTTTGAAGGTGTCTAACTCTTTTCCTTACAGCAATTTCAATCAATATGCCTTTCGGGTATTTCGCCGCAACCTGACAGTATTTACAAAGACCTGGAAGACAAATATATTTTTTAACTTTTTTGAACCGCTTCTTTACCTGGCCGCCATGGGCTGGGGCCTTGGCAGTTTTGTCGGTGAGATTAACGGCCTTTCTTACATCCAGTTTATCGCTCCCGGCATGATAGCATCCTCAGCCATGTGGTCCTCATCTTCCGAATGTACATATGATTCTTATGTGCGCCTGCATTACCAGAAAACATACCATGCCATTGTGGCTACGCCTGTGCAGATTGATGAAGTTGTGGTGGGAGATATGCTGACAGGCGTTTTTAAAAGCGTGCTCTACGGCAGTGTTATACTGCTGGTGATCACGCTGCTTGGGCTGGTTCCTTCTTTATGGGCGCTGGCGGTGCCTTTGGTTTTAGTGCTTTGCGGTTTTGTTTTTGCCGAACTGGGCATGGTGTGGACAGGACTGGTGCCTGGAATCGATTCTTTCTCTTATTTCTTTACTATTTTAATTACACCGATGTTTCTTTTCTCCGGTGTCTTTTTCCCATTGGAGGCACTGCCGGAAACTGTCCGCATACTGGCATGGTTTCTGCCCCTTTACCATATTGTCATCCTTTTGCGCAGCCTGGTGCTTGGCGTTGTCACTCCTGCCTTACTTCTGCACGCTGCCTGGCTGATAGTGTTTATTGTCGCACTTTTTCCGCTGCCGCTTTATCTGATGAGGCGTCGTATGGTTAAATAACTGACTAAGGGCGCACTTTAAAAAAACCAAGCCCGGCGCCAGCCGGGGCCAAGAGCTTGATGAAAAACTCCAGGCTGTTCAAAAACGAGCAGGACGCGAAGCAAGAAACCCCGGCACCGCAGGCGTATATATGATACGTTGAGGATGCCGGGGTTTTGCAGCGACAAAGTAATGCGAAGTTTTTCAACAGCCTGCAGGACGGCGCCAGCCAGGCTTAGCTTAGCTTCAGTATCAGTTTACCCACATTCTCGGCAAAGCGCTCTATAGTACGCACACCCTCGTCGTCCCGTACGGCGGCGCCGGGCCCTTTTCCAAACAGCATGTTCCAATATGTTGATCCAGGTACAATCATCTCGTTAATAAAGAAAAACATCAGCATTTCCTGAATGGTGGCGGCGGCGCCGCCACGGCGTGCTACAGCCAGCGGCCCGCCCACTTTCCAGGAAAGAAATCTGTCATTACCATAAGAGACTTTGCCAAGGCGCTGCAGCAGACTCATCATTTCTCCCCGTGCGGTCCCAAAATAAACAGGCGCGCCCACAATCAGGCCTTCAGCCTCCCTCGCTTTGTCGGCGATTTCATTAAAACCATCATCAATTGAGCACACTCCGTTGCCCGTACATTTATTACATGCTATACAGGAGCGGATTTGTCTGCCCGCCAAAGACACGATTTCTGTCTGTAAACCCAGTTCCTCAAGCTTTGAAGCACATTTTTGCAGTGACTGTACGGTATTGCCTTCTTTCTTCGGACTGCCGGATATCAACAGTACTTTTGCCATGTGTATCACCCTCCTCCTGCATCATTTTATTATATAACAGCTTTTTAGTCTACTTCCTGCATTTCTTCAAGTTCGCTGCACAGTTTCTCCCATTTTACATAGAGATCATCCAACTTGCGCTTTATGTCCTGCAGCTGACCTGCTTTGTCCCTGGCCAATATAAAATTATTAAAGACCAGGGGGTCTGCCAATTCTTCTTCAAGACTGTTTACAGAGCTTTCAGCGACAGTAATTTGTTCCTCAGTCTCCTGCAGTTGCCGCTCCAGATTACGTCTTTCCCTGCGCAGTGACAACATTTTTCCCCGCTCCAGCCTCTCTTTCTCAGCCTGTACCCGCTTTTTTTCTCTGTCAGGAAGGTGGCTGTGGGCAAAACTCCGCCTTTCTCTTTCAAGCAGGTAGTCATCATAGGACATCTTATATAGAGTAACCTGCCCGCCGGATACATCCAGTATCTTACTTGCGATGCGCCCTATAAAATAACGGTCATGTGAGACCACAAGCAGTGTCCCGGGAAACTCCAGGATGGAATTTTCCAGTTCCTCCACAGACCGGATGTCCAGGTGGTTGGTTGGCTCATCCAGAATGAGAAAATTGCCGGCATCGAGACCCAGTTTGGCAAGCGCCAGACGGCTCCTTTCGCCTCCGCTCAAATCCTCGTTTCTTTTAAATACATCGTCTCCCGAGAAGAGGAACCTGCCCAGGTAAGAACGGGCTTCGGTAAGTGTCATTTGAGAGGCGTCCATGATTTCTTCCAGTGGAGTTTTTTCCTGCGTCAGAGCGCCCTGGTGCTGATCAAAATAGGTAATACGTACACTGAGCCCAAGCCGGACATAACCTTTATCGGGCAGTATCTCTTTGGCAATGATTCGAAGCAGTGTGGTCTTGCCCGCCCCGTTTGGCCCTACAAGCGCTACCCTGTCACCAAAGCGAAGCTCTGCGTTAACTCCCTCAAACAGTGTTGTCTTATCAAACGATTTACTTACATTTTCCAGGCTGGCCACAATCTCGCCGCTGCGGCCACAGTAACCAAAGTCCAGGCCAATGCTGTCCTCACTGCGCGGTTTTTGTGTAATCCCGACCTTCGCCAAGCGCTTTTCCCTGCTCTTTGCCTGACGCTTTTCACGTTCACCTGTGCCGGCGGTCCTGATTAAGTCAGCTTCTTTCTCAATTATTGCCTGCTGTTTTTTATAAGCTTTTTGCAGGGAGACAGTTTCCAATTCCTTTTGCACGTTATATGCCGAATAATTACCGGGGTAGCTTTTTATTTCTCCCTCATCCAGCGCCAGAATCCTGTTTGCCACACGGTCAAGAAAGTAGCGGTCATGAGACACAATGAGAGCGCTCCCTCTCCACTCCCGTAAGAACCCTTCCAGCCATTCTACAGACGCAGTGTCAAGATGGTTTGTGGGCTCATCAAGAAGCAGCAGATCGGGCTGTTCAAGCAGCAGGCGCGCAAGGCGCAGCCTCGTTCTTTCACCCCCTGAGAAGCCGAAAACTTCCCGTGACATATCGTGCAAGTCAAAACCGAGGCCGACTGCAACACTGCGCAGGCGCGACTCAGTGTGGTAGCCTCCTGCCTCCTCATAGGCATGCCTTAATGAACCGTAGCTATCCAACAGCCCCGGCAGGCTGCAGGCGTTTTTTTCTGCTGCGGCCAGCTTCTCTTCAAATAATTTCAGTTCAACTGCCATGCGCTCCAGTTTTGAAAATGCGCGACGCAGTTCCTGCTCCATGGTCCCTTCAACTTCCACATGGGCGCTTTGGACAAGGTAGCCCATAGTTGTGCCCCGTGCCAGTGTAAACACGCCGCCATCGGGCCCCTCCTGCCCGGTAAGTATGCGAAGAAGTGTGGTTTTCCCGGCGCCGTTTGGCCCTACCAACCCAACGCGCTCACCGGGCTGCAGTTGGAAAGTAACATCCGTAAGCACCGTTTCTGCCCCGAAAGCCTTTTTTATGCGATTAGCTGCAAGGATAGGCATTTGTTTTCCCCCGTTAATATACACATATAATTAATTATTCCCCATGTCGCCACCCATTCCTGCTGCAGCAGAGCGTATTTGTATAACATGATAGTCTAAACAAGGGCAAATGGTACTACAAAGTCACCCGGAAGGTAAAAATAACAGAAACCTGTTGTAACTGTAACTGCAAGCTGATATACTTGAAAAGATGTGCTTTTGGGAGGCTGAATTAATGCAAATCAGAAATCTTGCCATAATCGCTCACGTAGACCATGGTAAAACCACACTGGTCGATGGGATGCTCCGCCAAAGCGGCGTCTTCCGTGAAAACGAGGTTGTACAGGAAAGGGTTATGGACTCAAACGACTTGGAACGAGAGCGCGGTATCACTATTCTTGCTAAAAACACTGCTGTCACCTACCGCGATGTCAGAATTAATATTGTCGATACGCCGGGCCATGCCGACTTCGGTGGTGAAGTGGAACGGGCCCTTTCCATGGTTGACGGGGTTTTGCTGGTGGTGGACGCCTTTGAAGGCCCAATGCCCCAGACGCGCTTTGTGCTGCGCAAAGCTTTGTCGCTTGGCATTTGCCCTATCGTTGTGGTAAACAAAGTTGATCGCCAGGACGCCCGTCCCCACCAGGTGGTAGATATGGTTTTTGATCTCTTTGTTGAATTGGGCGCAAACGATAAGCAGCTTGATTTTCCTGTTGTCTATGCTTCTGCCCGCGATGCCGTAGCAGGCCTTGACACCGACCTTCTTTCCGATACCCTGGAGCCGCTTTTTGAAATGATTGTAAAGCATGTGCCTGCGGCAGGCGGCGACTCGGATGCTCCTTTTCAGATGCAGGTCGCCAATCTTGCCCATGATAATTATGTCGGCAGGTATGCCATCGGACGGATACTGCGGGGAACACTATCAACCGGCGCGTCTGTTGGCCTGATCAGAGCTGACGGCACCCTGGAAAGGGCAAAAGCTAATAAAATATTTATTTTTGACGGCCTTAAGAAAAAAGAGGCAGGGGTTGTAGCTGCAGGTGAAATTATAGCTGTTTCCGGTCTGGAAACAGTTAATATCGGCGAGACAATCTGTGACCCGGACCATCCGGAACAGCTCCCTGTGATCAGTATTGATGAACCCACTCTTAGTATGAATTTTATCGTCAACAACAGTCCTTTTGCCGGACTAGAAGGCCAGTATGTTACCTCACGCAAGCTGCGCGACCGACTTTTCCGCGAACTGGACACCAACGTTTCTCTGCGCGTAGAAGAGACAGGCAGCCCCGACTCCTTCACTGTGGCTGGCCGAGGTGAGCTTCACCTCTCAATTTTACTGGAAAACATGAGGCGTGAGGGGTATGAACTGCAGGTCAGCAAGCCTGAAGTAATCACCAAGACAATCAACGGCACTATTCATGAGCCGATAGAACAGCTTGTTCTTGACCTGCCGGAAGATAATATGGGCGGGGTGATGGAAAAACTCAGCAAACGCCGTGTCGAAATGCTGGATATGGAATCACCTGGCACGGGCTACGTCCGTCTCAAGTTTCTTATCCCGGCCCGTGGCCTCATTGGTTTCCGCTCGGAGTTTTTGACAGAAACCCGCGGCAACGGCGTCATGAACCACATTTTTCACGGTTATGAACCCTACAAGGGAGACATACCCTCTCGCTACCAGGGAGCGCTGGTTGCCTTTGAAGACGGTGAAGCCACAGCTTACGGCCTGCATGCAGCAGAGGAACGGGGTACACTCTTCATTACACCGGGAACCAGGGTTTACGAAGGCAAGATTGTGGGGCAAAACAACCGCGAAGATGACCTGGAAGTAAATATCTGCAAGAAAAAGCATCTCACAAATATCCGTTCATCCAACGCTGAAGAAGCAATTCGCCTCAAAGAACCCCATCTGCTTAGCTTAGAGGAAGCTATAGAATTTATTGCCGGCGATGAACTGGTGGAAATCACACCTAAGAGCATCCGCCTGCGCAAAAAAGTATTAAAGAAGCACGAGAGGCAGCGCCTGCGCAAATCCCAGGCAAATGCTGCTTTTTAAAAATAAAAACTCCGGCCTGATAATGACAGTCAGGCCGGAGTTTTTAAATTTTAAAACTACCCAGGGTCGTTCGCACTGACATGTACGACATGGTAACCTTTCCCGTCCAGCTTTTCCAGCAAACCTTTCACATCTTTGCAGCCCTGCAGGCGCCAGACAGAGTGGCATATGCCCTCGGCGGGATCGCTTGGCATCACCGCCAGGCTGATTACATTGATGCCCAATGCGTAGAGAAGCTCTGAGACTTCAGCCAGCACGCCCGGCCTGTCGGGAAGCTCCAGAGACAGGCGCACTCCACCGCGGTTGACACCCAGCATTTCCAAAAATGCTGTGAATATGTCTGTTTCAGTAATCATGCCCACAAGTTTTCCGTTTTGAACCACAGGCAGTCCGCCGATGCGGTGCTCGCGCATCAGCTTCGCGGCCTCATCAATGGGGACATCAGGTGCAACTGTAATCAGCTTCTTAACCATAATATCTTTGACAGGAAGCTTTGCCAGCAGGTAGTTAAGTTCCCAGATACTAAGGCTGGTAGCCGGCGACGGTGAGGCGCGCATCAAATCAAGCAATGTTACAATCCCTGCCAGCTTTTCCTTATCTACCACCGGCAGGCGTCTTATGCCTTTGCTTTCCATCATTGCCAGCGCCTCCGGAACAGAGGTTTGCGAAGTGACTACATGCAGTTCCCTTGACATCCTGTCTTTTACCAGCATTCAGACATCCCTCCTCCTCATTATTATCTACTTACATTTTATCAACATTTTTCCATTCTGTGAAGATAGTTGCCGCTATCAAATATAAATATTGTGCAATTTTTAGAAACATATTTCATTTTTTTTACTATTTTTCTTATCTTCGGGGAAAATGATATTAAGATTAAGGAGACTAAGGAGGCCAGAAGCAGCTTGGATCTGCACGCCATTGAGGCTTTGTTTTTTAACATAATATCGCTCCTCGTTTTAATGCTGGAAATTTTCGGCGCAATTATCATTGCTTTCTCAGGAGCAGGAATTTTTCTGCATTTCCTGCGCACAAGCAGAGACGGCCGCGATGTGCGACTCACCTTTGCCCGTTACCTTGTGTTTGGGCTTGAGTTTAAACTGGCGGGTGAAATACTGCGCACAGTAGTTGTACGGACTATAAACGAAGTTATCCTTCTTGGCTCCATAATCTTTCTGCGCGCCATACTCAATTTTGTAGTTCACTGGGAGATCCGCCAGGAGAAACAGGACCGTGACGATTAGAGACCGGCCTAACATCCCGCATACTCCACCTGCATAACAGACTAAATACAGACAACAATACAGATTAAATATGGTTGCACAGGGCTTAGTGATGTTATATAATAGATTAAGTAGTATAAATTTTCAGAAAATGCGGAGTGTCCGCCAATGAAGCTTATATTCCATAATAATGAACTGATTGCTACTGAGACCTTTTTAGCTGAGGTTCCCCCATTTAATCTGCTGGACAAAAAAACGATTGCATCTATCATTGACAGGATTGAGGTACGGGAGTTTCTGAAAGGATCTTATGTATTCCGTCAGGGCGACTCCTCTCTTCAATCCCTGTTTATTGTTGTCTCCGGCACGGCTGAAGTTACAGTGTTAAATGACCAAGACCAGGAGGCTGTCACAGGCCTCCGTACTGAGCTTATGTTTTTCGGTGAAACAGGCTTCTTCTTTGACGAGCCCTATCCCGCATCTGTAAGGGCAGCCACCAACCTGACCTGCCTTGTCATTCCATACGAAGTTTTTGAAAACACCCTTAGCCAGATCCCCGAGTTTTCCATTCAGTTAAACCTGCTGCTCGCTGAAAGGATGCGCACTGTATACCTGGCCATGACAAAAGATACAGCCGGGTTGCAAAATTCCATGGAGCAGCCCATGCGAAAACGCGTAGCTGACCTGATGTCAACACCGGCGGCAACCTGTTTCGCTGCTGAAGAAATATCTGTTTTGGCAGCTAAAATGACAGATTTGAATGTATCCTCGCTGGTAGTGGTAAGCCAAGACAATAATCCGCTTGGCATAGTTACAGAAAAAGACCTGGTAAGCAAGGTGCTGGCCCGTGGGGAATTCGTTAAACGCCTGACGGCTACTGATGTAATGAGCGGCAGCCTGCTTACAGTTGCACCAGAAGCCTTTTATTACGAAGCTTTACTCACCATGGTAAAAAACAAAGTAAAGCACCTGGTAGTAACGTCGGGGAATAAACTTGTAGGCATTGTCACTCTGCGTGATCTGATCATTTCGCGCAGCAGTGGTGCTTTAACAATCGTTAACAGTATAGAAAACCAAAATAATATTGAGGGCCTTGCCAAAGCAAGCAGAGAGATTGACAAGGTTCTGCAGGCCCTTGTTTCCGAAAAAGCAAGCAGCCAGGAAATCCTGCAAATTATTACAGAGTTTTTCGACCGGCTCACACGCAAGGTTATCCAGGTCTGCGAACGCGAAATGATAAATGAAGGGTATGGTCCGCCTCCGGTTAGCTATAGCTGGATAACCATGGGCAGCAGCGGGCGCCTGGAACAATTTGTTAAGACTGACCAGGATAACGGGATCATTTATGAAAACGTACTCCCTGAAAAGGAAGAAGAGACCAAACATTATTTTCACATTCTGGCTGAGAAAGTTGTAGAAGGACTTTTTCGCTGCGGCTTCGCAAAGTGCAAGGGAAACGTGATGGCTTCCAACCCCAGCTGGTGCCGCTCGTTCAGGGAATGGCGAGAAGTTATTTTTGACTGGATAGATAAGTTGGACTCTGAGAATGTTAGGCTGCTCACAATCTTCCTGGATTTCAGGCATATATACGGCAAAAAGAGCCTCTGTGACCTGCTGCGCAACTTCGTAAACAGGAGATTCCAAAAAGCATCCACAGTTCTCCTCTTTCTGGCGAGAGATGACTTGGGCCACCGTGTACCTCTCAATTTTTTTAAACAGATTATTACTGAAAAATCAAAAGAGCACCGTAACAAGGTAAACTTAAAAGGGGCCGCCTGTGTGCACATGGTCGACTGCCTGAGAATTTTTTCTCTCCGCGAGGGAATTGTGCATACCAATACATTTGAAAGGCTAGACGACCTCTTTAAAAGAGGCGTGTTCTCTAAAGACGACACAGAGGCATTTCATGCCGCTTATGAGTCGCTGATGATGTTTAGAATAAGGGAAAGTCTGAAACAGTTGAGTCATGGTCAACAGCCGGACAATTACATTACCCCCGATGAGTTAAGTAAAAAAGATAAAGCAATTTTACGGGGTGCCTTTTTGGCGGTTGATAAACTTCAAAACCTGACCGGTCACGCTTTTTATGCCTTTATCGGTTAATTCAGGGAGTGAAATATAATGCTTCTTACATCCATGAATAAAAACAACGTGCCTGCGAGGCGGAGAAGCCCTCTCTGGCAAATCTTTGTCTACCGCCTCCTCTACAAATTTTATAAAGTACGCGCAGAGAAACGCGGCTCACAGAACGGATACGAACCTGAGCCTGCTATAACCAGCGCCTTGGCTGAAAAATCGCTCCAACTGCAAAAGCAGGCTGACTGGAACCGCCCGCTAAAAGGAAGCCGCTATATTATATTTGACACAGAAACAACAGGGTTTTATCCTTATCATGGTGACGAAATAATTTCAATCGGTGGTGTTGTGGTTGAAGATGGGGTTATCCGTGAAGACCAGGTCTTTCACGAACTGGTCAACCCCTACCGCACTATCCCGCCTGCAGTCACACAAATAACAGGTATCAGTGACAGTATGGTTGCCGATAAAAGAGGAGTATGCAGTGTTATCAATGACTTCCTGGATTTTATCGGAGATGGGATATTGGTTGCCCACAATGCCGACTTTGACATGGCCTTTTTAAACATAAAGCTAAACTGGTATACACGTACCGAAATTTATAACCCTGTCATCGATACACTAAAACTTTCCCGTGCCCTCACCCCTGAGCTGCATTCACATGATCTCGACAGTCTGCTGAGAGTTCACAAGGTGACACCAAATGGGCGCCACACCGCACTTGGCGACTCACTGATGACAGCTGAAATATTCCTAAACTATCTAAATAAGTTGAATGAAAAAGAGATTGAGACTCTCAAGCAGCTTTATTACTACCTCCATGTCAAAAATAATTTAGCCTTTTCGCCCTAGATTTTCGCAATCTTTTGAATTTGCACAACGGCCCTGGCGTCAGCTGGGGCCGTTGCAATCTTCTTGTATATGAGTTAAAATTTACTCATGCTTAGGAGGTGTAGAGTTGGCAAAAATTGTCCCTTTTCGAGGTATTCTCTACAACAACAGTAAGGCAGGAAATATGTCCGATCTGGTCACTCCTCCTTACGACGTAATTGGTGAGCGGGAACAGCGGGAGTACTACAAAAAAAGCCAGTATAATGTGATACGACTGGAATACGGGGATACAAGAAAGACTGATGATTCACATGACAACCGCTACACACGTGCTGCAGCCTTTTTTGCAAAATGGTTGGCAGAAGATATATTGGTACGTGAAAAAAGCCAGTCTGTATATTTATATGAACAAGAGTTCGAGGCAAGCGGCCACCGGCTGACCCGCAGCGGCATTATCTGCGGCGTTGGCGTGGAGGACTACAAGACGGGTACGGTCCTGCCGCACGAAGAAACTCTTGCCAAGGCCAAAGCAGACCGTCTTGACCTGCTGCGCCACTGCCGGGCCAACTTCAGCCCGATTTTTGGGCTCTACGACGATCCATGCCTGACAGTGGAAAACCTTGCTTCATCCTACACAAAAAGCGATCCTCTTCTTTCTTTCCGGGATGATAACGGTGAAACCCACCGGCTTTGGCGGATAGACAAAGCTGCCGACCTCAACACCATTATAAGAGAATTCAGTGAAAAGAAAGTTTACATCGCAGACGGACATCACCGTTATGAAACAGCTCTGGCATTTCACCGGGAAATGCTCCTTGCCGGAAACAGCAACTATAATTTTGTGCTGATGACACTGGTCAACCTCTACGACCCCGGCCTTGTAATCCTGCCTGCCCACCGGTTAGTGAAGAATATCCCTGATTTTGCAACTGCTGACTTACTGGCTTCCCTGGCAGAAAACTTTACAGTCACGCCGGTAGAGCTTCCGGCAACCGGCAGGGAAACGGCGGCAGCAGCCAAACTCCAGGCTGCACAGGATTCTTCAGACGGCTGTCATATTTTCTGCCTCTACGCTGCAGGAATGCTCTACAGGCTGTCGCTGCCGCGCACAGCGGCCAGGGAATTGATGGCAAAAAAGGCCCCAGAGATGTCTTTAGCCTGGCGCAGCCTTGATGTTGCTGTACTGCAGTGCCTGGTGCTTGAAGACAGATTGGGTATTTATCAAGAAGCCCGGCACAGTGGTTCTAACCTTGTTTACACTCACAGCGTGTCCCAGGCACTGGATGAGGTTGATTCCGCCGCCTGCCAGGCTGCATTTATGCTCAGTGCTACCAGGGTTCCCGAGGTGCTAGATGTCGCCTCGGCAGGAGATAAGATGCCGCAAAAATCAACATATTTTTATCCAAAGCTTATAACGGGCCTGGTTATAAACGACTTCAGCATAGGCCGTTGAAAAAGGCGCATAACTTTGTCGCTGCGAATGCCCGGCATCCTCAACGTATATTAATATACGCCTGCGGTGCCGGGCATTCTGGCTTCGCGTTCTGCATCCTTTTTGAACGGCCTAGGTCAAACAATAAATTTTCATCCACAAAATAAATGCAGACTTTAAAGTATGATCACAATTCTCTTTTCACGTTAATTAAAGTGCTGGCCTGACGTGCGGCGGTGATAATATCCATTGCCCGGCTGTCAATACTCCCGCTCTTGTGCACCGTTTCCTGTTTAAGCGGACGGTTCCACTGTCCAAGCTCGGACAGGGTGGTTACCACAGCTTCTGCTTGGCCCCTCAGGTGATAGCCCCCTTCCAGGAAGAGGACCACTCTTCCCTCGCAATGCCTGTCTGCTATTTCCCTCACATGGCGAGCCATATTGGCATAGCCTGCAAAACTAAGCCTCATACCAGCCAGTGGGTCGTCATGATATGCATCCTGCCCGGCAGAAACAAAAAGCAGCTCCGGCTTGAAGGCATCAGCGAGTGGTTCGACTATTTCCCTGAACACTGCAGCATATTCTTCGTCACCGGATCCAGGCGGGAGCGGGACATTTACAGTGTAACCGGAGCCTTCGCCCTTGCCTGTCTCGTCGATGTAACCCGAGCCGGGGAAAGCGGGACTTTGATGGACCGACATGAAAAGGACACGGGGATCCTGGTAGAATGTTTCCTGCGTGCCGTTGCCGTGGTGCACGTCCCAGTCCAAATAGAGGATACGGGAAATGCCGTACTTCTCAATGGCTTCTTTGGCTGCAATTGCCCCGTTGTTAAAGATACAAAATCCCATACCCCGGTGTGTTTCTGCATGATGCCCTGGCGGGCGTCCCAGCGAGTAGCATGCCTTAAGACGGCCCTCAAGCACTGTCCTCACCGCCTTTAAAGCGCCGCCGGCTGAGAGAAGAGCCACTTCATACGAGTGCGGTGTGAGATATGTATCCGCGTCCAGATAGCTGCGTCCGCGCTCGCACAGCTCGCGCACACTTTTTATATACGCTTCGGTGTGCACGCGGGCCACCTCTTCAATTTCTGCAGGTAATGGCGCCAGTTGCTCCATTTTTTCAAATAAACGCTCATCTTTAAGGATTGTTAAGATTGCTTCCAATCTTTCTTTTTTTTCTGGGTGGTGTGCGTTGGTATGCAAGAAGAAGTCTGGATGATAAATGATGCCAATTTCCGGTTTAACCTCCAACAGGGCCGCCTCCTCTTCAACTATTAGCGACGGAAAATATGTAATGTGCCTGCCTCCAGGGCCTTTTTCAGCCTTACCAGTATAAACCTCTTAATAACCTGCCTGCTGCCGGGGATAAGCAGCAGAAAACCCGCGGTGTCTGAGATTAGTCCGGGCGTAAGTAAAAAAGCGCCGCCGACCAGAACCAGCATGCCGTTCATCAGTGCATCGCCCGGCAGCTCACCGCAGCGCAGGCAGTCTGCAATTTCCCGCAGCACAAAAAAACCCTGTGCCCTTGCCAGCATTACACCAAAAAAACCGGTGCTGACAACGAGCAGAATGGTAAGGGCCGGCCCGACTCTCTGTCCAATCACAATCAGAAGATACAGCTCAAGCAGCGGGCCAAGAGTAAACAACAGCAGCAGTTTAAAGAACATGGCATTCTACTCCACATTTTCCCCGGCAGCCTCCAGCAGGCGCCGCCAGAGGAAAGGATTTTGTTTTTTAAGAACAACCGGTTTTCCGTTTTTACTGACAAAAGCGTGCTCGGTTTCCCCCCGCACAAGCAATTCATTCTCCCGGAATATTTCGTATTTAAAAGCAATCCTTACTTCCTGGATGCTGGTAACATCGGTGACTACGCGCACCATTTCATCATAGCGTGCAGGTACTTTGAAGTGGGCAAAAGCTCTCGTCACAGGCAAAAAGATATCATTTCTCTCAAATTCATTATAAGGCATGCCAAGTTGCCTGAAATACTCGGTTCGTCCGGCTTCAAACCAGACAAAGTAATTAGCATAATACACGACGCCCATCTGGTCTGTTTCGGCGTAGCGCACGCGAATATTGATTTCCCCGCTTTTCATAGCATCACCCCTCTATAATATGGTAGCCTTACCGCTATAGACCAGGCCCCTTGTGGTGTCAATTGTCACTGTTTCACCACTGGTTAAAAGTGTTGTGGCGTCCTTAGCCCCCACAAGTACCGGAATGCCCAGAGTTAGGGCCACCACGGCGGCATGTGAAGTCAGGCCGCCTTCTTCCACAATTAGACCCGATACGGATTTCAGGTAGGGCACATAACTGCTGTCTGTGGACGGTGTTACCAGGATTTCTCCTTCCTCCAGCAAAGACGCTCCTGCAGCATTGAAAACCACCCTCACCGGGCCGGTTGCAGGTTTTTTACCAAGGCCGGTGCCCTGGAGCAGGACTTTTCCCACGGTGTGGACACGGAGCAGGTTGGTGGTGCCGCTTACACCAACCGGCACGCCGGCAGTAATAATGACTAAGTCTCCATTCTTAATATACCCGCTGTCTAAGGATGCCTCCACTGCCGAATTGAACATTTCATCGGTGGAAGTGGTAGGTCGGCAAAGTACCGGAAAAACACCCCATGTCAGGGCAAGTATACGTGCCACCTGTTCCCGTGGTGTTACCGCAATGATGCGGGCTTTTGGCTTATACTTGGAAACCATGCGGGCGGTATGCCCCGACTGGGTAGCGGTAATAATGGCGGCAGCACCCAATTCCTGGGCGGCGTAGCAGGTGGCATAAGAGATGGCATCTGTGACACTGCGTTCAGCCGGCGGTTCAAAACTCTCCAGCATCTGGGCATAATGAAGGGCGGTTTCGGTCCTCTCTGCAATCCTGGCCATGGTGCGCACAGCATCGATGGGGTAGCGGCCCACAGCTGTTTCACCTGAGAGCATGACCGCGTCTGTGCCATCGAATATGGCGTTTGCCACATCACTGGCCTCAGCGCGTGTGGGGCGCGGATTGCGGATCATGGAGTCGAGCATCTGAGTGGCTGTAATTACAGGCTTGCCAAGTGAGTTGCACCTGGAAATAATCAGCTTCTGCACAAGGGGAACATCCTCGGTCGGTATCTCAACACCAAGATCCCCCCTTGCCACCATCACACCGTCGGCTACCTCAAGTATCTGCTCCAGGTTATCCACGCCTTCCTGGCTTTCAATCTTAGCGATTATCAGGATGTTGGAGTGGTGCTGTTCAAGGATGGCACGGATAGCCAGGATATCGGAGGCCTTGCGTACAAACGAGGCGGCGATAAAGTCAAAGTCATTCCTGATGGCGAAGATAATATCGTCACAGTCTTTTTCCGAGACAGCAGGCAAATTTAATTGCGCTCCCGGAATATTAACCCCTTTGCGCCCGCTGAGTTCCCCTCCTGTCACGACGCGGCAGATTACATCTGACTCTTTAACAGAAAGGACTTCAAGCACGACTAGTCCATCGTCCAGCAGTATTTTCATGCCAGGCTCCACATCCCTGACAATGTCAGGATAGTTTACAGATACAGCGTGTACGCTGCCCTCCAACTTACCGGTGTTGAGAGTGAACTGGTCCCCTTCAGTCAATACTACTTTTTTTTCTTTAAATGAACCGATACGGATTTCAGGTCCCTTTGTATCAAGCATGAGTGCAATGTCGCTTTTCATCTCCCTGGCTGCCTTCCTTGCCGCGTTCATAGTTACAGCCTGCTCCTCATGGGTACCGTGAGAAAAATTCAGCCTGGCCACATTCATACCCGAGGCAATCAACTGCTTCAATATTTCAACACTGCTAGATGCCGGCCCCAGTGTACATACGATTTTTGTCCTCCTCATTATTACCTCCCGATTCCATAAGTCGTTGTTTCTTCCCAGTCAAACGGAACTGTGTGTCTGCAGACAGCACAGAAGAAGTCAGATGGCAAGGATTGTTGCCAGGTTGTACAGTTCCGCGGACATAGTTTTCTCTTTGGTAAAAACTTCATCAAAAGGCGTTGCCAGAACTTCTCCTGCTCTAAGGCCCACCATTCGGCCGTGGCATCCCTCACGCAGCAGGTCTACCGCCGCTGCGCCAAGCCTGCTTGCCAGCATACGGTCAAAAGCTGTGGGTGTGCCGCCCCGCTGCAGGTGGCCTAAAATAGTAACACGCGTTTCCATAGCAGTTTTTTCTTTAATCTCTTCCCCAATTGTCAGTGCACTGCCCACGCCTTCGGCAACCAGGATTATGCTGTGCAGCTTGCCCCTTTTTACCCCGCGGTGCAGGCGCTCGCAAATTTCATCCAAGTCAAAGGGAAATTCGGGAACGAGAATGGATTCAGCCCCACCGGCCAGGCCGGCGGCAAGAGCTATTTGTCCCGATGTCCTTCCCATCACCTCGATTACATAAATCCTTTCGTGCGAAGTGGCTGTATCACGCACCTTATTGATGGCATCTGTCACATTGTTGACTGCGGTGTCAAAACCTATACTGGCGTCGGTAAAAGGTATGTCGTTGTCGATGGTGCCCGGTATACCCACAGTATGTACTCCGGCTTCCTCCAATGCTGCAGCGCCGCGGAAAGAACCATCCCCGCCAATAATCACAAGGCCTTCTACCCCCATTTCATGCAAATTACTGACAGCTTGCTGCTGACCGGTGCTCTCCAGGAATTCAGGTGACCTGGCTGTACGAAGCACAGTCCCTCCGCGTTGGATTATATCCGCCACCGAGCCCAGCTCCATGGGTGAGCCGTCGCCGGCGATTAGCCCACTGTAACCTCGACGTATCCCAGTTACCTCCAGGCCGTGGTAAATAGCTTTTCGCACAACAGCACGGATGGCCGCGTTCATGCCCGGGGCATCGCCTCCGGAAGTTAAAACGCCAATCCTGCGCATATTACTCCTCCTTATAATGGCTCACTACAGCTGAGCCAAGGCGTAGCTATAGTGCTAATTTTCCCTGCCTGTAGCAGACTTATCCAGCGTATTCATACTGACAGAGTTAGTGCCGAACAATTCCTTAATTTCCTCCAACTTAACCGGATCTTCGCTGAGCCAGAAATCCTCAGAGGTTAGTACATTTTTATGTTCGGCGGGAAAATAAATATACACCGGTACAAGTCCACGGGAACCTGTCAGAATATCTCTGAGCTGGAGAAGTTCACTCATTGCGGCATCTTCGCAGCGGATAACCACTTCTTTTGCCTCGCGGGGCAAGGGGAATATCATTTCAGCCATTATCTTAACTTCTTCTTCTTCCTTACGGCTTGTCCGGCCGTTGACGGCAACTACACTGTCGCTTGTAAGGCACAAACGCACTTTTTCGTAAACTTCAGGGAATACCACAACTTCCACTGCTCCTGCGAGGTCTTCAAGTTGGAAGAAGGCCATCTGCTTCCCTTTTTTGGTGGTAATATGTTTTACACTTATAATCATACCTGCCAGCTGCACATCTTCATTGTCTCCCATCTCAGCCAGGTCGCTGCTTTGAATCAAAGTAGTGAGGCGGTTAAGCACCGGTCCATATTCCTGGAGAGGGTGGCCGCTGATATAAAGGCCCAGTGCCTCTTTCTCCATGGCCAGCCGCTCGCGCGAAGACAATTCAGGCAGATTGGGCAAATCATCCCGGGCTTTTACCCACTCACTGTCTTCTTCTACTATTTCAAACATGGACATCTGACCGTTTTGGCGCTCCCGGTGTTCTGTCTGTGCCGCAGATACAGTCTCATCCAGTACCGCCAGCAGTTGTGACCTGTTGGCGCCCAGGCAGTCAAAGGCGCCACACTTAATAAGGTTTTCCATCACTTTTTTATTACAGCTGCGCAGGTCTACACGGGAGCAGAAGTCGCGCAGTGAAGTGAAATCACCATTTTTGCCACGGGCCTGCAAAATGGACTCGATCGCTCCCTGCCCCACGTTTTTTACAGCCGCCAAACCAAAGCGAATGGATTTTTCAGCACTGACAGCAAAATTAGCTTCACTTTGATTGATGTGGGGGGAGAGCACTTCGATACCGGCTCTCTTGGAATCGGCAATATAAGCGGCTACTTTATCAGTGTTGGACATTACGCCTGTCATCAGTGCAGCCATGAACTGTGTGGGGTAATTTGCTTTGAGATATGCAGTCTGATAAGCAACCAGGGCATATGCAGCAGCGTGTGATTTATTAAAACCATAGGAGGCAAATTTGACAATCAGGTCATAAAGCTCGTCCGCCATTTTTTTAGGATGCCCGTTGCCGACACAGCCCCGTACAAATACTTCACGCTGTTCATTTAGAGTTTCCAGCTTTTTCTTGCCAATGGCGCGCCGCAACAGGTCCGCCTCACCCAGTGAGAATCCGGCCATGGAGGCGGCCACCTGCATAATCTGCTCCTGGTAAACCATGACACCGTAGGTCTCTTTAAGGATGGGCTCCAAAGAAGCATGAAGGTAATTGATGGGTATCTGCCCGTGTTTGCTCTGAATAAAAACAGGAATCTGCTCCATGGGCCCGGGCCGGTAAAGCGCTACCACGGCGATTATATCTTCGAATACGCTGGGCTTTAAGTCGCGCAGGATGCTGCGCATGCCGCTTGACTCCAGCTGGAATACACCGGCGGTATCACCTTGGGAAAGGAGGTGGTATGTGGGCCCATCATCAAGCGGCAGTTGGGACAGATTAATTTTGCTCCCGTCCGGCTCCTCTGTAAGCCTTATCACCTCTTGCATAATTGTAAGTGTGCGCAACCCCAGAAAGTCCATCTTAAGCAGGCCCAGTTCCTCCAGTATGCCCATTGAGAACTGGGTTACCATGCCGTCTTCCCCGGATTTCTGAAGGGGCACATACCTTACAAGGGGCTCCCTGGAGATAACAACTCCGGCGGCATGAGTGGAAGCATGCCGTGGCAAACCTTCCAAAGCCAGCGACAAATCTATCAGCCTTGTGACTTTTTCATCGTTTTTATACAACTCCTGCAGTTCAGATGATTTCTGCAGCGCATCTTCAATTGAAATGTTTAACTCTGCCGGGATCATTTTGGCGATGCGGTCCACGTCGGCATAAGGCAGGTTTAATGCCCTTCCCACATCACGCACGGCCGCTTTGGCTGCCATGGTGCCAAATGTGATAATCTGCGCCACATTTTCCTCACCATATTTCTGTATCACATACTCTATTACCTGTCCGCGCTTTTCATAGCAGAAGTCTATATCAATATCGGGCATTGTTATTCGTTCAGGATTTAGAAAACGTTCAAAAAGCAGCCCGTACCTGAGAGGGTCAATATCGGTAATTTTAAGACAGTATGCCGCGAGACTGCCGGCCGCTGAACCACGCCCGGGGCCCACTGGTATACCATTTTCATGAGCGTAACGGATGAAATCCCAGACTATTAAAAAATATGAAGCATAACCCATCTGGGCTATTACAGAAAGTTCAAAATCCAGGCGGTTGGCGATATCGTCTGATACATCCTGTTCGAATCTATTTTTCAGACCCTGCAGGCAAACCTCACGCAAATAGCTATTCTCATCGTAACCTGCCGGAATCTCATACACAGGCAGGTGTGTATTGCCGAATTCAAAATCCAGGTTGCAGGAATCGGCAATAACAAGGGTATTAGACATGGCTTCTGCCATCGCTGTCGGGTCAATGCCGCTTTTTGTGAAAAGGGCCGACATCTCAGCTGCAGTTTTAAGGTAGAACTCCGAAGTTGAAAAACGCATCCTTTTTTCATCTTCTACCGTTTTGGCTGTCTGGATGCACAACAGCACATCGTGGGCCTCGGCGTCGCTCTTATTTATATAATGCAGGTCATTGGTAACAACCAGCGGTGTCTTTGTTTCCCTTGCCAGACGCACAACCGCTTCATTGATCATTTTTTGTTCGGGCAGCCCGTGATCCTGCAGCTCAAGAAAGAAGTATTCTTCGCCAAATGTCTGTTTATAGAAAGCAATGAGGGACAGAGCATCCTGCAGCCTATTTTCAAGCAGCGCCTGCGGTATTTCGCCGGCTATGCAGGCAGAGAGTGCAGTCAGCCCCCGGTTGTGGCGCAGCAAAAGCTCGTGATCCACACGGGGTTTGTAGTAGAAGCCCTCGCTGAACCCACGTGAAACCAACTCCATCAAATTCAGGTATCCTTCCTGGTCTCTGGCAAGCAGCACCAAATGGTGCTGCTTGCTGTCTATACGCGGGTCCCTGTCCGTGCGTCTTCTTGGTGACACATATACCTCACAGCCAATAAGGGGCTTAATTCCTGCTTTCTTTGCCTCTTTGTAAAAGTCGATAACCCCGTACATTGTGCCATGGTCGGTAATGGCCAGAGCCGGCATACCCAGCACTTTCGCTCGTCCAATCATGTCCCTGATGCGAGAGGCGCCATCAAGCAGTGAATATTCGCTATGACAGTGTAAATGTACAAATTTGCTGTTTTCTTTGCTGTTTTCCATGCGTTCACCCCACCGCGAATCTTATCATATTATAAGTTCTTTTTTTACTGCAATTTTCCTTTTTTAATGAAGCTTGTGTCTAAATCTTTCTTCCCGCCAATAAATATAACAACAGGAGGTTAAAGCCATGAATAAACTTTTGGACACCCTAGTTTTAAATGTCTTTATTTCCTGTGGAGTCATTCTTGGCGGCACACTGCTAGGGTCAGTTGGTGCAGTTTTTACCGGGCAGGCGCCCGGACACAGCATGCTCGAGCTTGCAGGAAAACTGAAGATATGGGCACTGGTTGCCGCCATGGGGGGGACATTTGATACTATAAAAGCCATAGAGACAGGCTTTTTAGGCTGGCAGATGGGAGTAATCGCCAAACAAGTGCTCCTGATATTATCTTCTTTCCTGGGTGCGCATGCCGGTTACCTTTTATTACTCTACATAGCGGGGGGAAATTCACGGTGAAGCGTGATTTTTCTCTGATTGTGCTTGGTGTTTTGCTTGGAGCAATATCTATGAATATCCATCTCGCCAGCCGGCTGGATACACTCTATCTGGACCGCGAAAAACTCAGAGTCAGTCTTTATGAGACAACCGAACGCCTGAAAAAAATTGAAGCCCAGTGGCAGGACCACCGGACAATGCTTGTACGAGAAGTTGAAATTCAATTCAGCAAAGAAACACAGGACGTCTTTCTTGAAGTTGCTCTGCGGCAGGCGGTTATAAAACTGACTCAGGAACTGGTGGGAGAAAAACTGGACTTACTGTCTCCATATCTTGCCGTACAACTGCTGGACCGGCGTATAGTTGAAGCCGATAACGGACGCTACCGTCTTTTTGTGCGCACACTGATTCTCTCTGAAAAAACTACCTATATTCTTGATTACGAACCACTAACCGCTCAGTCTGATGATGAACCTTAGTACTGCTTTGGTTAGCCTTCTGTTTGCTCTTTTCAAGCACAAGCCAGTGCCTGTAATGAGCTGTGAAAACAAGGAGCCCAAAGACCAGCCAGACCCTGGCAAATAGGCTGCCTGTTCCACCTTCGAGAAGCGGCGGCAGATTAAACAACCCAAGCGCCAGGATAAGATTGACAAGTATAAGAAGTCCAAGTGCCATACATAACACCTCCTGTCCCAATATACTCAGAAACCCAAACTATTATCACAGGTTAAATAACTTTGGTAATTAAACATTGTCATGATTTGTTCAAGCAATTATAATTAGCATAGAAACACAAATCGACAGGAGTGTGGAATTTTGAAAGACCGTCAGTGGGATTTTGCCTATAAACTGGTTGCTTTGCTCCTGCTTGTAGTGTCTGTGATATGGTTTGTGCAGAAAATTTCCTGGGTTATCGGCCTGGTCCTTATTTCCCTGCTCATAGTTTACAGCATTTCCCCTCTCTCTTACTATCTCACCAAAAAAGGCATGCCTCACCTTATTTCAGTTCTGATAGTATATTTTACATTGCTTTTTATCTTTCTGCTCTTCTTTTACCTTATTATTCCCACATTAATAGTGGAACTGCGTAGTATGGCCCGCTACCTGGCCACTGATTACAGCTTTGTACTGCCCCAGTTTATTGCACAGCTAGAGGAAATTTTGATCAATGACAACCTGATAGAGGCACTGCAGAACCTGTCGCAAGAACTGCCCATTCTCCTGCAGCAGGCGATTTCCACAGCGACAACAGTAACTGTAAATTTCCTGTCCGGGCTGACAGACATAATAATAATCCTTTTCCTTGTCTTTTACCTTATGCGTGACCTTGAGCCGCTCAGGAGAGGTGTTATCCGGCTTTTCCCGCCGCGCTTGCAAAAAGAAGCCACTCAT
This sequence comes from Dethiobacter sp., assembly GCA_018335875.1. Lineage (GTDB taxonomy): Bacteria > Bacillota > Dethiobacteria > Dethiobacterales > Dethiobacteraceae > JAGXRN01. The sequence goes on from JAGXRN010000012.1 coordinate 50,691, forward strand.
GTCTTGGAAATTATTGACCTCAAAGTAGGCTCCTATCTGCGCGGGAATTTTGTCCGCTGTGCTATCGTTGGTGTCATGACAGGAATCGTTCTAGCCGTGGTGGGCATGCCATTTGCCCTCATATTCGGCATACTGGCCGGCCTTTTGAATATCATTGTCTATGTCGGCCCTTACCTCGCCGGTATTCCGGCAGTACTTCTCTCCCTTACCCCCGATACGCCAAACATTTTTCTAATCATACTCATTTATATTATAATACAGGCTGTGGACGCTTTTATTCTTGTGCCGCTGCTGCTTGGCAAGGCAACAGACCTGCGTCCTTTCACCATAATCATCAGCCTGCTTATAGGAGGGCAGCTGCTTGGGATAATCGGCATTATCCTAGCTATCCCCGTAGCCGCCACTCTCAAAGTTGTCGTCTACCACTACTACCTGAAAGAAAGCCGAAAGCTGTGACGGGACTGCCCAAACTACCTACACGTACCACTGGTACACAGCGTAGGATAAAATATCAAAAGCTCGTGACATAATATCTTTAAAACTAAAGCCCCTCGGTTTTTACATTTTGGTAAAGACCGAGGGGCTTTTTCTTAGACTGGCACTTATTTCAGTAAATTAGAAATTAACACTTTGTAAACCTTTTAGTCCTAATATTTGCCTGGCATCATCCGGAGTGGCAATATCATAACTGAGCTCCCTTGCAATCCTCACCACTTTTTCCACCTGGTCAGCACTGCTCTTTGCCAATACCCCCTTCGCAGCATAAAGACTATCTTCGAGCCCTACTCTTACATTTCCGCCCATAGCCAAGGCGGCGGCACAAATCTTTAGTTGATTCCGTCCAGCGGCGCAGACTGACCAGTTAAATTCACCGATTAGTTCTTTTGCAGAATTGTAAAGGAAGACCAAATTTGACACTGTGGCAGGAAGACCACCTAGAATACCTAATACAAACTGGAGGTAAACAGGACGCTTTAGATAACCTTCATACATAAGCTGTGCAGCATTGTTAATCATGGCGCTGTCGTAAATTTCTAACTCAGGCCTGGTATCCAAGCTATTCATAGTACTTAAAAAGTATTTCATCGTCGCAAACGTGTTGCTAAAAACAAAATCCTCAGTAAATTCTAGATATTGTTTCTCCCAGTCAAATTTAAAATCCTTAAATTTTTCGAGAACCGGATAAAGAGCAAAATTAACTGATCCCATGTTAAACGAGGCAAGTTCAGGCTTGAAAGCTGGCACAACACTGATACGTTCTTCTTTTGTCATACCCAAACCACCGCCTGTGGTAGTGCATACAATGACATTGCAGCGCTTACGGATATTACTCAGAATTTCTCTGTAAATATTAATGTCGGAAACAGGCTTGCCTATTTTCGGATCCCTGGCATGAATGTGAACTACAGCCGCTCCCGCGTCGCAGGCCCTCACTGCATCTTCAGCAATCTCGTCAGGTGTAATCGGCAAATAGGGCGACATGCTTGGGACGTGTATGGAACCTGTTACTGCTGCAGTCACGATTATTTTAGTCATATTACCATCTCCTCAAGTGTTTCTAAATAAATAAAAAATAAAAAGGAGTTAACACTCAACCTAATTCTTTCCCCACAATTGCTATTGCCGATACACAGGAGTATGGTGTTCCCCCCATATTATGTGCAAGTCCAACCCGAGGGTCATCCTGTTGACGTTTACCGGCCTTACCATGGAACTGCAGCCATAACTCATAAAGCATGCGTAGGCCACTAGCGCCGATAGGATGACCAAAGGATTTTAAGCCCCCATCGATATTGACGGGAAGTACGCCGTCACGGTCGAACTTACCATCTAATACATCGCGCCAGCCTCTACCACGCTCACTAAGCTGAAGGTCCTCGTAAATGACTAACTCAGTGATTGTGAAGCAGTCGTGCACTTCAGCCAAGCTAATCTCTCTCCTTGGCTCACTTATGCCGGCCTCTTTGTAAGCAACTGCTGCTGCGTGACATGTCTCCATCACCGTCGTAAAGTCATAGCTCTGGTGCCTTTCGCTATGAGCCGGCCCTGCTGCTACTTGGAGCGCCTTAACATACATCGGATCTTTCCTGTACTTTTTTGCATCCTCAGCGCGCGTAATAATTGCGCAGGCGCAGCCGTCGGAAACACCGGAACAGTCCATGATGGTAAGAGGGTATGCGATCATGGGTGAATTAAGAATCTTTTCCATAGGCACTTCAGCCATGAATTGAGCTTTTGGGTTTAAAGCGCCATTGGCGTGATTTTTATAGGCAATGCGTGCAAGGACTTCCCTTAATTGCTGGATGGAAAGTCCATACTTGTGAGCGTAAGAGGGGCCAAGCAGGGCAAACATGGCAGGTGCTGAAAGCTCCGGTGAGGTCCTGTCGGAATCGACAGGAGGAAGTGCCAGTCCACTATGTCCACTGTCTTTAAGCTTTTCTACACCGATTGCCATGGCTACATCACAGACCCCGGCCGCTACCGCGTAGCAAGCGTTTCGAAAAGCCTCCATACCAGTACAACACATGTTTTCAACTCTCGTCACAGGTTTGTATTGTGACTTTAACCGATTGGAGAAGGAAATTCCTGCCAACCCAGAATTAAAGGTGCCAAACCAGAAAGCGTCTATGTCGTTAAACTCAATTCCTGCATCCGTTAAGGCTTCATTTACTGCCTCCACCATCAGGTCTTCAAGACTGCAGTCAAACCTTTCACCGAACTTGCTGCATCCCATACCAATTGTTGATACTCTGTCTTTAATGCCTATTGCCATTCCAATTACCTCCTTTAAACCATCTTAGGGATAGCTTTCCAGAAGTATGTCTGAACTCCGTCCACGGTAAATAGCTTCCGGAAGGACATCTCCACTTCTATACCAACTTGTATTTTATCCAGGTCACAATCGGCAAGATTACAGAACATGCGTCCACCCCCCTCAAAGTCCACCACCACTACTACGCCCGGAGGATCAGGTGAATCGGTTAGATAGTCAACAGTAAAAGTAACTACCTTGCCCTTTCTTCCATAAAACCGGTATGACTCCATCCTATCTATGCTTTGGCATTGCACGCAGACCCTGGTGGGTGGAAACTGGGCTGTATTACAATCTGTACATTTGCAGCCGTAAAGAGCGTAGTTCTTAGCGAAGTTACGGAAGTAGTCGGGGAGTGACGACCTCTCCTGCCGTGGTCTTCTTGCTGGTTCAGTTGTAATAAGTCCTCTCCAACGCAAGTATTTTTCATAATTCATACTGTTTTTTTTCAGTCTGAGACAGTTTTTTATTCCCGGTCGTGGCTTGAGCTTTAAAATTTCGTCAGTTACCTGGAAAACAATAGCGTCACTTCCTTCGCCATAAGTTAGGAATAATATCTTATTGCCCGGTTTGGCCTCTTCCAATGCCGCGACCAGCATCATCGGCGCATTTGCTACACCGGCATTTCCAACAGTGAGGTATAGACCATCCTGTATTTGATCTGGTTCAAATCCTAGCCTACTGGCTTGCTCCATCTGGTACCTGGGAGTAACCCCATAATTTATAATACGGAAGAAGTCCTTTGGTTTCAGGCCCGTCTTTTCCATCACTGTTATTGCAGCCTCCGTCATAAATCTGTTGTAGCCCTGGGAGATACAGAATCTTTCCTCCCAGCTACGTATAAATATGTCTCCATCAGAGCGCCACTGATCGTGAAAGTCAATAGAAACACTATCATATGCAAGCATTTCCGCTACAACATTTTTATTCCCCAGCACAAAAGCCGCTGCTCCATCCCCAAGACTGGCCTCAGCCTGACCGTCGGCAGCACCCAGACGCATGTCACTGGCAGAGACCAGCACATTCAAGCCGTTTTTAGCCGCGTCTATCGCCGCAAGCATAGCTGTAGAGCCCGCCCGAAGAGTGTCAGTAAAGTCAGCTGTTCGGAGATTTGGTCCTGTATCCAGTGCAGCAGCAATAACAGTGGCGCATTGCTTTTCTTTATAGGGTGAGGTGGTTGTAGCGAAGTATAAGGCATCGAGCGATTTGGGCTTAACAAACTTGCAGCACTCAAGGCCCGCTGCCACTCCCATGGTAATGCTGTCTTCATCGTAATTAGCCACAGCCTTTTCCCCAGGCGGTACTGGTTTGCCAAAGGCTGCTTTGATATGTTTGCGTTCAAGCCGATTGTAGGGTACGTAAGCGCCAAAAGAAGTTATACCCACCATAACAGAACCTCCTCGTAAGTTTTTGATGCTACCATCTACTTATTGCTTGCAAAGCGTACATCTTTATATTTATTGGGTGCAGCTTCCGCTTTTTGTTCCTCTTTTAATGCAGGTCTTCATCCAAAGTTACATTTGCATTAATCTTATGATTTGAATTCAATACGCTCTACAAATAATGTACTTCCACAGGACAGATTTATTTTTATGATAGAAATAAGTTCACCCTTACTTAACCAGAATATTTTCTATCATAAATAAAATCTCCAATCCCTGAAAAGTTGTTCTTAACTATAATATCTTTTTTTCCAATCAGGAATCTCATTGTTTCTGTCCCAACCATGGTCTTCTCTCTTTTTTTCCAGCTCCTTTAATTTAACTTTTTGAATTCGTTCAGTTGCAGTCTTCGGAAATTCTGTAACTACCTCTAAATACCTCGGCGCCTTAAAGTAGGCCAGTTTTTTGGTGCAGTGTTCAAATATGTCTTTTAAATCTACGGAGGGGGTACTTTCCTTCAGCTTTATTAGTACCTTGACCTCCTCACCCCTTAATTTATCAGGCACGGGTATGGCAGCAGACTGCGACACCACAGGATGACTGTTAACAACATCTTCTACTTCAAAGGGGGATACATTTTCCCCTGCTACTCTAATCATAAACTTCTTTCTGTCGACAAAGTAATAATACCCATCTTCGTCTACCCTGACTAGGTCGCCTGAGCGGAGCCAACCGTAGGAATCAAACGACTCATTGTTGGCTTCGGGCGCTTTCCAATACCCTTTACAGAGAAAGTCCTGCCCCGTTTGCATCAACTCACCGGTTCCCACCCTGATTTCATCTTTACTATCTGATACCACTTTAACCTTCCTCGCAAGATCCATAAATGTTGGCTTACCAAATGAACCGACCTTTCTTTTGCCCTTATCCGGATGAATATTGCCAAAAAGAACTGTTGCTTCACTCATTGAATACCCTTCATATATATCAACTTTGAATTTACTCTCAAAGCGCTCCCAGAGTTCTACTGGAGTACCACCTACCAGGACAAATTCAGCCTGGTGCTTGGGTACGTCTTCTTCCTTAAGTGCGGCATCCAATATCTGCATCATTCCACCGATTGAATTAAAATAGGTGGCCTTAAAATCAACAATTTCATGCCAAAATTTTTTCGGGCTGAAGCGGTCCGACAGGATAAGACATGCTCCAAGGCATCGCATAGCAGTTGTAGAGTATACTTGAGCGTTGGCGTGAAATAGAGGTAGACACGTATAATTTCTTGAATAACTGCTTACTGGAAAAGCACCGGTGGACAAAGCTGAAAGTATAAATGTCTTATTTGATACAACAGCTCCCTTTGGCAGGCCTGTTGTACCCGATGTAAAGAAGATACAGTAATCATCTTGATCACTAACTTCCACGGCTGGGTCAGCGTCGTCAGAACTCTCCAGCATTTTATCTAAAGAAGCGATGTTTAAGCTTTTCTCGTTGAGACAGAATTTAGTGAATTGAGAAATGTCTCCCTGTACTATTACTGTTTTTAGTACTGGTGCCTGTTGTGCGACCTTAGATACAATATCCGCAAATTCTTTAGTAGATTCAGTAATAATTGTAGTTACTCCAGCATTGTTCACCATATGGGAAATTTCTGAGTCACGAAGGTTGGGGTTAATCGGAACCTCTACTAACCCGGCCTTGCCAATCGCAAAAAGCGTAAAGATGTACTCCGGCTTGTTTGTCGTGTATATGCCGACTTTGTCTCCTTTACGCAGACCCATTTTAATCAAGTCATTAGCTATTCTATTTGACAGGATATTTGATTGCTTATAAGAGTAGTGCTGACCTGTGGGCGCAAAGACTAAAAATGTCTTGTCGCCAAGCTCTGCCGTTTTTTCTACTATCCCTTTAATCGTCCATACGTCTTTAACTTCTGGAAGAAATTTTTTAATAATGTACTCGTAGCTCCAGTACATTAGCACACCCCCTTACTATTTTTAGTTTTGCAACAGCCGTGTTAGAATAGATGGCATATTTCAAAAAAATACTAGCTCTATAATGTGTTTGAGAAAACATTACAAGCTAGTATCGGTTTACCAAAATTTAAGTTTAGAACGCCAAGGGGAAGAATGTTACTCCAATTGCAGAAACAATAAAGAAGATAACCATAGCCACTAAAACATAACCCCATATATCTCGCAACCTTAGCCCAGAAAGTCCCAGGGTAATTAGGGCGAAAAATGGCTGAAACAGATTTGTTACAAGATCGCCCAGAGTAACACCGTTGACTGCAATAGCAGGAGGCAGCCCTAAGATATTTGCAGCCTCTATCATAATGGGACCCTGAATAATCCACTGGCCACCAGCAGAGGGTACAAATATATTAACCACGGATGCCGAAACTAAAGTCCATAGAGGGAAAGTAAACGGAGTAGAGAACGACACAAACCATTTCGCAATAACTGAAATAAGACCCGCTCCCGACATCATCCCCATTATCCCGGCATAAAAACCAAATTGGAAGGCTATGCCTGCAGTAGTCGGCATTGCTTTTACAATAGCATTCATATAATTTCGTGGCGTTTTATGCAAAGCCAGCCCAATCATTATAAAGATAAAGTTTAAGATATTAAGCTCCAAATTAAAACCCTTTTGAAAGTAAGAAATAATATAAACTAAACCCATAATAACTATAATGTAATTAAGTATGATACTATTATTAAGAGCGTTTGCAACAGTTTTTTCTTCCATCGGAGCGGTTGCACTCACTACCTCTTCTGTTATTACAGACATTAACGGAACAGCGTCCTCAGCCTTAGGCATCATAGCTTTAAACACAAAAAGCATTAGTATAACTGTTATTATTGCTATACCTAATAGCATAGGGCCGAAGATGGTCTGTGTAAGCGGAATAAGTCCTATTTTTGCCTCCAAGTTATGGCCGGGAGTATTTACAAGCAGTGGGGCTGTAATCGTAAGACTGGCTGGCAAGACGACTATAGCGCTGGTATAAGCCGCTGCAACCAGTAATCTTATATCTGTTCCTTTTACATTCTTTGCAACAGCTACCGCAAACAAAGTTCCAAATACAAGGCCCAAGCCCCAGCTAAAATAAGAAGCGGCAGCGGAAACAATAATAGTATACATTAAAGCCGATGTTGCAGTCTTTGGGACCTGAGAGAGGGAATTTAATGCCTTCTTAATTGCCGGCGCATCCACCAAGCAGTAACCGGTTACCAGAATTAAAATCATCTGCATAGTAAATGCCAGGAAATTCCAAAATCCTCCATACCAAAATTGGATCATTTCAAAAGGTGTCTTTTTAGTAATAAATATTCCCATAAACATTGTAACCACAGTGAGTAGTATAACGAAAACAAAAGCATCAGGGAAATATTTCTCGACTAGTACATGCAGCTTTTTTGAGAGAGACCTTAACATAAACCTAACCTCCTTTTTAATTGGCCTTAGGTCTTCATCATCCGCAATATTCTTTGCCGCCACCCCCTCTTCAAAATAACATAATCTCATATTCTCAATGTTGTGGCAATTTAATTTACATGATTTTTGTAGCATCTTTAACTTTTTTATACTTTTTTATACTTATCCTTTTTCGTATTTTTAGGTTTACAACTCATCGTTATTAGGATATAATGAATATGCTAAAGTCAATGACTCTATTCACTGACTTTTAGCATATTATAGCATTTTATTTATTTAATAGTCAATACAATATTTTGAATATTTTAATTATTTTTCCTGAGTATCAAGTTACCTCAGGGAGACACGGCAACAAGCTCATTGTAAGTGATAGTATCTGTTAATACACAGGCATTGAGCAACCTGTTAAACAGCTGGCCTTTGAACTTTCTGCGATTAAAGCGGAAACTATATTCATCCAAGTACGACTGTAAATGCCTCGGTCCCAGACCATGGTAAGTTCCGGCAATGTAGGCTTTAGCATTGGAAATAATGGTATGTAACCATTTTAAATGATCCGGG